>JAEUGX010000105.1 GCA_016795545.1 Opitutaceae bacterium
GATCATGACCCGCACGCCCATGATGTTCGCGCTGGGCTTCATCTGGATGTTCATGCTCGGCGGCTTCTCGGGCATCATGCACTCCGCGGCCCCGGCCGACGCCCAGCAGCAGGACAGCTACTTCGTCATCGCCCACTTCCACTACGTGCTGATCGGCGGCGCCACCTTCGCGCTGCTGGCGGCGATCCACTACTGGTTCCCGAAGTTCTTCGGCCGCCTGGTGCCGGAGTTCTGGGGCAAGCTGTCGTTCTGGATCATCTTCATCGGCTTCAACGCCACGTTCTTCCCGATGCACTTCCTCGGCCTGAACGGCATGCCCCGCCGCACCTGGACCTACGATTCCAACATGGGGTGGAACGAGGGCAACCTGTTCGCCACCTGCGGCGCCTACCTGCTGGGCGTCGGCATCTTCACGTACTTCGCGGTTCTGATCTACACCTATTTCAAGGGAGAAAAGTGCGGCAACGACCCGTGGGACGGCCGCACGCTCGAGTGGTCCATCCCCTCGCCGCCGCCGGAGCACAACTTCGCCGCGATCCCGACCGTGCACGCCCGCGACGCCTGGTGGTATGAAAAGCACCACAAGGAAGAGATCGCCAAGGAGAAGGCCGAACACATGAAGGACGAGGAGTCCCACGGCGGCATCCACATGCCCGACCAGTCGTGGTACCCGTTCTTCTCGGCGGTCGGCCTGCTCATTGGCGCCTACAATTTCGCCCAGCTGCACCACCCGGTGATCATGTTCGACCGTCAGGTCTTCGCCTCCCACCTGCCCCTGGCCCTCACCGGCCTCGGCGTGATGGTGGCCGCCCTGTATCTGTGGGCGCTGGAAGGCCCCGGCGGCTACCACATCCACATCGGCCCCGACGGCAAGGTCACCGAATCCCGCGGCGACCACCACTAAGCCTTACCGAATCCTCTCATGAGCAGTCACGCGGCCACCGGTCACATCGACCATCATCACGACCACACGACCTCGACGGGCATCCCGAACAAGAAGCTCCTTTGGTGGGCCTTCCTGGCGTCGGACTGCATGTTCTTCGGCGCCCTGATCTCGTCGCACCTCGTCTACCGCATCAATCCGCCCCCGGGCAACGCGATCCCGACGCAGGTCTTCAACATCGAGCTGACGTCCTTCTCGACGTTCATCCTCCTGATGTCGTCGCTGCTCATGGCGCTGGCGGTCAACGCCATCCAGCGCGGCAACATCAAGAGCACGCGCACCATGCTGCTCGGCACGATGTTCTTCGGCTGCATCTTCCTCGGCGGCCAGGTCTACGAATTCGCGCATTTCGTGCATGAGAAGAAGATGACGCTGTCGAACAGCATCTTCGGCTCGACGTTCTACACCCTCACCGGCACCCACGGCACGCACGTCGCCATCGGCGTGCTGCTACTCGGCATGATGTACGTCCGCACCTTCAAGCCCGCCAACGGCGGCGGCCTGATGATGAATTTCATCCACCTGCTGGCCGTTTCGGTCACCATGGCCGTGTCGTTCATCTACCTCGTCCCGGGCCTGATCGAGATCGTCTATGGCCTGCCCGTCGGCGACTTCCTCTCCCGGGCGACCACGCCCCTCCTGGTCGGCGCCGCCGCCTTCGTGGCCGTCATCTGGCTGGGCCGCTCCCGCGGCGCGGTCGAGTTCGGCGAGAAGAACGCCGTCGATGTCGAGGCCATCGGCCTCTACTGGCACTTCGTCGACATCGTGTGGATCATCATCTTCACGGCGGTCTACCTGCTGGAATACCTCTGAGCACCGCGACCGCCCGTCCCCTCCTCCCTCCTTAAAACTCTCCCGCCGCCATGTCCGCTCCCGCTGCCGCCCTTCCCGCCGACGCCGGCCACCACGAGCCGAGCAAGTTCCACTTCTACATCCAGGTCGCGATGATCCTCTCGGTCATCACGGGCGTGGAAGTCGTGCTGGTGTACCTGCCGCTCGCCAAGTGGTTCGTCGTCACCTCGCTGATCGTGCTCTCCGCCGTGAAGTTCATGTTCGTCATCTTCTTCTTCATGCACCTGCGCTGGGACAAGGTGTTTTGCACGATCCTGTTCTTCATCGGCCTCGTCCTGGCCGGCGGCACGATGTGGGCGCTCCTGCATCTCTTCGGTGCCGAGGCGAGCAAGCCGCTGACCTCGGCGGCCCTGGCGGTGCCGGCGCTGACCGGTCTGGCCTGAGCCCCGTCGCCCGCCCCCTGGCAACAGCCGCCCTTTTCCGGGGCGGCTTTTTTGTTCCCCGTTAGGCCATATTTCTCGCCGCGTCGGCTTGTGCTTTTGATGGCCATCCGTTGGTTTCCTCCCAAACCTTGCCCCGATGATCGAGTGGAACCACTGGCACAATGAGCCGATCCTGGTCGGCGGCCTCATCCTCCTGGGTTGGCTCTATGCCGTCATGACGGGCCCCCTCCGCAACCGCCTCGCGGGGCCGGACACACCCTACCCCCGCCGGAAGGCCTTCTCCTTCTATTCCTCCCTGGTGGTCTTTTACCTCGGGGTCGGCTCCCCTCTCGACCAGGTCGCCGAGCGCTACCTCTTCAGCGCCCACATGCTGCAGCACCAGATCATCATTTATCCCGCCGCACTCCTGTTCCTCTTCGGGTTGCCGGATTGGGTTGTCCGGGTGGTCACCGGGCGCCCGTCCCTCCAGGCGCCGCTCCGGGTCCTGACCAACCCCGTGATCTGCGGGGTCATCTACACCGTGGTCATCAGCGCCTGGCACCTGCCGTTACTCTACGACTGGGCGCTGCAGAACCGCGTCGTGCACATCCTGGAGCATTTCAGCATGTTCGGCGCCGCGCTATTCTACTGGTGGCCGCTGTGCAGCCCTTCCCGCGAATTTCCCCCGACCAGCTATGCCTGGCGGATGCTCTACCTGCTGGGCGTGGTCATCGGCATGACCCCGGTGTTCGCCTATATCACGTTTTCGCCCGACATCCTCTACCCCACCTACGAATACGCGCCGCGGATCACGAGCCTGAGCGCCGCCGCCGACCAGTTGCTGGCTGGCTCCATGATGAAGCTGGTGGGCATGGCGGTGGCCATGACCGCCTTCGCCGTCAGCTTCTACCAATGGTATCAGCAATCCGAGAAATCCGCCGGTCCGCGGACGGCCCGCTAAGCCTGCCGCCGGCATGACCTGGGAGATCGCGCTTGTCCTCGTCCTGCTTGCGGGCGCCCTGGTGTCCTTCATCAGCGAAAAGGTCACGCCCGACGTTACGGCCCTGTCGCTCTTCCTGGTCATCGTGCTCAGCGGTCTGCTGACCGAGGCGCAGGCGTTCAGCGTGCTGGCGAATCCGGCGCCGGTGACGGTGGGGGCCATGTTCATCCTCAGCGCCGCTCTGGTCAAATGCGGCGCCATCGACCGCCTGGCCACCCTGCTGGACCGGCTGGCGGGGCTGCACTACTTCACCGTGATGCTGCTGCTCGTGCTCAGCACCGCCGCGGTTTCCGCGTTCATCAACAACACCCCCGTCGTGGCGGTGTTCGTGCCGGTCGTGCTGGACCTGGCCCGGAAGATGCGCCGCCCCGCCTCCAAGTTCCTGATTCCCCTGTCCTTCGCGGCCGTGCTTGGCGGCTGCTGCACGCTGATCGGCACCAGCACCAACCTGGTGGTGGCCGGCATTGTGCGCGAACGCGGCCTGCCGCCGCTGGGCATGTTCGAGTTCGCCTGGATCGGCCTGCCCATGCTCGCGGCCGGCGCGCTCTACATCGCCCTGGCCGGCAACCGCCTGCTGCCGGCCCGGACGGAACCGGTCGCGACGGTGGGCGCCGAGGACCGGCGGGAATACCTCTCGGAGGTCTTCGTCCCCGCCGGCTCGCCGGCCGCCGGCCGGACCCCGGCCCAGGCCGGGCTGCTGCCGGCCCGCGGCATCCGGGTGCTGGAGATCGTCCGCGACGAGATCTCGCTCGAGGCCGACCTCGGCGCGGTCGCACTCCAGCCCGGCGACCGCCTCGTGCTTTCCTGCCGCCCGCAGGGCGTGGCCCACGCCCGCTCGCTCGCCGGGCTCGATCTCACCGCCGAGCAGGGCCTCGGGCAGATCGCCGCGCACGAGAGCGCGCTGGTCGAGACCATCGTGGGCCCCAACTCGAGCTTCATCGGCCGGAGCTCCCGCGAAATCAACTTCCGCGAGCACCACCGGCTGACGCCGCTGGCGCTGCACCGCGACGGACGGAACCTGGCCCCGCCGTTCGACACGGTGCCGCTGCGTTTCGGGGACATCCTGCTGATGATGGGCACGGACCCGGCGATCGAGAACCTCCGCTCGAGCCGCGACCTCCTGCTGATCGACCGGCCGCGCCTGCCGGCGCAGACCCGCCCGCGGCAGCTGCTGATCGTCCTCGGCTCCATCGCCGGTGTGGTCCTCGCATCCACTTTCTCCGTGCTCAGCACGGAGATGGCCGCCATCCTCGCCTGCGTCATCGTCTTTGCCACCGGCTGCCTTAAGCCCAAGGAAGGCTACCAGGCGGTGGAGTGGAACCTGCTGTTCCTGATCTACGGCATGCTGGCGCTCGGCCTGGCCATGGAGAAAACCGGGACCTCCGTTTTTCTGGTGGATCGCCTCCTCTGGCTGGGCAACCAGTTCGTGCCTCCCGAACACAAGGCCATCGTGATGCTGGCCGCGTTCTACCTGGTGACTTCGGTCCTCACCGAGATACTCTCCAACAATGCGGTGGCGGCCCTCATGACGCCGCTCGCCATCAGCCTCGCCAGCCAGATCGGGGTCGATTCGCGGCCGTTCATCATCGTCGTCTGCATCGCAGCCTCGGCCTCCTTCGCCACCCCCATCGGCTACCAGACCAACACCTACGTCTACGGCATCGGCGGCTACCGTTTCTCGGACTTCGTCCGCATCGGCACCCCGCTCAACGCGATCTGCTTGATCATTGCGCTGGTGGTGATTCCCGCCGTCTGGCCGTTCTAGGGCGGATCCGGCGTTATCGCCTCGGCCCCCAACGAAAAAAGGGCGGACCAGCCGGTCCGCCCCTGCGCTCGACGAAGTCTGGCCTCAGGCTCCGGCCGAGACGAGGTCGTCGACCGAGTCCGACTCCACGTTCACGTCGGCGAAGAGCCACGTGGACAGGTAGCGCTCCGAGCTCGAGGGGATGATCGCGACGATCGTCTTGCCCTTGTTTTCGGGACGCTTGGCCAGCTGCAGTGCGGCCCAGGTGATGGCGCCGGAGGAGATGCCGACCGGAATGCCGTCGAGCTGGTTGATCTGCTTCGACAGCGGGCCGGCGTCGGCCTCCTTCACGCGGATGACCTCGTCGTAGATCTTGGTGTTGAGCACCGCCGGCACGAAGCCGGCGCCGATGCCCTGCAGCTTGTGCGGTCCGGGCTGGCCGCCGGACAGCACGGGCGAGGCATCGGGCTCGACGGCGACGATCTTGACGCCGGACTTGCGCTGCTTGAGCACCTCGCCCACGCCGGTGATCGTGCCGCCGGTGCCGATGCCGGAAACGACGAAGTCGACCTTGCCATCGGTGTCGCGCCAGATCTCCTCGGCTGTCGTCTTGCGGTGGATCGCCGGGTTGGCGGGATTGGAGAATTGCTGCAGGATCACGCTCTTCGGGATCTTCGCGGCCAGTTCTTCGGCCTTGGCGATGGCACCCTTCATGCCTTTCGGGCCCTCGGTGAGGACCACGCGGGCGCCCAGGATCTTGAGCAGCTTGCGGCGCTCGGTGCTCATCGTCTCCGGCATGGTGAGGATCAGCTTGAGGCCCTTGGCCGCCGCGACGAAGGCCAGGGCGATGCCCGTGTTACCGCTCGTAGGCTCGATCAAGACGCTGTCCTTGGTGATCTTGCCGGACTTGATGGCGTCATCGATCATCGAGAAGCCGATGCGGTCCTTGACGCTAGACAGGGGGTTGAAGAATTCGAGCTTGAGCAGGACGTCTGCCTGCGCCCCGTGGGCGGCGGCGGTGCGGTTCAGACGCACGAGCGGCGTGTTGCCGATGGTTTCGGTGATGTCGTTGTATATCTTGGCCATGATCGTCGTGGGTTGTGGTGGTTCCGGGTTAACGTAGAAGGAATGTGGCGGGAGGCAACCCCGGGAATTGTCTTAAACGGAGCGCCGGCGGGGCCGCGTCAGATGGCATAATCCTCCGCGAAGGACCGGGACTGGCGCAGCCGCAGCCGCACCAGGTCGTTGGCCCGCAGGCCGAGGCGGTCGAGCTCGGCGCGCGAGATCTCCGCCTCCACGGTCTCACGGTTCACGACCTGCTCCAGGGTCAGGCGGGCCTGCGGGCCGGCCGCGTGGATGTAGCGCAGGATGGCCGGCAGGCCGGACTCTCCCGCAGCGTGCGGCACCACCTCGATGTCGTGCGGCCGCACGTACACGAGGCCGCCGCCATCCGGGCGGCCCGCGCCCGCGCCGGCCAGGGCGGCGGCCGGCAGCACATTGACGTTGCCGAGAAACTGGTACACGAACGGCGACGCCGGGCGGTCGTAGACCTCCTGCGGCGTGCCCACCTGCTCGATCTTCGCCTGGTTCATGATCACGACCTCGTCGGCGATCTCGAGCGCCTCCTCCTGGTCGTGGGTGACGAACAGCGTGGTCAGGTGGATCTCGTCGTGGAACCGGCGCAGCCAGCGACGCAGCTCCTTGCGGACCTTGGCGTCAAGCGCGCCGAAGGGCTCGTCGAGCAGCAGCACCTTGGGCTCGACCGCCAGCGCGCGGGCGAGCGCGACCCGCTGCCGCTGGCCGCCCGACAGCTGGCTCGGGTAGCGCTCGGCCAGGCTCTCGAGCTGCACGAGCTTGAGCAGCCGGTGGACGCGGTCGGCGATCTCCGCGCGGGCGGGACGCTCGCGGCGCACCTTCAGGCCGAAGGCGACGTTCTCGAACACCGTCATGTGCCGGAACAGCGCGTAATGCTGAAACACGAAGCCGACCCGCCGCCGGCCGGCCGGCACGTGGGTCACGTCCTCGCCGTGGAAGCGGATCTGCCCGCTCCCCTCGTCGGCGTGCTCCAGCCCCGCGATGATGCGCAGCAGCGTCGTCTTGCCCGAGCCCGAGGGCCCGAGCAGCGCGGTCAGCTTGCCGCTCTTCACGGCCAGGCTCACGTCCGCCAGGGCGGTGTAGTGGCCGAAGGTTTTCCGGATGTTTTCGACTTGAACGCTCATGGAGAGTCGGAGCTGGGCGGGAGTGGAACGGTGCTCAGGCGGATTTCCGCGCGCGCCACTCGACCAGGCTCTTGAGGAAGAGGGTCAGCAGCGCGAGCAGGGCGAGGAGGGAGGACACGGCGAAGGCCGCGACGAAGTTGTACTCGTTGTAGAGGATCTCGACGTGGAGCGGCATGGTGTTGGTCTCGCCGCGGATGTGGCCCGACACGACCGACACCGCGCCGAACTCGCCCATGGCGCGGGCGTTGCACAGGATCACGCCGTAGAAGAGGCCCCACTTGATGTTGGGCAGGGTGATCCGCCAGAACGTCTGCCACCCGCTGGCGCCGAGGGTGAGCGCGGCGTATTCCTCGTCGCTGCCCTGCTGCTGCATCAGCGGGATCAGCTCGCGGGCCACGAACGGGAAGGTGACGAAGGTCGTGGCCAGGACGATCCCGGGCACGGCGAAGATGATCTTGAAGTCCCGCGCGGCCAGCCACTGTTGCAGCCAGGGCAGCGCCGGGTCCGCGGCGTCCAGGTACTGGCCGTACCAGCCCTGCGCGCCGAAGACCAGGACGTAGATCAGGCCGGAGATGACCGGCGAGACGGCAAACGGCAGGTCGATCAGCGTGATCAGCACGCTCTTGCCGCGGAAATCGAACTTGGCGATGCACCACGATGCCGCCACGCCGAACACGAGATTCGCCGGCACGGCGACGGCCGCGGCCAGCAGCGTGAGCCGGATCGCGCTCAGCGCGTCGGGGTCGCGGAAGGAGTCGAGGTAGGCCCCGAGGCCCTTGCGCAGCGCCTCGGCAAAAACGGCGGCCAGCGGCAGCACGAGGAAACCGGCCACGAAGAGCAGCGCCACCGTCATGAACAGCACGCGCACCCAGGCGGGGTTGCGGACGACGCGGCGGCCGGCGGCGGCCGGCGGCTGGCCGGCGAGCGGGGGGGTGGTGACGAGGGCGGCCATGTCAGACGCGGTGGTAGCGGCGGCTCCAGCGCTGGAGCAGGTTGATGAGGAGCAGGAGCACGAAGGAGGCGACCAGCATCACCACCGCGATCGCGGTGGCGCCGCGGTAGTCATACTGCTCCAGCTTGTTGATGATGAGCAGCGGCGTGATCTCGCTGTGCATCGGCTGGTTGCCGGCGATGAAGACGACGGAGCCGTACTCGCCAAGCGCCCGGGCGAACGCCAGGGTGAAACCCGTGATCAGGGCCGGCCGGAGCTCCGGGAAGACGACGCGCGTCATGGTCTGCCAGCGGTTGGCGCCCAGCGTGGCCGCCGCCTCCTCGAGCTCGGGCTCGAGTTCCTCGAGCACCGGCTGCAGCGTGCGGACCACGAACGGCAGGCCCACGAAGGTCAGGGCGAGGAAGACGCCGGGACGGTCGAAGGCCAGCTTGGTGCCGAGCAGGCCGGCCCAGTCGACCACGGGGACCCACTCCGCGAGCCGGCGGACCCCCGCGCCCCAGAGCGGGTCGAGCCAGCGGCCCAGCCAGCCGTTGGGGGCGTAGATCGCCGTCAGCGCAATGCCGGCCACCGCCGTCGGCAGCGCGAAGGGCAGGTCCACCAGCGCGTCGACGATCCGGCGCCCGGGAAAGCGGTAGCGCACGAGCACCCAGGCGAGGATCAGGCCGAAACCCGCGTTCACGAGCGCCGCCAGCAGCGACACGCCGAAGCTCAGGCGGTAGGAGACCAGCACGCGCGGCGCGGTCACCGTGGCCCAGAAGTCCGCGAGGCTCAGTCCTCCCGCGCGCAGGAAGGCGGCGGAAAGCGGGATCAGCACGATGAGGCTGAGGTAAACCAGGGTGAAGCCGAGCGAGAGGCCGAAGCCGGGCAGGATCCGGCGGCGGGGACGGGAAACGGCGAGGGTCGGGCTCATGGCTGGATTCCCCGATTGAGAAAGCCGTGGCAGCACGGCACCAGGGATTGCAGGACGCCGCTGATCGCCTCGACCTGCGGCGCCAGGGGAACGTCGGCCGGCAGGTCGAGGACGAGCCGGAACGGCACCGGACGCTGCTCCGGCGGCGCGGACAGACTCTCCACCCCGGCGCCGGCTGTGCCTACGTGCAACGCGACGATCCCGTCGAAGCGTTGCGCGCGCAGTTCCTCCTCGAGGATCCTGACCTCGGGCTCGGCCGAGCCCCGCCAGAACTCGCGGCCCAGGCAGCGGCCGGCGCGGTTGTGCGCGGTGCCGTCCTCGAAGCCGGTCGGGTTGCACAGCGGGTAGACCGCCAGCTCGCAACCGGCGGCGAGGGCCGGCTCGGCCGCAAGTCGGCTCAGCAGCCGCTCGAGGCCGAGCGCGCCGGCCAGCTCGTGGCCCCCCAGGAGTGCGAACAACCCCACCCGCACCGGCATTCGCCCGGCCGGCGGCCCGTGGAAAACGAAGCGGGGGATCGTGTAGCGCTTCCCGTCAACCTCGAACGAGCCCACCACCGTGCCGACCACGTCCCGGCAGATCTCGGCAAGCGCCAGGAACGGCCAGTACAGCCGCCGCAGCTTGTGGGGATAGACGGGTTCGAGGGAAGCCATGTTCAGAGATGCTGCCCGTAGGCCAGGAAGGCGCGGTAGCGGACGATGAAACGCTTCAGGACCGAGGTGACGGCCTCGCGGCAAGTCGCCAAGGACCAGTCGACCGGCACCCCGAACTCGAGGTCCAGCGGCTGGAACGGCAAGTCCGCGGCCAGCGAGAGCGGACCGGCCGCGGGCGCCGTCCCTGCCTCCATCTCCCAACGCACGGGGAAGGGGTCGACGTCGCTCGAGGTCAGCAGCGGGACGAAGGACGACACGGCGCCTCCGGTGCGCAGCCGCAGGACCACGACGTCGTCGGCCGGGGCCGAGACCACGCGGATGAAGGCATGGTACTGGCGCAGGCGCGCGTCGCGGGCGAGGAGTCCGATCTCCGGGGCGGAGGGCTGCGTCCAGGATTGCGTCGCCAGGCGGCGCGGACCCGCCTCCGCCCCGAGCACATCGAGGCAGGGATAGAATGCCAGGTGCAGGCTCTGGCCGACGCTGGGCGTGGCGACCAGCTCGCCCACGAGCTGGAGCAGGGCGAGGGTCGACCGGAGGTCGCGGTGGTCCCACCCGGCGAGGAAGGCTAGCCGCGGGGACTCGTCGGAGGTGTGCGGCCCGACGTAAACGAACCGCGGGACGTAATGGGCCCGGCCGGCATGCTCGAACGGTCCCAGGGGTGAGCCGAAGACGTGGTCGGAGCGCTGCGCCAGGCCGTAGAGCGTGGCGAGCTGTTCGGCCAGGGAGGCGGAGAGCGAAGGCGAGGGTTCGCGCGCGGCCCGGCGGCGAGAGGAGGAAGTGTTCATGAGCTGGGGCATGGAAGGCGCCGCCGCGGGGCGACCGCGGCGGCGGGGCGGGGGTCAGGGCGCGTAGATCTGGTCGAAGGTGCCGCCTTCGGAGAAGTGCACCTGCTTGGCCTTGGTCCAGCCGCCGAAAGCGGCATCGATGGTGAACAGTTCGACCTGCGGGAAGCTGGCCGCATACTTGGCCTGCGCGGTGGCGCTGACCGCCGGGCGGTAGAAGTTGCGGCCGGCGATGTCCTGCCCCTCCTCCGAATAGAGGTATTCCAGGTAGGCCTGGGCCACCGCGGCGGTGCCCTTCTTGCGGACAACCTTGTCGACGACCGTCACGGTCGGCTGGGCCAGGATGCTCAGGGACGGCACGACGATGGCGAACTTGTCGGCCCCGAACTCCTTGAGGGCGAAAAAGGCCTCGTTTTCCCATGAGATGAACACGTCGCCGATGCCGCGCTGCGCAAACGTGGTCGTGGAGCCGCGCGCGCCGGAATCCAGCACGGGCACGTTCTTGTACAGGGCCCGCACGAAGTCCTTGGCGGCGGCGTCACCGCCGAGCTTGCGCCGCGCGAATTCCCAGGCCGCGAGGTAATTCCATTGCGCGCCGCCGGAGGTCTTCGGATTGGGCGTGATCACCGAGACGCCGGGCCGGACCAGGTCGTCCCAGTCCTTGATGCCCTTCGGGTTGCCGGCGCGGACGAGGAACACGATGGTGCTGGTGTAGGGCGAGGAGTCGTGCGGCAGGCGCTTCTGCCAGTCGGCGGGGATGAGTTTGGCCACGTCGTGCAGCGCGTCGACGTCGCCGGCCAGCGCCAGCGTCACCACGTCGGCCTGGAGGCCGTCGATGACCGCGCGGGCCTGTTTGCCGGAGCCGCCGTGCGACTGCTTGATGGTGACGGTGTCACCGGTCTGGGCCAGCCAGTGGGCGGCGAAGGCCTTGTTGAATTCGCTGTAGAGGCCGCGCGTCGGGTCGTAGGAGACGTTGAGCAGCTCGATGTTCTTGGCGGAGGCGCCGGCGACGAGGGCGAAGGCGGCGAGGGAGAGAAGCTTGGCTTTCATGTGGAGGACAAGGATCAGAAGGTGAGTTGGAAGCGGGTGATGAAGGATTTCTCGTCCTGCCGGAGGACCGGGGCGGACGAGACGGCGGGCGACGCGGCGTTGAAGCCGAAGCGCGTCTGGTAGTAGTCGAACTTGAAGACTACGGCCTTGCTGAGGTACCAGTTCAGGCCGACTCCGACCGCGGAGGCCTCGTTGGCGTTGTTGGCGGCGGACGCGTACTGCGGAAACACGGCGTCGTCGATCTCCAGGCTGGCGTAGCGGGCCGCGACCTCGAAGGCGCCCCAGGTGCCCTGGGCCGGGTCAAAGTTGGTCGCGGGCACGACGCCGTTGTAGGAGGAGTCCTCCCCGGTCAGGACATAGCCGGCGGCGAGCTGCCAGGCCCGGTGCTGCAGCTCCGTCTTCGGTCCGGTGGCGCTGGGGCGGAGGTTGACGGCGGAGAGCACGTACTCGCCCAGGAGACCGAGCGAGCCGCGGCGGTAGTCCAGCTGGGGCGAGATGCGCCAGCTGGCGCCGTCGGCGACGGTCGTGGCCGCGTAGGCGAAGAAGGTCTGCTGGCCGTCCGTGCGGTAGCCGGCGGTGCGACCGGACGCGGTCTTCTGGCGTCCGATGCTGCCGGCGAGCCCGAGGGTCAGGCCCTGCAGCGGCGAGCCGGCGGTGTTCCGGAACGGCGACACCTGCACGCGGCCGACCACGTCCTTTTCGTTGTCGAAGTCGGAGTTGTTCGTGCTCGCCCCGTCAGGCACGCCGCCGAACACGCCGACCGCATAGTTGAGCCGGCCGTCGGCGAGGTCGCCGGAGGCCTGGACGCCCAGATCGCGATTCGGGACGAGGCCGGTGACGAGGGAGCGCTCGTTGAAGAACGTCCAGGCGTCGGACTGGAGCTGCTCGTGCCCCAGCGGGGACTTGAATTTCCCGAGCTTGAACTGGAGGCCCTGGCCCAGCGCGACGCCGAGATTGGCGTCGAGGATGCTCACCGCGCCGCCGCCGAACTCGGTCACGAGCTGGAAGGAATACCGCCGGGCGAAAGTGCCTTCGGAAATGATCCGGGCGCGTCGCAGCACGAAGGCGTTGTTCACGATCGACGCGTCGTCGTCGAAGAACAGCCGCGCATCGAGCTGCACGAGCCCGCGCACGCGCAGCGAGTTGGCCCCGTCGGCCGACGCGAGCGTGACGCCCTTGTCGTTGACGGTGACCTTGGGTGCCGGGGCCGCCGCGGCGGCCTCGTCCTTGATCTCTTGTTTGCGTTCGAGCACGAGCAGTTTCTGTTCGAGCGCGCGAATCTGGTCGCGCAGCAGGGTGAGTGCCCGGTCCTCAGCGGCGCCGAGGGGCGGCGCGGCCGGGGCCAGGACGGCCAGCACGGTCAGTGCGGGCGCGAGTTTGCGGAAGGAGGAGTTCCTCATGGATGGTCTGGTCTTTGGTCTTCATGGGAACTTCCCGTGGACGGGTCAGTTTGCTGGCATGCTGATGGCTAGGCCTCCGCGGGCGGCGGTAGGAAAGAATGAGGGCGGGCGGATTACTCGCGGCTGGAGGGATTCAGCCGGGTTTTTTCCGTGCGTTCGATCTGGGTCACGCGGCCGTCATGGACGACCAGCTGCACCACGCCGTAGCGCAGCGACTCGACCTTCTGTTGCACCACACGCAGCCACTCGGGTGGCGGGGTCTCGGGCAGTTGGGCAAGGGATTCACTCATATCGCGTAGTCTCCCAGGAGTTGATGCACGACACCCTCGGTCGGGCTGAGCCGGGGCGTGGTCGAGCGCAGCGCGGCCCGGCGCGCGACGGGCGCGGATTCCGCGGGCACGCTGAACGGCAGCGGCAAGCCGTCACGCACGAGACTCCGGGTCGTGACCTCGACCACGTCGGCCAGCGTGTAGCGGTCGAGGATCGAGGCGATGGCGTTGCGCACGTCGAGCATGAGCATCCGCAGCCCGCAGTGGGCCTCGTCCGGGCAATTGCACGGTTCGTACGCGGTCTGGCTCACGCAGCCAATGGGCGCCAGCGGACCGTCGACCAACCGCACGATCTCGCCGATGCGGATCTGGCCGGCGGCCTTGGCCAGCCGGTAGCCGCCATGCTTGCCCCGCTCGCTTTCGACAAAACCGGCCTCCCGGAGCTGCTGCATCACCTGCTCGAGAAACTTGATCGGCAGATCCTCCGCCTTGGCCAGCTCCGTCACCCGGACCAGCGACCGGCCCACCTTGGCCGCTATGCCCAGGTTGATCATCGATCGCAGTGCGTATTCTCCTTTCTTTGAGAGTTTCATATAGGTGACTGCCTTAATCTACATTTACTTAGTAGGAATTAAAGCAAGCTCTATATTAGGGCTTTGTCATAATTTTCATGAAACTATCCAGCAAAACCCGGGTAACCTTCGGTGCACTGGCCAAGGTCGCCGGAGGCCCCCTGCCCTCGCGAATCCGGAAGTTTAGAGATTCAAGCGCAGGCCATCGTGGGCAAGCCGCACCCCGGCAGGAAGCTTACGGCTCCAGGCCTCGTGTTCGACGCCGTGCGTGAGGTGGGTCAGGTAGCTGACCGGGGCGCCGATCTCGGCGGCGGCGGTGCAGGCTTCCTCGATGTTCATGTGGGTCGGATGCGGGTCGGGACGCAGGCCGTCGAGGCAGACGGCATCAGCGCCCCGGGCCAGCGCGACGGCCTCGGGCGGGATGCGCTTGCAGTCGGAGTAGTAGGCGAACTTCCGGCCGGAGGATTTTTCGGTGAAGACCAGCCCGAGGGTGTTGATGCCGCCGTGCGGCAGGAGCGTGGACTGGATGGTGCCCTGGGGTAGCTCGAGGCTCTCCGGCATGTACACCAGCTTGAACGCCGCGTAGCCGCGGGACACGGGCCGCTCGGCGATCGCGTAGGGGAAAATGGCGAGCACGCGCGACATGCCCTCGTCCGTGGTGTAAACGGTCAACGCCCTGCCGCCCCGCAGGTCGCAGAAGCGGCGGAGGTCGTCCATGCCCGAGACGTGGTCGTTGTGGCCGTGGGTGAGGATAAAAAAGTCAAGCTGCCCGACCCGCTCGCGCAGGCACTGCAGGCGAAACTCGGGCGCGGCATCGACCTGGATGTGCAGGCCGTCCATGACGACATGGATGCTGGCCCGCGTGCGATGGTTGCGGGGATCGGCGGAGGTGCAGACCGCGCAGGGGCAGGCGATCATCGGCACCCCCTGCGAGGTGCCGGTACCGAGAAAGATGACTTCCATGATGAAGCTCACCGATGACAGGTGGCGCGCCGGGCGCCAACCCGCATTTCACCCCTTCCGGCAGCCGCGCGGGCAAAAAAAGGCGCGCCCGGTGGGGCGCGCCTCGAAAGGTCGGGAGAGCGGGACGGATCAGTAGTCCATGCCGCCGCCGCCGTGACCGCCGGGGGCCGGAGCTTCCTTCTTCTCCGGGATCTCGGTGATCATGCACTCCGTGGTCAGGAGCAGTCCGGCGATGGACGACGAGTTCTGCAGCGCGGTGCGCGTGACCTTCGTGGGGTCGACGACGCCGGCCTTGACCAGGTCCTCGTATTCGCCGGTGGCGACGTTGTAGCCGTAGTTGCCCTTGTTGGCCAGGATCTGGCCGACGACGACCGCACCCTCGACGCCAGCGTTGGCGCAGAGCATGCGGACCGGGTGCTCGACCGCGCGGCGCACGATCTGGGCGCCGATGGCCTCGTCACCCTCGAGCTTGAGGCCGTCGATGGCCTTGACGGTGCGGAGCAGGGCCACGCCGCCGCCGGCGACGATGCCTTCCTCGACCGCCGCGCGGGTGGCGTGCAGGGCGTCCTCGACGCGGGCCTTCTTCTCCTTCATCTCGGCCTCGGTGGCCGCGCCGACATTGATGACGGCGACGCCGCCGGCGAGCTTGGCGAGGCGCTCCTGGAGCTTCTCGCGGTCGTAGTCGCTGGTGGTCTCCTCGATCTGGCGGCGGATCTGCTTCACGCGGCCCTGGATGTCGGACGACTTGCCGGCGCCCTCGACGATGGTGGTGTTCTCCTTGTCGACGACGATGCGCTTGGCGCGGCCGAGGTCGCTGGTCTGGAGGTTCTCGAGCTTGAGGCCGAGGTCCTCGGTGATGCAGCGGCCGCCGGTGAGGATCGCGATGTCCTCGAGCATGGCCTTGCGGCGGTCACCGAAGCCGGGGGCCTTGACGGCGCACACGTTGATGGTGCCGCGGATCTTGTTGACGACGAGCGCCGCGAGGGCCTCGCCCTCGACTTCCTCGGCGATGACGAGGAGGGGCTTGCCGCTCTTGGCGACGGTCTGGAGCAGCGGGAGGAACTCCTGCAGGTTGGCGATCTTCTTCTCGTGGATCAGCACGTAGGCATCCTCGAGGACGGCCTCCTGGGCCTCCGCGTTGGTGGCGAAGTAGGGCGAGAGGTAGCCCTTGTCGAACTGCATGCCCTCGACGACGTCCAGGGTGGTCTCGATCGACTTGGCTTCCTCGACGGTGATGGTGCCGTCCTTGCCCACCTTGTCCATGGCGTCGGCGATGATGTTGCCGATGGTCTCGTCCCAGTTGGCCGAGACGGTGGCGACCTGGCGGATCTCCTCGCGGTCGGAGACCTTCTTGGAGATCTTCGCGAGCTCGGCGACGGCGGCCTCCACGGCCTTGTCGATGCCGCGCTTGAGGTAGATCGGGTTCGAGCCGGCGGTGACGTTCTTCAGGCCCTCGCGGTAGATGGCCTCCGCGAGCACGGTGGCGGTGGTGGTGCCGTCACCCGCGGCGTCGCTGGTCTTGGAGGCGACCTCCTTGACCATCTGGGCGCCCATGTTCTCGTAGGGATCGGGAAGCTCGACCTCCTTGGCGACGGTCACGCCGTCCTTGGTGACGGTCGGGGAACCGAATTTCTTGTCGATGACGACGTTGCGGCCCTTGGGTCCAAGGGTGACTTTGACCGCGCGGGAGAGGGTCTCGACGCCGCGGAGGATTTTCTGCCGGGCGGCTTCGTCGAAGAGGAGTTGTTTGGCTGCCATGGTAATAGCTGTAAGTTTGAAAGTTTAGGGTTGAGCGGGACGATCAGGCGATGACGCCCAGGATGTCGTCCTCGCGGACCAGGGTGAATTTCTGGTCCTCGATCTTCACCTCGGTGCCGCCGTACTTGGAGATGAGCACCTTGTCGCCGACCTTCACCTCGAAGGGCACGAGCTTGCCGTTCTCATCTTTCTTGCCGGTGCCCAAAGCGATGACCTTGGCCTCCTGCGGTTTTTCCTTGGCGCTGTCGGGAATGATGATCCCGCCGCGCACTTGTTCTTTTTCCTCGATGTGCTGCACAAGCACGCGATCACCGATGGGTTTGATGTTTACTTTAGCCATATTGGTTTTGTGTGGTTGGGGTTGAAGTTAGGAGTGAAAATGCCGCGAAGCCGCGCCCGGGCGGGCGGGTGCGCGGGAAGGGTTACTTCTTGTCGTCGTCGACGATCTCGACGTCGGCGTCGACGACCTTGCCATCCTTGGCCGAAGCCTTCTTGGCCTGGCCGGCGGCGGCGCCCTCGGCGGCGGCTTCCGGCTGGGCGCCGGCCGCCTGGGCCTGCTGGTAGAGCTCGGCGCCGACCTTCGAGAGGTTCTCGAGGGCGGCCTTCATCCGGTCGGTGTCGTTGCTCTCGAGTTCTTTCCGGGCGTCGGCCAGCGCCGCCTCGATCTTCGTCTTCGCATCGGCGGGCACCTTGTCCCCGGTCTCCTTGAGGGTCTTTTCGAGCTGGTAGATGGCGGTGTCGAGCTGGTTCTTGGCGTCGACCGCCTCCTTCCGCTTGCGGTCCGATTCGGCGTTGAGCTCGGCCTCCTTGGTCATGCGCTCGACCTCCTCCTTCGAGAGGCCCGAGGAGCCCTGGATGGTGATCTTCTGGTCCTTGCCGGTGCCGAGGTCCTTGGCCGTGACGTGCAGGATGCCGTTGGCGTCGATGTCGAAGGTGACCTCGATCTGCGGCGTGCCGCGCGGCGCGGGCGGGATGCCGTCGAGCTTGAACGTGCCGAGCGTCTTGTTGTCGCGGGCCATCGGGCGCTCCCCCTGCAGGACCACGATCTCGACGCCCGGCTGGTTGTCGCTGTAGGTGGAGAAGACCTGGGTCTTCTTCGAGGGAATGGTGGTGTTGCGCGGGATCATCGGCGTGGCGACGTCGCCCGCGGTCATGATGCCGAGCGTGAGCGGGGTCACGTCGAGCAGGAGCACGTCCCGGACCTCGCCCTTGAGCACGCCGCCCTGGATGGCGGCGCCGACCGCGACGACCTCGTCGGGGTTCACGCCCTGGTGCGGCTGCTTGCCGCCGAGGCTCTTGGCGATCTCGACGACCTTCGGCATGCGCGTCATGCCGCCGACCAGCACGAGCTCGTCGATATTGGCCGCCGTCACGCCGGCGTCCTTGATACAGTTCTTGAAAGGCTGGATGCAGCGCTCGAACAGGCTGTCGCAGATCTGCTCCATCTTCGCGCGGGTCAGCTGCACGTTGAGGTGCTTCGGGCCGGACGCGTCCGCCGTGATGAACGGCAGGTTGATGTCGTAGGTGGTCGACGAGGAGAGCGCGATCTTGGCCTTTTCCGCCTCCTCCTTGAGGCGCTGGAGCGCCATGGGATCCTTGCGGAGGTCGATGCCGTTCTCCTTCTTGAAGGTGTCCACGAGCCAGCCGATGATGGCGTCGTCCCAGTTGTCGCCGCCGAGATGGGTGTCGCCGTTGGTGGCCTTCACCTCGAACACGCCGTCGCCGATCTCGAGGATCGACACGTCGAACGTGCCGCCGCCGAGGTCGAACACCGCGATCTTCTCGTCCTTCTTCTTGTCGAGCCCGTACGCCAGGGAGGCGGCCGTCGGCTCGTTGATGATGCGGAGGACCTCGAGGCCAGCGATCTTGCCGGCATCCTTGGTGGCCTGCCGCTGGGCGTCGTTGAAGTACGCCGGCACGGTGATGACCGCCTGCGTGATCTTCTCGCCCAGGTAGGCCTCGGCATCGGCCTTCAGCTTGCCGAGCACGAACGCGGCAATCTGCTGCGGCGCGAACTGCTCCGTCTTGTCGCCGACCTGCACCTCGAGGTAGGCGTCGCCGTTCTTGCCAGCCACGACTTTGTAGGGCAGGTTCTTCGCCTCTTCCGTGACCTCGGTGAACTTGCGCCCGATCAGTCGTTTCGCGGAAAAAATCGTGTTCTTTGGATTGGTCACCGCCTGCCGCTTCGCCGCCTGGCCGACGATCCGCTCACCGGTTTTGGTGAACGCGACCACCGACGGAGTCGTCCGCGCGCCTTCGGCGTTCGGAATGACCACCGGCTCGCCTCCCTCCATGATCGACATGCAGGAGTTCGTGGTGCCCAGATCGATGCCTAAAATTCTGCTCATGCCCGCCTCCTAGCAATGGGTATGCCTCGGGCCGAATTGATTATTTAACCATTAATCATCAACATTTTAATTATAATCTCTCTTCCACGGATGGTCGTTGGACGGGAAATTCAGAGTCACGATGTCACATGCATTTCTCTGCAGTGTCCCACTGTGTCAGCGGTGTGACACGACTCTCCGAGAGCTGCGCACCCTCCCCGAAAGCCGTGCGGATGAAAATCCGGCGCCGGGAGGCAGGCCGGAGTGTCCGGCTCCTTAGCGCTCCGTGGTGAGGAGGTCAGATTCCTGCTGCATCAAAGGTCCGCCTGCCGCATCTTCCCGCCACTTCGCCGGCATTCCATGAGAACTATTCGCTTTGAGAAGTACTACTCTTCGCAGGAACGCCTGAAGTCCATCTACGATCAAACCGCCCGCCGGCTGCCCATGCGGACCGACGGGGCCGCGGAGTTCACCGAATGGCAGGCAGAGGCCCGGGTCCGCCTCCGCACGCTGCTGGGCCTGGAGCGGATGGCTTCGTGCCCGATGAAACCCGTGCAGCTCGAATCGGTGGACCGGGAGCGTTACCGGCGTGAAAAATGGCTCATCCAGACCGAACCCGAGGTCTGGATGCCGTTCTACGTCCTGGTGCCGCACGCAATCCGGGGGCTGGGTCCGGCTCCGGTGATGATCGCCACCCACGGGCACCGGGGCGCCGGCAAGCTGTCGGTGGCGGGGCTCGACGAGATCCCGGCGGTCAAAGCCGCCATCGAGAAGTACGGCTACGATTACGGCCGGGTCTTCTGCGAGGCCGGCTACGTCGTATTCTGCCCGGACGCCCGCGGGTTCGGCGAGCGCCGGGAGTTCTACTTCGGCGCCCGGACCAACGAGAACGAGCTGGATGAGGAGTTCTTCCTCGAAAGCTCGTGCGCGATCCTCAACCAAAAGGCGATCGCGCTAGGGCTGACGCTGGCCGGGATGTGGACCTGGGACCTGATGCGCCTGATCGACTACATCTCCACCCGGCCCGACTGCGATCCGGCCCGGGTGGGCTGCGCGGGGCTCTCCGGCGGCGGCCTGCAGCTGCTCTGGCTCGGCGCCTTCGAGGAGCGGGTCCGCTGTATGGTCATCAGCGGCAATTTTTTCGGGTTCAGGGACTCGATCATCCACCAGGCCCGCTGCTCCTGCAGCTACGTGCCCCGGCTGTGCGAGTACTTCGATGCCGCCGACCTGGCGGCACTGCACGCCCCGCGCCCGCTCTTGATCGAGTCCGGCACCGAAGACGTGCTCAGCGGCCCGCGCGGCCTGGCCAACGCCCGCGAGCAGGTCGCCCTGGCCCGCGCCGGGTACCGCGTGCTCGGCGCCGAGGACCGGCTGGAGCACCACGTTTTCGCCGGCCCGCACCGCTGGGACGGGGCGCAGACCCCCGCCTTCCTCCGGCGCTGGCTGGCAGGCCCGGGAAGTGCAACGGAGTGAACAATCCCGGCATCGCCTGACTTCCCGTGCTTTTCACCTTAACCTGCACATCCGGCGCCGGCCGCGCCTTCCTCCCCCTCCCATGACGCCGCCCACCAAGCCCAAGTCCGCCCGCCCGAAGCCGGGCCAGCCACGCGAGCCCGCGACGCTCATCGACTGCGACGTGCACAATTACCCGGTCAACACCGCCGCGCTCGCCCCCTACCTCTCGAAGCGCTGGAACGAGTTCATCCGGCAGTGCGGCTTCGTCGCGCCGCAGGACACCTCCTACAAGGGGGGCTACCCGTTCAACGCCCGCCGCGACGCCACCACGCCCGACGGCCACCGGCCGGGCGCCGATCCGGCCTTCGCCGCGCACCAGCTGCTCGACACCTGGAACATCCGCTACGCCATCATCAACACGCTCTACGGCGTGCCCTTCATCAACAACCTCGGCTTCGCCAACGCGATGATGCGCGCCATCAACGACTGGAACGCGGCCACCTGGCTCGACGCCGATCCCCGCTGGCGCGGTTCGATCCTGGTCAACGAGAACGACCCCGAGGAATCCGCGGCCGAGATCCGCCGCGCCGCCAAGGACCCGCGCTACGTGCAGGTGCTTCTCTTCGCCCGCTCCTTCGCGCCGTACGGCCAGAAGCAGTTCCTCCCCATCTTCAAGGCCGCGTGCGACGTCGGCCTGCCGGTCGGCATCCACTTCGGCGGCGGGCTGCGCATGCCCGTGACCGCCTGCGGCTGGCCGACCTATTACATCGAGCACCACACGGGCATGACCCAGGCGTTCGAGGCGCAGGTCATCAGCCTCGTCTGCGAAGGCACCTTCGAACGATTTCCCGATCTGCGCGTCGTGCTGATCGAGGGCGGCTTCGCCTGGCTGCCGCCGCTGATGTGGCGGCTCGACAAGAACTACATGGGGCTGCGCCACGAGGTGCCGTGGCTCAAGCAGCTGCCGAGCGAGTACATCCGCCACCGCTTCCGCGCGACCACCCAGCCGATCGAGGAGCCGCCCGACCCGAAGCACCTACTGAGCATCATCGAGATGATCGGCAACGACGACTTCCTGATGTTCGCCACGGATTACCCGCATTGGGACTTCGACGCCCCGGACCGGGCCATTCCCTCGGTGATCCCGGACGCGCTCCGCCGCCGCATCTTCTCCACCAATGCCGCCTCCTGCTATGCCTTCGACCGGTCATGACGTCGGCGCCGCCGGCGAATTCCAGGACGGAAAGCCGCGGCGGTTCGAGCTGAACGGCCGGGCCGTGGTCGTCGTGCGCAAAGGCGGGGAGTTCTTCGCCATGCGCGACGGCTGCCCCCACGCCGGCGCCTCGCTGGCGGCGGGCCGCGTGACCGGCATGCCCCTGCCCTGCCGGCCCGGCGAGGAGGCCGAGTACGGCCGCGAGGGCGAGATCATCAGCTGCCCCTGGCACGGCTGGTCGTTCGACCTCCGCAACGGCTGCTCGATCACCCAGCCCGAGCGCTACCGGGCGAAGTCCTACCGGGTGGAGGTCCGCGACGGCCGCGTGCTGGTCGTCGCCGCCTGAGACCGCTCCCGGCCCGCCCGCTTTCCCTTTGATAAACGGCGCCACCCGCCTACGGTGGCCGCATGGAGACCTTTCAAGTGCCGCCGACCGTGCCGGTGATGACGCTGCCCAACACGGTGTTCTTCCCGCAGGCGCTGCTGCCCCTCCACATCTTCGAGCCGCGGTACCGCCAGATGCTGCGCGACGTGCTGGCCAGCGACCGGATGTTCGCCGTCGCCCAGCTGGACGCGGCGCGCGCGCAGGAGCCGGGCCTCAGCGAGCCGCTGCACACCATGGCGTCGGTCGGCGTCGTCCGCGCCTGCCAGAAGGGCGAAAACGACACCTCCAACCTCCTGCTACAGGGCATCTGCCGCGTCGAGGTGACGCAGATCCTGCGCGAGGAGCCCTACCGGGTCATCGCCGTGCAGCCGATCGCCACCACCGCCGGCTCCAACGCGGCGGAACTCGAGGTGCTGCGCCTGGAGGTCATGCGCCTGCTCAACGTCCGCCGCCGCCTGGGCACCCCGGCGCCGAAGGGCATCACCCAGTTCCTGGACAGCATCGAGGACATCGATACGTTCACCGACATCGCCGCCTTCAACCTGTGCGACGACAGCCGGCTGAAGCAGCGCCTGCTGGAAACGCTCGAGACCGGCCGGCGCCTCAAGCTCTTCGCCTCGCAGCTCCGGACCGAGATCGAGGAGCAGCGCCTGCGGCGCAAGCTCCAGGGCCACCTGCCCGAGGACCGGATCGACTCCAACTGACCCGCGGCCGCCCGGAGGCGGTTCAACCGCCCTTTGCCGCCCGCCCGACCACCTCGTACGTGAGTACGGGCTCGCTGCGGTTCTTCACGCTGAGCGCCCCCAGCGGGCGGACGCCGACCTGGTCCTGCAGCTGTTCGTAGACCTTGTCGCTGATCAGAATCTGGCTGCCGCTGGCGTGCTCCTGGAGCCGGGCGGCGAGGTTGACGGTGTCGCCGACCGCGGTGAAGTCCATGATCTGCGCCGTGCCCACGTTGCCGACGATGGCCTGGCCCGTGTGGATGCCGAAGTTGATGCCCATCCGGCAGCTCGGCTCGAACTGCTGGTGGAACTCGGCGAGCGAGTCGCGGATCGCCAGCGCCGTGTCGACCGCCGAGAGCGCGTGCCGCTCCAGCGGCAGCGGGGTGTTGTAGAGGGCCATCACGCCGTCGCCGAGGAACTTGTTCACCGTGCCGTGGTGGCTCTGCACGGTGTTGACCACCAGCTGGTGATAGCGGTTCAGCACGCTCAGCAGCTTCTGCGGATGCATGTGCTCCGAGATCCCCGTGAAGCCCTGCAGGTCGGCGAACATCACCGTGACCTGCTGCATCTCTCCGCCCAGCTTCACCAGCGAGGGATCCTGCAGCAGCCGCTCCACCACCTGCGGCGCCACAAAGCGCTCGAACGTGCGGCGGATCGTCGCCTGGGTCTCGCGCAGGTCGTCCGCCTCGGTCTTGGCCCGCAGGCGCTTCTCGATCCGGGCCCGCAGCTCGGGCGGCGAAAACGGCTTGGTCAGGTAGTCGTCGGCCCCGATGTCCAGCCCGTACACCCGGTCCTCCGTGTCATGGAGGGCCGTCAGCATGATGATCGGAATGCGGCTCGTCCGCTCCTCGGAACGCAGCATCTTGCACACCTCGAAGCCCGTCATGCCCGGCATGTCGACGTCGAGGATCATCAGGTCGGGCATCTGCGCGCTCGCATTCAGGAGCGCCGACGGGCCGTCGCAGGCCGTGCTGACCTCGTGGCCCATGGCGGAGATGATGTCGGAGATCATCTGGCGCCCGAGCGAGTTGTCGTCGGCCACCAGGATGCGCGCGCGCGACGGCGGGCTGACCGGACTGCCGGAGCCTCGCGGCGGACGCGTGCCCAGGGGAGACGCGGTTACGGGACGATCGGTCATCGGTAAGGGGCGGTTGGGGCCGGTAAAGGGTGGCGTCGACCGCGGGGACCGCCGTCGACCCGCTTACTAAGCTGTGCCCGCGCGGGATTATCAATTCCCTTTTAACACCGGTCGGGGCGGAAAGATACGCCGGCCCCGCCAGCGGCAGCTCCGCGGCCCAGGCCGCGGTTCCGGTCCGGCCGCGGCGCGCCGCAACGGGTGCGCAGTGGAAACACGCCCGGATTTTCGAATCCGGTTGGACTTGTTCGCGGCGGCGGCGCGCCTTTGCTTCGCGGGACGTGACCGACATCATCCTCTTTCCGTTCGCCGACTATTGGTGGTTCTACGCCCTGTTCACCTGCGGGGTGCTGCTCCTCCTGGCCCTCGACCTGGGCGTCTTCCATCGCGACGCCCACGCGGTCAGCACGCGCGAGGCGGTGACGTGGAGCGTGATCTGGGTGGGCCTGGCGCTGCTCTTCGGCTACGGGCTCCACCACTACTGCCTCTGGCAGTTCCCGCAGGACCCGCGGCTGGCCGGACTCGACCACGCCGGCCTCGCGCGGCAGACGGTGCTCGAATACCTGACCGGCTTCGTCGTCGAGAAATCCCTGTCGGTGGACAACCTGTTCGTGTTCGTGGTCGTGTTCGGCTTCTTCGGGATCCCGCCGCAGCACCAGCACCGGGTGCTCTTCTACGGCATCCTCGGCGCCCTGATCTTCCGCATCCTCTTCATCAGCCTCGGCGCCGTGCTCATGCAGTTTCACTGGGTCATCTGGCTGTTCGGGCTCCTGCTCGTCCTCACCGGCCTGAAGCTGCTCTTCGCCCCGGAGAGACCGATCGAGCCCGACAAGAACCCGCTCATCCGGCTGCTGCGCCGCGTCCTGCCGGTCACGCCCGGCCTCGAGGGGAAGAAATTCTTCGTCCGGCGCGACGGCGTGCTGCACGCCACCCCGCTCCTGGTCTGCCTGGTGTTCGTGGAGCTGACCGACATCGTCTTCGCCGTCGACAGCGTGCCGGCCATCTTCGCCCTGACCCGGGAGCCCCTGATCGTCTTCACGTCAAACGTGTTCGCCATCCTCGGCCTGCGCGCCCTGTTCTTC
Source organism: Opitutaceae bacterium (assembly GCA_016795545.1). Lineage (GTDB taxonomy): Bacteria > Verrucomicrobiota > Verrucomicrobiia > Opitutales > Opitutaceae > Lacunisphaera. The sequence goes on from JAEUGX010000105.1 coordinate 24,746, forward strand.
CTGCTCGCCGGCATCATGCACCGCTTCCACCTGCTCAAGTACGGCCTCGGCCTGGTGCTGGTCTTCGTCGGGCTGAAGATGGTGTGGCTCAACGAGGCCTTCGGCGGCAAGTTCCCCATCACCTGGTCGCTCGGCATCATCGGCGGGCTGATCGGCGGGGCGATCGCCGCCTCGTTTCTTTTTCCCAAGCAAACCCCCGGCCCCCGGGCGGGCTGACCGCCTCGCGATCCAAAATGGAGCCAACAGCCGGATTTGAACCGGCGACCCACGCTTTACGAAAGCGTTGCTCTACCAGCTGAGCTATGTTGGCGAGTAGCTTTTAATCAATGATTTATACTGATAAAACAGTTCGACGTTTCGAGTCTTGAAACCCATCTTTGAAACCATAGCCTTCTCAGCATGAAAACCGAAGCTCATGGAGGTGAGTCTAAGGGTGCTGTGAAGGTTGAGTGGCATCGCGTCGGAGAGAATCTTTGGCGTCTGGGTGAGAGCGGCAAGTATTACGCTTTCCTCAAACAGGGAGACAAGCAATTTCGCCGCTCGCTCAAGACGACCGACCGCAAGTTGGCCGAGCGTCGATTGGCCGAGCTGAGGAGCCAGGTCGGGACGCTCAAAACCGGACCGGAAACGCGTCAGACATTTCAGGAAGTCGCCAATCGTTGGATGGCCGTCACCGCGCATAGGTTAAAAGCCAGCTCTGCCGTGCGCCGGGACCTCTGCATCCGTAGTTTGGTGCCGTTTTTCGATGAACTACCAATTCGCAACATTCAACCGCACCATTGCGAGCGATGGCTGACTGAGCGCGGCAAGCATCTCGCGCCCATGACCATGAATCGCGAGCTGGAATTGATGAAGAGCGTCTTCGGCTATGCGGTCAAAAACGGACTCATCCTGCACAATCCCGCCGAGGATCTACAACGCCGGCGAGTGGTTCAGGCGCAGATCACGATTCCGACGCGGGAGCAGTTTAAGCAATTAGTGACCGCAATTCGCCAATCCGACGGCCGCACCGATAGCAAAGCCAAAGCAAAGCCTGGTGCCGACCTCGTTGAACTGCTCGCCTACTCCGGTTGCCGTTTGACGGAAGGCGCGAGCATCCGCTGGCGCGACGTGGACTTTGAAAAGAACACGCTTCGGATCACGGGCGGTGAGCTGGGAACCAAGAACCACGAGCAGAGAATCATTCCGATGACCGAGGCACTTCGGACATTGCTGTTACGTTTGCGAAACGAGCGGCACCCACGACCGGACCATTTCGTCAGCCAGATCGACAGCGCGAAGAAATGCCTGGAGAATGCCTGCCGCCGACTAACCTTCCCGAGGTTCACCCATCATGACTTTCGTCACTTCTTCGCCACAACCTGCATTGAGGCCGGTGTTGATATCCCTACCGTTAGTCGCTGGCTGGGCCATAAGGACGGAGGAGCACTAGCGATGCGGGTTTATGGACATCTACGTGCCGACCACAGTGCCGGGATGGTCAAACGGGTGGTTTTCTGAGGCGACTAGGGGCCGGCAGGCGGTACGGCGTCCTTTGTGTCTATACTGGTACTGGTATCTGGTGAAGCGGTGCTGCTTTCAGATTCAGCAGGCAAGAAGCCCCCTGCACGAACTCGCAGTTCGCTAATCAAGGTATCCTTCCCCACCAGCCTTCCGTGCCACGGAATCCAACATATGGTCCAGATAAGTGATCCAAGCGTAGCAAGCCAGACCATAGCGGCCAAGGCTCCGGGCGGTCCCCATGGTAATTCTCGGAACTCGGTTTTAGTTCCGATCGCAAGTCCAAGAGAAACCAATATTGAGAAAGGCGTAACCCATCGCCACTTGGATCCTTCGCTACGGGAGTATCGCTCCATCAGATCCTTTATGTCCTCCTCATTCACCGTGAATCTATCCCTCGGAGGGATTACAAAGGTTTTTCCCGAAGTGGACATCAGGACGAAAACTCCCCTCTACCGACCAAATGAACCAGCGGTTATCAGCTTAACGTAAAGAGGCAACGTGGCCACTACACGATTATCGACATTGAGATCGATTCGATACTCACCTGCTTGCTTTATTTGGAGTCCCTGAAAATTCAAAACCAGATTCACCGTCGGGGTACCGGCCCCAGGATTGGCCTTCACTGGAAACTTTCCGTTAACTGGTTGCACGAGAGACGTGCCGTCTTGGTCGATAATCGACAGCTTAAATTCGTGCGAGCCTTGTTCTGATAGCTCGAATCTAATTCGACCAGCGACCGCGCATGATGGATGCGCAGCCGGGAATCCTTGGACGTGAATAGTATCAAAGGTTCCTAGAATGTTTAGTTTCCCGGCTTGGTCTGTTGCAGCATCACAAAGGGCAAAAAGCTCTACATGCATAATGAATCAGGGTGCAGTTAGACCCATTTGAGGCAAACCTAATTGGCCAAAGGCCGATTCTGGAAAGGACAATTATTAACCATAGAAACAAGGAAAAGGGCGGCGGGGGCCGGCGCGCGCTGACGCGCGCATCCGGCTCCCCGTCCGCCCTGGTCCCTTGTCGGTTTTGATCAACCGACTTTCTCCGCCGCGGTGATCGACAGTTTTTCGTCGAAGACGCGGTAACGCTCCACGCGGAGGGTGATGGTCGAGAATTCCGCCAGCTTGGGATAGCTGACGACCTCCTCGCCCTGCACCTTGACCTCGACATCCTTGGCGGGGTCAAAGAAGCGCTCGTAGTTGGCTACGCCGGGTTGAAGGGCGAGCTCAGCGACCACTTTCACCGACACGCCGCTGCCGTCCTTCTTTTTGAAGACACGCGCCGAGTTGGAGATGACCACGCCCTGGACATAGAAGCCATTCCGCGGCAGTTTCAGGTCTGCTGACTTTGGTTTGTTATCCATGGTATCAGTTGGGTTGTGTCGCTAATCAGGATATGCCCGTTGCCCAGGTAGCGACCTTCCGAGGCAGCGGGAAATACGTTGCGGTCAAACACGTCCTTGAACGGCTCCGAGAGATTGATCCGCGCCACGCGGTCACCCTGACGGAACTTCGCCGACTTGCCCCATTCATCAAGGCGTTGCCCTAGGACTGTGCTCCGTCGTTTAACCGGGCGTTTCTTTTCCTTCTCGGTCGAAGGGCGAACTTCCACAGACCGCAGAAATCCCCGCGAGGGCTGGAAAATCCGGAGACGCTTGCGGCTCAGAATCCATTCCGGCAACCCTCCGCCCTTGGTGACATACTTGAGCAGGTAATGAAAATCGCGGTTGTTGATCCGCTGCACGTTGGTTCGCCCAAGTCCCCACAGGTGATTCAAGAGCGCACCAGGGAGAAACCGCGTGGTCAGAAAGATGACGTGAAAGTGCGCCCAGCCGCTGCGGTGAAACTCCACCTTCACGCAGTAAGGCGCGTCCAGTTGGTAACGCTTCCCCTCCCACTCGACACCTTTTTTTAGGCGAAAAAAGATGCGGCGTAATCTGTCGCGAGACTGCTCGAAAGCATCGGCAGGCGAATCGTAGAGGGCGGGATTGACGGTGAAAGTCAGGAAGAGCTTGCTGGACACATCGGGCAGCCGCGGCAGGAGCCGATGCAAAACCTTGTGAATTCCTCGGGCATGAAACCATGAGGCCGGGATATAGGCACTGATGACGCCGACGCTCATTTTAGCCTGAGCCTGAGTTTATGGCGCCCAAACAGCTCGGTGATGATCTCACCGACCACTTTGGGCGGATGAGTGCGGCGGGTGGGGGCACCCGGTTGACGCCGGCGGCGAGAGGGCTGCGCCTTCGCCTTGGGTGCAACCCGGTGCACTACATCCACCCGCACCGTGAAAAGAGGACTTTTCATGGCTCAAGGTGAAGGGTCGTTTCTTTCAGAAACCGCTCGATCTCCGCGACGGAGTAGAGCGGCCGGCGGGTGGCCCGCGAGGGCCGGAGAAGGTCGCGCTTGGTTAGGCGATCAATCGTCACGACGCTGATTCCCAGCGCGTCGGCGGCCTCTTCTCGCGTGAGCGCCAGCTTTGGCGCGTGCGGCTTGGTGTTCTCTGGTGCATTCATCACGCACCGAGGATGCACCATTCCGTTGGCCGCTTCTTCCCTAATGGCGGGCCTGAGAAATTAGGGTTGGCCAACCTTGTCCGGTCCCTTCCTGAGTTTGGTAATGATGGCTTCCACCATCTTGTCCGACGGACTTTCACCATGATGCCGCTTCAGCCAGCCATGCACAAAAGGCGCCGTGAAATGACCCTCGAGTTCATGCCTGAACATCCAGATGAGGTAAGGAATGCGAGTCGCGTAGTGCTCGAAGCCTCGGATCTGACCTTCCTCGTTTTGGAAGCTTTGGTTTCCGAGGAGAAGTCGCCGCCTCCGTTCCACGATAACTTCCCACGAAGGCAGCATTCCCTTCCTTCTGCTTCGGCGCGGCAGGATTTTCCTGCAAAAGGTTAGGAACGCTTTGGCTGTTTGCTTGGAAACCGCCCTCTGCAGAGCACCCATCTGCGGCAATTCATTCTCGACCTCCAACACCTCTCGCGGTGGTCGCTCGATATAGGCAACCATCGCTTCGAAGTGACCGAGTAGCTCCATCAAATCTCCGATAGCATAAGGCTGTCCCGCCTTGGGCTCTAGATGGGCTATTGGTTTAGTTACTACTTGGGCCCCAGCTATCGCTGCCGCCTCAGCCCATTGAGGCATCTTAGTTATGTGAGCTGGGAGCGCACCCAACTTGCCTTCAGCAAACCTTAACTCAACGGGCATGTCGCGCAGTCGCGCCCGAAGAACACGAAGCCGCTGCTGACATTCCTTAATCAGCTCTTGCCGATTGAACTCCTGTTCCGGGCGCATGGCTGTTGTGTGCGTTACTTTTTGGGGCAATCCAAGCTCGACATTTAACCAGCTTCACTTCGGCACATAGCGGAACAATCCTAGACAGCGTTGCTCCGGTACCGTTCGAGTTCGAGTGCAAACCTTTGACGCGCGACAATTCAGCCCGCACACTGCTTCGCTAATGGACGCTCCAGCCCCTGACCCGTTAGGCCCGCCAGGGACTGACTCGAAGGTTTCCACATTCTATTTAATCGAAGACTGCGTAGTGGACGAACCACTGACCTTCGGCGCATTTTATTACAGGACGTTCGCGGCGAGCGAAGAAGAAATGTTTCTGATCAGAACATTTGGTGAAATGAAAAGCCGCTTAGCGGCCAAGACGGCCTACGACCTATTCCGACTAGCAGGACTTCTCCGACAACTCTTCTGCGACGATAGGCCTCTAGTGCACATGGTGTGTCGCCGCCTAAATCAGAAACTCACAATTGAGCTGCCTGATCATCCGCCTATTGAGAAGCGGAATCCCGGGGTCACAATACGTGGTTTTTTTGGAAGTGATCAGAAGGCGAAACGAACGTCGCTAGACTCCTTCCTAAATCACGAATGTATCATGATACACGGAGATACATATACAGTGCTCGACGTGATCAAGATATGTGCGAACAAACGAGGAGGCATTCACTTCGACCCTAGGCGCACTGACAAAGAGAATAAGTTGATCGGATTCTCTTTTCCCAAGCATGGACTAATTTGGGGCAAAGGGAGCATGGACTGTCCCGGCACTGTAGCCCTTTATCAAATCGGGTCCAAAGCCCTCCAGATTATCGAACCCTTGGTGCCCAAGATTGAAGAGGGTGCAGCTGCCAAAACAGCCGCGCCATGGTGGAGGAAGCTAATCAAGCGCCTGCTCTTCAAAATAAACTATGGCACAAGCAAGCCGCGGTGGTAGGTCGGCAACAATTTTAAAACCCATTTTTGAAACCCGACTTCGAAATTTCCGACTTTTCGGGATGACGCGAGATAACTTCGCTTTCCGAAAATCTCGCTCTGCGTGAGCGAATTACGACGCCGGAAAACTCAGGAGGATTTCTGCCAAAAACGCCGGTTCAAATTACGAAAGCGTTGCTCTACCAGCTGAGCTATGTTGGCGCGCAAAAACGAGCGGATTTCGGGTGTTCCCGGCGAACGACGCAAGCTCGTTTTTGTTCGGCGGCCGGGCCGCGGAGATCCGGCCGCCCCGCCTACGGCCGGACGACCATCCCTCTCCCGCCCGGCCTACCCGGGAAGCTCCTGCCAGCCGTAAGCCGCCTCGAGTTGCAGGCACCGGCTGGCTTCGCGGACGCCCTCCGAACAGGTCGGGTGCGACAGGCAGCTGGCCGCGGCGCACACCCCCAGGCGCAGGGCCTCGGGCATGGGGCGCTGCTCGTGGAGACTGAAGAGCACCCCGCCGGCGAAAGCGTCGCCGGCACCGGCCGTCCCCTGGATGACGGCCGCCGGCACGCGGAGGCTCGGCTGCCAGCAACCCGCGCCGGAGACATGCCGCGCGTACGCGGCCTCGGGGGCGTGCAGGATCACCCATTGCCGGACACCGTCGCGGATCAGCGCCTCCGCGGCCTTCTCCACCCGCTCGCGCCCGAGTCGTCCGCCCTCGCGCAAGGCGACCCCCGTGATGCGTTCGGCTTCGAAATCGTTGGCGAAAAGCCAGTCCACGTCGGGCAGCGCCGGCCGCACCACGCTCTGGAAGCGCCCGCTGTTCTCGCTGACGCAATCCACGGACGTGAGCATGCCCGCCGCCCGGGCCCGGGCCAGCACCTCCCGGCAACGCGGCCGCCCCGCCGCCAGCTCGTCGAGCCGGTCCAGTAGCAGCAGGTAACCGAGATGGAAGATGCGTTCCGTCCGGCCGCGGAAGTCGAAGTGCTCCGGACCCAGCCGCGCGTTCGCCCCGCGTTGGTGGAAGAAGGTGCGGCGGCCGGTCTGGCGGTCCGTCATCACGTCGCTGTACGAGGTCGGCGTCCCGGGACAGCGCCGCAGCAGGCCGGTCTCGATGCCGTGGGCCGCGCAGTCCGCCAGGATGCGCTCGCCGTCCGCGTCGTCGCCCACGAGGCCGGCCGCGGCCAGTGGAAACGGCGCGCCGAGCTTCGCGAGGTCTTTCAGGATGTTGTAGGGGGACCCGCCGTTGGCCCAGGACTCGGCCACGATGTTGGCCAGCGCGTCCTGCGGCGGCCAGGCGTCGATCAGTTTCACATGATCGACGATCCAGTTGCCGCCCGCGAGAATGCCGGCGCGCGACGGGGCGGTGGTCGGATTCATGGGCGGGTGGCCAGGCGGGGCGGGTCCAGGCGGGCCCGGGCTCGGCCGCGCCCCCCTTCGGTTGCGGGATGGACCATCATCCTGCGGGCGCCGCCACGCCGCCGGAGGCGTGGGAGCGCAGCGCGGCCTCGCTGATCGCGTGGCTGGCGACGGCCTCTTCCATGGTCGCACATCCGAACCGCTCCCCGAGCAGGCCCGCCCGCTCCGCCAGGTAGGCCGCCCACATCTGCATCAGGAGGTCCGGGAATCCCGGCTCGAAGATCGCGCCCGTGATCGTCTTGAACGGCGTCTGGAAGCCCAGGTCGGTCCTCTCCCACCACTGCTCCTGGTCGCGCCGGTAGCACCACAGGGTCTTGGGCTCCTTGGTGGAGAAGCGCACGCCCCGGTCCGTGCCCAGCACCTCGAAGGTCCACGTGTTGGTCTCCGTCGGCGCCATACGTTTCATCTCCAGCGTCATCGGCACCGCCTCCCCGCCGATCGTCGCCGTCGTGTGCAGCGCGGCGTTGTCCCAGGTGTCGCACGCGCTGAAGCCGCCCTTTCCGTCCGGGCGCGACAGGTAAATCTTCTGCAGCTGGGCGTACACCGACGCCGGCTTCCACCCCAGGCGGAGCGGCAGGTGCGTGACGTGCAGTCCGAGATCGTTCATCACCCCCGCTGAGCCGCAATACTTCGTCTGCCGCTTCCAGTTGATCGGCTTGCGGGGATCCAGGTCGCTCGAGTGCAGGAACGCGGCCTTTACGCCGAGCAACCGTCCCAGCTGCCCGGAGCGCGCCAGCTCGTAGGCCCGCTGCGCCCCGGGCAGGAACGGGAACTCGGACGAAACCCGCACGAACCGCCCCAGCCGCCGGGCCTCGTCCCGGACCGCCACGGCGGCGTCCCGGTCGATGCCGAACGGCTTCTCGGCCAGCAGGTCCTTCCCCGCCCGGAGCACGTCGAGGTAGACGGCCTGATGCAGGTGATGCGGCACGGCGACGTAGACCACGTCCACCCGGTCGGAGCCCAGCAGCTCGCGGTGGTCCGTCGTCAGCAGCCGCACCGTCGGCACCTGCCGGAACCACTCGAGCAGCGCGGGCTGCAGGTCGCACACCGCGTGCAACTCGACGCGCACGGGAAAGTTGTCGAGGGCGAACCAGCGGCCGAAGACGCTCGCCATCTCGCGGCCCATCAGGCCGCCGCCGATGATGCCCACCCGCACCGGCGCGCCGGCTTCCTGGGATCGGGTGCTCATGTCAGCGCAGCATTTGCAGGGCTTCCGCAACCGGGGTGTTGCGGTGCACCACGGCCATGAGCGCCTGGGTGATCGCCCGCGGGTTCGGATGCTGGATGATGTTCCGGCCGTAGACAATCCCGGCCGCGCCCTGCGCGAGCAGGGCCTGCGTCCGCCGGAGGATCTCCTCCTCCGGCGCCTTGCTGCCGCCCCGGACCAGGACCGGAACGCCGCCGGCGGTCTCGACCACGCGATGATAGACGGAGATGTCGTCCGTCGGGTCCGCCTTGATCACGTCGGCTCCCAGCTCGACGGCCTGGCGCACGAGCGGGATGATCTTGCCGGGATCGCCGTCCACCAGGTAGCCGCCGGCGACCGCGTTGGGCTGGAACACCAGGGGCTCGATCATCAACGGCATGCCGTAGCGGTCGGACTCGGGCTTCAGGCGCAGGATGTTGTCGATGCACTGCGCCGTCACCTCGGGCTCGTTCGGGATCTGGAAGAGGTTCACCACGATGCAGGCGGCGTCGAGGCGGACCGCCTGCAGCACGGCGTCGTCGATCACGCGGGAGAAAAGGTGCCGCGGCAGCTGGCGGCCGTAGACGTTGGCCACGTCCGTGCGCAGCACGAGGGCCGGCCGGCCCTTCACCTTCTGGCTTTGCAGGTGATGGGCCTGGCCGACGGTCAGCTGGATCGCGTCCGGCGCGGCCTGCACCAGGGCGGCGATCGCCCGGGGCAGGTTCTCGATGCCCGCCAGGAAAGAGCCCTCGTTGAAGAAGCCGTGATCGACCGCCACGTCGAGGCAGCGGCCGGTCTCGGGATTAAAAAGACGGTGCAAACGTGCAGACTTCATGGAAATTCGCTTTGCGGTGGCCGGGGCGACCGTTGTCGCAACCCTCGCCCCGGGTGCCGATCCCGCATCACTGGTACGTTTTCAGAACCACGCGGAAAACCGTGCCTGCCCTCCCCCGTCCGCCAAGCGTGGGAGCATGCCCGACCCCCGCCGCACCCCGTCGGATTTCCCGTTCGGCGTCAGCCAGTACACCACCGGAAAACTGCCCCTGGCCCAGGACCTGGCGCTCCTGCGCCGGCTGGGCATCGGGGCCATCGAGGTCTGCGAAAGCAAACTGCCGGCGAACGGCCTGGACCGGGCGCTGGCGGAGATCGGCGACAGCGGCCTGCAGGTGGTCAGCGTCCAGCCCCGCTACCACTCGCTCTACCCCAACTCCCTGCGCCGTCATCCCGCGGGCCCGGGCGCGCGCCTGGCGCGCCTGCGGCGCAGCATCGCCGCGTTCGGGCGCCGCTTCCCCGGCACCACCCTGGTGCTGAACACCGGGCTGGCCCCGGGCGGCGACCTCGCGACCGCCTGGCGCGAAATGGAGCGCCACTACCGCCGCCTGGCCGCGGTGGCCGCCGACCACGGGGTGCGCCTCGCGCTCGAGCCGCTGCATCCCGTGTACATGAACACGGACACGTTCATCTGCTCCTTCGCCGAGGCGGCCGAGTTCGTGCGCACTCTCGACCACCCGGCGTTCGGCCTGCTGCTCGACGTCTGGCACTGCGGCAAGGAGGCCGGCATCCACGAGCTGATCCAGCGCCACCGGCGGCTCATTTTCGGGGTCCACGTGAGCGACTGGCGGCGGCCGCGGGCGCGCGGGGACCGCCGGCTGCCGGGCGACGGCGACCTGCCGCTGGTGCCGCTGCTGCAAACGCTCCGCCGCGCCGGCTACCGCGGGGCCTACTCGCTCGAGATCTTCTCGGACCCCCGCCTGCGCGATTCCTTGTGGCGCCATCCCGAGCGGACCGTCGCCCGGGGCCGGGACGCCTTTCAACGCCTCTGGAGGAAAGCATGCGCCTGAAAGACAAAGTCATCCTCGTCACCGGCTCCAGCACCGGCATCGGCGAAGGTATGGTCCGCATCTTCGCCCGGGAGGGGGCCCGGGTCGTCGTGCACGGCCTCGACGAGGCCGCGGCCCGCGAGGTCGCCCGGAGCATCACCGCCCAAGGCGGGCGGGCGGGCCACGTCTCCGGGGACCTGGAGGATCCCGCGGCGCCGGAGCGGATGATCCAGGCCGTGATCGCCCAGGCCGGGAGGCTCGACGGGCTGGTCAACAACGCGGCCGTGATGACCCGGGGCACCCTCGAAGCCGCCGACTGCGCGACCTTCGACCGCACCATCGCCATCAACCTCCGCGCGCCCCTGCTCCTGATCCGGGCCGCCCTCCCCCATTTCCGCCGCCAGGGCGGCGGCCGGGTCCTGAACATCGGCTCGGTCAACGCCTATTCCGGCGAGCGCAACCAATGCGTTTACTCGGTCAGCAAGGGCGGCCTGATGACCCTGACCCGCAACCTCGCCGACGCCCACGGCAGGGAGGGCGTCCGGGTGAACCAGTTCAACGTCGGCTGGACCCTCACCCCGAACGAATACGCGCTCAAGCAGCGCGAGGGACTGCCGCCCGACTGGCCCCAGCGGGTCCCGCGCGAATTCGCGCCGTCCGGTCGGATCCTGACGCCGGAGGACATCGCCTGGGCCGCCGTGTATTTTCTCTCGGACGAGGGCGCGCTGGTGAACGGCGCGGTGCTCGACCTGGAGCAATTCCCCATGATCGGCCGGATGCAGGAGCGGAGCGCGACATGAGGCCGCAGCTCGCCGCCTTCCCCAAAGGCTTCATGGACGAGCTCTGCGTGCACCGCACCCTGACGCTGGTGCAGTGGATCGAGCTCGCCGCCACGCTGGGCGTTGACGGCCTCGAGTTCTACGCGGGTTTCATTGACGACCGCCCCGAGGCGCTGCGGACCGTGCGGCAGGCCCTCGCCGACCACGGGCTGCGGATGCCCATGATGTGCTGCTCCCCCGACTTCACGCAGCCCGATCCGGCGCTGCTCCGGCAGGAGGTCGAGCGGGAAAAGCGGCTGATCGAGCTCACCGCCTATTTCGGCGGCCGTTACTGCCGGGTGCTGTCCGGCCAGCGCCGGCCCGAGGTGTCCCGGGAGCGGGGCCTCGCGCAGGTGACCGCGGTGATCCAGGACCTGCTGCCCTTCGCGGAGCAGCACGGCGTGGTCCTGACCCTCGAGAACCACTACAAGGACAACTACTGGAAATACCCCGAGTTCGCGCAGAAGGCCCCGGTGTTCGTCGAGCTGGTGCGGCGCATCGAGTCGCCCTGGTTCGGCGTGAACTACGACCCGTCCAACGCCATCCTCGCCGGCGACGACCCGCTGGAGCTGCTCGCGCAGGTGAAGCACCGCGTGGTGACGATGCACGCCAGCGACCGCTACCTCGCCGACGGCACCCTCGAGGACCTGCGCCGCGAGGAGAACACCGAGGGCTATGCGCAGCGCCTGCGCCACGGCGTGATCGGCCGGGGGCTCAACGACTACGACCGCATCTTCTCCACCCTCCGCGCCGCCGGCTTCAACACCTGGATCTCGATCGAGGACGGCATGAACGGGATGGAGGACCTGCGGGCCTCGGTGGCCTTCCTCCGCGCCAAGATCGCCGAACACTTTCCGGCCTGAACCGGCCCCGCCATCCCCTCCCACGACTATCCATGAGCGACCAGATGATCGGCCTAGTGAACTTTTCCTCGCAACCCGGCAGCGTCGAGCTGCGCGAGGTTCCCGTACCCGCCATCGGCGACCAGGACGTCCTCCTCGAGGTCAAGGCCGCCAGCGTCTGCGGCAGCGACCTCCACCAATTCCTCGGCTGCCACAGCTGGACGGTCAACTACCCCGTCGTGCTCGGCCACGAGTTCTCCGGCGTCGTCGCCCGCTGCGGGGCCGCCGTGAAGGGATTCGCCGAGGGCGACCGGGTGGTCAGCGAGACCGCCGCCGTCATCAATCCGGCCTCCGCGTTCTCGCGCCAGGGCCTGTACAACCTGGACCCGACCCGCCGCGGCTTTGGTTACGGCGTCAACGGCGGCATGGCGAAATGGGTCAAGGTGCCCGAGCGCTGCCTGCACCGGATTCCGGCCGGCATCGGCTTCGAGGACGCCGCCCTGACCGAGCCGTGCTGCGTCGCCTACAATGCCGTCTGCGTCCAGTCCCGCCTCTACCCCGGCTCGTCGGTCGCGGTGATCGGACCGGGTCCGATCGGGCTCCTCTGCGCCATGATGGCCAAGCTGGCCGGGGCGGGCAGCATCACCGTCATCGGGCTGCCGCAGGACCGCTTCCGGCTGGACGTCGCCCGGCAGCTGGGCGTTAACCACGTTCTCCCGCTCCCGGAGGCGGAGGTCGTGGCCTGGACCAAGAACTTCGCGGACGGCCACGGCTTCGATCTGGTGGTCGACGCCGCCGGCGTTTCCGCGGCCCTCAAGCTGGCGCTCGAGATCGTCCGGCCCGCGGGCCAGATCGTCAAAGTCGGCTGGGGCCCGCAGCCGCTGGGCTTCTCGCTGGATCCGCTGGTGGCCAAGGCGGTCACGCTGCAGGGCAGTTTCTCGCACAACTGGGTGATCTGGGAGCGGACCCTGGCGCTGATCGGCTCGGGTCAGCTCAAGTTCGACCGCATCCTCAACCGCGTCGCCCCGCTCGCCGACTGGCGCGGTGTCTTCGAGCAGATGCACCACGGCCAGATCGTCAAAGGCGTCCTGCAGCCCTCCTGACCCGCGCTACTCGGGGAACGTCCGGCGCAGTTCCTCGAAGAGCAGCAGCGACGCGATGGCGGACGTCACGGGGCCGCGCAGCTCGGCCGGCAGGTCGGGGGCGAGCCAGACCGCGCCGTCGTTGATGACCTCGACGGCCGCCAGCGGGCGATCCGCCAGGGAAAAGACATAGCCCGCCGTCTCGCCGAGCGGCAGCGGCGTGCCCGCCAGCCGGTTGGTGCCCCGCACCGTCACCACCTGCCCGCCGCGCTCCAGCGTGCCTGCCAACGGCCGCTCGCGGGTCTCCCCGAGCTTGAGCAGCCAGGCCTCCTCCGGCCGCGCCTCCGGGGCCAGCCGGGCGCCGAAGGCGGACCGGTTGCGCATCTCGACCTCGACCCCGACGTTCAGGGCCCGGCGCCGCGCCGTCGTCTCGGCCTCGCCCCGCCAGGCCTCGCCTTCGTCCTCCGCCACGCGAAACCCGAAGGTCTGGCGCGCCTTGGCGCCGTCGTAGATGATGATGTGCAAGCTGCCGCCCTTGGTCAGGGATCGCCGGACCTCGGAAACCCGGAACGCACCGTAGGCCAGCCGCTCCACCCGCTTCCAGCCTTGCCGCCCCGTCACGGGCAGTCGCTCGGCGCCGGCCAGCTCCGCCGGCAGCGACATCGCGGCCGCGCGCAACTTGGCGTGGGCCTCGGAGGGCTGCGCCAGCATCACGGCGCCGCCTAGGATAAGGACGAGTAGTTTCATGGGGCGGGAATTCGCCCCAGTCTAACCCGGCGGCGGCCGCGCCGCCATGGGCCGAAGGTCCACCCCTAACGAGCGCGGTACTGCTCGAGCAAGGCGCGCAGCGCCTGGACCTCGCCGGCGTGGCGCGCCTCGCCGGCGAGATTGGTCGTCTCGTCCGGATCGGACTCCAAGTCGTACAGCTGCGCTCCCTGGCTGCCCGAGTCCCACTCGATGTAGCGCCAGCGTTCGGTCCTGACCGCGTAGCCTGCCGACCGGCCGGCGCGCTCGCGGATCTGGCTGAAGGCGGCCGTCTTCACGGTGGCGGACGTGTCGTCGAGGATCGGGCGCAGGCTGACCCCGTCGAGGCGGGACGCCGCCGGGATGCCGGCCAGGTCGGCCAGGGTCGGGTACAGGTCCAGCAGCTCGACCAGGCTGCGGCTCGTCCGCCCCGCCGCCTTCGCCCCGGGCGCGGCAATGATCAGGGGCACCCGCGCGCTGCGCTCGAAGAGGCTCATCTTATGCCACAGGCCGTGGTCGCCGAGGTGGTAGCCGTGGTCGCTGGTGAAGACGATGACCGTGTTTTCCGCCAAGCCGAGCCGGTCAAGCGCGTCCACCACCCGCCCCACCTGCGCATCGACGAACGAGATCGAGGCGCGGTAGGCCTGGATCGCCCCCCGCCGCTGGGCCTCCGTGGCGTCTTCCTGGTCCTTTCGCCAGGTCGCGTATGCCGCCCGGGGATGCCGCTTGCGGTCCTCGGCCGAGAGCCCCGGCAGCTCGATCGCCTCGGCGGGGTAGAGGTCGAAGTAATGCGCCGGCGCGACATACGGCGTGTGCGGACGGTAGAAGCCGACCGCGAGAAAGAAGGGCCGCTCCTCGCGCTTGAACCGCTCGAGCAGCTCGATCGCCTCGGTCGCGCCGATCCCGTCGGTGTGCTCGCCGTCCGAGCCCTCGGGGTCGGCGAACCACGTGAAGCCCGAATCGGGCGCCCCCAGGGTCCGGTGCGTCCGCTCCGGCCCGGGCGCGTAGATCGTGTCGTGCAGCTCCCGGTCGCGGCCCCGCGGATTCACGGTCAGGTCCCACGAGGCCAGGTCGTCCAGCCCCGCCGTGCCGATGTCGTAGGGCACCCCGTAATGGTAGATCTTGCCCACGCGCGCCGCGAACCACCCGTCCTGCTTGAACAGCTGCGGCAGCGTGACCACGTCGCGCAGATGCATGCGGAAATGGGCCGCGTACGGATTGTCCGCCGCCGGGTTTTCCGTGACGCCGGTCGCGTCCGGTCGCCGGCCGGTGAGCAGCGACGTGCGGCTCGGCGAGCAGAGGGGGATCTGGCAGTAAGCGCGCTCGAAGCGGACGCCGCGCGCGGCCAGCCGGTCGAGGTGAGGCGTCCGCATCCCCGCGGCGCCGTAGCAGCCCAGGTCGCAGTTCAGGTCGTCGGCGATGAGGAACAGCACGTTCGTCCTCGGCTCGGGATGCGGGCGCATCTGCCGCTTGAGCGCGAACGGATTGGTCAGCGCCCCGGACGCCGCCACGCCAACGGCGACCGCCAGCGCCACGATCAGCCTGGGGAAGGAATGGAGATGCATGGGAAAGCGCGCCTCCTTGTGCCACCCCCGCCGGTTCCGGCAAGCCCGGGTACGGGAACATCGTTTCCTCCGCGACCACCACGGACTCATGCCCGCGAGGCGAAATCCGCTCGGCAGTGCCGTCTGCCGGAACCCGTGTCGGTGCCTCGTCCGATCCCCGCCCTCCCGGGCAGGGCTACGGAACGGGGCGCGCAACCGCGCCCCGACGACTCCTTTCCCGTTTTCCTGAGTTACAGGTCCGTTCCGTCCCGCAGGAGCGCGGCTGAGGCGGGCTACGGCAGCACCGGATACGGCTTCACCGCCCCGCGGGCCTCCATGGGGATGAAGGCCTCGGCGTATTCGCACTCCGACTGCAGGCCCCAATAGGCGTCGGGGATGCGGCAGAATTTGTCGAAGCCGGCTCCGAGCGCCTGCTGCAGCGACTCCTCCTGCGACAGATGCAGCTTCAGGTACTCGACCTTGCGGTCCTCGTACTGCGTCACGTCCACGAAGTAGCTGGCCGGGAACGCCACCGTGCCGGTCGGCGGCACGAGAAAGATGGCCGGGTGCTTCGCCAGCGGCGGCGACTGGGTCGGCACGATCGGCAGCGCGGCGTTCATCGCGCACTGCCGCACCAGATCGTGCGTCGTGATGTGATCCTGGTTATAGTCGGTCGGGTAGTGCGTGAAAATGAGGTCCGCCCGCGTGCGCCGGATCGCCTCGATCAGCAGCAGCCGGTTCTCGCGCGTGTCGAAGAGAAACTCGTCCTCGATGCCCAGATTGATGTACTCGCCGCCGGCCGCCGCGGCCACCGCGGACATTTCCCGGTCGCGGATCGCCGCGGCCTCCTTCCGCCCCATGCCGGGCCGATGCACCATGCCGTTGCTGCCGTCGGTGGTCGTGATAAAAAACAGGCGGTCGCCGCGGTCGCGGCACTTGAGCATCGTGCCGAGGCAGCAGAATTCATCGTCCTGGTGAGCGAGGATGGATACAACATTCATGGAGGTAAAATTCAGGGAGTGGCGCCGGCGGTTCGGGGCGAGGAAGCCGCGGGCCTCATCGGTCGGCGATCTCCTCGCCGGCCAAGCGCGGCGTGAACCGGGGCAGCCGGCGGGCCTGGGTGGCCTGCTCGAAGTCATAACCCAGCCCGAGCAGCCGGCCCTCGGTGTAGGGCAGCCCCAGGAAGGAGATCGTGACGGGCAGGCCGTCGTGGGTCATGCCCGCGGGCACCACCAGGTCGGGGAAGCCGGCGACCGGAGCCAGGTGCAGGGCGGACTCGTCGGTGCCGCCGGCCTCGGGGGCGTCGATCTTCGCCGCCGGGCGCGGGAGTGTCGGGTAGAGGATCGCGTCGAGGCGGTCGCGGGCGAACACGCCCTCGAGGGCCGCACGCACGAGCGCCCGGCCCTCGTGCTGCGCCGTCCGGTATTCGGGGTCGTCGAGCGCGATCGTCGCCACGCCGCCCTTGAGGCTGCGGAGCTTCCACGGGCTCCGGTAGGCGGCGGCCGGGTCCTCGGCGCGCGCGATCAACTCGGCCAGCGTGCGCGGATAACCCGGCCGCAGCGTGGCGAGGTAGGCGTCCAGCTGCCCGGGAAACTCCGCGCTGCGGATCGTCTTGTAGACCCCGGCGCGCGCGGCGAGCGCGTAGGCCGGCAGCCGCACCGGGTCGACGACCGTGGCCCCCAGCTCGCGGAGCCGGACGATCGCCAGCTCCATCACCCGGTCCGTGCCGGGATCGCGGCCGAAGAATTCCCGGGCCACGCCGAGCCGCGCGCCGCGCAGGGCGCCGCGCCGCAGGTGCGCCGTGTAGTCGGCCTCGCCGCGGCCCGCCGACGCCGCCGTCGCCGGATCGGCGGGATCGACTCCGGCCAGCACGCCGAGCACGACCGCGAGGTCCGTGACGCTGCGCGCCATCGGGCCGCCGGTGTCGAACGACAACGACAGCGGCACGATCCCGTCGCGGCTGAGCAGACCGAGCGTCGGCCGGAGCCCGGCCAGCCCGTTGACCGAGCAAGGGGCGCGCACCGAGCTGCTGGTGTCGGTGCCGAGCCCGAGCTGCGCGAAGGCGGCGGCCACCGCCGCCCCGGTGCCGCCGCTCGAACCGGCCGGCGCCCGCGTCGGGTCGTGCGGATTCCGGGTCTGGCCGCCGAGCGAACTGTAGCCCGAGGCCGCCCCGCCGTCGGAGGCGAGCTCGCTGAGGTTCACCTTCGCCAGGATGACCGCGCCCGCCGCGCGCAGCCGGTGCACCAGGCAGGCGTCGTCCGGGGGCACCGATCCCTCGAGCATCTGGCAGCCCGCGGTGGTCGGCAGATCGACCGTGTCATAATTGTCCTTCAACACCACCGGGATCCCGTGCAGCGGCCCGCGCGGCCCCCGGCTCCGGCGTTCCGCGTCGAGCGCCCGGGCCGCGGCCAGGGCGTCGAGGTTGAGGGTGATGACCGCGTTGATCTCCGGGCCCTGCTTGTCATAGGCGGCGATCCGCCGCAGGTACAGGGTCGTGAGCTGCTCCGAGGTCAGGCGTCCCGCGGCGAGCGCGGCGTTGAGCTCGGGAATGGTCGCCGAGGTCAGGTCGAGGGCGGCGCCGGTCGCCGCGGTCAGCAGCAGGGCGAGCGCGCCGGCCAAAGGCCGCCGGCCGGGACAAAGACGGGACAAGGCGTGAATCATCGGGTTCTCGGCCGGGAGGAGTGCCGGAGCCGAAGGTTGAAGCGTGAACCCCGGGGCTGGAAAGGCTGAATTCAGCGCGGGGAGGACGGCCGCCGCCCGCCGCGGAGAAAGGTTGCCAGCCACGGCCAAACCCCTCCAGTCGGGAGGCGCGTGAAAACCGACCTCTTCGACTATGTCCTGCCCGAGCGCCTGATCGCCCAGCGCCCGGCGGAGCGCCGCGACGAGTCGAGGCTGATGGTGGTGGACCGCCGGACCCGGCGCGTCGAGCACCGCCTCTTCCGGGACCTGCCCGACCACCTCCGGGCCGGCGACCGGCTTTTTCGCAACAACGCCGCCGTCATCCCGGCGCGCCTGCACGCGGTGCGTCCGACCGGCGGCCGGGTGGAGTGCCTCCTGCTGCGGCCGGCCGCCGGGGCCGGCCCGGGCGGGAACGACTGGTGGTGCCTGCTCCGGCCCGGCCGCAAGCTGCCCGTCGGAGCGACGTTCGGCCTGCCGGGCCTTTTCAGCGGCACGGTGCGGGAGAAGGCGCCCGACGGCCTCGTGCGGGTCGGGTTCGAGACGACGGAAGCCGACATCCTCGCGGTCGCCGACCGCATCGGCGAGATGCCGCTGCCGCCGTACATCGCGGAACGGTCCGGCGACCCGGAGCGGGCGGCCGACCGCGATCGCTACCAGACCGTCTATGCCGACCGCAGCCACCGGGTCGCCGTCGCGGCGCCGACCGCCGGGCTGCATTTCACGCCGGAGCTCCTCGCCCGGCTCGCCGCCCTCGGCGTCGGCGCGGCCGACCTGACCCTGCATGTCGGACTCGGCACGTTCCGGCCGATCGCCACGGAACAGGTCGAGGACCACGCCATCCACCGCGAGCTCTACGAGATTCCCGCCGCCACCCGGCGGGCCCTGGCCGAGACGACCGGGCGCCGTGTCGCGGTCGGCACCACGTCCGTCCGCACGCTGGAGGACTTCCTGTCGCGGTCCCCTGCGGCCGCGGCCGACGAGGCCGTCTTCGCCGAGGCCGGCATCTTCATCCGCCCCCCCTGGCATTTCCGCGGGGTGGACGCGCTGATAACCAACTTCCACCAGCCCCGCTCCACCCTGCTCTGCCTGCTCGCCGCGTTCCTGGCGCCCGGTTCGACGGACGGGGTCGCGTGGTTCCGCGAGCTCTATGCCGAGGCCATCGCCCGCGAGTACCGGTTCTTCAGCTATGGCGACGCCATGCTGATCCTGTGATACCCCGCGGCGACTCTGCGGTTGCGCGCGCCGTCAACTTGGCTTTGTTAGCGGGCCCACACCCACTATGAAACGACTCCTCCTGCTAGTCGCCTCCCTCGGTCTGCTCGCCTCCGCGCGCGCCGACCTTGTTGCCCACCAGATCGACACCCGCCACAGCGCGGTCAGCTTCTCGGTGCGCAACTTCCTCATTCCCGTCCCGGGCTCCCTCAAGATCACCGAGGGCGCGATCAAGTTCGACGCCCAGAACCCGGCCGCGTCCTCCGTCGAGGCCGTCGTCGGCATCGACACCATCAACACGCAGGAGAAGGGCCGCGACGACCACCTGAAGAATCCCGACTTCTTCGACACCGCCAAGTTCCCGACCGCCCGGTTCAAGAGCACCCAGTGGGAGGTGGTCGGCGAGAACAAGTTCAAGGTCACCGGCGACCTCACGATCAAGGACGTGACGAAGCCGCTCACCTTCGAGGTCACCTATTTCGGCACGATGCCCGGCAACCGCGGCCGCACCGTCTCCGGCTGGGAGGCCGTGGCCAAGCTCGACCGCCGGGACTTCGGCATCAGCTACGGCACCTCGATCGGCAACGAGGTGGCTTTGACCATCACGGTGCAGGGTTTCCTGCCGGAAGGCACGAAATAGCGCCGACCGGCGCGAGCGCCGCCACCTGCCGGAGGCCAGGCATCCCGTGCCGCCTCCGGCTTGCTTCATCCCCAACCCGCGCATGACCCCGGCCGAAATCCAGTCGCTCGTCGAGGACGCCACCTTCGACTACACGATGGGCGACCATGACACGGCCCTGGCGAAGCTGCGGCAGGCCGCGGAAGCCGCGCCGGCCGCCTTCGAGGCCTGGCACGCGCTGGCCGAGATCAACTTCAGCCTGCGCCGGTTCGACGACGCCCTGGCCGCCGCGCAACGCGCGCACGCGCTGCGTCCCGACGACCTGTTCATCAACACGACCCTGTCCCGGATCTGGATGGAGAAAGGCGACAAGCCCAAGGCCGAGCACTTCGGCGCCCAGGCCAAGATCCAAAGCTGGAAGGACCAGCTGAAGAACCCGGAAGCCGCCCAGGGCGGCCTGTGAGGCGGCTGGACGCTGGTCAGGCCTTCTTCGTCGGTTCCGCCGCTGGCTTGGCTGCCGGAGGCTCCGCCGCCGGGGCCTGACCGAGAAAAGCGGGCAAGTTCAGCCCCACGCTCTTGGCGAGTTCGTTGATCGGCAGGACCCCCTTGTACAGGTCCTGCACGAACTGGCCTGGGCCGTTGCCTTGGGCGCCTCCGCCCATCACGACGACCTTCTCAAACTGCAGGCCCTTGATCGCCCC
Source organism: Opitutaceae bacterium (assembly GCA_016795545.1). Lineage (GTDB taxonomy): Bacteria > Verrucomicrobiota > Verrucomicrobiia > Opitutales > Opitutaceae > Lacunisphaera. The sequence continues at coordinate 45,128 of JAEUGX010000105.1, forward strand.
CGCCTGGATTTCCGCGATGCGCACGATGTTCTCGGCAATGAGCAGTTGCGTGGCGCCACCGGTGTCGTCGGCGACCTTCAGGAGCTTTTCGAAGCCCTGTGCCTTGGCGTCCAGCAGCGCCCGGGTACCCTCCGCCTCGGCAGTGAGCTTCGCCTGGATGCCACTCGCCTCGGCCCCCAGCTTGACCTTGATACCCTGCGCCTCGCCCTCGGCCACGCGCCGGATGCCTTCCGCTTCAGCATCCTTCTGAATGATATAGGCCGCGGCCTGCCCCTCCTGGAGAATCTTGGTCTGCGCCGCCTTGGCTTCGGCGTCGATCCGGATGCGCTCCTTGTCAATCTCCGCCTTTACAATTTGGTCGGCCTGCTGCGCCGCCTTCTCGCGGGCCGCCCGCGCCAGTTCGGCTTCCTGCTGGGCCTTGTAGGATTCCTGGAGTGCCCGCGCCTCGGCAACTTTCTGGGCCGCCTCGGTCCGGCGCTTGGCCTCCGCCTGTTCCATCGCAAGGTCCGCGTTGGACTTGGCGATGACCACTTGGGCCGTGTTCTCACCCTTGCGTGCCTCCGCCTGTGCCGTGGCCACTCGGATGGCCTGCTCCCGCTCAGCCTCCGCCTTGCCGATGGCACCGCGCTGGTTCTCCTGGGCCACCTTGATCTGAGCATCATTAATGGCCTTGGCCGCCGCCTCCTTGCCAAGCGCATCGATATAACCCGAGTGATCCTTAATGTCGCGGATGTTACCGTTGATCATGCGGAGGCCGACTTTGTGCAGCTCGACCTCGACACCCTTAGTGATCAACGCGATCAGCTTCTCACGGTCCGTGTTGATCTCCTCGATGCTCATCGAGGCAAACACCACACGCATCTGTCCCATGATGATCTCTGATGCGAGCTGCTGGATCTCATCGAGCGTCCTGCCCAGCAGGCGGGTTGCGGCGTTCTGCATGACCTCTGGCTCAGTCGAGATGCCAATGGTAAACGAAGCCGGGGCGTCGATGCGGATGTTCTGGCTCGACAGCGCCCCCTTAAGCTCGATCTCGATGTTGATCGGCGTCAGATCGAGGTACCCATAGCTCTGGAAGAACGGCATCACGAACGTGCTGCCACCGTGATAGCACTTGGAAGAGGTTCCCTCCGCCAGCTTGCCGTACACGACCAGGATTCGGTCTGGCGGGCACATGCGGTAACGCGAGATCAGCGTGATCGCGACAATCAGGAAAAAGATAAAGATGAATGAGAGGCTGATGATTTGGATCATGATCGAGGAGTGGTAAGGCGGGGAGGAAGGGGTGAAAGCAGGCGGCGCCCGCTAAGGCCGAGGCGGTTCGTCCGCTCAGACGGGTTCGATCGATACGGTGCGGCCGTCGACGACGCCGGTCACGCGCACCTTCTCGCCGCTGGCGATCGGGCGCTCGGCAACGCTCAGCGCTTCCAGCGTCTCCTGCCGTCCGCTGAAATTGACGACCACCTGGCCGCCCGACGCCTTGCGCGGCGGAACCGTGATGTAGACGGTGCCGACAGCACCAACCGAGTCCTGGATGCGCCTGGTGCCGTCGCTGCGAAAGCCGTAGATGGTGCGGATCATCACGACGATAATCGCCATCACCACGGAGCCAGCCACGACCGCCACCAGAACGGCCGCCGGCAGGGATAGGCCGGCATCCAGCGCCAGACCGCCCGCCGAGCCGAAGCCGAGGAAGAATCCGGTCAAAGGCTTGATCGAAAAAATGCCGCCGCCGCCATGATTGAGGTCGGCCGATCCGACCGCGTCCACCGCATCGTGATGCTCCATCCCAATGATGGCCATTGCCGCCAGCACCAGTGAAATCAGTCCGGCAAACAGCCCGATTCCGTAAAACAACTGGCGCGCGCCGTTCAGGCTCTCCCACCAGTTCGTGAAAATTTCGATCAACCCGATATTAGTCATAAAACCTAACCAGCTTAACGTTATCGAACATGCCTAGATATTACAATGTGCCGCGTGTTGTGGAGACAATTCATCCAGATGCCAGCGATTCGCACCAGCCGTGTCCGCGCCCATGGGCCCGACACCGCATGGACATCCACCCTACCCAAGCCGCGCACGACACTGCTAGTTCCCGTGCACACCTCCCCTCCCCCCAACCCCTAATTGACACCCTCTCGCGCGCACCCCTAGCCTTGCCGCATGGACAGACCCGCCTACCTGCTGGAATTCGAGAAGCCCCTGCGCGAGCTCGAGAAGCAGCTTGAAGCCCTGCACCAGCAGTCGCTGGAGAACAACATCGATATGTCCGCCGAGCTGGCGACGATCGAGGCGAAGATCGAGACGACCAAGCGGGAGATCTACTCCAACCTGACGCCCTGGCAGCGCGTCCAGGTCGCGCGCCACCCCCGGCGGCCCTACGCCCTCGACTATGTCGGGGCCATGTTCGACGACTTCCAGGAGCTGCACGGCGACCGCCAGTTCAACGACGACCGCGCCCTCATCGGCGGCACCGCCTTCTTCGCCGGCCGCCCGGTCATGGTCATCGCCCAGCAGAAGGGACGCGACACGCGCGAAAACATCGTCCGCAACTTCGGCATGCCGCAGCCCGAGGGCTACCGCAAGGCGCTCCGCCTGATGAAGCTCGCCGAGAAATTCGGCCTGGCCGTCGTCACCTTCATCGACACCCCCGGCGCCTACCCGGGCGTCGAGTCCGAGGCCCGCCATGTTTCCGAGGCCATCGCCGTGAATCTGCGGGAAATGGCGCTGCTTAAAGTCCCGTCCGTCGCCGTCATCGTCGGCGAGGGCGGCTCCGGCGGCGCCCTCGGCATCGGCGTCACCGACCGCGTCCTCATCTTCGAGAACGCCTACTATTCCGTCATCTCGCCCGAAGGCTGCGCCGCCATCCTCTGGAAGGACCGCGCCAACGCGCCGCGGGCCGCCGAGGCCCTCAAGCTGAACGCCGCCAACCTGCTCGAGCTCGAGGTCGTCGACGAGGTCATCCCCGAGCCGCTGGGCGGCGCTCATAACGATCCCGCCGCCGCCGCCAACGCCCTGAAGACGGCCCTGCTCAAGCATCTCGACCAGCTCGCCGAAAAATCGGCCCAGCAGCTGCTCGACGACCGTTACGCCCGCTACCGCGAGCTGGGCGAGTACCGCGAGGCCGTGACCAAGCCGGCCTAAGCCGGCCGCGGCCGCAGTGCCGCCCCCTCCGCGCCGAACACGGCGCTAGCTCCGGTCTGCCCCGCTGTGGCCTGGGTTTGCCTCCGCCGCTCCGAGCCGGGCCAAAGCCTCCCCGCGCACCCGCCTCCATATTTTTTTGGGGTCAGACAGGCTATGTCCGACCCTTCGTGCGATCCTGCGTACATCACCGTCACCTCAACCCATCCCACGAACATGATCTCCCTCACGCTCCGCACGCCCCTTGTCGCCTTCCGCTCGGCCCTGGCCCTCAACGGACTCCGCACCCGCGAAGAGTACGACGAACTGGTCCACACCTCCCCCGACTGCGATGTCCGCGTCACGCTGGCGGCCCGTCCGCAGGGCCAGCGGGTGCGCTGCGGTATCTCGCTGGCCGAGGAGCGCCTGCTGGTCAGCGGGCTCGAGCTCTTCAACGAGATCGCCCTCGAGGGCCATCCCGTGATCGCCTTCGGCGCCGGCCGCGGGCAGGTCACCTTTGAGTTCGAGTGGTTTCATCCCACCGGCGCCGACTGGCGCATCTCCGGCCAGCGGCTCGACGGGCTGATGCAGCGGCTGTCCGGCGCCCTCGGGCCGCGGCCCATGCCCGTCCGCGTTCGCCGCCGCTCCCGCCGGCCGACGGGGCTCAAGGCCCTCCTGCCCGAGGTTTTTGGCGCCGCGGCCAGCGCCGCATGACGTCCGGCAACCGCGGCCCGGAAGCGTGAATCCGACGCCGAGTTCCGGGCCTACGTGGTCCGCCGGCCGCCCGCGTAAACCCGGGCGGTGGCCGCCGATCGTTCGGCGACCATCCGCCGCAGCTCCTCCGGCGCCAGGACCTCCGCCTGGTCGCCCCAGCCGAGGATCCAGCGAAGAATCTCGTCCAGCCCGCCCAGCTGCACCGTGAACTCCACCCCGCCGTCGGGGAGATCGGTGGTTTCCTGCGACTCATGCCAGAACCGCTCCCGCACCTGGTCGGCGGCGGCGGGTTGGAAGCGCACCGTGACCCGGTAGTCGCCCGTCCCCACGAAGGCGCCGAAGGCCTTGCCGAAATGTCGCTCCGGCGAGAAGTCCGCGGGCCGGGTGAATTTCCGGCCGGTGACGACCAGCCCCTGCATGCGCCCGACCGCAAAATTGCGCAGCGCCTTCCGCTCGAGGTCGAACCCGACCAGGTACCACGAGTTCTCGCGATTCGCCAGATGGTAGGGCTGCACCCGGCGCTCTTCGCTGCCCTGCTGCCGCGGCTTGCGGTAGTCGAACTGGACCTCGACCGAGTCGTTCACGGCGCGCGAAAGCTTCTCGAAGAGCTTCATATCCGCCTTGCCCAGCCCGAGCTGGTGAAAGGACACGCTGCGCAGGGTGCCGGCCGGCGAAAAGCTGATCTTGTCCCGCAACCCGGCCGCCAGCTTGTCGAACGCGCGCGCCAGCTGGTCGTGGTAGGGTGTGCCCTGGTACTGCTCCAGCGCCTTCTGCGCCACCAGCAGCGCGAGCAGTTCGCCCTCGCTGATCTGCACCGTGGGAAAGGACTTCACGGGATAGGTGTAGCGCCACGCGTACGTGCCCGCGTCGTACTCCGCCGGCAGGTCGAGCTGGTCGCGCATGAACGCGAGGTCCCGCATGATGGTCTTGGTCGACACCTCCAACTGCTCGGCCAGCTTCGTGCAGTTGGTCTGGCGTCCGTCCTGCAGCATCTCGTGGATGCGCATCATCCGGGCCAGCGGGGGACGGGAGGAAGGGAGCGAACCGCGCGGAGGCATGCCCGGCAGGCTCGCCGAATGCTCCCCGGCTCCGCAACCCCGAACCTCGGGCATCGCCGACGTGACAGTAATTCATGTAGCGCGGACGACGCCACGAACGGCCCGGCAGGAAAGAGTGAACTGCAGGCGCCCGCGAATAATGCGAAGGGAAGCGAATCAGGTGTAGGGAATGTGGAACTCTGGAAAGCCGGAACTCTGATCGCTTGCCCCTTAAAGCGTATCCCTAAATGAGCGTTGGCCGCGTTGGGGCAACAGGGCTAATTCGTATTTACATTCCTGCAGCTGCGGCTTTCTTTCGCTGCGTCGCCCGGGTGGCGGAATTGGCAGACGCAGTGGACTCAAAATCCACCGACCTCTAAAGTCTTGTGGGTTCGACCCCCACCCCGGGCACCATCCTTCGCTCCTGCGGAGCTTCGGATGGCGCGGCCATCAGGAGCGACAGGCGGCGAAGGGGGTCTACACCAAAGATTGGGGACAGAGGCCGGGTAGGGTTAATGATTATGCGCAGGAGGGAGCGAAACCGCACATCCTTTCTGCGCATGAGTCAGCAGGCGCGCCGGTAGTGCATGGCGACCGCGCCGTTGCGGAGCGGCTTCGCCGAGACCAACTCGAGCCGCCTCGTCCTAGGCAACCCGCTCTGGTACAGGGTCGGGCCACAACCGGTGATCATGGGATGGACAAGGAACTTGTACTCGTCGACCAGATCCAGCCGGTCCAGTTCGGCAGCAAGCTTGCTGCTGCCGAGCAGCACGCCAGCCGGGGTCGCGTCCTTGAGCTTCTGCACGCCCGTGCGCAGGTCGCCAGCGATGTGGTGGCTGTTGGTCCACGGAAAGTCCTTTCGCGTGGACGACACGACATACTTCGGCTTGGCCTCCAGCTTCACCGCCCACTCGCGCATCGACTGCGGCGATTCCTCGTCACCTCGGCCGACCTCCGGCCAGTAACTCTCCATCATCTCGTAGGTAACGCGCCCCCACAGCATCGCTCCGGTCTCATCCATGAGGCGGGTGAAGAAGGCATGCGTCTCCTCGTCGGCAATCCCCTGCTCGTGATCGACGCAGCCGTCCAGGGTGACGTTGATGCAGAAGGTCAAAAGTCCCATGCGACAAGTCTAGGCCGCATACTTCTGGCTTGTCCAGCAGCGCAGCACAGGCAGATACCGACACCCTTTTCTCCCGTTCCGAATTCGCGCCTCTTCGCGTCATTCGCGGGCACCTGACCTTCAATCGTTTCTCCCTTCGTGTCATCCGCGGGCACGAGAATTAGTGTTTCATCGGTCCCCATCCGTGGTTCACTCGCCAGAGCCGCAACCGCCATGCCCGACTTTCGCGCCTATGCTCCCGACGCCGCCGCTGACACGGCGGAGATCCGCCTCGGCCCGGACGAGAGCCATCACCTGGTCGTCGTGAACCGCTGCGGACGCGGAGATCCGGTCACGGCCTTTGACGGCCGCGGCCGGGAATGGACGGCCGAGTGCGCCGAACCCAACCGTCAGGCCGCCGTGCTGCGCGTCCGCTCGACCCGCCAGGCGGCTACGCGGACCACGGCCATCACCCTGGCCCAGGCGCTGCCCAAGGGCGCGGCGATGGACGATATCGTCCGGCAGGCCACCGAGATCGGCGCCGCCCGGATCGTGCCCTTGCTGAGCGAGCGCACCCAGGTGCAGCTCGATGGCGACCGCGCCGATCGCAAGGTCGAGAAATGGCGCACCGCCGCCATCGAGGCCGCCAAGCAGTGCGGCAATCCCTGGCTGCCCGCAATCGATCCCATCCGGACCCTCGCCTCCTTCCTGCCCACCGCCGCCGACCACGACCTGCGCCTCGTCGCCAGCCTCCATCCCGGCGCCACATCGCTGAAACCGGTGCTGGCGGCCTTCGCCGCGCGCCACGGACATCCGCCCCGGCGGGTGCTCTGGCTCGTCGGACCGGAGGGAGACTTTTCGCCCGCGGAAATGTCCCAGGCCGCCTCGGCCGGATTCGCTCCCATCACGCTCGGCCCGCTGGTCCTCCGCAGCGACACCGCCGCCACCTACGCCCTCAGCATCCTGAGTTACGAACTGAACGGTTGAAGAGCCTCACACAAAGCCACCAAGTTTCGACCCACCGATCGGTGCGTTTCATTGCGTCTTGGCGGCTTGGCGTGAACCATATTCCAACCGATAGCTTGGCTCACGCAAAGTCGCCAAGGCGCAAAGGTTTCTCTTCCGGTAATCCAAGCACTACGCGATGGATTCCATCCTTGATGAGCACCGCGCCAAAGTTGACGAGAAGGCCAAGCCGGCAATTCGTGAGTTTGAGTGACCCACCGATCGGTGCGTTTCTTTGCTTCTTGGCAGCTTGGCGTGACACATATTCCGACCGATAGCTTGGCTCACGCAAAGTCGCCAAGGCGCAAAGGTTTCTCTTCCGGTAATCCAAGCACTACGCGATGGATTCCATCCTTGATGAGCACCGCGCCAAAGTTGATGAGAAGGCCAAGCCGGCAATTCGTGAGTTTGAGGTAAGTCTTGAGCTGCTTCTTGTGCACGGGGTGCAGTTGCTCCACCGACTTCAGTTCGATCAGGACCAGGTCGTTGATCATCAAGTCAGCCCGAAAACCTTCATCAAATCTCATTCCACGGTACTCAAAGGCCACCGGTTTCTGGCGCACCACCGCCAATCCGCGCAATTCGAGTTCGCGCACGAGCAACACCTCATAGACCGACTCAAGCAATCCCGGACCAAGTTCCGTATGCAGCTTGAAGGCGGCATCCACCACCACCCTCGAAATCTCGTTCTCCGTCATCCCCTTTGCGCCTTGGCGACTTAGCGTGAACCAAGCGTCACTTCCGGCTCGCTAGGTAATTCGTCACGTCGTCACCCGACACCCGGCCGCCGGGACCCGTGGCCTTGATGCCAGCGAGCGTCGCGGGATCGAGCCCCGCCTCCTGCGCCATCTTCAACGCGCGCGGCGTCCACACGAGCTTCGCTTCGCCGCCCGCTGCGGGCGCCGGCCCGGCTCCGCCGGCGGCCTTGACCTCGAGGTGACGCAGCGAGGCGTCAGCGGTTTCCATCCGGAAAAGCGGCTGACCCGAGGTCCGCACGTCCCCGGCCCGGGCGCTGACCGCGACGATGGTGCCGTCGGCCGGCGATTCGAAATCGAAGGCCGACTTGTCGCTTTCCAGCTCGGCCAGCTTCTGTCCCTTGGCGACCTTCGCGCCGGGAGCAACCGCCAGGTTGATGACGGTGAGTTCGCTGACGGTGGCGCCCATCGAGGGCACCGGTACATCGATGATGAATGACGGCATGACGACGTTTTGGCGCGAGGCTGCGGCCCGCCTTTGGTCCAGTCAACGCCGGGGATGGCCGTCCGCCGGGAAGCCCCGCCTCGATTCACACCTTAGGCGTAGCCGTCAGCGACCCCGCACCGCCCGCCACACGGCGAGGCAGGACGCGATCAGCTCCGGCAGCTCCGCGAGCGGGATCATGTTGGGTCCGTCGGAGATGGCGCGGGCCGGGTCGGGATGGGTCTCGAGGAAGAGTCCGTCGGCCCCGGCAGCCAGCGCCGCGCGGGCCAGCGGCGGCACGAACTCGCGCTGCCCGCCGCTCTTGCCGCCCGCCGCGCCGGGCAGCTGCACGCTGTGCGTGGCGTCGAAGATCGCCGGGTAGCCCGACGCCTTCATCAACGCGAAGCTCCGCATGTCGACGACCAGGTTCTGATAGCCGAAGGTCGTGCCGCGCTCCGTCTGCCAGATCTCGGCGGCCCCGCCCTCCTTGAGCTTGCCGGTCACGAACGGCATCTCCTGCGGTGACAGGAACTGGCCCTTCTTGACATTGACCACCCGCCCGCTCGCCGCCGCGGCCAGCAGCAGGTCGGTCTGCCGGCAGAGGAACGCCGGGATCTGCACCACGTCGCACACCGCCGCGACCGCCGGCACCTGCCCGCGCTCATGCACGTCGGTCAGCACCGGAAAGCCGTACTCGCGCCGGATCAGGTCCAGGAGCCGCAGCCCCTCCTCCAGCCCCGTGCCCCGCTCGCCGGCGAGCGAGGTCCGGTTCGCCTTGTCGAAGGAGCCCTTGAACACGAGGCGCAGCTCCGGCTGGGCGCGCGCCAGCCTGGCCAGCACCTCGGCCACCGCCCGGCAGACGGCTTCGCTCTCCAGCGAGCAGGGGCCGGCGATGAGGAGGAGCTTGGCGGGGTCAAAAATCACGAGAGGGAAAACGGGGCGGGACGATTCCGGCGGGGACTCAGGCGATCGGGGCGGCGACCGCGGTTGCGATCATGACGCCTGGTTGCAAAGCCTGGGTGGCACATTCCATGAAGGTCGCTCCGCCGGTGCCCCAGGCGCGTCTATCGCTTGCGCTGGTTCCGGATCGCCGCGGCGATGAACGCGGCGAAGAGCGGGTGGGCCCGGTTGGGCTTCGACTGGAACTCTGGGTGGCACTGCACGCCGACGAACCACGGGTGGTTCTTCAACTCGATGACCTCGACCAGGCCGCGCTTGGGGTTCCAGCCGCTGATGACCATGCCCGCCTTCTCCAGGCGCGGCACGTACTCGTTGTTGACCTCGAAGCGGTGGCGGTGGCGCTCGGAAACGATCTCGCGGCCGTAAGCGCGCCGGGCCAGGGTGCCCGGCTTCAGCCGGCACTCGTAGGCGCCCAGGCGCATGGTGCCGCCCTTCAGGACGACGTGGCGCTGCTCGTCCATCAGCGCGATGACCGGATGCGGCGTCCTGACGTCGAACTCCACCGAATTGGCGTCCTTCAGCCGGAGCACGTGGCGGGCGTACTCGATGACCGCCACCTGCATGCCGAGGCAGAGGCCGTAGTAGGGCACGCGCTTCTCGCGGGCGTAGCGCGCGGCGGCGATCTTGCCCTCGATGCCGCGGTCGCCGAAGCCGCCCGGGACGAGGATGCCGTCGAGCGACTTCAGCCGCGCGAGGCCCGCCTTGGTCTCGAGCCCCTCGGCGTCGATCCGGATGATCCGAACCCGGCAGTGGTTGGCGATGCCCGCGTGGCTCAGCGATTCGTAGACGGACTTGTACGCGTCCTGCAGCTCGATGTACTTGCCCACCACGCCGATCTTCACCTCGTGCCGGGGCGACTTGATCCGGCGCACGACCTCCGCCCAGATGTTCCGCGGGTTCGGCCGGGCCTTGAGCCCGAGCTGCTGCACCACCAGCTGGTCGAGGCCCTCCTTCTGCAGCATCAGCGGCAGCTCGTAGATCGACGACTCGACGTCCATCTCCTCGATGACCGCCTTGGCCGGCACGTTGCAGAACATGCTCAGCTTCTCCCGCATCTCCGGCGTCAGCGGATGGTCGCAACGGCACACCAGGATGTGCGGCTGGATGCCGATCTCGCGCAGCTTCGCCACGCTCTGCTGCGTGGGCTTGGTCTTGAGCTCGCCCGCGGCCTTCAGGAAGGGGATGAGCGTGACGTGGATAAAAACGCAGTCGCGCGGCCCGACCTCGAGGGCGAACTGCCGCATGGCCTCGAGGAACGGCAGGCCCTCGATGTCGCCGGTCGTGCCGCCGATCTCGGTGATGAGCACGTCGACCCCCTTGCCGCCGCGGTAGATCCGTTCCTTGATCTCGTTCGTGACGTGCGGGATCACCTGCACCGTCTTGCCGAGGTAGTCGCCGCGCCGCTCCTTGGCGATGACGGCCTCGTAGATCTGGCCCGAGGAAAGGCTGTTGTGGCGCGAGAGCTTGCCGGACGTGAACCGCTCGTAGTGGCCGAGGTCGAGGTCGGTCTCCGCGCCGTCGTCGAGCACGTACACCTCGCCGTGCTGGAACGGGCTCATCGTGCCCGGATCGACGTTGAGGTAGGGGTCGAACTTCTGGATGCGGACCGTGAGCCCGCGCATTTCCAGTAGCGCGCCCAGCGCCCCCGCCGTGAGCCCCTTGCCCAAGGAGGAAACCACCCCGCCCGTGACGAAAATATACTTCATCACCCAAGGGTAAAAGCCGCCCACCTGCCATACACAAGAAAAAGGTGGCCGCGCGGCGCGGGTCGCGGGCCGCCAGGCGAAAGTCCCGGGAGCCGGATCGCCGTAATTTCGGCCCCGCGGCGGACCGCAAAAGAGGTTGCCGCCCTCCCGACCGGGCGCATCCTGCCCGGCGTGCAGTCCAAACCCACCTTGCTCGCCTGGATCACCTGCGACGGCGTCCACATCGACCCGGCCTCGGGCAAGCACACGATCCTCGGCGTCTTTTCCAACATCAAGGCCCGCCAGTTCCCGGTCGTCCACCCGTACATGGTGTGGTTCCTCACCCTGACCGACGTCCAGCCCGGCGCCCACCGCATCCGGATGTCCATGGGGCTCAATCCCTCCGACCCCGCGGAGCTGCTCCACCGCGAGTTCGAGTCGCAGAGCCCGCTGCACCGCATCAATCTCATCAACGAGCTGCGCAACCTGCGCTTCGACCGGCCCGGCGACTACGCGATCGTGATCGACGTGGACGACGAACCCCTGCTCACCACCAGCCTGACCGTCAGCTGACGGCGGATTCCCCGCCCCGGCCGCCTCCCGTCACCCGAGATGAGATCCGCGCGCATCGGCCCGCCCCCGCCGGCCACGCCCTCCCTCCCGTTCGCGGTCTCCCAGGTTGAATCCTGAATCCTTATTATGTCGGCACCCTCCTTCGATCTCATCGGCATCGGCAACCCGATCATGGACCTGCTCGCGCACGTCGACGACGCGTTCCTCGCGGCGCATGTCCCCGGCGAGAAGGGCGGCATGGTGCTCGTGGACGAGCAAGACATCGCCAGCCTGGTCCGCCGGCTCGGCTCGCAGTACGCGATGACCCCCGGCGGCTCCGCCGCCAACGCCACGCTCGGCGCCGCGCGCCTCGGCCTGCGCGCCACCTTCCTGGGCAAGATCGGCGCCGACGTCACCGCCGAGGAATACCGGACAAACTTCCTCGCGGCCGGCGGCGACGGCTCGCGCTTCAAGCATGCCACCCTGCCCAACGGGCGCTGCCTTTCCCTCGTCACCCCCGACGGCCAGCGGACCATGCGGACCCACCTGGGCGCGGCCATGACGCTCAGCCCCGACGAGGTCACTCCGGCCGACTTCCAAGGCGCGCGCCACGCGCACATCGAGGGCTACCTCATGTTCAATCCCGCCCTGGCCGAAAAGGTCGCCGCCACCGCCCGCGCCGCCGGCTGCACGATCAGCCTCGAGCTGTCGTCCTTCGAGGTCGTCCAGGTCGCCCGCGACTGGATCTTTTCCCAGCTGCGGCAGGGCGTGCACGTGGTCTTCGCCAACGAGGACGAGGCCCGCGTGCTGTTCCGCCGGGAGGCTCCCTACGAGCAGTACGCCCGCGAGCTTGCCGCCTACGGCGGCATCGCGGCCGTCAAGATCGGCAAGGACGGCGCCTGGATCGCCCAGGGCCGCGACCTGCACCGCATCGCTTCTTTTCCCGTCGCGCGGGTGGTCGACACCACCGGCGCCGGCGACGCCTGGGCCGGGGGCTTCCTCTACGGCTACCTGCGCGGCCTGCCCCTCCCGGCCGCCGGCCAGCTCGGCTCCGCCCTCGGCGCCGAATGTGTCCAGCACCTGGGACCCGCCATCCCCGACGTCCACTGGCCCCGCCTGCGCGAACTCGCCGCCTCGCTGGCCCGCCCGGCTTGAACGCCGCGGCCCGCCGGCCGGCAAGAATAGTGTCGGCAACACGGATACTTCGGGCAAATTGCCTGTCCAAGGAACTGTCATGAAACCGGTCACCCTGCTGCTCACGTTGCTCGCGGCCTCCCCGCTGCCGGGGGCGGATGTCCCGGCCGAACCCGCCCCGGCCCCCGCCCAGACCGCCGGCAAGCTGTCACCCGAGGTCACGAAGCAGCTCACCGACGCGCTGCCGAAATACACGCCCGCCCCTCCCGCCCCGGCGGCGCCCAAGCCCGGCACCCCCGCGGCCAGCGCCGTCGCGAACACCGACCCCGAGGTCGTCGAGCTGCCCAAGGTCACCGTCCTGCCGAAAAAGCGCCCGCGGCTGGGCCCGGAGGTGATGCTGACCAACAAGGCCTTCAACGAGCAGCTGGCCAAGGAGAAGCTGACCAGCCTCGACCGCGGCCTCAACCGCTTCACGCTCCCCCTGTTCGGCACTTCCGCCGAAGCCCGCGCCCGCGAGGAATACGAGCGCGAGAAGCGCGCCGAGCTGGCGGCCGACGTGGCCGCGATCGCCCGCGCCACCGAGCAGCTCGATCCCGCCGAGGCCAAAGCCCTGCGGGAAGCCGCGGCCAAGCCTTAGCCTTCCGGAGTGTCGTCCCCCGCGGGGCGCGTTTCCAGCAGCCCGCGGACAAGGGCGGCCCATTCGTCCTCCAACGCCGCCGTGGGCACCGGCCGTCCCGCCCGCCGGTACCAGTACGCCGCGTTCCCCGGGTCGCCTTCCTTGCGGTGCAGGTAGGCGTGCACCCACGCGCCGCCGGGGCCTCCGGTCTCCTGCGCCACGGCGTGCGCCCGGTGCCAGTCGCCCCGGGCGTCGTGCCAGAGCGCCAGCAACGGCCCGTCGAGCCCCCCCGGCGGGACCGGGCCGCGGGTCGACGCCAGAAATTCCGCAAATGACATTTGCGCACCCCTTTTTCCCTGCTTTCGTAGTGAAACCGCCCGTCGCCGCGACGAAATTCATTCATGCCCACCACCGAAGTCACCATTCTGCGAGAACTGCTCGCCGCGGAATCCGGCCAGGTCTCGGGCGCCCGCCTCGCCAAGCTGCTGGGAATCTCGCGGGTCGCGGTCTGGATGCAGCTGCAGAAGCTGACGCGGCAGGGCTTCGTGTTCGAGGCGCTGCGCAGCCGCGGCTATCGCCTCGTGCGCACGCCGGACCAGCTGCATCCGGCGCTGATCCAGGCTTACCTGGGCGGCCGCGCCCGGGCGCCCCAGCTCGTGTGCCTGGGGACGGTCGACAGCACCAACAGCGAGGCGGAACGCCAGCTCGCCGCCGGCGGCAGCGTGCCGCTCGTCATCCTGGCCCGCGCCCAGACCGCCGGCCGGGGCCGGCGCGGGCGCACCTGGCACAGCCCGGCCGCGGGCAACCTCTACTGCACCTTCGTCTTCCGGCCAAAGCTCGAGCCGGCCCGGCTGCAGGACTTCACGCTCTGGATGGGGCTCAACGTCTGCGAGCTCGTCTCCAACTTCTGCAAGATCGAGCCCGGCCTCAAGTGGCCCAACGACCTGCTCGTCAAGGGCCGCAAGGCCGGCGGCATGCTCACCGAGGCGCGCGTCGACGCGGACCAGATCCGCGACCTCGTCTTCGGGCTCGGGCTCAACCTCAACGTCCGCTCCGCCGACCTGCCCAAGGACCTTCAGCGCACGGCCATCTCGCTGGCCGACGCCGTCGGCGCACCCCTCGACCTGAACCGCTTCGCGGCGGCCCTCATCGGCCGCGTGCTCGCCGCCTACGCCGCGTTCCTGGAGGGCGGCTACCGCGACAAGTTCGCCGACCTCTGGCGGCGCTTCGACGTGCTCCGCGGCCGGCCCGTCACCGTGATCCAGGGGAGCCGCACCGTCGCCGGCACGGCGACCGGCATCGACGACGAGGGCTCCCTCATCGTGCGCCTCGCCACCGGTCGTTCCGAGCGCTTCCGCGCGGGCGAAGTCACCCTGGGCAAGGAGGCGGTCCCGGCCGCCTGAGAAGGCGGGGCTTGCCCGCCCCGCGGAATCCCCGTGTATATGTGACCGCAAACGCCGGCATGGCTGACACTCCCGACATCACCATCGAGGTTTCCCACCTGGTAAAGTCCTACGGCTCCCTCACCGCCGTCAACGACCTCAACTTCACCGTGCGGCGCGGCGAGATCGTCGGCCTGCTCGGGCCCAACGGCGCCGGCAAGAGCACCACCATGCGGATCCTCACCGGCTACCTGCCGGCCACCTCCGGCTCCGTCCGCATCTGCGGCCACCCCGTGGCCAGCCGGTCCGAGCTGACCAAGCGGCATGTCGGCTACATGCCCGAGAACAATCCGCTCCCGGAGGACATGCGCGTCTCCGAGTACCTCTGGTTCCGCGGCCGGCTGAAGGAGATGCCTCGCGCCCGCCTCCGCGCCCGCATCGACGAGGTCCTCGAGCTCTGCGACCTCAAGCGCAACCGCCACCGCATCCTCGGCCGCCTCTCCAAGGGCAACAAGCAGCGCGTCGGCATCGCCGAGGCCATCCTCTCCGAGCCGGCGGTGATCATCATGGACGAGCCCACCATCGGCCTCGACCCGCACCAGATCATCATCGTCCGCGACCTCATCGCCAGCCTGCGCGGCCGCATGAGCGTGATCATCTCCAGCCACATCCTGCCCGAGATCGAAGCCACCTGCGACCGCGTCCTCATCATCAACAGCGGCCGCATCGTCGCCCAGGGGTCGCCCGCGGAGCTCCGCCACCAGATCTTCGGGCACGTCAGCTACCACGTGGAGCTGAGCGGCGACACCGCCGCCCTCGCCTCCCGCCTGCCCGCGATCGAGCCGTCCCTCAAGATCTCCGCCCTCGGCGACCCCGGGCCCGACGGCTTCTGCAGCGTCACCCTCATGACCTCCGCCGGCCAGGACCTCGGCGAACAGATCCTGCACGCCCTGCCGCCGCTCGGCTACCGCATCCGCGCCCTCAGCCGCACCGAGCCCTCGCTCGAGGACGTCTTCCTCGCCGCCACCCGCCGCAGCTGGGACGCCCGCCTCCCCGACCAGCCCGCCCTCCGGGGCGACAGCCGCGCCCCCCTCCCCAAAGTCTGACCCGCCCTCCTCCTTTCCCCCTGCTTCCTGCTCCCGCCCCCATGCGCCACTACTTCACCATCTTCTCCCAGGAAGTCCGGGCGCTCCTCTACAGCCCGAGCACGTACATCGCCTCGGTCTTCTTCCTGGCCGTGATGGGCTTCGTGTTCGCCAGCATCCTCGACGAATACAACCGCGCCGCGCAGGAGACGCCGCCGGCCGTCGTCTTCTTCCAGTATTTCTGGTTCCCGGTGTTCTTCATGGTGCCGCTGCTGACCATGAAATCCTTCGCCGAGGAGCGCCGGCAGGGCACGCTCGAGACGCTGCTCACCGCCCCGGTCAGCACCGCCGAGGTCGTGCTCGGGAAGTTCTCCGCGGCCTACCTGTTCTACCTGCTGTTGTGGGGGTCCACCATCGGCTTCCACTACATCCTGCACCTCTACGCCCGCGACGAGCGCCTGCTCGATTCCGGCCCGCTCGTCGGCGGCTACCTCTTCATCGCGGTCAGCGGCCTGCTGTTCGTCTCGATCGGCGTGCTGTCCAGCGCCCTGACCCGCAGCCAGGCGGTCGCGGGCATCCTCTGCTTCACGCTGCTGCTCGGGCTCATCGGGGGCATCAACTACCTGGGCGACCTCAGCGCCCTCAACACCGGCGCCATGCAGCCGGCCAAGGCCGCGGTCGAGTCGCTGAGCATCCCGCGCCACGTCGAGGATTTCACCCACGGGGTCGTCGACACGCGCCAGGTGTTCTTCTACCTCACCGGCTCCACCCTCGCCCTGATCTTCAGCATCCTCGGCGTCGAAGCCAAGATCCTCCACAGCTGAGCCCCGCCCCATGAGCCTCCAGGACAGCTTCCGCGCCGCGCGCTGGATCCGGTTCACCAACCTGCTCCTCCAGGCCGTGCTGTTCCTCACGCTCTTCGCGGGCCTCAACTACATCGCCCTCAACCACGCCTGGCGCTTCGACCTCACCCAGAACCGCCGCCACTCGCTCTCGCCCGAGACGCGCTCCTACCTCGAGGCCCTCAAGCGCGACGTGAAGATCATCGTCACGTTCACCGCCGACAGCGAGGACGCCGAGGTGGCCCAGGCCTACCGCGACATCAGCGCCCTGCTGCGCGAGTACGCCTACGCCACCCGCCACCACTCCACGGGCCGGATCGAGGTCGAGTTCCTCAACATCTACCAGAACCGCCGCCGCGTGGAGGAGCTCGACCTCGACCGCCCCAACGTCGTGATGCTCGTCAGCGAGGGCCACCGCCGGCTGCTCACCATCAGCGACCTCTACACGGTCAAGCAGAAGGTCCGCCGCGAGTCGTTCAAGGGCGAAGCCGCCCTCACCGCCGCCATCCTCGACGTGTCCAGCTCGGGCCGGAAGAAGATCTACTTCCTCGCCGGCCACGGCGAGCTGCGGCCCGACGACGTGGACCGCGTCCGCGGCCTGTCCCAGCTGCGCGACGAGCTCCGCCAGCGCAATTTCGAGATCGCGGGGCTCGACCTCAGCCTGACCCGCCGCGTGCCCGAGGACGCCGACCTGCTGATCGGCGCCGGCCCGCTCAAGCCCTTCCAGCCCTTCGAGGAGGAGCTGCTCCGCAACTTCCTCAGCACCCGCGCGGGCCGGCTC
Source organism: Opitutaceae bacterium (assembly GCA_016795545.1). Lineage (GTDB taxonomy): Bacteria > Verrucomicrobiota > Verrucomicrobiia > Opitutales > Opitutaceae > Lacunisphaera. The sequence continues at coordinate 62,322 of JAEUGX010000105.1, forward strand.
ATCCTCATGCTCGACCCGCAGGCCACGCACGGGCTCGACAACCTCCTCTTCGACTGGGGCATCATGGTCTACGACAACCTGATCATCGATCCCAACCCGGACAGCGTGACCGACACCGGCATGCGCCTCTGGCGCTTCTCGCCCGATCCCGCCCCCGGCAGCCGCATCACGGAGAACCTGCTCAACAACGACCTGTCCGTGGTCGTCGGCCCCACCCGCGTCGTCAGCGACGACCTCGGTCGCTCGGCCGACGACGGCCTGAGCGTGAAGAAGCTCATCGCCACCAGCAAGGACGCGTGGGGCGAGAAGAGCTACCGCCAGAAGCTCTTCCAGTACACCCCCTCCGAGGACCTCCGCGGCGAGCTGAGCGTCATGGTGATCTCCGAGCGCCTGAAGCCGGCCAACAACCTCCCGCTCAGCGTCCGCGGCGGCCGCCTCGCCGTCATCGGCACCTCCGACCTCGTCACCAACCACCGCATCTTCACCATCGGCAACCTCGACCTCTTCCTCGCCACCGTCAACTGGGCGGCGGAGCCCGACATCCAGGTCAACGTCCCCGTCCGGCCCATCCAGCGCTTCCAGCTGACCCTCAGCCAGGAGGAGCTCGGCCGCATCCGCCTCGGGCTCTTCCTCGGCCTGCCGGCCATCATCGCCCTCGTGGGCATCGTCGTCTACTGGACGAGGAGGAATTGATGCCGCCGACGAGGACCGAGTGTTGAGGTTGCAGCGTCCACCGCCTCCGTTCCCACCCCTTACCGCGCGTACAACTTAAACCTCTCCGCACCCATGCGCTCCAAAGTCACCGTCGTGCTGCTTTTCCTCAACGTGGTGCTGTTCGCATACATCTACTACTTCGAGCAGGTGAAGCCGATCGACTCCGCGGGCAAGACCGTCCTCGGCTCCGAGGTGGCGTCCATCACCGCCTTCACCCGCAGCAGCCCGGGCGCGCCGGACGTCCGCGCCGAGCTCGACCCCAACCGCGGCAACACCTGGTGGCTGACCGCCCCCTACGAGTGGCCGGCCAACCCCAACGCCATCGCCCGCATCCTCAACGAGCTCCAGCTGCTCAAGGCCGAGACCAGCTTCGCCGTCGCCGACATCGGCCGCAGCAACCAGACGCTCGCCAGCTACGGACTCGAGCAGCCCGCGCTCACCCTCACCTTCCACGCCGCCGGCAAGGACTACACGCTCCGGATCGGCGACGACACCGGCATCGGCAACCGCCTCTACGTCCTTTCCCCCGACGGCAGCCGCATCCATGTCGTCAGCCGCAGCCTCGCCGAAAGCCTCGGGCTGCCCCTCGCCGACCTCCGCGCGGAGTCGATCTTCACCATCCCCGTCTTCGAGGTCCGCTCCCTCAACGTCCAGACGCCGCCGCCCTCCAACCTCAAGGTCCGCCTGCGCCGCGACGCCGCCGCCCGCTGGAGCTTCGAGACCCCGATCCTCGCCCGCGCGGGCAAGAGCGCCGTCGAGGTGACCATCAATTCGCTCAACGCCCTCACGGCCCGGAATTTCCTGTCCAGCCACGACACCGACCTCGAGCGCTCCGGCCTCAACGCGCCCGCGCTCCGCGTCACCCTCGAGGGCAACGCCCGCCGCGAGACCCTCCTCCTCGGCAGCGCCAGCGCGACCGCCGGCGAATACTACGCCAAGACCGAGGACCGCGCCGTGGTCTTCACCACCGCGGTGCCCGCCAGCCTGCTCGACGTGCTCCGCACCGCCCACGAGACGCTCCGCGACACCCGCATCCTCGACTTCGAGCCCGGCACCGTCACCGGCCTGACCATCGTGGCGCCCGGCCAGCCCGAGCTCACGCTGCAGAAGCTGGAGGCCGCCGCCCCGGCCGCCGGCGCCAAGCCGGGCGACACTCCGGCGCGCGACGGCTGGCAGGCCGTCGTGCGCGTCAGCGGCCAGGCCCCGCAGACCGTCGCCGCCGACCCGGGGGTTGTCACCGACCTCCTGCAGAAGCTGCACCAGCTGGCCGCCCGCAAGTTCCTCAGCGACGCCCCTTCGCTCGGCGAGCTCGAAAGCTGGGGCTTCAACCGCCCCGACCGCGAGATCACCCTCCGCCTCAGCACCGGCGGCGGCCCGCGCGGCACCGAACCGTCCACGCTCACGCTCCGCGTGGGCACCTCCCCCGACAAGCCCGGCGAGGCCTTCGCCGTCGTGACCAACGCGCCCTTCGTCTACCAGATCGTGCCCGATCTCCTCGACGACACGCCGTCCGCCGCCCTGGCCTACCGGCTGCGCCTGCTGCGCGAGCTGCCCGACGGCGCCCGCATCACCGGCCTCCGCCTCGTCGAGCTGGCCGGCGGCGCCGAGGTGTTCGGCGTCACCAATGACACCGCCCTCACCCCCGAATCCCTCTCCGGCGCCAACCTCTCCCCGGCGGCCCGCCAGGCCCTCGGCGCCCTGCTCGGCCAGCTCCGCACCCTCAGCGCGCGCCGGTTCACCGCCGAGACCTTCTCCGCCGAGCAGGCCGACACCGCCGACGGGCCGCGGCCCTGGAAATACCGGCTCGACCTGACCGTCGCCTTCGCCGGCGGCAACGGCGGCGGCAACGGCACCTCCTCGCTCTTCCTCACCGACCGCCTGGGCGGCTCCACCCTGCTGGCCGGCACCGCGGATTTCGGCGGCGTGGAATTCGAGGTCACCCAGGAGATGCTCGACGCCCTGTTCACCCTCACCTACGCGGAACGGCACGATCCCGGAGCGCCCGCCGGCCCCGCCCCGGCCCCCGCCGCCCCCGCAACCCCGGCCGCCCCGCCGCCGGAGACCAAGCCGTGATTCCTACCGGGGCCGCGCCCGGCCGCCGCCGCACTTTCGCGCCCTGCGCCGGGCTTCGCCGCCCCTGACCCGCGCCGCTCCCATGCCCGCCACCACGCCGCCCTTCCGCCTCGCGCTGCGCTTCTGCGGCTCGTGCCTGGTCGCGATCGGATACTGGGCGCTCTGGCTCGGGCTCGGGGCCTCCCTCGTCACGCTCGCCTACGTTGCCCTCGCCCAGGAGCTGCCGGTGCCGCCGTTCCTCCTCCGGCGCGCCGAGGCGGAGCTGGCGCAGGCCGACCTGGTCGTGCGTTTCGGCCGCGCGCGGTTCGACCCCTCCGGCAAGATCCTCATCGAGGACCTCGAGCTGCGCTCGCGGCAGTTCGAGGACCCCCTGCTCACCTGCCGGCTCGTCTACCTGCGGCGCGATTTCTGGTCGGTCCTCGCCGGCCGTCCCATCCCCGACGAGATCCGGATCGAGGGCGGCGTGCTACAGCTGCCCGCCATCCTGTCGCCGAGCGGCACCGCGCTGCCCCTCGTGCACGACCTCGCGGGCGTCGTGCGCCACGAGGACCACCATTGGGCCATCGACCGGGCGGCGGGCCGCATCGGGCGCCTGACCGTGACGGCCCGCGGCGAGCTGGCGTCGCCCGCGCACGTCCCCGGCGCCCCGGCCGTCCCGCTAGGCGAGCGGGTCGCGCGCTACCTTGAGTCGAGCCGCCGCCTGGCGCGGGAGATCCACCGGCTCGACGCCTTCGACGAACCCGCGCTGGCCCTCACCTTCGAGAGTCCCGCGGGGGTCGGCAACAGCGCGCGCTTCCGGCTGACCGCGCGCGGCGCCGAGCGGCCGTGGGACCAGCCGCTCCTCCTCGGCCCGCTCGAGGTCACCGGCGCCCTCCGGCTCGAGGGCCGCCAGCCGCGGCTGGTCCGCCTCCACGTCAGCGCCGGTCACGGCACCTGGCGCGACGACTACGCCCTAGAGCAGCTGCGCGCCGTCCTGACCGCCGAGACGGTGCCGGCCGAGTTCTCCCTGCGCGGCGTCGAGGCCGTCGTGGCCGCCGGGTCGATCCGCGCCGGCGGCGAGCAGGTGCTGGGGCCGGTCCTGCGCCTGCAGCTGCGCGACTGGCCCGCCGTGCACATCGGCGCGTCCGCCCAGCTCGAGGGCGAGTTCTTCGCCGCGGAGGCCGCGGCCGCGCTCGACCGCCGCAGCGCGCGGGTGCAGGCCGAGGGGCGCGTCTCGCCCGTCCTCATCCGGCGCCTGCTCGAGCGCCACACGCCGCGCGCCGCCCCCTATTTCGTGTTCGGCGACCCGGTCGGTTTCGCCGGCGACGCCGAGCTGGGGCCGGACTGGCGCTTCGTGCGCGCGGGCGGGCGGGTCGACGCCCGCCGCCTCGACTCCCGCGGCGTGCAGGTCGCGGCCGTCCGCGGCCGCATCGACCTCGCCGGCAGCTCCTTCCTCGCCCACGACGCCCGCATCGAGCTGGCGGGCAGCGAGGCGCGCGGGTCGTACTGGATGGATCTCGCCACCACGGACTACCGCATGCTCCTCCGCGGCCGGCTGCAACCGGACGACATCAACGGCTGGTTCCGCGGCAACTGGTGGCCCGCGTTCTGGGACCGCTACTTCGAGTTCCGCGCCGGCCCGCCGGCCGCCGAGGTCGACGTCCAGGGCCGCTGGAAGGATCCCCGGCGCACCCTTTATTTCGGCCGCGCCGAGTCGGGCCCCGCCGTCGTCTGGGGCGGCGACTTCGAGCGGGTGTCGGCCGTCCTCTTCCTGCGGCCGCATTTCACCGACGCGCTCGCCTTCTCCGGCGAGCGCGCCGGCGGGCGCGAGCACCTCGCCGGCACCTTCCGGCGCATCGGCGACCCCGACACGCGCGAGACCCGGCGTTTCGAGTTCAATTTCGACACCGACGCCGACCCGGCCGTGCTCAACCGCATGCTCGGCGGCCGGGCGGCCGACGTGCTGGCCAGCCTCCGCTTCAACCGGCGGCCGCGCATCCACGCGCAGGGCGCCATCGAAAGCGAGGCGACCGGCGCCCCGACCCGCTACACGTTCACCGGCCGCGCCGAGGGCGGCCTGCACTACTACGGCTTCCCGCTCGACGACGCGCGCGTGTCGGGCGAGGTCGCCGGCTCCGAGGTCCGCCTCGACCAGATCGAGGTCACCGCCGCCGGCGGCCACGGCGCCGGCAAGGCCGCGCTCACCGGGCCGGCCGCGCGCCGCCAACTCGGCTTCGACTTCTACCTCAACGGCGCCGACTTCGCCCGGACCATCCTCGCCGTCGAGGAATACCAGGCGAACCGCACCGGGCAGCGGAGCGCGTCCGTCGCCGAAAGCCGCTTCATGAAGCGCGCCGCCGGCGGCCGCATCGATCTCGCCCTCTCGGCCAGCGGCGAGCCCGGCAATCTCGCCAGCTTCACCGGCAACGGCAACGCCTCGCTCACCGGCGCCGAGCTCGGCGAGGTCCACCTCTTCGGCCTCCTCTCGCAGGTGCTCAGCGGCCTGTCGCTCAACTTCTCCTCACTCAAGCTCGACGCCGCCCGCACCAGCTTCCGCCTCCAGGAAGGCCACCTCTATTTTCCCGACCTCAAGGTCACCGGCCCCACCTCCGTGCTCGACGCCCGCGGCAGCTACACGTTCGCCACCAACGCGCTCGATTTCACCGCCCGCTTCAAGCCCTACGAGGAAAACCGCAACCTGCTGACCGCCGCCATCGGCATCGTCATCAACCCACTCACCAGCATCCTGGAACTGAAGCTCACCGGCCCCATCGGCAGCCCCAACTGGTCCATCGTCGTCGGTCAGACCAACTCGCGCCCCCCGGCCAGCCCGCCGCCGCCCGCCCCGCCGGCCCCGCCGCCGAAATCCTGACCGCCCGCGGCGCCTTGCCGGGATTGCGCCACGCCGGGACCCATCGGGACGGAGTCCTTTGCTCCTGGTTGCGCAGGCCGAATCGGATAGGTAAAATCCCCTATAATACCTTTGCCACAGGCGGGACCGGGCATTACTCGTCTGGGCGCCATGATCGCCCCCCGGCAACGTCTGCTGCCCGCAGGACTGCTCTTGCCGTTCGCAGCGGTGGCGGCCAGCGGCCTGCTGGTGCTGGCCGGGTGGATGCTGGGCCACGCGACGCTGGTGCAGCCGCGATCCTATGACGCCCCGCTTCCCGCCAACGCCGGCGTGGTGTTTGTCCTCCTGGGTCTGGCACCGCTGGCCTACGGGACGAACCGGCGCCGGATCGCGGTCGGCCTCGCCGCAGCGGGGGCGCTGCTCGCCTGGGCGACGCTGATGCAGGACATCCTGGCCGTCGACCTCGGGATCGACGGCTGGCTCCTCCGGCATGATGACCTCGTCGCCGGCACCGGCATCGCCCGCATGCCGCCCGTGCTGGCTCTTTTCCTGGCGGTCGCCGGCACGCTGCTCGCCGGACTGGCGGCCTGGCCTGAGGCCGCGCGCCGCGGGCTGCTGCTGGCCCTCGTCGGCTCGCTTGGCGCCGCCTACGGGCTCGTGGGCCTGCTCGGCTACCGCCTCGGCCTCAACTCGGTCGCGGAGTGGCACGACTTCGCCCGGCTCGGCCCGCACACCGCAACGCTCCTGGTCGGCTTCGGCGCCGCGCTGGTGGTGCTCGCCGCCCGCGACCACCCCGATCCGCGCGGCGCGGGGCCGCGCTGGCTCTGGCTGCCGTTCGCCGTGTGTGGCGTCGCCGTCACCCTCGTGTTCTGGGTGTCCCTCCGCCAGCGCGAGCTCACCTACACCAACAACATGACGCGGCAGGCCCTCGACCCGATCGCCGCCCTGTTCCGCGGCGAGGCCGACGCCCACCTCGCCCGGCTCGTCGACCTGACGCGCCGGTGGTCCCGCACGCCGGGGCTCGACCAGGCGGCGTGGGAGGCGGAGGCGGCCGAGGTGATGCGAGGCTCCGACGATTGCCAGTCGCTGCAATGGCTCGACCGCGACCTGCGCGTGCGCTGGTTCTGGCCGCGCCTGGGCCAGGAGGACCTCGCCGCCTATGGCCACGCCGGGCAACCCGCGCGGGCGGCGGCGGCGGCCGCGGCCCGCCAGGCGGCCGCCGGCTATGCGCTGGCGGCCCCGCTTGACCCGCCCCTGGCCGGCCCCTGCTTCGCCGCCTACGTGCCGGCCGAGCGCCCCGGCGCCCCCGACGGCCTGGTCGTCGGCGAATTTTCCTACGCCGGCATCTTCCGGACGGTCGAGCGCCGGCTCGACCTGGCCGAGCGTTACCAACTGACGGCGGTCGCGAGCCCGGCGGGCCGGCCGGCGGCCGGCGCGGGCGGCCTCCCGGTCTACTCGACCCCCGGCGCGCCGGAGCCGGCCGACCCGCGCCTGAGCCAGTCCGCCGATTTCCAGCTGCCGGGCCAGCGCCTGACCCTCACGCTCACGCCCCGCGCCGGCCACCTCGCCGGGCAGCGCCAGTACCTGCCCGAGGTCGCGCTCGCCGCCGGCCTCGGCGTCAGCCTCATGCTCGCGCTCATCGTCAACCTCGCGCGCGCCGCCCGCCTGCGCCAGCTCGCGGCCGAGCGCACCAGCGCCGAGCTGCGGCTCGAGAACGAGGAGCGCCGCCGCGCCGAGCTGGCGCTGCGCGCCAGCCAGGCCGAGACCCGCAAGCTGTCCCTCGTCGCCAGCCGCACCGACAACGCCGTGGTCATCACCGACGCCGCCGGCCGCATCGAATGGGCCAACGAGAGCTACCTGCGGCTCACCGGCCGCCCGCTGGCCGCGGTCGCCGGCCGGCCGCTGACGGATTTCCTCGCCGGCGCCGACCACGATCCCGGCGCCCCCGGCCGCGTCGCCGCCGCGTTCGCGGCCCCCGCACCCGTCACCACCGACGCCGTCCAGCTCTCCGCCGACGACCGCCGCCGCCACGTGCACCTGGACGTGCAGCCCGTGCGCGACGACGCCGGCCGGGTCACCCACTTCATCGCCATCGCCACCGACGTCACGGCGCGCGTCGAGACCGAGCACGAGCTCCGCCGCGCCAAGGCCGAGGCCGACGCCGCCTCCCGCGCCAAGTCGGAATTCCTCGCCTCGCTCTCCCACGAGGTCCGCACGCCCCTCAACGGCGTGATCGGCATGACCAGCCTCCTGCTCGACACCGAGCTGACCGCCGAGCAGCGGGAGTGCGTCGCCACCATCCGCAGCAGCGGCGACGCGCTGCTCGCCATCATCAACGAGATCCTCGACTTTTCCACGATCGAGTCGGGCCGGATCGCGCTGGAGCGCCAGCCGTTCGAGCTGGCGCCGTGCCTCGACGAGGCGCTCGACATCTTCGCCGCGCAGGCCGCCGCCAAGGGCCTCCGCCTGGCCCGGCGCGTCGACCCGCGCACCCCGGCGTGGATCGTCGGCGACGTCACCCGCCTGCGCCAGGTCCTGGTCAACCTCCTCAACAACGCGGTGAAGTTCACCCCCGCCGGATCCGTCACGGTCGAGGTCGGACCGGCCGAGCCCGGGGTCCCGCCGGCCGGCGGGCGCTTCCTGCTCGATTTCCGCGTCGTCGACACCGGGATCGGCCTGCCGCCGGACCGGCTCGGCGAGCTCTTCCGGCCCTTCAGCCAGCTCGACTCGTCCTCGACCCGCCGCTACGGCGGCACCGGCCTCGGGCTGGCCATCTGCGCGCGCCTGTGCCGCCTGATGGGCGGCAGCATCGAGGCCCGGGTGAACCCGGGATCGGGCTCCACCTTCCACTTCTGCATTCAGACCGAACCCGCCGCCGCGCCCGGGCCCGCCGCGGCCGCCCCGAGCGGGTCGTCCGCCCCGCTGCCGCCGGCGGGGGGCGCGATCGAGATCCTGCTCGTCGAGGACAATCCGGTGAACCAGCGCGTGGCCCTGCGCCACCTCGAGCGCCTCGGCCACCGCGCCGACGCCGTGGGCAACGGCCTCGAGGCCGTGCAGGCGCTCAGCCGCCGCCCCTACCG
>JAEUGX010000042.1 GCA_016795545.1 Opitutaceae bacterium
CGCGCCGTTCGCCTTCACCATCGTCCAGAAATCACCGATCCGCGCGATGCGCCCGACCAGGCTCCCGGCGGCATCCGCCGCGTCGACCTGCAGCTCGGACGACAGCGTGGCCGGGTCGCGCCGCACGCCGCGCACGGCCAGCGTGCGGCTGTCGTCGGCGAACTTGGGGTCATGGTCGAAATTGTAGTAGCCGCCCTTGAAGCCGCCGGGATGCATGATGTTGTAGGTGACGTCCAGGTCGCCCTCCATCAGCACCTGGTCCGGCTGGTTGTGGGCGATGAGGTTGTTGCGGTACACCGGCGGACGCAGGAACGGGTTCTTCACGTTCACGATGTGCACGCCGCCGCCGTCCTGGCCGGCCACGTTGTAGGCGATCGTGTTGTTCAGCGCGCGGTACCAGCCGTGCGTGCCGCCGAGCCCGCCGGCCTGCTTCTTCGCATGGTTGTAGGCGATGACGTTGTTCTCGAGCTCGACCACCGCGTCGTCGAGGTGGAACGCGCCGCCGGAACCGTCGGCGCGGTTCCCGTAGAAGAGGTTGGCCTTCACCTTCGGGTAGCTGAACTTCTGGTTGTCCATGCCGCCGCCGTCGTCACCGGCGTGGTTGTTGAGGAACGCGTTGTGCCGGACCTCGGGCCAGCTGAAGTACTCGCAGAAGAGCGCGCCGCCGTCGCTGCCGCCCTGGGCGTCGTTCTCCGCGAAAAGATTGTGGAAGACCGCCGCCCGCGAGCTGAAGAGCAGCGCGACGGCGCCGCCGTTGCCGGAGAGCGTCTTTTTCCGGTCGGTCGTGCCGGCCCGGTTGCCCCAGAAGACGTTGTGCGCAATCACCGGGATGCAGTCGTCCCGGGCGGCCACCGCGCCGCCGTAACCCACGCCGGTTTCGTTGTCGTGGAAGATATTGTGCCGGATGTCGGCGTTGGCGTAGTTCACCAGCGCGATGGCGCCGCCGTCGTGGCCGCGGATCCGGCGCCGGGCATCCTGGTGCGGGAAATCGGCCGGCTCCAGCGTGCGGTTGCGCCGGAAGACGTTGTTCACCACCACCGGCGCGGCCTGGCTGCAGTACAACCCGGCGCCGTGGTCGCGCACCAGGCCGTCCTCCACCACGAACCCGTCGAGCCGGCAGTCGTTCGCCCCGACCAGCACGCGGCGCTGCCCGCCGCCGCTGAGGATCGCCGGATGCGCCGCGAAATCGCGCGTCCAGCCCTTCGCCTCATAGCCGCCGTAAAGGTCCACCCGCGGCTGCAGCACCAGCGTCTCCTCCTGGTACAACCCTTCCGCCACCAGCACCGCCACGCGGGCGCCTTCCGGGGCGGGCGTGAGGGCCTTCCGCACGGAGCGCCAGGGCTTGGCGCGCGAGCCGTCGCCGGTCTCGTCGGACCCGGTCCGCCCGCTGACATGCCGCACCGCCGGGTAGGCGGCCAGGTCGACCGGGGCCGGCTGCGGCCCCAGCCGGTCCCAGTGGAAGCCCAGCGGGGCGTCGTTCCAGGCGGTGACTTTCTCGGAGGGATCGGCGTGCAGGGCGGAGACCAGGCCAAGCAACAGGCCGCAGCAAAACCATCGGCGGATATTCATGGGGCGGGGTGGGTGGGGCGGACCTGCGGCAAGGCAAACCCCCCCCCCCCCCCCGCGAAAGGCGGGAAAAGGGGGAAAAAACGCGGGGCCCCCCCCGGCCCCCCCCGGGTAA
>JAEUGX010000069.1 GCA_016795545.1 Opitutaceae bacterium
ACGCGCGCCACGTCGGCGTCCGTCAGCAGGCCCAGGTGGCGCGACAGCCGCGCCGCGCCGGCCAGCCCGACCGCGACCGCCTCGCCGTGCAGGTATTCGGCGTAGCCCGTCGCCTGCTCGATCGCGTGGCCGAAAGTGTGGCCGAGGTTCAGCAGCGCCCGCCCGCCCTCCGGCGCCAGCTCGTGCTCATCGGCGCGCACCACCTCCGCCTTCAGTTCGCAGCAGCGGCGGATGAACCCGGCCAGCCCGGTGTTCTCCACGGTCAAGGGCTGACGCTCCAGCTGCGCGAACAGCCCCGCGTCGCCGAGCAGGCCGTACTTGATCACCTCCGCCAAGCCCGCCGCAAACTCGCGCGGCGGCAGGGTGCGCAGGAACTCGGGCCGGATGAACACCGCCGTCGGATGGTGGAAGGCCCCGACAAGATTTTTTCCCGCCGCAAGATTGATGCCCGTCTTGCCGCCCACCGAGCTGTCCACCATCGCCAGCAACGTGGTCGGCACCTGCCCGTAGGCGATGCCCCGCAGGTAGCTCGCCGCGGCGAATCCGCCGAGGTCCCCCACCACCCCGCCGCCCACCACCCAGAGCACGCCCTGCCGGTTGATTTTCTCCGCCGCCAGGAAGTCCAGCACGCGACCGTACACTTCGAGCGATTTCGACTTTTCGCCCGCCGCGACGACCAATCGCGGCAGCGCGCCAAACACCTCCGCCAGAAATCCACCCTGGGCCTGCGCCACTCCCTCGTCCGTGAGCAGCACCGAACGACGCCCCTCCTTCGCCAGCTTGACCACCGCGAGAGCCATTTCCTCACGAGCAACCTCCCCGAAATGGATCGGATAGCTTCTCTGGCCTAATTCAACATTTAGCCCCGGAATCATAGATGCCTTAAAAACCAGGTACTTGCGTAGGTCAATGCCGCGATCCAATCATTTATGAGACAAAATCTCAACAATTCGGTTGACATGAGATTGCGTCTCATATTCAGCAATCTCGTACGCGATGAAATCCACGTTTTCCCACCCCCTGATCCACCAAGGCCAGTTCGGGTTCTTCCTGCGGGCGGTGCTTGCGGTGGGAGTGTTGGCGACATTCGTCCTCCTGCTGCACGTGACCTGATCCTTTCCAACCTGCCGCCGTCACGTTCCCTGGGACCAAACCAGCAAGTGTGTGCGGTTCAGAAAATCACCGGTCCAGGCCGGCGGCAGGTTGAACCCTCTTCTACGGCAAATCCTCGAACTCTTCCTGTTCCACACTGAGACCAACTCTCAATATCATGCCAAGTTCCACGCCTCCTAGCCAACCCTGCCGCGCCTCCGGGCCGGTCTTCAACAGCCTCCGGACCGGTATGCCGGCCCTGACCTTTGCGATGGCCCATTCGCTGGCCTTGTCCGCATCGGGCCAGGTTGCGGATGCGGCCGCCGGCGAGGCCGCCGCGGATGCCGCGCCGGTCGAGCTGCCGAAGCTGACCGTCGAGGAGCAGCGGCGCGCGGTTTCGTCGCCGAAATTCACGGCGCCGCTGGTAGACACGCCCCAGACCGTCTCCGTGATCCCGAAGGAGATTTTCGGCCAGCAGGGCGCGGCCAGCCTGGCCGACGTGCTCGGCAACACGCCGGGGATCACGTTCCTCGCGGGCGAGGGCGGACATGTGTCGGGTTCGAACAGCTTCGTCATGCGTGGCTTTGACGCGACGGGCAGCATCTTCATCGACGGTGTCCGCGACAACGGCAACTACGGGCGCGACGTCTACAACCTCGAGCAGGTCGAGGTGGTCAAGGGCCCCGCTGGCGACAACGGCCGCGGCACCGCCGCCGGGTACATCAACCTGTCGACCAAGGCGCCGCAGGCGCAGTCGTTCGCGCAAGCGCACGCCACCTACGGAGGCGACGCCTACGCCTCGATCGAGCGCCGCCGCGCCACGCTCGACGTCAACCGCGCCTTCGCCTCGGAGCGCGGCACCGCCGCCGTCCGGGTGAACGCGCTCTGGCAGGACGGCGGCGTCGCCGGCCGCGATTACGCCGAGAAACAGACCACCGGCGTCGCGGCGTCGCTCGCGCTCGGCCTCGGCACCCCCACCCGCGCCACGATCGCCTTCCAGCATGACGAGCAGGACGACCGCCCCGAGTACGGCGTCCTGGGCGGCACCGTGGCGGGCACCGGCACCGCCGCCCGGCCGCTCGGGTCCGTCGACCGCAGCCGGTTCTACGGCCTGCTCAGCGACTACGACCGGGTCGATCTCGACGTCGCGAGCCTGCGCCTGGAGCACGACCTCAGCCCCACCGTGCGCCTCACCAACTTCACCCGCGGCAGCCGGAACGACCGCTCGGCCCTGTACACCGTCCTCGGCGCGCTCGACAACCGGCCCGACATGAACACGGGACAGGTCGTCGAGATCGTCACCACCAACCGCCAGGCGTTCGCGCGCCAGGTCGAGACGTTGGTCAACCAGACCAACCTCGCCGCGCAGTTCACCACGGGCCGCTTCGACCACGCGTTCGCCGGCGGCCTGGAGCTGATCCGCGAGAAGGGCCGCACGCTGCGCGACTGGACCGGCCTCGGCACGACGGGCGAGCTCACCAAGACCGTCAACGTCAGCACCGCCGGCGCGCCGATCGCGCCGACGGTGGTCACCGGCACCAGCCCTTACCGGCCCGACCCCGCGCGCCCGCTCACGGGCTTCGCGCCGGTGTACCGGTTCGTGGACGACATCCGCATCGACACCGTCGCGCTCTACGCCTTCGACACCGTGAAGCTCAGCGAACGCTGGCAGGCCACGGGCGGCCTCCGGCTCGAGCGCTACGAGGCGCGCTACGACGTCCTCGACCTGACCACCTCCGGTAACGCCCCCTTCGCCGTCGCGAAGACCCTGCTCACCGGCAAGCTCGGGCTGGTCTACAAGCCGGCGCCCGCCGGCAGCCTCTACGTTTCCTACGGCGTCGCCGCCCAGCCGCCCGGCACCAACAACCTGTCGAACGACAACGGCTCCCGCAACAACGGCACGCCGGGCACCACCGGCCAGAACTCGCCCAACGCCGATCCGCAGGAGTCCTACAACTACGAGGCCGGCGTGAAATGGGACTTCTTCCAGCGCCGGCTCACGACCTCGCTGGCGGTGTTCCGCAGCGACCGCGCCAACATCGTCGTCGCCACCGACGCCGCGTCGGGCGTGCCCACCCTCTACGGCGACCAGGTCGTCCAGGGCGTGGAGCTCGGCGCCTCCGGCCGCATCACGCCCAACTGGGTCCTCTTCGGCGGCTGGTCGTGGCTCGACAGCGAGAACCGCAACGCGGCCAACGCCGTGCAGAACGGCTCCGACGTGAACTGGACCCCGGAGTTCTCGGGCAACCTCTGGACCACGTATCGCCTGCCCTTCGGCCTGACGCTCGGCGGCGGCACGCAGTACACCGGCGCCTCCCGCGTCTCCCTCAACAACACCAGCGCCGCCGAGCTGCCCGAGCACTGGGTGCTCAACGTCATGGCCGCCTATGAGGTGAACGCGCACCTGAACCTCCGGCTGAACGTCACCAACGTCACCGACGAGCTCTACGCGCGCGCCATCAACAACAACTCGAACCGCGCCTACCTCGGCGAGCCGCGCGCGTTCCTGCTCACCGCCGAGTACCGCTTCTGAGGCCGCGGCGCCCCTCCCCCCATGCTCATCGCCGTTCCCGACGTCCTGAACCCCGCGCAGCTTGCCGAGTGCCGGCGCCTGGTCGAGTCCGCCGACTGGATCGACGGCCGCGCCACCGCCGGCCACCAGGGCGCCCGGGTGAAGGACAACCAACAGCTCCCCGTCGACAGCCCCGCCGCCCGCCAGGCCGGCGCGATCATCGTGCAGGCGCTCTCCGCCAACGCCCTGTTCCTGTCGGCGGCGCTGCCCCTGCACATCCTGCCGCCGATGTTCAACCGCTACGCCGGCGGCCAGACGTTCGGCACGCACGTCGACGGCTCGATCCGGCAGATGCCGGGCTCGGGCCAGCGCCTCCGCACCGATGTGTCGTGCACGCTCTTCCTCGCCGGTCCCGACGAATACGACGGCGGCGAACTGGTCATCGAGGACACCTACGGCCCGAAGAGCGTCAAGCTGCCGGCCGGGCACATGATCCTCTACCCGTCGACCAGCCTGCACCGCGTCACGCCCGTCACCCGCGGCGCCCGGCTCGCGTCCTTCTTCTGGCTGCAGAGCCTGGTGCGCGACGACGCCCGGCGCGCGCTGCTGTTCGACCTCGACGTGGCCATCCAGCGCCTCGGCGCCGAACAAGCGGGGCACCCGTCCGTGGTCCAGCTCACCGGCGTCTACCACAACCTGCTGCGGCAGTGGGCCGAGATGTGACCGCCCGTCCCGCCCGGATTCCTCCCGCCATGGAAACCCGCGCCGCCGCCGGGCCGACTGAATTCGTGCGCACCGTGGCCGTCCCGCCCGACTCCGCCCAGGCCCGCCGCGACGGCGGCGTCGCGGCCATGAACCGCGGCTTCGCGCTGCTGCAGGCCGGGCAGCTGCCCGCAGCCGTCGCCGCGTACGACGAGGCGGTCGCGCTGCTGCGCGCCGCGGCGCCCGCGGGTCCGGCCGACTGGACCGTCAGCCTCGCCGCCGCCCTCATGAACCGCGGACAGCTCCTGCACCGGGCATCCGGGCTGGCCGCCGCAGACCAGGCGCGGGCCGCTTTCGACGAGGCGGTCGCGCTGCTGGAGCCCCGGCTGCCCGGCGACTCGCCGTGGATCCGCCGCAACCTCGCCGGCACGCTGCTCAATCGGGCGACGCTGGCGCTCGACCTGGCCGACCCGGCCCGCGCCCGCGCCGACGCCGGCGCCGCCCTCACGCTGGCCGCGCCCCAGGCCCGCGCCGACCGGGTGGACGCCGAACTCGCCCTCAAGTCCGCCCGGGCGCTGGGCGGCGCGCTGGGCCGGCTGCTCGCGGCTCCGGACGCCGACGCGGAATCGCTGGCCGCGGAGCTGAGCGACGTGGTGGACGACGCCCTCGCGCTGGTCCGGCACTGGCGCGACCGCGGCGAACTTGCCTTCGCCCCCATCGAGGTCCGCCTTTTCCGCCTGGGCGCGCAGCTCTACCGGCTGCATCAGCCGCACTTCCTGGCCGAGTTCATCCGCGAGCATCCGGTGGGGGCCGACGAGACCCTGCGCGGCATCGCGCTCGAGCAGGTCGAGGCCGCCCTGCGCGCGCCGCCGCGCGCCGGCTTTCTCGTCGCCGGCGATCCCGCCTCCGAGCGCCAGCTCGCCGTGTGGCGCGAACTCGCGGCCCTCCGGGAACAGCTGGCCCGACTTTCCTCCACGCCATGAGAACCTTCCGCCAAATCCTTTTCTGGGCCCACCTCGGGGCCGGCCTCGTCGCCGGCCTGTCGATCGGCATCATGTGCTTCACCGGCGCCGCGCTCGCCTTCGAGCAGGAGCTGGTCGCCTGGTCCGAGCGCGACGTCCGCCGGGTCGCCCCCCCCGCGCCCGACGCCCCGCGGCTCCCGCTCGAGGAGCTGCAGCGCCGGGTGCGGGAGGCGAAGCCCGACGCCCGCCCCACCGGCATCACCGTCTCCGCCGATCCCCGCGCCGCCGTGGCCTTCACGTTCGGCCGCGACCACGCGCTCTACGCCGATCCCTACACCGGCGAGGTCCGCGCCCCGGCCGCGCCCAATCGGGTGCACGACTTCATGCATGTCATGGAGGACTGGCACCGCGTGCTCGCGCTCGGCGGCGACCGGCGTCCGCTCGGCAAGGCGATCAACGGCGCCTGCAACCTCGCGTTCCTCGGGCTGGCCGTCACCGGGCTCTACCTCTGGTGGCCGCGCTCGTTGTCGTGGCGCAGCGTCCGGGCGGTCGCCGTCCTCAACTGGCGCCTCGCCGGCAAGGCCCGCGACTTCAACTGGCACAATGCCATCGGACTCTGGTCCGCGCCGATCCTCATCGTCCTGACGATCACCGCGGTCCCGATCTCCTACCGCTGGGGTGGCAACCTCATCTTCAAGCTGACCGGGGAAACACCCCCCGCCGCCGGCCAGCAGGGTCCGGCCGCACTGGCCGCGCCGCCGGTCGAGGTACCGCAACCCGCTCCGGGCACCCGCCCCGTCGGCTACGACATGCTGCTGGCCACCGTGCAGCAGCAGGCGCCGCGCTGGGAAACCATCTCCTTCCGCCTCGGCGGATTCGGCGGACGCGGCGCCGGCCGGCCCGCCGGCGGAGCCGCCGCCGGACAATCCAACCCGGCCGCCGCGGCGCCCGACACCGCCGCGGCCGGGGAACGCCGCCCCCGCGGCCACTCCACGCCGGGCGGCCGCAGCGCCCTGACCGCGATCACCCTAACCGTCAAGGAACCGGGCGCCTGGCCGCGCACCGCGACGACCACCTACTCGCTGAATCCTTTCACCGCCGAGGTGCTCAAAACCGAGGCCTTCGCCGACCTCTCCGTCGCGCGGCAGATCCGCAGCTGGACGCGTTTCCTGCATACCGGACAGGCACTCGGCTGGGTCGGCCAGCTTGTTGCCGGACTCGCCTGCCTCGGAGGCTGCGTGCTCGTGTACACCGGATTTGCGCTGGCCTGGCGGCGCTTTTTTGGCCGCAAAAACGGTGAAACCGAAGCGGTCCGCACCCCGGTCTGACTTTCCTCACCCGGCTCCTACAGTCGTTGGACCACGCCGAGCCCCGTCCGCTTTATTTGCAATAAACAGCGTCCATTGATTATTACCTATATAATTTATATAGATATGCTTAAATAAAATTTTAGACCCTATCACTAGGGCCGAATGGAATAAGGAGTCTCGGGGATTCGCTCCACGATCCCGGTAGGTAATGAACCTTAACAGGCCTGACTCGTCAATTCACCGTAAAATTCGCAACCTTTTTGCATGGTTTCGCGGAATATACGGCGAATGGCCGGGCTGCTGGCGGTTTTCACCGTGTTGTCCGCTCCCGCCGTAGCCGACGACCAGGACGACCCCTGGATCCGCGGGGTGTTCACCGGCAACTCACCGCGTCCGATCATGACCAACGAAATCGACGCGTGGCAGCGTGCAACTCGGCTCGCCGAGACGACGCCCGACACGTTCGTGCTCGTGGGTTCCGGAGAGTCGATGCAGCCGCTCTATCGTCCGGGCACGATCCTCGTCTTTCGTCAGCTTCCGTACAACCGCCTCGAACGCGGCCAGACCGCGTTGTACCGCAACCGGCAAAGCCGGGTCGTGGCGCATGTGCTGGTGACGAAAGCCCGCGACGGCTGGCGGGTGGCCGGGCTCAACAACGGGCACCACGACATGGAGCCCGTGCAAGCCGACAATCTCGTCGGCGTGGTGATCGCTGCGTTCGAACCCAAAACGCCCGCCGTCGTCAGGCTGGTGGCACTCGCCCGTTGATCCGCGCCCGCCCGCCCCGGGCGCGAGGCTCGCCCGGCAGCGACGCAGGATAACCGTCGCGCTCACCCAAAATCGCCAAGGGAGAAAAAAGAAGGCGCGGCTATGAACCGCGCCTTCTTCCTGACACTACACTTGCTGCTACCTCTGACGAGGAAAGGGTTCGGGCTCGCGTGCGCACAACGGGCCAGTCAAACGCACGCGAGCCCTTTTTGGTCACCTCTCGCACCCGCTGCCGAGCGCGAAAACAACGGTGCGATTAAACCACGCCGCGCAAAAATCTGATATCGCCGAAATAACCTATTTTCAGGCTGCCGATATTTTGGGGGCCGAGACGGTAGGTTGACCGGAGTTTCAGAGCGAAAACGTGTCGAAAACGGCACGCGAAGATCCGGCTTGTCTACTTTCAGTGGCAAGGACTGGCCACAAAACCGGCCCCTTTGCGACGCAGCGCGGGGCGCGCCGGCGTGTCGATCGCACGATCCCGTCCTTGACGAATCCGGGTTAATGCGAACCGTACGTTGCCGTGATGTCCGCCGTTGCCGCCGCCCCCGCTCCGACCCGCTTCCAGCGCTGGCTGGCCGCGTGGTGCGTGCTGACGGTGTTGGCGCTGGGTGTTTTCGGGGCCAGCCCGCAGCTGCACGAGCACCTGCACGCCGACGCCGGGCACCCGGATCACGGCTGCGCGGTCACCTGGTTCAGCGCGGGCATCGAGAATGCCGGCAGCGTCGACCTGCTCGTGTCGCCGGCGCAGTTTCCCGCCCGAACGGAGCCGGCCCTGCCGGTCCGGCCGGCGGACGAAGTCCTTCACCGCCTCCCGCCCGGACGCGGCCCCCCTCTCCGCTGAGTTCAGTCCGTCGTACGGCGGCCGATCCGGCCGCCGTGGTCCTGGCCCGCGCGCGCCTGCGTGCGCCGGGCATTCCTGTGTTTGCTCAACCTGAACTTGGCATGAAATCCTTTCCTCTTCTTTCCTCCCTTCTGGCGGTCGCGGCCTCGGCACAGACTGCCATCCTTCCCCCCGATGCGCGGGCCGACGAGCCCCTTAACCTGGAGGCCGTCGTCGTCACCGGCAGCCCCTTCGCCCGGGCTCAGGACGAGGTCGTCGCCCCGACGACCGTCCTGGCCGGCGCCCGGCTCGACCGGAAACGCCAGCCGTCGCTGGGCGAGACGCTCGATGGCGAACCCGGCATCAGCTCGACCTATTTCGGCCCCAATGCCAGCCGGCCCGTGATTCGCGGGCTCGGCGGCGACCGCGTCCGGATCCTGACCGGCGGCGTCGGCACCCTCGACGCGTCCATCGTCAGCCCCGACCACGCCGTAAGCCTCGATCCCCTGCTGGTCGACCGGATCGAGGTCGTCCGCGGCCCCGCCACCCTGCTCTACGGCGGCGCGGCCATCGGCGGCGTTGTCAACGTCCTCGACGGCCGCATCCCCGAGGAAAAGCCGGCGCAGCTGCTTGCCGGGCGGATCGAGGCGCGGGCCGTCACCGCCGGCGCCGAGCAGGCCGGCGCCGGCGTCCTGACCGGCGGCGCCGGTCCGATCGCCTGGCGGCTCGACGGCTTCCGCCGTGAAACCGAGGACCTGACCATCCCCGGCTTCGCCGAGACGGACGCCCTGCGCGCGGAGGAGCCGGACGAGGAGCACGCCTACGGCCGGCTGCCGAACAGCGCGAGCACCGCGCGCGGCGCGTCGTTCGGTCTTTCTCTGCTCGGCGAAGCCGGCCACGTCGGCCTGGCGCGCAGCGGATTCGACACGGTTTACGGCATCCCCGGACACGGCGCCGAGCACGGCGAGGGCGTGAAGATCGACCTGCGCCAGCGGCGCTGGGACCTGCACGCGGAATCGCTCCGGCTCGCGGGCCTGCTGCGGGCCGCCAAGCTCCAGGTCGGGTTCGCCGACTACACGCACGCCGAGCTCGAGGACGGCGAGGTCGGCACCCGGTTCACGAACCGGGGCTACGAGGGCCGGCTGGAGCTGCTGCACGAGCCGATCGGATCGCTAGAGGGCGCCGTCGGCCTGCAGGCGTCGCGCAGCGACTTCGCCGCCATCGGCGACGAGGCCTTTCTGCCGCCGTCGGTCACCGAGAACCAGGCGGTCTTCGTTTACGAGGAGATCGCGCGCGGCCGCTGGAACTGGCAGGCCGGCGCCCGGCTGGAGCGCCAGGAGATCGTTCCGGAAGCCGACAGCGGCCATGCCGAGCGACGCCACACCGGCGCCAGCCTGTCGGCCGGCGTCGTGTGGTCGGCGTCCGACACCTACGCGGTGGCCCTTTCGCTAACCCGCAACGAGCGGCTACCCAACGCCCAGGAGCTTTTCGCCGACGGACCGCACGCGGGCACCGGCGTGTACGAGATCGGCGACCCCGGCCTCGAGCCGGAGAGTTCCCACGGACTGGACTTGAGCCTCCGGCGGCGGCGCGGTTTCGTGACCGGCGCGGCCTCCCTGTTCCTGAACGATTTCTCGGGCTACGTCTTCGAGCAGGACACCGGCACGGTGGATCCTGACGACAGCCTGCCCGTCTACCAGTTCGTCCAGCGCGATGCCCGCTTTTACGGCGGTGAACTGGAGGCGGTGTTGCACCTGCACGAGACCAAGCGGCACCAGGCCGACCTTCGCCTGACGGGTGACTGGGTGCGCGCCGAGAACCGGACCGACCGGCAGTCGCTGCCCCGCACCACGCCGGTCCGGCTCGGCGCCGGCTTCGACTGGCGCGGCCCGCGCTACACGCTCAGCGCGGAGGTACGCCGGGTCGACCGCGCGACCCGGCTGGCTCCCGGCGAGACGCCCACCGACGGCTACACGCTGGTTAACCTCGGCGGGACGTGGACCGTCACGATGGGCCGGGCCAGGGCCGAGCTCTTCGCCTTGCTGACCAACGCCGGCGACCAAACGGCCCGCAATCACGGCTCGTTCCTGAAGGATCTCGCCCCGCTGCCCGGCCGCCGGGCGACGTTCGGCGTGCGCTGCTTCTTCTAGGCTCATGCTGTCGGACCCGTCGCATTCCGGACGAACTTCCGGGCAAGTCGTTCTGGAGGTAAGGTCGCATGCGCCTGAAAATCAGATGACCGTACGAAAGCGAAAGGATGGCGTAGCCCTGCCCGGGAGGGCGGGGATCGGCGGTCCAACTTGATCATCGCTTCACCTGCAGGAGTCCGGCCAAGACCCGCTGGTCCACCCCCGCCTCGCCCGAAGGCGGGGGTGCGCGCCAGGGATCGGCGGACGGTGCCGCCTGCCAGGCACGCCGCGGGGCTGCCGCCCCTTCCCCATTCGTCATTCGCGGGCCGCCCTCACCGCCCTCCCTGTCCCCTGAATCCGGTCACACGTCGCCGCGCGGCGGGCGCTGTTCGAGCATCACGCCGCTGATGCGCCAGCCGGGCTCCTCGAGCTCGAGCCAGTAGCGGTAGACCGTGCTGCGGCCGGCGGCGTCGGTGACGGTCACGAGCACCTGCGCCAGGTCCTGGCCGTCATCGCGCACCAGGCCGACGTCGACCTGTTCCGCGCGCAGCAAGGGGGCGTAGCCGCGCCGAATCATCAGGGCGAAGACGCGCTCGCTGAACTGCCGCTTGATGCCGAGGGCGGCGTGCGCGTAGGCCGCGGAGAAATCTCCCGCCTGCAGCGCCGCGATCTGGGCCTCGACGACAGCCTTCACCTCGTCCTGGATCTTGCGGGGGCTGAGCCGCATCTCGTCCGCCGCGGCGGCGGACAGCACAGCCGCAGACAGCATGGCCAGCAGGCCGGCGGCCACGAGGCCGCCTATCCCGCGCATCCACCTCCCGCCTGCGGGGCGGGAGGCGCATCGAGTCCGATCGGGAGACGCTCTCATGGCGGTACCCAGTGGCATACCTTCGGGCTGCCGGCAATCCTAGCTCTCGAGGCCGAAGACGGCGCGAGCGTAGTTCTCCGCGGAAAAAGGCTGGAGGTCGTCGGGCTGCTCGCCGAGTCCGATGAAGTAGATCGGGATCTTCAGCTGGCGGTAGATGCCGACGACCGCACCGCCGCGGCTGGTGCCGTCGAGCTTGGTCACGATCAGGCCCGTGAGTCCGAAGCTCTGGTGGAAAACGCGGGCCTGCTCGATCGAGTTGCTGCCGAGCGAGCCGTCGACGACCAGCCAGCGGTGCTGGGGGGCGGAGGGGTCGTTCTTCTGCAGGACGCGCCGGATCTTGGCGAGTTCCTCCATCAGGTTGCTCTTGGTGTGGAGGCGGCCGGCGGTGTCGACGATCAGCCAATCCGCCCCGCGCGCCTTGGCTGCCTGCCAGGCGTCGAAGGCGACCGCGGCCGCGTCGGCCCCCGTGCGGCTGGCGACGAGGTCGAGCTTGAGGCGGTCGGCCCAGCTGCGCAGCTGCTCGACCGCGGCGGCGCGAAAGGTGTCGCAGGCCGCGACGAGAACGGACTGCCCGTCGCCCTTCAGCTTGTGGGCCAGCTTGGCGGTGGTGGTGGTCTTGCCGGAACCGTTGACGCCGATGAGGCAGATGACCTTGGGGAGCCCGCCGCCGGCCGGTCGCGCCTCCTCGAGCCGGCCCTCGGAGCCGGCCAGCACGCGCGTGAGGACGGTGGCCCCGATGGCCGCCGCCTGCTGGCCCTGGAGCGACGGATCCCGGCGGTAGGCCGCCTTGATCTCGTCGAGGATCTCGGTGGTGGTCTCGACGCCGAAATCCGCCGTGTAAAGCGCCTCCTCGAGCTCATCGAGGGAAGCCGCGTCGATCTTCCGCCCCCCAAACAACCCGTGCGTCTTGGCCGCAATCGCCGCCACGGTCTTGGTCAGGCCCTCCTTGAACTTTTTAAACAGGGAAAACATTAGAATCGGGAACTCAGGAAGACGGGGAGAGCAGCCGCGGCCATCGCCAGTGAACAGGGATCGCCGCCCCCATGACCCGACCGCGCAGCGCGGGGTTGCCCAGCTCGGGCCGGTTTCCTGAGTGCCTGCGTTCCAGAGAGGATCTCCTTCAATCCGTCGCGGGCTTGCGGGCGTCGCGGCCGAGCTTGTCCTTCATGCGGTCGAGAATGCCGTTGATAAAACGCTTCGAGTCGGCGCTGGAGAACTGCTTGCTCAGGTCGATCGCCTCGTTGATCGAGACCACGGGAGGGATGTCCTTGCGGTGCAGCATCTCGAACATCGCCAGCCGCAGGATCGCCAGGTCGATCTTGGCGACGCGGTCGAACTCCCAGTTGTGCGCGAGGGCCTTGATGTGGCCGTCGATTTCCTCGACGTGCTCGATCGTGCCGTGGATCAGCGCCTCGGCGAAGGCGTAGTAGTCCCGCGGTTTCTCCAGGTGTTCGAAGAACAGGCGCAGGTCCTCCGTCAGGCTGGAGGGCTGGTTGACGCTCCAGGCGTAGAGGTATTGGAAGGCCGCGGCGCGGCATTCGCGGCGCTGGGTGAACTGGCTGCTCATGATTTCCTCCGGAAGCCGCGGCCGAGTTCGGCCATCTCGAGCGCCGCCCGGGCGAACTCGGCGCCCCGGTTGATCGCCCCGACGCAGCGCGCCTCCGCCTGCGCGAGGGTGTCGGCCACGATCACGCCGTTGATCACCGGCACGCGCGTGTCGAGCGCCACGCGCTGGAGCGCGTGCGACACGCTCTCCCCGACCATTTCGTGGTGGCGGGTGTCGCCGCCGACCAGCACGCCCAGGGCGATGACCGCGTCCCGGCCGCCCGCGCGGGCCAGCCATTGCGCCGCCACGGGCACCTCATGCGAGCCGGGCACCCGGACCACCCGGACCGCCTTCGGCTTGACGCCCGCCGCCGCCAGCCGGGCCTGCACCGTGTCCAGCAGGGCGTCCACCAGCCCCGCGTTGTACCGGGCCGCCACGATGCCGAACGCCAGCCTACGGCCGTCGATCGGGTTTTCCTGGGGGGCTTGCAGGCTCATGGGAGGTTCAGGGCAGTGGGGATCGGCGGCTTCCGCAATCGAAAACTCAAACGTGAATCTGTTCCACGATTTCAAGCCCGTAGCCGTCCAGGCCCACCACCTTGCGCGGCGAGTGGACCATCAGCCGGATCTTGCGCAAGCCCAGGGCCGTCAGGATCTGCGCCCCAATGCCGTAATCGCGGAGGCTGGCCGGGGCCGCGCCCACAGAGACCGGCTTCTCCTGGTTCAGCAGGGCCTCCTGCATCCGCCCCGTCTGCTCCATGTAAACGATCACGCCATGTCCGGCCTTGCCGACCAATTCGAGGGAGGCGACCAGGGACCGGTGGCTGCCCATGTCGCGGGCGTGAAACACGTCGCTCAGCAGGTTTTCCGTGTGCACCCGCACCAGCGTGGGATTCCCGTCCAGCCGGCCCTTGGCGAAGGCCAGGTGGTGCCGCCCGTCGATCTTGCTGCGAAAGACGTGCAGCTGGAACTCGCCGTACTCGGACACGAACGGCCGGTGCGCGACTTCCTCGACCAGTTGCTCCCGCTGGTGGCGGTACTCGATCAACGCCGCGATGGAAACCAGCGGCAGCTGGTGCCGACGCTTGAACTCCCGCAGTTCCGGCAGCCGCGCCATGCTGCCGTCCTCGTTCAGCACCTCGCAAATCACCGCCGCCGGCCGGAGTCCCGCCAACGCCACCAGGTCGACGGCCGCTTCCGTGTGACCCGCCCGCTCCAGCACCCCCCCCGGCCGGGCGCACAAGGGAAAGACATGCCCGGGCTGAACCAATTCATCCGAACGCGTCACCGGATTCGCCAGCAGCTGAATCGTCCGGGCTCGGTCAAAGGCACTGATGCCGGTCGTGATGCCTTCGGCGGCATCCACCGAAACGGTAAAAGCCGTCCGGTGCGCCTCCCGGTTCATTTGCACCATCGGGTTGATGCCCAGACGCTTAAGTTGGGGCTCGACCATGGGAACGCAGATCAGGCCGCGAGCATGCCGGATCATGAGATTGACCAGTTCGGGCGTGGCCTTTTCGGCGGCCATGACCAGATCACCCTCATTTTCCCGGCCCTCATCATCCGTCACGATGATGACTCCCCCGGCCGCAATGGTTTGGACCGCGGTCTCGATAGAGTCGAATTCCGGAGCGGGTGTCATGGTCGAAAGGACGCAACTCTTGCATCCCTCGGGGTGCTGTCAAATCCCGGCTTCCTTCGATCCGGAAGGTAAGGCGCTTGGCGTCCGGGCGCAGCCCGGTTCCGAGCCGTTCAGCCCCGGAACGGGACCACGAAGCTTTCTTCGACCGCGTAGTTCTCCTCGTCGACCTTCTTGAGCAGGGTCAGGTAGACGTTGAAGTTGAAAGGCGGGACGACCGGCTTCTCGCTGATCAAGGCGTTGCCGTCCGACTTGAGCATCGACGAGTAGTCTCCCGGACCCTTCCGATTCGGCCAACGCGCCCGGGCCAGGATGACGGTGGGTGGCACGGACTTCTTCTTGGCGTCGTAGAACGAGAGCTTGTATTTGCCGCCGACGACCTCGAGGCCGAGGAAGGTGCCGTCGGCGCGGGCGATTTCCTTGCCCGGAATGGTGGGCAGTTCCGCGGGCTTCTTGGCGTTCTTGTTCGCGGCGCCCGGGGCCGCCTTGGCCTTGGCCGGGGCGGCCTTTTCGGGTGCCGGCTGGGTCTGCGCTTGGATCAGGACCGGTAAGACCAGGAGGCACAGGAAGGCGGCGAAGGGTTTCATGACGGCAATCTAGCCGGCGCCGGCAACCGTGCAAGCTCCCGGTGGGGACCTCCCCCGTCCGGACCGGACTTTTCGCAGGTAATTCATGCCGAGGCCGCCGCCCTCAGCCGCCCGGCTTCGCCCGCGCCGCGCGGAGCTCGCGCCAGCGCGCGAGCCGTTCGGCGATCTTGGCCTCCCAGCCCACCGGCTTCGGCGTGTAGAGGGCCAGGGGGGTCTCGAGATGCGCCTGGCCCGAGATGTTCTCGGGAAAATCATGCGCGTAGAGGTAGCCCTGCCCGTGGCCCACCCGCTTGCTCGCCTGTCCGCCCTTGTCGCGGAGGGCGACCGGGACCGGCTGCACGGGCTTTTCCGCCAGCGCGCGCCGGGCCTCGCCGAGCGCGAGGGTCGCCGTGTTGCTCTTCGGCGCGGTGGCGATGTACAGCGTGGCGTGCGCCAGCGTCAGCTCGGCCTCGGGCAAGCCGATGAAGTCGCAGGCGTGGTGCGCCGCCACGGCCAGCGGCAGCGCCTGCGGGTCGGCCAGGCCGACATCCTCGCTGGCCAGGATCACCAGCCGGCGGGCGATGAAGCGCGGGTCCTCCCCGCCGACGAGCATCTTCGCCAGCCAGTACATGGCCGCGTCGGGATCGCTGCCCCGGCAGCTCTTGATGAAGGCCGAGATGGTGTCGTAGTGCTCGTCCTCGTCGGCATCGTACCGGATCCGCCGCTCGCGGGCGAAGATCTCCAGCTCACCCGACGTGATCGGGGCCTGCTCGGGCAGGCTCAGCGCGATGACCTCGAGCGCGTTCAGCGCCCGGCGCAGGTCGCCGTCGCACAGCACGGCCAGGTCGGCCAGCACCTTGTCCTCCGCCGGATGCCTCCGCGCGCCGAGCCCGCGCTCCGCATCGCCCAGCGCCTGGCGCAGCACGCCGGCCACCGCCTCCGTCGACAACGGCTCGAGCCGGAACAGGTGGCTGCGGCTGAGCAGCGGCGGATTGACGTAGAAGCCGGGATTGTGCGTGGTCGCCCCGATCAACCGCACGCTGCCCTCCTCGACATCCGGCAGCAGCAGGTCCTGCTGCGACTTGTTGAAGCGGTGCAGCTCGTCGATGAACAGCAGCGTCGCCGCCTCCGGCTGGCGGCGCGCCGCGGCCAGGATCTCCCGAAGCTCGGCCACGTTCGACATCACCGCGTTGATCCGGACAAACCGGCTCTTCGTCTCGCGGGCGATCACCTCCGCCAGGCTGGTCTTGCCGCATCCCGGAGGCCCGTAGAACAACAGACTGCCGAAACGGTTGCTCGCAATCAGCCGCGGCAGCAGGTTGCCGGGTTTAAGCACATGGTCTTGGCCGACGATCTCGCTCAATCGCCGGGGACGCATGCGGGCGGCGAGGGGCTGGTGGGCGGCCGGCCTTTCGGGGAGGGGTGCGGCGGAGCGCGGCGGTTCGTCGCCGAACAGCGAGCCGGTGTCATCAGCAGAGCGGGCCATGCGCGCCCACACTGTTGCGAACCGGGGCGGAAACAAGTTTGAAGGCGCCCGGCGAACCTGCTCGTTTCAGCGTCCCTGCTCCCCCGGGCCAAGGCGCAACCTCCCCCGCCATGCCCTCGCCCGCCCGCCATCATCGCGCGCCCCTGCTCTGGCTGCTGCTGCCTTTCCTCGGCGGGCTCGTCGGCGCCTGGCATTGGTCCCTGCCCGCGGCCGGGGCGGGGCCGCTGGTGGCGGCGGCCGGAGCGCTGGCCCTGGCCGCCGGGTTTCTGGCCCGCGGACGCTCCCGCCTGGCGCTGGCGGCCTGGGGCGGCGGCCTGGCCTGCTCGGCTGGGTTGACCGGGTTCGCCTACCTGCATCTCCGGCATCCGCGGCTGCACGAAGGAGACCTCCGGCCGCCGCGCGACGCCACCCTGGTCGTCGAGGTGCGGCAGCGATTCGCCGTTCGCCCGGGAGCGCGGAGCCTGGCGGGAACCGGGGTCGTGGTCGCCGCGGGCCGCGCTCATCCGGACTTGGTCGGGCAGCGAATCGCGTTTTCCGCGCTGCGTCGCGGCGGCGTCGTGCCCGCGCGCTCGGGCCGGTACGTGATGCGCGGCGTGGCCGAGCCGCTGGCCCGCGGAGCGGACCGCACCGGCTTCGACGACTACCTGGCCAGCCTCGGGGTCCGGCAGCGCCTGACGCGGGCGCGGGTGGTGCGCGAGGTGGCGCCGCCCGCGGCCTGGGCCCGGCTCAGCGAGCAGGTCGCCGGGCACTGCGCCCGGATCCTCCAGCGCGGGCTGGAGCACCGGCCGGCCGCCGCGTCGGTCTACCGCGCCATGCTGCTGGGCGAACGGGCCGAGCTGACGCCCGAGCAGGAGCGGGCGTTCATGCGGAGCGGCACCTTTCACGTGTTCTCGATCAGCGGGCTGCACGTCGGGGTCATCGCGCTGGCCCTGCAGCAGCTGTTCCGGCTGCTGCGCGTGCCGCCCCGCCGCGCGGTGGCCGGGTGCCTGCTGCTGCTCGGAGGGTACGTGCACCTGACCGGGGCGAGCCCGCCCGCGGTGCGCGCGCTGCTGATGGTGGCGTTCCTGCTGGCCGCGCGCGCGTTCCGGCTGCCCGGCAACGCCCTGGCGGCGCTGGCGGCATCGGCCCTCGCGTGCCTGCTGCTCGACCCGCTGCAGCTGTTCGGCGCGGGCTTCCAGATGTCGTATGCCGTCGTGACCGCCCTGATCGTCATGGGCGCGCCGCTGGCGGAGCGCTGGAACCTGGCGTGGCAGCCGTACGGCTGGCTGCCGCGACCGGATTGGCGCTGGCGGCATCACCTGGTCGACTGGACCCGCCGACGTCTCCTGGCCGGCCTGGCCGCCGGCGGCGCCGCGTTCCTGGCCAGCACGCCGCCGGGCATCGGCAACTTCGGGCTGCTCTCGCCGGGCTCGCTGCTGGCCAACCTCTGCATCGTGCCGCTGTCGTCGCTGGCCATCATCGCCGGGCTGCTCTCCCTGTTCGCCGGGCTGGCCGGCGCGGAGGCGTTGAGCACGGTGTTCAACGCGGCCGCGGGGTTGCTCATCGTGACGATGGACGCGGCGCTGCGCGCCTACGCGGAGTGGCCGGGGGTGTGCTTCGACGTCCGGGCGCGCGCCGCGTGGCTGCCGGAGGCCGCGCTGGCGCTGCTGCTGGCGACCATGCTGGCCGGGCGCGGACTCGGGTGGACGCGCCGCGGCGGCGGCTTCTGGCCGCCGGTGGCCGTGGTCGTGCTGCTGGTGGCGCTCGGAACCACGCGGCCGTGACCGGGACCACATTTTCCGTGCCTTCCCCCCGCAATTGCTGCTAGCACAGCCGGCATGAAAAGCGCCTACGAACTCGCCATGGAACGCCTGGCCAAGGCCGAACCCGCCGCCCGCGCCCTGACGCCGGAACAGAAGGCCCGGCTCGCGGAAATCGACCGCGTCTACCAGGGCAAGCTGGCCGAGCGGGAGATTTTCCTGAAGCAGCAACTCGACGCCGCCCTGGGCGCGCAGGCCGCCGGCCAGCAGACGGACGAGCCCGCCAAGATCCGGAAACAGATCGCCAGCGAGAAGGCCCGGCTGGAGGAGGAGCGCGAGGAAGAGAAGGAGCGCGTGCGGCGCGGCGGCCGCTGAGCCAGAAGCTCCGGCAGCTGGTCGCGCCCCCTTGCGGACGAATTTCCGCGCCAATCGAACCGCGAAGTCCGCGAAGCGACTCGCGGAAAAGAATGGCCGATCTTCTCTGAAACTCAGCGGACTCCTGCAGGCGGCAAGTCCGAGTGGCTCATCGCCGCAACCGCATGAGCCCGGCGCGGGCGCGGCCTACCGCGTAAACTCGAAGTCGGCGACCAGGGCGTGGTGGTCGGACGCCGGCGTGGGCTGCACCCGCCAGGCGAGCGGACGCAGCCAGTCATTGTAGAAGATGTGGTCGAGCACGTAGGGCCGGCGGCGCCACGTGAACTCGGTCGACTGCACCGTCTGGTAGCCGGCGTCGGCGAACTGCTGGATCAGCGACTGGTGTTTGCTGACGTTGAAGTCGCCGGTCAGCACCGTCGGCAGCCCGGCGGACGCCCGCAGCTGCTCCTCGACCAGGCGCCGCTGGTCCAGGTGGACTTCACTGCTGGAATTGAGCATGAAGAAGGCGAGCAGGTGGGTGTTGAAGAGCCGCACCGGGCGGCCGCCGATCTCCGTCACCGCCCCGATCAGCAGCCGGTCCGTCGGGGTGCGCTTCTCGCCGAAGAAATCGAACTCCACCGGCGGCGACGGCAGGTTGAGCACGATGAAGTCGCGCAGGGGCGTCTTGGAGAAGATCGCCAGCCCGATGCCGAAGGGCAGCTCGCGCGGATCGGGCTTCGGGTAGCTGAAGAAGCTGTCGTACTCCCGAAACTCCTGCTTGAGCCGGGTGAAGTGCGGGGGCGGGTTGGCCTGCATGCCCCCGGGCTGGGTCTGCTCAACCTCCTGCAGCATGACGATGTCGGCATCGTGAGAACGGATTTCATCGATCGTCCCCTGCAGCCGGATCGGCGCATGGTCGGGGTAGGCGTCGTCCCACGGCTGCCCAAACTGCATATTGAACTGCAGCAGCTTGAATCGGTTTTTCATGCCGGGCGCCCCTCGGGGGCGGGAGTCACCCGAAGCGGGCGGCTCCAGGACATCGCAGGCGGGAAAGTCAGCACATTCCGAGGGGGGCGAATCGCGCCGGTTTTCGCTTTGCGAAGCATAATCAGCAGGCCGGCAACATGTTCGCGAGCCGCCCGGATGCGGCAAGCCTATTCTGGCTCGGCGGTGCCCTCGACCACCCAGGCGCCGGCCTCGGGCACCTGCCGGACGAATTCACGCAAGGCCGCGCCGAGGTGTTCGGCATAGCGATAATGGGCGCCCATGCCAGTGCGCAGCTCGGCCTCGTAGATGAACTTGTCGGCGTGCGTACTGTGTTCGAAGGGCGTCTGGGCGCCCAGCAGCAGAGAGTACACGTAGGCCGGCGACCCCCGCTCCAGCAGCTCGCGGGTGAGCGCCGCCTGCTCGTCGAGCAGCGCCTGGTGGTCCTCGTGCCGGATCTCGGGGGGCAGGTAAAACCCGGCCTGGATCAGCGGGGTGTAGCGGTGGCCGGTGCGGTGCCGGTTGAGGTCGCGCAGCTCGGCGATCGCCAGGTTGTTCCAGGCGAAGCCCACCTGCATCCGGCGGGTGGCCGTGCCCTGATACCCGTACCGGTTCGCCCGGTGCCGCAGCGCCTCGGCCACGGGCTGTTCTTCCGGCAGCCAGGGCGGCGCGTCGCGGTGGACCTTCACCCACACCTCGTCGGCCATCGGCCGCGTCGAGAGCCGGGCCCGGCCCAGCCGCACGCTCGCCGCCAGCTCCTGGCGGGCCTGCTCCTCGAACGATTTCTCCGCGAAACTGTGCCGCATCAGCCGGGGCGACTGCTTGAGCAGCTCGTCCCGGATCAGCTTCGCCGCCGCCCGCGCCTCGGGCATCGGCAGCGAGTCGAGCTGCTTCACCGTCGCCGCCCACATGCGCGAACTCTGCACCAGGCCGAGGTTCGTGCGCGTGGCCAGCGGAATGAAGTAGCGGGCCCGGTCGAGGGCGTAATTTTTGCGCAGCCGGTTGACGACCGCGGGCTTCGCGTCCTTCGGCAGCCGCACCCGGCCCGGCTCGGCCTGCGCCAGTCGGTCCAGCCGCTCATATTCCGCATGGTAGGCCGCAAACGCCCTCGCCAGCACGGCCGACCAGCGCACCGCCAGGTCCTCCGGCACACCCAGCTCCGCCGCCGCCGGCAGATTGGTCGCCGCCATGGTGATGTACCGCGTGCTCGATTCCTGGCCGTCGGCCATTTGCGCGATCTCGAAAATCTTGTATGCCAGCCACATCGAAACGTCGTCCAGCGCGATGGCCAGGCCGCCGGTCAGGCCGCCGATCGACGCATGGCCGTAATCGACGAATTTCAGGATGCGGTCGATGGACTCGTCCGGGTTCGCCAGGTCGACCTTCTCCAGGATGCGGGCGATGCCTTCGTTGCTCCGCGAGTAGCGGGCGAGGACGGAGGCCAGCAGCTCGGGGGTGACCTTCGGCAGGGCGGCGGCCGCGGGCGGCGGCACGAGGGCGATTCCAGTGACCTTCATGTGCGGCCCAGACGAAACAGATTCGCCGGCTGACGCGAAGAAAATTCCTCCGTCTCCGCCCGACCGGCGGTTTCCGGCCGGCGATCTGCCGCCGCCGATCCGCCGCCCCGCCTCACTTCATCAGCCAGGACGTCAGCGGCTCCTGGTAGAACCCGAGCAGCACGGTGGCCAGCGCCAGCGCCGCCAGGGTGGCGGCGCCGGCCCACGACGGGGCGGGCGGCACGGGACGGCCGGCCGGAGCCTCGCCGCCGGCGGCCGGCGACCACGTCTCGAAGAACGCAGCCTTGATCCAGCCGAAGTAGTAGAAGATCGAGACCACCACGCCCCCGACCGCAACCGCCAGCAGCCAGTAGAGGTGCGCCTGGAAGGCCGCGATGAAGAGCAGGAGCTTGCCCATGAAGCCGGCCAACGGCGGGATGCCCGCGAGCGAGCCGACGCCGATCGCCAGCACCGCGCCCAGGAACGGACGGTTGCGCGCCAACCGGTCGTAGTGGTCGAGCTCCTGGTCCGCATCGTCCGCACCCGCCAGGTACGCCATGACCCCGAACACGGCCATCGACGCCAGCAGGTAGGTGAAGAGGTAGAACCAAACCGCATCCGCCGCCCACGGCACGGAGAACGCGGCGACCACGCCGAGCAGGAGGTAGCCGGCGTGCGACACGCCCGACATGCCCATCAGCCGCTTGGCGTTGCGCTGCGTCAGGGCCGAGAGGTTGCCGCAGAGGATCGTGGCCGCGGCGAGGAACGAAAGCACGGGGACCAGCACGCCCTCGAGCGGGGCGAAGACCTCGAGCACGAGCACCAGCAGCACGGCGAAACCCGCGCCCTTGGACGACACCGCCAGGAAGGCGGTGACCGGCGTGGGCGCCCCCTGGTACACGTCGGGGATCCAGACCTGGAAAGGGAACGCGCCGATCTTGAAGGCCACGCCGCCCAGCACGAGCAGCGCGCCGGCCAGGCCCAGGAAACTGTCGGGATTCTGCCGCAGGAAGTCGGCGATGACCGGGTATTCGAAGCCCGTGTGCACGACCCCGTCGAGGGTGACCTTCCCCGCCGCGCCGTAGAGCAGCACGATGCCGAAGAGCATGATGGCCGAGCTGAGCGCCCCCAGCACCAGGTACTTCAGGCCGGCCTCGAGCGAGAGGGGGCTGTCGCGGAAGTAGCTGACGAGGATGTAGAATCCGATCGTCACCGTCTCGAGCGCGACGAAGAACATCACGAAGTGGTTGCTCTGCGCCAGCAGCATCATGGCCGCCGTCACCACCAGCACCAGGTGATGGAACTCCACCCGCGGCATCCGCGTGCGCGGCAGGCACACCAGCGCGAGGAAGCTGACCAGCAGCGACGACAGCAGGAAGAACACGCGGGCGATCTGCCCGACGTCGCTGAGCAGGATGAGCCCGCCGAAGAGGTATTCGCCTTTCCAGACGGTGTCGAAATTGACCACCACGCCCACCAGCACCGCGATCTGGGCCAGGATCGAGACGACCGGGATGTGCCGGTGCTGCTCCTTGGGCAGGAAAATCTCCAGCACCAGGAGGCCCAGCGCCGCACAGCCGAGAATCATTTCCGGACCAATGGCCCACCATTGGTTGGACTCGGCGATCGCTTGCAGAAGTGTGTTCGACATGGGGACGAATATTTAGCGGCGGACCATCTCGGCCACGGGGCGGCCGAGCGCGCGGTTGACCCCGTCGGTGACCGCCCGCGGCCACAGGCCGAGGAACAGGAGCGCCGCGAGGAGGATCAGGGCGGGCAGGCGCTCGCCCCAGCCGATGTCGGCTGGCGGGTGCTGCGCGGCCACCCGCTGGAACTGCTCGCTCGGCGGCCCGAAGAAGACCCGGGCGGCCGCCCGCAGGCCGTAGACCGCCGAGATGACGACGCCGGCCACGGCCACCGCGGTGATGCCAGGTGAGAACTGCCAGAGGGCGACAAAGACCGTCAGCTCGCCCCAGAAATTCGCGAAGCCGGGCAGCCCGATGCTGGCCATCGTCGCCGCCACGAACAGGGCCGCGAGCACCGGCGCCTGCCGGGCCAGGCCGCCCATGTCCGCCAGGTCGAACGTGTGGGTGCGGTGGTGGATGCTCGTCGCCAGCAGGAACAGCAGCGCCACCGAGAGCCCGTGCGCCACCATCAGCAGCACCACCCCGCCCGCACCGACGGCCGAGAGGCTGGCGATGCCGAGGAAGCAGTAGCCCATGTGCATGACCGAGCTGTAGCCCAGCATCTGCTTGAGGTCGCGCTGCGCCAGGGTGATGAAGCCGACCACCAGGACGTTGCCGACGCCGGCGAGGACGGCCAGGGGCCACGCCCACTCCGCGGCGCCGGCCGGGAGCAGCGGCAGCGCGATCTGGATCAGGCCGTAGAGGCCGAACTTCTTCAGCACGCCGGCGTGCAGCATCGCCGCCGAGCTGGGGGCGGCCCCGTAGCCGAGCGGCGCCCAGGTGTGCAGCGGCCAGAGCGAGACCAGGATGCCGAAGCCGAAGAGCAGCAGCCCGAAGATGTACTTCTGCGTCGTCACCCGCAGCGGATCCGCCGCCAGCGCCTCGCGCAACGCGACCAGGTCGAAGGTGTTGGCGCCGCTCTTCACGTAGAGGGCGATCAGGCCGAGCAGGGACAGCATCGCGCCGGCCGTCAGGTAGATCGTCAGCTTCATCGCCGCGTAGTTGCGGTCGCGCCCGCCCCAGATGCCGATCATGATGAACGTCGGGATCAGCGCCAGCTCGTGGAAAAAGTAGAAGAAGAAGATGTCGACCGACGCGAACACGCCCAGCAGGCCGCCGTGCATCACCAGCAGCAGCAGCAGGTAGAGCTTGAGCCGCTCCGCGCCCGAGCGCAGCGCGTAGAGGCCCGCGGCCAGCCCGACGATCCCCGCCAGCACGAACAGCGGCAGCGAGATGCCGTTGAGCCCGAGCTTCAGGCTGATCCCGAACGCCGCGAGGCCGGTGTCGCAATCGCTGCGGAACGCGTAGTCCGCCCCGGCCCCGGCCGGGAACTCGCGCCACAGCCACAGCGCGATCAGCGCCGGGACGGCGAAGGCCACGCCGGCCAGCTTGGTGGAAAACCGCTTGGGCAGCCCGAGCGCGATGAACAGCGCCGCCACGAGCGGCGTGGCGATGGCGAGCTGCAGAAGTTGGGCGTTGGAATCAGGCATGTACTGACGAGGGGAAGCGCGAGTGAACGCGAAGCAGGGACGCGAAGGGCGTGAGGCCGCGGCGGGCCGAGGGGAAACGCGACGCCGGCGTCGGCGCATCCTCCCGGAGGCGAGGGGGCAGTGACTGAGGGTGGTTCGCGTCCATGGGCGTTGGCTTCGCGGTTAAAGGAACCCGGCGGCGAAGGCCCACAGCACCGCCGCGCCGATCAGGAACCAGTAGACGTAGGTGTGCACGCTCCCGGTGTAGAGCGCCCGGGCGCTGTGGCCGACCAGGCCGACGAACCCGGCCAGGCCGCGGATGATGAAGCCGGCCAAGAAGATCTGCTCGAGGAAGTTCAGCAGCATGGCCAGCCGCTGCTGGACCTTCGCCACATAATAGTCGTACAGCCGGTCGAACGACTCCTTGAGCCAGGCGAGCCCGGCGAACGCGCCGCGCGCCTTCTGCTCCAGCGCGTCCGTGCCCGCGGCCGGGTAAAAGAACCAGGCCGCCCCCCCGCCGACGATCATCACCGCCAGGCTGACCAGGAGAATCGTGGTGTGCGCGGAACCGTGCGCCTGCGGCACGAGCGCGGCAACCGCGCCGGCCAGCCGGCCGAACACCCCCGGCCAGCCGCCCGCCACCGACAGGATCGCGAGCACGACCAGCGGCAGCGTCATGACCCAGCCGCTCTCGTGGGCGTGCGCGGCGTGGTCCGAGCGGGTCTGGCCGAAGAACACGATCTTCCACATGCGCACCATGTAGAACGACGTCAGCACTGTCGTGAGCGCCAGGAGCGCAAACACCGGGGTGTTTTTCTCCATCGCCAGGTAGAGGATGGAATCCTTCGAGAAGAAGCCCGCGAGGCCCGGCATGCCGATGATGGCCGC
The DNA here is from genome assembly GCA_016795545.1 of Opitutaceae bacterium. Taxonomy (GTDB): domain Bacteria; phylum Verrucomicrobiota; class Verrucomicrobiia; order Opitutales; family Opitutaceae; genus Lacunisphaera. The sequence continues at coordinate 25,018 of JAEUGX010000069.1, forward strand.
CACCCCGATCGTGAACGTGGCGAAGGTCACCGGCATCTTCTTCGCGAGCCCGCCCATCCGGAAGATGTCCTGCTCGTGGTGGCAGCCGTGGATGACCGAGCCCGAGCCGAGGAACATGAGCGCCTTGAAGAAGGCATGGGTGGTCAGGTGGAACATCGCGGCGCCGACCCCGGCGGCGAACGCCATCTCGTGCACCGTCCCGCCTATGTCGTGCCTGACCGTGAGCGAGCCGAGCCCGAATGCCGCCACCATGTAGCCGAGCTGCGACAGCGTCGAGTAGGCCAGCACCTTCTTGATGTCGCGCTGGACGATGGCGCAAAGCGCGGCGTAGAGCGCGGTGACGGTGCCGATCCACAGGATCACGTGGAGCGCCTCGGCGACCATCAGGAACTCGATCCGGCACAGCATGTAGATGCCCGCGGCCACCATGGTGGCCGCGTGGATCAGCGCCGACACCGGGGTCGGGCCCTCCATCGCGTCCGGCAGCCACACCTGCAGCGGCATCTGGGCCGACTTGCCGACCGCGCCGCAGAACAGGAGCAGCGGGATCCCGTGGCTCCAGGCGGCGCCGGCCCCGGCCTGCGCCGCCAGCGCGTCGAGGCTGGTCGTGCCGAAGGTGTGCTGGCACCAGATGATGCCGAGCAGGAAGCCGAAGTCGCCGACCCGGTTGACGATAAAGGCCTTCTTCGACGCGTCGGCCGCCGACTGCTTCTCGTGGTAGTGGTTGATCAACAGCCAGGAGCTGAAGCCCACCAGCTCCCAGAAGATGAAAATCATGAACAAGTTGTCCGCGAGCACGATGCCCAGCATCGAGAACATGAAGATCGACAGCCCGCCGAAGAACCGGGCCTTGGCCGCGTCGTCGCGCATGTAGCCCAGCGAGAACAGGTGGATCAGGAAGCCGACGAAGCTGACCACGAACAGCATCAGCGCGGCCAAGTCGTCGAACTTGAACCCGAGGGACACCGTGAACCCGCCGAGGCTCAGCCACTCCCAGGAGGCCGGGAAGTCGCGCGCGCCGCCGAAGATCAGCGACAGCGAAAGCCCCGCGATCGCGCCGGCCGCGCCGGTGGAGATCCACGACGCCAGCGCCCCCTGCCGGCGCAGGCACAGCGCGATCAACGCCGCCGAGAGCAGCGGCAGGAGAAGGATGAGGGTGGCGGTTTGGACGGGGGACATCGGCGGAGGACGGGCGGGAAAGGCGCAGGCCGGGGGCCTAGGTTCGGGAGGTCAAAGGTTGCGGGCCGGAAAGGGTCGCCTCGCGGTTCGCGCGGGCGGCCGCCGGCCTGGAGGACCTGCGCTCTTGGAGCCGGGACTGGGGCAGGCCGTGCATGATCAGTGCTTCAGGGCGTTCAGCTCCTCGAGCTGGACGGTGTGGCGCTTGCGGAAGAGCGCGACGATGATGGCGAGACCGACGGCCACCTCGGCCGCGGCGATCGTGAGGATGAAGAAGACGAAGACGCTGCCGTCGAGCGTGCCGTTGAATCGCGAGAACGCCACCAGCGCCAGCGTCGAGGCGATCAGCATCAGCTCGAGGCACATGTAGACGACCAGCGTGTTCTTGCGCAGCAGCACGCCGAAGAAGCCGAGCGCGAAGAGCAGCGCGCTGATGATCAGGTAATGGTCGAGTCCGACGTTCATGCGCCGCCCTCCGCCGTTTCGAACCGCTTGCTGAGCACGATCACCCCGAGCATCGCGATCAGCAGCATGAAGCCCACGACCTGCACCGGCAGCAGGTAGGTGGTGAAGAGCTGCTGGGCGTACGCCTTCAGCGACGGGACCGCGAGGCCCTCCTCCGCTGCCGGCAGCTGCGCGCGCGCGTGCAGGCTGCCGACGCCGAGCAGCAGCAGGGCGCCGCCGAGCCCGGCGGCCGCCATCGTCAGCTTCTGGAACGGCTTCTGCGCCCCCGGCCGGGTGTCGAGCAGCATGATGATGAACAGGAACAGGGCGACCACCGCGCCGGCATACACCAGCAGCAGCACGAAGGCCAGCAGGGCGGCGTCGAGCATCACGAACAGCCCGGCCACGCCGACCAGCGACAGGAGCAGGAACATGGCCGCGTTGACCGCGTCGCGGCTCACCACGACCAGCAGGGCGCTGGCCAGGGTGAGGAACGTGAAGGTGTAGAACAGGAGATGGAACATGACGGGAGTCGGGCCGGAGGATGCGGGGACGGTGGCGGGCGGAGTGGCGGGGCCGGCTCAGTGCCCGCCGCCGTGCTCCGCGGCCTCCTTCTTCTTGTCCCACTTGAAGTGGTTGTCGGGCAGCGTGCCGCCGAGCTCGTAGAGCCGGGCTTTGCGGTTGACCATCTCTTCGCGGGTGTAGCCGGTCATGGAGTACTGGTTCTGGAGGAAGATGGCCTCCTCCGGGCAGACCTCCTGGCAGAGGCCGCAGTAGATGCAGCGGAGCATGTCGATCTCGAACTCCTTCGGCCCCTTCTCGACATGCGCGGCGGGGGCGTCGGCCGGGATCTCGCCCGGCGTGATGCGGATGGCCTTCGGCGGGCAGACGAACTCGCAGAGCTGGCAGGACACGCACTTCTCGCGGCCGTGGGGGTCCTTCACCAGCGTCGGCACCCCGCGGTAGCCCGCGGGGATGGCCGGCCGCTGCTCGGGGTACTCCATCGTCACGTTGCGCGCGAACAGGTGCTTCAGCGTCACCCGCATCCCCGACAGGATCTGCGGGAGGTAAAGGCGCTCGGAGAGCGTGAGGGGCTTGCGTTCGACAACGTAGGGCATCGGAAGGGGATCAGAAGGCGGCGGACTTGCGCGGGAAGGTGAAGGCCACGACCAGCGCCGCGGCGGCGCCGGCGGCCAGGCCCGCGTAGGCGGGCCAGCCGAGGTTCAGCTGGATGATCGCGATCAGGGCGGCATAGAAGATGAGGTTGCCGATGGCGAGCGGCAGCAGCTTCTGCCAGCCGAGCTTCATCACCTGGTCGTAGCGGAAGCGCGGGACCGTCCAGCGCACCCACATGAATACGAAAATGAAGAACAGCGTCTTGCCCAGGAAGATCGCGATCGAGAGCAGGCCGAGCAGGACCGGCTGGCCCGCCAGGTGCAGCCAGGCGGCGACGTCGGCCAGCGGCACCCACGGCAGCGGGTTCCAGCCGCCGAGGAACAGCAGGACGAACACGCCCGAGCCGACCAGCATGTGTGAGTACTCCGCCACGAAGAACAGGCCCCACTTCATCGAGCCGTATTCCGTGTGGAAGCCGCCGACGAGGTCGGCCTCGCCCTCGGCCATGTCGAACGGCAGCCGGTTGGTCTCGGCGAAGAGGGACACGAGGAAAACGATCGCCGACACCGGCATGTAGAAGATGAACCACGCCCCGCTCCACGAAAGCCACGGGCCCGACTGGGCCTGCACGACATCGAAGAGGCTCAGCGTGCCGCTGCCGCCCGGGGCGTTGACCCAGAGGAAGACCGGCAGCACCGACAGGGTCATCGACAGCTCGTAGGAGATGAGCTGCGCTGAGGCGCGCACGCCGCCGAGGAAGGGATACTTCGAGTTCGACGCCCAGCCGGCGAGGATGAGCGAATAGACACCCAGCGAGGAGACGGCGAACACGGCCAGGATGCCGACGTCGAGGTTGGCCAGCACGAGCGGCGCGAGCCGGCCGGCGTCGGTCAGGTAGGCGCCGAACGGCACGACCGTCACGGTCGTCAGGGCGGGGATCATCGCCACGACCGGGGCGAGCAGGAAGTAGAACTTGTTCACGTGGCCCGGCAGCGAGTCCTCCTTGAGGAACATTTTGCCGCCGTCGGCCATCAGGTGGAACACCCCGAGCCGCTGCAGGAACGGGCCGAGCACCGGGACCCAGGCAAACCAGAATGGCATCGCGCGGTTCGGGCCGGGTCGGCCCTGCATCCAGGCCGAGATCTTGCGCTCGACCAGCGAACAGGCGCCGCCGATCGGGAACATGACGGCGATCACCGCGAAGCCCTTGACGGCCATCTGCAGCAGCGGGGGGAGATTGGACCAGAGTTCGATCATCCGGGTCAGGCGGTGGCGGCCGCGGGCGCGGCGGGTTTGAAATGGAGCGTCTCGCCCTCGACGAAGGGCAGCGCGGCCCAAGGCGTGGCGTCGAGCAGGAGGCCGGTGGAAGGGAGGTTGGCGTGGGTGACGAGCGCGAGCGGCTTCACCTCGGCGGCGATGACCTGCCAGAGGGCGTTGAGATCCGCCGGCACGACCGCGCCACCCAGCGCCGTCGCGAGCGCGGCCAGCGTGACGAGGTCGTCGGCGACGCCCTGCGGGCCGGGAACGGCCCGGGCGAACTTCTGGATCCGGAACTGCTGGTTCACGAAGGTGCCGGCCTTCTCGAACACGGTCAGGGTCGGGATCACCACGCGCGCGGCCGCGCTGGTCGCGTTGCGGTGCGTGCCGAGGTAGACGACGGCCACCTTGGCCAGCTGCGCGGGCGTGAGGCCGGCGTCGGCGAGGTCCTCGCCGACGGCGAGGACGGTCCGCACCCGGCCGGCGTCGATATCGGCCGCGAGGCCGTCCAGCCGGGCCGCGGGCAGCGCGGAGACGAGGCCGGTGACCAGCGCGCCCCGCACGTTGGGATTGCGGTCGGCGGAGACCAGGAGCCGGTCGCCCGCGCCGGTGCGGCTGACCAGGGCGACGGGGGCCCGGAGCGCGGCGGCCAGGCGGCGCGTGAGGAACTGCTCCTCGACGGTGCTGCGGCCCGAACCGACGACGTAGGCCGCGCCGGACCGGAGGAGGTCGGCGGCCGCCTTCAGCGCCATCTCGGGCGCGGTGGCGCCGCCGCCGATGGCGGGGGCCAGGAGGCGGTCCTCGGCGCGGACCTGCTTGTAGAGCAGGCGGCCGGAGTCGGCCATCCAGGTGTCGTTCACCTCGTCGTTGCGGCGCGGGGTGATGCGGTAGATGACGCCCTCGCGGCTCCACACCTCGGTGTTGACGCCGACGGAGGACTCCGGGTCGATGCCCGGCGTGGCCTTCAGGAACCACACGCGCATCCGGAAGCGGAAGTCGGTGCTGGTGAGCGCGCCCACGGGGCAGATGTCGACCGTGTTGAGCGAGTAGTTGTTCTCCAGCTGGCGGCCCGGGTAGCAGGTGAGCGTGCTGTAGCTGCCGCGGTCGACGAAGCCGAGCACGTCGTCCTTGGCCACCTCCTTGCAGAAACGCACGCAGCGGGAGCAGAGGATGCAGCGCTCGTCGTCGAGCGTCACCCGGGGGCCGAGCACGGTGCGCTTCGGCTTGACGTTCTTCTGCTCGATGAAGCGGGAATAGCCGCGGCCGTACGCGGTCGAGAACTCCTGGAGCTTGCACTCGCCGGCCTGGTCGCAGATCGGGCAGTCGAGCGGGTGGTTGATGAGGAGGAACTCGGTGACACCCTCGCGGCTCTCGCGGGCCAGCGGCGAGTTGGTGCGGATGTGCAGGCCCGGCATGGCGTTGGTGGCGCAGCCGATCTGCGGGCGCGGCATCCAGTTGACCTTCTGCTTGCCCGTGGCCGCGTCGATGATCGGCTGCTTGGTGGCCGGGTCCACGGCCGGGAGCCCCATCTCGACAAGGCACATGCGGCAGTTGCCCACGACGGAAAGCTTCGGGTGGTAGCAGTAGTGCGGCACCTCGATGCCCAGCTGGCGGGCGGCCTCGATCACGTTCGTGCCCTTCGGCACGGCGAGGTCCCGGCCGTCGATGTTGACGGTCACAAGGTCGGGTTTGGGAGCGGAAATCATCGAAAATACGGATTGGGTCCGCGAATCACGCGCCGGGACGCGAATCGGGCAAGGCTGGTCTTTGCTTGGGGTGCATGGGCGTCGTTCGCGGGCGAAAATCAGACCAGCGGCAGGGCGGCCTCGGGCCTCGCGGCCTGCTTGTCCGCGGGGTAGTTTTTGAATTCGTCGCCGAACTTGGCGAGGAAGCTCTGCGTCGGCCAGGAGCAGGCCTCGCCGAAGGCGCAGATGGTGCGGCCGGGAATCTGGTCGGCCACGCCCTTGAGCAGGGCGGCGTCCTCGGCCCGGGCGGTGCCGTGCACCATGCGCGTGGTGATCTTCTTCATCCAGAGCGAGCCCTCGCGGCAGGGCGTGCACTGGCCGCAGCTCTCGTGCGAGTAGAACGCGTTGATGTTGGCCAGCGCCTCGACCATGTTGACGGTGTCGTCCATCACGATCACGCCGCCCGAGCCGCCCATGGTGCCGATCATGGCCAGCGAGTCGAAGTCCATGGGCACGTCCTCGACGCCCCAGTCGTAGTCGACCATCTCGGCGCCGACCTTGCGCTTG
>JAEUGX010000089.1 GCA_016795545.1 Opitutaceae bacterium
TTTCTGGACGATGGTGAAGGCGAACGGCGCGGGCACGGTCCGCGTGTGGGGCCTGGCGCCCGAGGCCGCCGCCGCGCCGCTCGAGCTCGTCCAGACCTTCCACCTCTCCCCGGAATCGCGGGCCGTGAACAACGGCGTGTATCCCGACTTCGCCCCCGACGACATCGACGGCGAGCCGCGGTACACGCCCAACGTCGACATCGGCGCCGACGAGTACCACGCGCGTCCGGTGCCGCGCCGCTGATCCCGCCGCGGGCGCCGCCGCGCCGGCCGGGCGGCATCTGGCTCCTTGCGCCGCCGCGGCCCGGGGGCCACTGTCCGGCTCCAAGCATGACACCCGACGCAACCCCCGCCCGCGCCGCGCGCGCGTGGCGCTGGATCCCGACGCTCTATTTTGGCCAGGGAATCCCCTACGTGGTCGTGATGACCCTGTCGGTGGTCATGTACAAGAATCTGCAGGTCTCGAACACCGACATCGCCCTCTACACCAGCTGGCTCTACCTGCCGTGGGTGATCAAGCCGCTGTGGTCGCCGCTGGTCGACCTGTTCCGGACCAAGCGCGGCTGGATCGTGACCCTGCAGCTGGTCATCGGCGCCGCGCTGGCCTCGGTCGCGCTGACCGTGCCGGGGCCCGCCTATTTCCAGGCGACGCTCGCGGTGTTCTGGCTGATGGCGTTCAGCTCGGCGACACACGACATTGCCGCCGACGGATTCTACCTGCTGGCGCTGCCGCCGCACCAGCAGGCGGCCTTCGTCGGGGTGCGCAGCACCTGTTACCGGCTCGCGATGATCGCTGGCCAGGGCGGGCTGGTCTACCTCGCCGGCGCGCTGCAGGCGAAGACCGGCAGCGTCACCCAGGCCTGGGCCTACGTTTTCTGGCTGCTGGCGGGCTTTTTTGTGCTGCTCGGCGGCTTTCACGCGCTGGTCCTGCCGCGGCCCGCGGCGGACCGAGCCGGGCACCGGGAGACGCCGCTGTTCCGGGAGTTCCTCGCCGTCTTCGCCTCCTTCTTTCGGAAGAAGGAGATCGGGACCATCCTCGGCTTCCTCCTGCTGTACCGCTTCGCGGAGGCGCAGCTGCTGAAACTGGTAACTCCCTTCCTGCTCGATGCCCGGGAGGTCGGCGGCCTCGGGCTGACCACGCAGCAGGTGGGCATCCTCTACGGCACGATCGGCGTGATCGCCCTCACCGTCGGCGGCCTGATCGGCGGCCTGGTGATCTCCCGCTTCGGGCTTGGACGCCTGCGGTGGCCGATGGTTTTCTGCATGCACGTGCCGAATCTGGTCTTCATTTTCCTCGGCCTGGCGCAGCCCGGAAACTTGTACGTGATCGGCGGGGCGCTGGCTCTCGAGCAATTCGGCTATGGCTTCGGCTTCACGGCCTACCTGCTGTATATGATGATGGTGGCCGAGGGGGAGAATCAGACGGCGCACTACGCGATCTGCACGGGGTTCATGGCGCTTGGCATGATGCTGCCCGGCATGGCGGCCGGCTGGATCCAGGACCAGCTCGGCTACGTGCCGTTCTTCGTCTGGGTGTGCGTGGCCACGATCCCGTCGTTCGTGGCCACCGGACTGATCAAGGTGGATCCGCAGTTTGGGCGGAAGGCGTGAGTGTCCCGGCCGGGGCGTGCATTGCCGTCAGCGCTTCACCCGTGGGAAGCCTGCCTGCTTCAGGGCGCGGTGGAGCTGGCGGACGTGCGCGTGGTCTCGGGTCTCGACCGTGCAGACCGCGTTGACCGCGGAGACATCGGGGCCGCTGAAGGCGCGGTCGTGTTCGATGTCCTTGAAGCTTGCGCCTGATTCCGCGATGACGCGAGCCAGGGCGGCGAGTCCGCCCGGGCGGTCGCTGATCTCCACGGTGAACCGGGTCATGCGCCCGTCGTGCACCAGGCCCTTCTCGATCACGCGGCTGAGGATCGTCGGGTCGATGTTGCCGCCGCAGGTGACCAGCACGACGCGGCGGCCGCGGAGTTCCGGCAGGAGGCCGGCCATCATGGCGGCGAGCGGCGCGGCGGCGGCGCCCTCGACCACCGCCTTCTCGAGTTCGACCATGCGCAGGATCGCGAGCGCGATCCATTCCTCCCTCACGCGCACGACGCCGGCGATGCGCCGACGGGCCAGCTCGAACGCATTGGCGCCGACGATCCGCGTGGCCAAGCCGTCGGCCAGCGTCGGTTTCCGCGGTACGCGCACCGGCCGGCCCGCGCGCAGGGCGGCGCTGAAGTTGGCGGTGACGGTGCTCTCGACGCCGTAGACCTTCACCTTGGGCCGCAGCGCCTTGACCGCCAGCGCCACGCCGGCGAGGAGTCCGCCGCCTCCCACCGGGCAGACGATCGCCTCGACGTCGGGCACCTGCTCGAGAATCTCCAGCGCGATGGTGCCCTGCCCGGCGATGATGTCGGGCGCGTCAAAGCCATGGATGTAGGTCAGCCCCTCCTGGGCCGCCAAAGCATCCGCCGCCGCGCGGGCCTCGCCGAAATCGCTTCCGCGGATGAGCACCCGCGCGCCGAGGCGGCGGCACGTGCTGACCTTGATCAGCGGCGCATAGTCCGGCATCACGACGCTGACCGGGATCCCCAGCAGCCGGCCGTGGTAGGCCAGGCCGAGGGCGTGGTTGCCGGCCGAGGCCGCGACCACGCCCCGCTTTCTCTGCCCGGGTGAAAGACGCAGCAGGGCGTTGCGCGCCCCCCTTTCCTTGAACGACCCGGTGCGCTGCAGGTTGTCGAGCTTGCAGAAGATCCGGGCACCCGTGATTTCCGACAACGGGATCGATTCCGGGCACGGCGTGACAACGACTCCGCCGGCGATGCGCCGACGGGCGGCACGGATGTCTGACAAGGTAACGGGCATGAAGGAGGCTGGTTTCGCGCCGTTCTAGCGCAGGCATCGGCCTGGGCAACCCAGATGCAGGCCCCCCGCGGCCTTCCCGGCCGGCAAGTCCGTCATAGAGCGCGACCACCTCCGCCAGCCGACGGAAAGGTGGTCCGTCGACCAGCCTCTTACCCGGATCTCGTTATTGGTCTTTCTTGCGCTTCTTCATCCGTTCCTCGCCGGCTTTCTTGGCCGCGGCTCGCTCCTCGTCATTGAGGACGCCGTCGCCATCCTTGTCGAAGCGCTTGATCAACTCGGCCCGGTTTTCGTTGAACTTGTCGGCCGCCTTCTTGGCTTCGGCTTTTTCGTCCTCGCTGAGCTTGCCGTCACCATCCTTGTCGAAGCGCTTGAGGAGCTTTTTACGGTTCTCCTTGCGCGGTCCATTCTCCGTGCGCATTTCGGCGCGGGCGGCGGCTTTTTCGTCCTCGCTGAGCTTGCCGTCGCCGTCCTTGTCGAAGCGACGGACCAGCTCCTGGTGTCGTTTTTCCATCTTGGCAGGCTGCTGGCCGGCGTCGGTGCCGTCCTTCATTTCATCTTCTGCCACAGCGGGAACCGAGAGGAGCGCGGCCGTTAAAATAGAGAGCGACAGGTAGGCTTTATTCATAGTAGGAGTGGTTTAGGGTGACGCAGTCTAGACAAGACGCAGAACACCCTACACGGTTACGACTCCCTTCCCGCCCATGTATCAGGTCACCTTTTCCGAGCAAAGCATGCGCGAGCTCAACAAGCTCGACAAACTGGCCCAGTTGGAAGCGATCGAGCCGATCAGCAAGATCCGGCCGGCGGACCTGGCACATCCGCGCGAACCGCTCGGCCGATTTCACCGGAACGGCAAGGATCTCTACCGGCTGCGGGCAGGCGAGTTCCGGTTCTATTTCGAGGTGAAGGGCGAGACGCTGCACACCCATTACATTCTCCACAAGGCCTCGTTGGAGGACTGGTTGTTCCGGATGAAGCTGCCGATTTCCGAACAGCAGCTGATCGAGCAGGATTCCAAGTTCTGGAAATACCTCGAGACGCTCACGAAATAACGTCGTCCCATGTCGGACCTCGAGAAGCGCGACAACCCCTATAACGTCACCCAGGCGAGCCGGATTTATTTCCTGCCGAACCTGATGACTGCGGGAAACCTGTTCTGCGGCTTCGTCGCGGTCATCAAGTGCATCCAGGCCCGGCTGCTTACCGATTCGGGCGAATACGCCCTGATCCACCCCGACCAATCGGCCACGGCCCTTTACACGCAAGCGGTGTGGTTCATCCTGGCGGCCGTCATTTTCGACTCGTTGGACGGCCGGCTAGCTCGCCTGGGAGGGCGCACTTCCTTGTTCGGCGCGGAGTTCGACTCGCTGGCCGATGTGGTGTCGTTTGGCATGGCGCCGGCGCTGATGGTTTTCTTCCTGATCCTGGCACCGCGGGAGGAATACCAATGGTTCCGGGAGTTCGGCTGGTTCATCGCGTTCATTTACCTGCTGTGCGGTGCGGTTCGGCTGGCTCGGTTCAACGTCATCACCAACCCGCTGCTACATCGGGCGGACTCGGAATCCAGCAAGGATTTCGTCGGGCTGCCGATTCCAGCGGCGGCGGGTACGGTGGCGACGCTGGTGCTGCTCTTGCTCAACATGGCGGCGAACGCTAGAGAATTGCGGCAGCTGACCCTGGCGTTGCCGTTGATCCTGGTGCTCGTGTCATTCCTGATGGTGAGCACCATTCGTTATCCAAGCTTCAAGCAGGTCAATTGGGAGATGAAGACCCGCTTTCGGTCATTTGTCGGCATCCTGATCGTGGTGGCGGCCGTCTGGCGTTGGCGGGAAGTCTCGTTCTTCTTCCTTTTCCTCGCGTACATTGCCTACGGCCTGTTCGCTCACTACCAGCGCGCGATGCGCCACGCGCAGATGCGTGCGCTGCGCCGAAAGGTTGTGAAAATGAAGCAGGAAACTTCCGAATAACTTTTTCCTGTGAACAAGACGCCGGTTGTTCGCGGTTATTCGGGTCCGGCTCACAGCGTCCGGCCGCCGGCATTTCCCTCGATCGGCGGGCGGTTGCTGCCATAATCGCGGACCATAATAATACGGATACTTTCCTTATTGAATCCCTCTCTAATCATCCTTTGTTAGTTAAAAGCACCAATCTCGCCCCCCGCCGATGAAATTTAAGATCAACCGCGACCATTTCAGCAACGGCCTGGCTCAGGTCCTCAACGTGGTGGGCTCAAAGGCGGCCATGCCGATCCTGAGCAATGTGCTGATCGAGGCGGAAAAAGATCATATTTCCCTGACCACGACGAATCTCGATCTCGGCATCCGTTGCAAGATCAAGGCCGAGGTCAAGGATGGAGGCGCGGTCACGTTGCCTGTGAAGCGTCTGGCCACCATCGTACGCGAGCTGCCCAACGTCGATGTCTCGTTCGACTCCACGACCAGCCACCAGGTCAAGATTTCCTCGGGCGGCTCGAATTTCCGGATCATGGGCATTGGTGCGGAGGAATTCCCGAAACTGCCGGATTCGAATGACGACAAGACCTTCACCTTCGAGCAGGCGGAGCTTGCGACGATGCTGGGCAACGTGTCGTACGCGCAGTCGAGCGACGAGACCCGCTACATCCTCAACGGCGTCTATTTCAACTTCAAGGACGGCAAACTCTCGCTGGTGGCGACGGACGGGCGCCGTCTGGCGCTCGTCAGCAAGGAAATGAACGTGCCCGCCAACAGTGCAGGTGCGATCATCCTGCCCGCCAAGACGGTGGCTGAGCTGCTCCGTCTCCTGGGCAAAGGTGAGAAGCTGAAGCTTTCGTTCAACGAACGCCGGGCCGCCTTCCAGATCGAGACCGGCAAGGACTCGAGCGGGCTCACGGACAGCATTTTCCTCTTTTCGAAAGTGGTGGAAGGAAACTACCCGAATTACCAACAGGTGATTCCCAAGGAGACCCACCAGCGGATCAAGCTCGAGCGTGAGCTCTTCCTGCAGTGCGTGCACCGCGCGGCGCTGGTCACTTCGGAAAAGTCGAATTCCGTCAAAATCAAGCTCTCCGCCAACCTGCTCGAGATCATGGCCTCCTCGCCCGATTTCGGCGAATCGCACGAATCGATGGCGATCTCGTACAGCGGCCCGGAGCTGCAGGTCGCATTCAATCCGCAATTTGTCATGGATCCCCTGCGCGCCCTGACCAAGGACGAGGTGTTCTTCGAGCTGAAGGACGAGGTGAGCCCCGGGGTCTTCAAGACGCTGGAGAGCTTCGTGTGCGTGATCATGCCGGTGCGCCTGAGCTGATCGGCCGCGGGTCTGCGGCGCGCCCTCCCCTCCGATGCCGGAGTCCCTTTCGCTCTTTCTTTTCTCGTCGGTCGTCCTGCTGCTGCTGCTGTTCTACATCAATCTGCGGGTGGCCTCGCCGGTGCTGGCGATCCCGATCCGCTGGCTGCGGTGGATCCTCTTCGCGCTCTTCACGGCGCAGACGAACGCGATGTTCCTGCTCGTCGACCGCCCCTTCTGGACCGTGGCGGCGGCGGTGTTCCTGATCTGGTTCCTCATCGAGTCCGGCTTCAATTGGCTGAAGGTGAGCGCGATCAGCCTCAGTCCCATGCCGCTCTTCCCGCGTTATGTCGTCAACAGCAGCGGAGACGAGTGGCCCACGCAGAAGCGGCTGCTCAAGGTGCGGGACTGGCTGCGTGACCAGCGCTTCAGCCACGTCCAGGCGCTCAAGGCCGAGCTCGGCGGGGGGATCTGGCTCCGGACGTCGGTTTATCACAACCACGACGCCACGCTCCGGCTGCACGTGCTGTTTGTCCCGCAGGAGAACGGCGCGATCACGGTGTGTTTCAGCCTGGCGACTCAGACCGCGGCCGGCCGGCGCTATGTGACGGACAATCTCTACATCCCCTTCGGCGGATTCTACCCGGAAAGCTGGCATGTCGAGCGCAGTCCCTGGCGGCGTGGCCTGGCCCGGATCGTGGCCCGGCACCAGGAGCGGCTCCGGCAGTCGGGCGAACAACCGGTGGCCTGGGAGGGTAACCCGATCGACGACATCAACCAGCAGCAGCAGCAGATGGAAATGATCAACACCGAGCTCGGCTACCTGCTGCCGCACGCCGACCGCGAGGAATTCGGCAAGATCACGCCCGAGGGCCGCTTCCGCATCTGGAAGGAGGCCTGGCTGCTCGACTACCTCGGCATCGCGGGCCGATACTGACCAGTCAAAGGCGGGTGAAAGGCCCGGTTGGCCCCAAAAAGACTCGTCTCGACGCCTTTTCCGGCTAACCCGTTAGCCATGCTCCTGTTCGCCGTCACCGCGCTCGAGAAACTGCAGACGCTCAAGCCCGACGTCTGGCTGAAGATCGGCGTGGCCGTCGCGGTTTTCGTCATCGCCATCCTCGTGATGCGCCGGGTGATGAGGATGAACAAGATCATCGCCGGCGTGATCGTGTTCGTGGTGTGCACGGTCATGTTCTTCTCCTGGGTTTACAACCGCAACGAGCCGAGGTTTTTGACGCCGATCGTGGAAAAGGTGGCGCCGTTCTTCCCGAGCGCCGGCGCTTACGACGCCAAGCAGCAGAAGGGCCCGAAGGGCGCTCCCTGACGAGAAAAGGATTGGTCTTTGGCCCCGCGCGCCTAGGGTCGCGCCGTATGCCCAAAGCCCACTCTGACATCGGACTCATCGGCTTGGCCGTGATGGGTCAGAATCTTGCGCTGAACATCGCCGATCACGGCTTCCAGATTTCCGTCTACAACCGCACGGTCGAAAAAACCGACAAGTTTGTGGCCGAGAACCCGGCGACGCCCGGCGGCCTGGTCGGCGCCAAGACACTGCCGGAGTTCGTCGCCTCGCTGGCAAAGCCGCGGAAGATGATCATCCTCGTGCAGGCGGGCAAGGCGACCGACGCCGTGATCGACGGCCTGGTGCCGCTGCTCGAGGCGGGCGACATCATCATCGATGGCGGCAACGCCCTCTGGACCGACACGATCCGGCGCGAGAAAACGCTGCGCGAGAAGGGGCTCCGGTTCATCGGCTCGGGCGTCTCCGGCGGCGAGGAGGGTGCGCGTTTCGGCCCGTCGTTGATGCCCGGCGGCGAGTTCAACGCCTGGCTCGAGCTGAAGCCGATCTGGGAGGCGGTCGCGGCGAAAGTGGATGCCAAGACCGGCCGGCCACTCACGGGCGCGGCGCCCGGCAAGCCCGTGGTGGGCGGCGTGCCGTGCACGACCTACATCGGCGAGAACGGCGCCGGCCATTACGTCAAAATGGTCCACAACGGCATCGAGTACGGGGATATGCAGATGATCTGCGAAGCCTACGCGCTGATGCAGGGCCTGCTCGGGCTCAAGCCCGCCGAGATGGGAGAGATTTTCTCCGGGTGGAACCAGGGGGCGCTCGACAGCTTCCTGATCGAGATCACCGCCGACATTCTGAAGCAGAAGGACCCGGCCACCAAACGGAAGGCTTTTGTCGACGTGGTGCTCGATACCGCCGGGCAGAAAGGCACCGGCAAGTGGACCTCGACCAACGCGCTCGACATGGGCGTGCCGGCGCCGACGATCGCCGAGGCCGTGTTCGCGCGCTGCATCAGCGCCATCAAGGACGAGCGGGTGGCGGCGGCGAAGATCCTGAAAGGCCCGGCCAAGAAGTACCGTGGCGGGAAGAAGGCGCTGGTGCAGGCCATCCACGATGCGCTCTACTGTTCCAAGATCTGCTCGTACGCGCAGGGCTTCCAGCTCATGCGCACCGCGCAGGCCGAATTCGGCTGGAAGCTGAACTTCGGCGAGATCGCCCAGATCTTTCGCGGCGGCTGCATCATCCGGGCGGCCTTCCTGCAGAAGATCACCGAGGCGTACGCGCGCAAGCCCGACCTGGCGAACCTGCTGCTCGATCCCTACTTCAACAAAACCGTGCAGAAGGCGCAGGCGAACTGGCGCAAGGTCGTGTCGCTGGCCGCCGAGTGCGGGGTGCCGGCGCCGACCTTTGCCTCGGCCCTGGCCTATTACGACAGCTACCGTTCGGCCCGGTTGCCGGCCAACCTGCTGCAGGCGCAGCGCGACTACTTCGGCGCCCACACCTACGAGCGGGTTGACCAGCCGCGCGGCAAGTTCTTCCACGTCGACTGGCCCGAGCCCACGCGCCCGCAACTGCCGGCCTGAGCGTCACCTGGGCCGGATTACGGGCACCCGGCGGGCCATTAGGAAGCGTCCGGGCAAGCGTGCGGAAGGCCACTGATTGACGGGTCCGGCGCACCCCGGCCTTGCCCAGCCGTGAATTTGACCAAAGATGCGCGCGGTCCATGCAAAAGCTCTCCTTCGACAAACGCCGCATCAAGTTCCTCTTCCTCGAGGGCATCCACGCCAACGCCGGCGAGGTGCTGGCGCAGGACGGCTACACCTCCGTGCGCAGCCTGCCGAAATCGCTGGCCGGCGACGCGCTCAAGGCGGCGTTGAAGGACGTGCATTTCCTCGGGATCCGTTCGCGGACCGAGATCACGGCGGAGATCATCGAAGCGGCGCCGAAGCTGACCGCCATCGGCTGTTTCTGCATCGGCACCAACCAGGTCGACCTCGTCGCCGCGGCGCGGAAGGGCGTCCCCGTCTTCAACGCCCCCTACTCCAACACCCGGAGCGTCGCCGAGCTCGTGCTCGGCGAGGTGATCATGCTGCTGCGGGGCATCCCGGGAAAGAACGCGCTCGTCCACCGCGGCGGCTGGACCAAGAGCGCCGAAGGCAGCGTCGAGGTCCGCGGCAAGACGCTCGGCATCGTCGGTTACGGCCACATCGGAACGCAGCTCGGCATCCTGGCGGAGCACATCGGCATGCGCGTGCTCTACCACGACATCGCCAGCAAGCTGCCGCTCGGCAACGCCCGGCCGGTGCCGCGGCTGACGACGCTGCTGGCCGAGAGCGACGTGGTCACGCTGCATGTCCCCGAGACGCCCCAGACCAGGAACCTCATCGGCCGGAGCCAGCTGGCGGCCATGAAAAAGGGCGCGCACCTCATCAACGCCGCGCGCGGCACCGTCGTCGATCTCGAAGCCCTGGCCGACGCCCTCGAGCGCCAGCACCTGGCGGGCGCGGCGATCGACGTGTTTCCGGTCGAGCCCAAGGGAAATGACGAGGAGTTCCACTCGCCGCTGCGCAAGTTCGACAACGTGATCCTCACGCCCCACATCGGCGGCTCGACGATCGAGGCGCAGGCGAACATCGGGACGGAAGTGGCGGAGAAGCTGGTGCGCTATTCCAACAACGGCACGACGGTGACCGCCGTCAATTTCCCGGAGGTCACGCTGCCCGAGCACGTCGGCACCGGCAAATCCCGGCTGCTCCACATCCACCGGAACGAGCCCGGCGTGCTGGCGCACATCAACGAGCGCTTCAGCCAGCACCGGATCAACATCTCCGCGCAGTACCTGCAGACCAACGAGCACATCGGCTATTGCGTCATGGACGTCGATGCCGCGGCCAGCGAGATCGCCATCGACGAGCTGCAGAACGTCCCGGGCACCATCCGGGCCCGGCTGCTCTACTGAGCGGGTCGCTTCTCCCCGGGGCCGGCGCGGGAGCGCCGGGACTTTCCCGGGCGGAAATCAGCGGGGCGGCCTGGCCGCCCCGGCGGTTAGAAGAAGCGGACCGGCTTGGACGCCATTTTCTCGTGCTCTTCCGCGGAGCAGCCGGCGTTGGTGGCCGCATCGGCCTTCGCGTCCGTGGGTTTCACCAGGTTGTTGGACAACAGGTAATTCTCCACTTCCTCGCCGGAAATGTCGGCCAGCATGACCCCGTCGATCTCGACGCAGGGGGAAAGCGGCTGGCCGGACTTGCGCACCATCTCCTCGTAGTTGGCCCGGTGGTTGATGATGTCGATGTCCTCGTATTCGAGGCCGTGCTTGCGCATGATCGCGCGGACCCCGTTGGACCAGCCGCAGTGCGGCTTCAGATAGGCTTTGATTTTCATGTTGGGCGGCAAATGTTTGGTCGGCACAACTTATGCGGCACCTTAGCCTCTTCAACTTAAACTTTCACCCCGCCTGAGATTTAGTCCCGTGTCCGGCCCCTTTCCCACTCTCCTGGCCAGCCAGGCCTCGGAATACGCCCGGCTCGGCCTGGCCAACATCCGCCGCGAGTACCCGCACCTGCTCCAACACGCGCTGAACTCGGCTGCCGACGCCCGGACGCCGCGGGAGCTGCATCCGGCGTTCTACGGCAGCTACGACTGGCATTCCTGCGTGCACCAGCACTGGATGCTCGTCCGGCTCGTCCTCATGTTTCCCCAGCTGCCTGAAAGGGCGGAGATCGACCGGGTGTTGCACGAGCATCTCACGGCCGCGAACATGCAGGCGGAGGTGGACTATTTCCGCACCCCCGGGCGGGAATTCTTCGAACGACCCTATGGCTGGGCCTGGCTGCTGAAGCTGGCCCAGGAGATCCAGGCGTACGACGCGGCGCTCGAGGCGAACATGGCGCCGCTGGTCTCCTACATCCGCGCTGGCTTCATGCGGTACCTGCGGGCGCTGACGCATCCGGTGCGCAACGGCGTCCATGGCAACACGGCCGTGGCCGTCGCCCTGGCGCTCGGCCACGCCCGCGCGCACGACGACCAGGAGCTCAAGCTCTTCTGCACGGCGCGCGCGGCTTATTGGTTCGGGCACGACACCGATTATCCCGCGCAGTACGAGCCGTCGGGCGAGGACTTTTATTCTCCCTGCCTGGTCGAAGCCGGGCTGATGGCCCGGATCCTGCCCCGCGAGCAGTTCCTGCGGTGGTTTGACCGTTTCCTCCCCCGGCTCGCCGACGGCGAGCCCGGCAACCTCCTCCGGCCGGCACCGGTCAGTGATCCGACCGACCCCAAGATCGCGCACCTGATCGGGCTCAACCTCAACAAAGGCTGGGTCTGGCGCCGCCTCGCGGGCATCTTTGCGGCCGATGATCCGCGCCGCGCGCGCGCCACGGCGGCCGCTGTGGCCCACTACGCGGCGGCGCTGCCGCTGCTCGACGCCCAGGACTTCAACCGGGCGCACTGGCTGCCGTCGTTCGCCGTCTACACCCTCACCGAATAACCGGGCGGCGGCCGTGCCCCGGCCGCGCCCATGCTCTCACTGATGGACTGGATGAACCTGCTCGGGGCCGCGATCATCACGGCCACGCTCGTCGGGGTGGCGGTCGGCCGCTACCCGCGACTGAAGATGAACCGCGCCACTATCGCGCTGGTGGGCGCCACCCTCCTGATCGCGCTCGGCTTCATCCCCCTCGAGACGGCCTACCGGATGGTGGACTGGAACACCATCGTGCTGCTGCTGGGCATGATGATCCTGAACGTCAACCTGCGCGTCGCCGGGTTCTTCCACCTGGTCACCGCGCGCGTCGTGCACCATGCCCGGACACCCCGCCGGCTGCTGGCGCTGATCGTGGCGGTGTCCGGGGTGCTCTCCGCGCTCTTCCTGAACGACACGATCGCGCTGATGATGACCCCGCTGGTGCTCGACGTGACGCTGGCGCTGCGGCGCAACCCCCTGCCCTACCTCGTTGCGCTGGTCACGGCGGCCAACGTCGGTTCCGTGGCGACGATCATGGGGAACCCGCAGAACATGCTGGTGGGCCTCTCTTCGGGCATCGGCTTCCGGGAGTTCTTCGTGGCGCTGGCACCCGTGGCCGCGCTCGGCCTGGTCGTTATCTGGGGGGTGATCGTGCTGGTGTACCGCGCGGAGTTCCGCGCCGCGGTGTTCGACCAGGCCTACGTCCTGCCGGGAAGGCGGTATCGGCCGCTGCTGCGGAAGAGTATCCTCGCGACGCTCCTGATGCTTGCCGCCATCCTGGTCGGCGTGCCGATCCCGCTGGCGGCGCTGCTCGCCGCCGGGCTCGTGCTGATCACGCGGCGGCTCAAGCCGGAACGCGTGTTCCGGGAGATCGACTGGGGCCTGCTGGTGTTCTTCTCGGCGCTGTTCGTGGTCACGGGCGCCATCGAGACCGCGGGCTGGAGCGAGCGCCTCTTCGCCGCGCTGCGGCCGTGGGCCGACGCCGGGCCGGCCCACCTCACCGCGGTGTCGGTGGTGCTGAGCAACCTGGTGTCCAACGTGCCGGCCGTGATGCTGTTCCGTCCCGTGGTGCCGACGCTGGCGGACCCGCCGACGGCCTGGCTGACGCTCGCCATGGCCACCACCCTGGCGGGCAATCTCACGCTGCTCGGCTCGGTCGCCAACCTGATCGTCGCCGAGATCGCGCGCCACCGCGGCGTGCGGCTGACCTTCGTCGAATACCTCAAGGCCGGCACGCCCATCGCCGTCCTCACCCTCTTGATCGGAGTGGCCTGGCTGGCGCTGTAGGCAACCGGGGCCCGCGAGCGCGGCCGGCGCAAGAGCGGCCTCATTTTAGGCCGTTTTTCGGCCACTCCGCGCTTGCTCGGCTGTGGGGGTTGACGCACCGTCGGGACAATTTTCAATCCGCCACCCCCAACACGATCATCCATGTCCAAAGCCGAGAAATCCAAGCCCTCCGAGGCCCGCGTCGCCCCCGCCGAGAAGTCCGCCAATCCGGCCCGCGAGAAGAACATCGAGCTCGCCGTCTCCTCCATCACCAAGCAGTTCGGCGAAGGTTCGATCATGCGCCTGGGTAGCAACGCCAAGATGAAGGTCGAGACGCTTTCCACCGGCTCGCTCGCGATCGACCTCATGCTCGGCGTCGGCGGCCTGCCGCGCGGCCGCATCATCGAGATCTACGGGCCGGAGTCCTCCGGCAAGACCACGTTCTGCCTCAGCGTCATCGCCGAGGCCCAGCGCCAGGGCGGGCTCGCGGCGTTCATCGACGTCGAGCACGCGCTCGACCCGAAGTACGCGCGCGTGGTCGGCGTCAACCTGGACGACCTGCTCGTCTCCCAGCCGGATTCGGGCGAGGACGCCCTGAACATCATGGAGACGCTCATCCGCTCCAACTCCATCGACGTCATCATCCTCGATTCCGTCGCAGCGCTCACCACCAAGGCCGAACTCGACGGGCAGATGGGCGACGCCACCGTCGGCGCCCAGGCGCGCCTGATGAGCCAGGCCATGCGCCGGCTCACGGCCGTGGTCAGCAAAACCAACTGCGTGTGCATTTTCACCAACCAGATCCGCGAGAAGATCGGCGTGATGTTCGGCAACCCCGAGACGACCTCGGGCGGCCGGGCGCTGAAGTTCTTCGCCTCGATCCGCCTGGATATCCGGCGCAAGGACCAGCTCAAGACGCCCGACGGGAAGGTCATCGGCAACCGCACGAAGATCAAGGCCGTCAAGAACAAGGTCGCGCCTCCCTTCACCGAATGCGAGTTCGACATCATGTACGACGAGGGCATCTCGGCGACCGGGTCGCTGCTGGATCTCGGACTTGACCACAAGGTGCTGGAGAAAAAAGGAGCCTGGATCGCGTTCAACGGCGAGCTGGTCGGCCAGGGCCGCGAAGCGGCCAAAGACGCGCTGAAGACCAACCCGGAGCTGGCGGCCAAGGTCAAGGCGGCCATCCTGGACAAGGTGAACGTCAAGGGCGGGGAATCGGTCACCGGCGAGGCGGCGGGCTGATGTTGCCGCCGTTCCGGCCGGTGCCCTTCCTCTCTGCTTTCCGTGGGCAGCCGGCTTGGCCGGCGGTGTTTTTCGCCGCGGCGGTAGCCGCGGCGCCGCTCGGGGCGGCGCCGAAGGCGGCTAAGGGAGATGCGCCGCCGGTGC
This sequence comes from Opitutaceae bacterium, assembly GCA_016795545.1. Lineage (GTDB taxonomy): Bacteria > Verrucomicrobiota > Verrucomicrobiia > Opitutales > Opitutaceae > Lacunisphaera. The sequence goes on from JAEUGX010000089.1 coordinate 14,529, forward strand.
TGATTTCGAAGGAGGGAGCGGCGCCGAAATGGCAGAATGTCGCGCAGCTGCAGCAGTTCGCGGCGAAGGGTGACTTGCAGGCTTGTTTCGAGCTCGCGGAACGTTGCACCGAAGGCGACGGCGTACCGAAGGACCTGCCGCGAGCGGCGGCGCTCTTCCGCCAGGCCGCGGAAGGCGGAATGGCCGATGGCTGGTTCCGGCTGGGAAAATTCCATCACGACGGCCTGATCGGACCGGTGGATTACGCGCAGGCGCTGGAGTATTTCACCACGGCGGCGCGTCTCGGCGTGGCCGAGGCGCAGCACAATCTCGGCGCGATGCTGGTCAGCGGACGCGGCGTGAAGCGTGATTACGTGGAAGGACTCGCCTGGCTGATCGTGTCGATCCGTTCGGGCGCGGTCTCCGAAGCGGAGACGCAGGTGCGGACCCGGCTCAGCAAGCAGCCGGCCGAGATCAAGGCGGCGGAAGCACGCGCGGCCGAGATCGCCGGCGCGCTGGCGAAGGCGGACGTCAAGGCGGTGCTGCTCAAGCCCCGCCGCGGGTCTGCGCGTCCGGAACCCACGCAGCCGATCAAACCGGTTTCCACTCCCGCACCGCCTCCCCGCCCCGTTATCACGCCGCCCAAGGTCGAGCCCCTTCCCCCGCCCCGCATTTCCGTCCCCCTCTCCCCACCCAACCTTACGATGCCGGCGAGCGACGAGCCGCGCTGACCCGCGCGCGATTTTCGCTTTTGCCTTAGTGGGGGCGTTCGCTTGCGTGGGGCGAATGTCGTTTCCGACGGATACAATCGCCGCCCTCGCCACGCCTGCCGGCACTTCGGCGATCGCCGTGCTACGGATCAGTGGTCCGGAAACCGGCCCGTTGACGGAGGCGCTGTTCGGGGCGCCGCTGGCACCGCGCACCCTGCATCGCCGCGATTATCGGGAACTCGGCGACACGCTGGTGGATGACGTGCTGGCGGTCTATTTCCCGGCGCCGAAATCATTCACGGGCGAGGACATCCTGGAGATTTCCTGTCATGGAAACCCATTCATTGCCCAGCGGATCCTGGCAGACCTGCTGGCCCGTGGCTGCCGCCAGGCTGAAGCCGGAGAGTTCACCAAGCGGGCGTTTCTTAATGGACGAATGGATCTCAGCCAGGCTGAGGCGGTGATGGACCTTATCCATGCACGCAGCGAACGCGCGCTGACCGCGGCCAACCAGCAGCTTCGCGGAGCACTCGGCCGGCGTATGAATGAACTTATCGCACTCTTAGTCAAGGTATTGGCTCAGATTGAGGCCTATATTGACTTTCCGGACGAAGATCTTCCGCCGGAAGACCGCCAGGAGGTATTGACCCAGCTGGAACAGCTCAAGACTCAGACCGATCGCCTGCTGGCGACCAACCGCTATGGGAATCTGCTGCGCGAAGGCATCCGCACCGTGATCGTGGGTGAGCCCAACGCAGGCAAGAGCAGCTTGCTTAATCAATTGGTGGGACACGAACGGGCGCTGGTCAGCAACGAGCCAGGCACCACGCGGGATTATTTGGAGGAAAAAATCGTCGTGGGACCGCACTGGCTCCGATTGATCGATACGGCAGGCCTGAATCCGGCGGCGGTGGATCTCGAGAGGCGGGGGATCGAAAAGACATTGGAGGTCGCGGCGAACGCCGATCTTTATCTCTGGGTGCTTGATTCCACCCAGCCGGTGGCCGCGCTGCCGCCGGACCTGGCTCGGAGCATGACCCCGCAGAATACGATCGCGGTGCTGAACAAGATCGACCTGCCGCCGGCCCGGGGCGAATATCCGGAAATGCCTTTTCCCACGGTGCGGGTTTCGGCTCTCTTGGGGGCCGGTCTGGAGGCCTTGCAGGCCGCTATTGGCAAGCTTGCTGACTCCCACCGAGCGGATGTCGGTGACGACGGGATCGCCGTCAATGTGCGACACGCTCAAGCACTGAGGGAAGCCGGCGAAGCCCTCGATCGCGCCAGGCAAAAGCTGAGAGATGGTGTGTACAGTGAATTAGTAGCCAGCGAGTTGCGCTTGGCCCTGGACGCTTATGGACGAATTTCCGGCCGGATTGACAATGAGCGGATGCTCGACGAACTGTTTGCCACATTCTGTATCGGAAAATAATTTTATATCAAAATAGATAGTTTCACAACAAATCATATTTAGGGTGATCTATAATCGAGAGCCATTCGATGTTATTGTCTGCGGCGCCGGGCATGCCGGAGTCGAGGCCTCTCTGGCGGCTGCTCGAATGGGCGCTTCTACCCTTCTGCTTACGGGCAACATCGACACAATTGCCCAGATGAGCTGTAATCCCGCAATCGGCGGTCAAGCGAAGGGCCAGATGGTGCGGGAGATCGATGCGCTCGGTGGTGAGATGGCAATCAATACGGATGTCACAGGCATTCAGTTCCGCCTGCTCAACGAATCCAAGGGCCCAGCCGTCCAATCGCCGCGGGCACAATGCGACAAGAAAGCCTATCAGTTTAGGCTGAAGCACACACTCGAACTGCAGAAGAGCTTGCAGGTATTTCAGGCTACCGTGACAGGCCTGATCTTCGAAGGAGGCAAGGTGGTGGGGTGCCGCACAAACCTGGACATCGAGTTTCGTGGCCGGACCGTGATTATTACCACGGGCACCTTTCTGCGCGGATTGATGCATATGGGACAGAATAAGAATGAAGGAGGCCGCTTGGGTGACTTCAGCGCGAAGACGCTTTCCGGAAGCCTCCAGGAAGCCGGGATCGAGTTGCAACGGCTTAAGACCGGAACACCGCCTCGGATACTCGGCCGAAGCATTAACTTTTCCGGGCTCCAGGAACAGAAGGGAGATGCTCAGCCAACGCTATTCGCTTTTCACGACACCCGCGGTGAAAGTGAGCTGTTCCACGTGGAACAGACGGGAGAAGTTCGGCTGGGCTGGAAGCCGGGGAGTGTCCAAATCTCCTGCTGGATGACCTACACCACGCCTGAGTCGGAACGGATCGTTCGCGACAATTTGCATAAATCGGCGATGTACTCGGGGCAGATTGAGGGAATCGGGCCAAGGTATTGTCCGAGCATTGAAGACAAATTCGTGCGATTTGCCGACAAACCGCGTCATCTTCTTTTCCTCGAGCCGGAGGGCCGCAGCACCAACGAGTATTACATCAACGGGCTCTCAACGAGTCTGCCTTTTGATGTTCAGCTGGACCTGGTTCACAGCATTCCGGGTTTGGAGCAGGCCGAACTGCTTCGGCCGGCTTATGCGGTCGAGTATGATTTTGCCCCACCGACCCAGATGTACGCCTCCTTGGAGTCCAAGAAGGTCGAAAACCTTTTCCTGGCGGGACAGATCAATGGCACTTCCGGTTATGAGGAGGCGGCTGCGCAGGGGTTGATTGCAGGGATCAACGCCGTGCAAAAGGTGAGGGGAGAAGCCCCGCTCATCATCCAGCGGCATGAGGGATACATTGGAGTGCTTATCGACGACCTGGTGACCAAGGGCACCACCGAGCCCTACCGCATGTTCACTAGCCGTGCCGAACATCGTCTTCTTTTCAATCACGCCAGCGCGGAACTGCGTTTGCAGCATCATTCGACCCGTTGCAATCTTCTGTCTACTAATAGGTTGAGCCGTATCGCGGCGAAAGCGGACCGGATTGGGTTTTGGGAAAATAGCTTGGAAAAAAACAAGGCCATGGGCGGGACCTGGGCCGAGGGTATTCGGCGAGACCGGGCCAAGGCTCCCCTGCCTCCGGAATTCCTTGCCGAACCGATCGAGGTTCGTGACGAGGTTCTCTACCGCATCACTTACCGCGGCTACCTGGAACGCGAACAACGACAAATCGATAAACTCAAGGAAGTGGAAAAGATCCGGATTCCCCCCACGCTCGATTTTCTCTCGATACCCGGACTTCGGCGAGAAAGCGCCCTCAAACTGCACAGCCTTCGTCCGGAAAACCTCGGGCAAGCCAGCCGTATCAGCGGCGTCAATCCGGCCGATATCAGCATCCTGATAGTCTTGCTTGCTTCGGCGGCGCGCAGCCGCTGACGCCTCCCGCTCCTGCGACAACTACTCCACGGAGCCAAGACTGGGTGCTTCTTTTCCCAGCAGCGCTACCCTCGCCCAGAGACGCGGTTTCCCCGCGATTCGATCCGCCAGTGAAGTTGATGTGACATTCTGGTGACGCCGGTTAATTCACTGGCAAGCCCCTCTCCCCGCGGAATAATTCCTCGTCCCATGGAGAAGAAAAAGATTCTCGTCGTTGACGATGAACCTGACGTGACCGAGCTCGTCGCCTATCACCTGAAGGCAAAAGGGTTCCACGTGGAAGCGGTGAACGATGCCACCGCCAGTATTTCCAAGGCGCGGACATATCAGCCTGACCTCATTATATTGGACATAATGATGCCGCATTTAAGCGGCATACAAATATGCCGCATCTTGCGGTCTGATAGCAAGTTGTCAAAAACACCCATCATCTTCCTGACGGCCAAAGCTGAGCCGCATGATCGCATTGAGGGTTTGGAGTCGGGAGCGGACGACTACGTGGGAAAGCCGTTTAGCCCCAAAGAGCTGGTGCTTCGGGTGGAATCGGTGCTGCGGCGCGTTTCCACACCTAGAGAAGCAACGCCGGCCAAGCTGCATGTCGGGGAGATCGTCCTCGACAGCGAGACGCATCGCGTGACGGTGCGCGGCACTGCGCTCGAGCTTACCGCCACGGAATTCAAGCTGCTTCGCCTGATGATGGAGCGCCAGGGTCGGGTCCAGACCCGCGAACACCTGCTGCTGAACGTTTGGAATTATTCGACCGAGATCGAGACGCGCACGGTGGACACGCATGTCCGCCGCCTGCGCGAAAAGCTGGGCACCGAGGCGGGCTGGATTGAAACCATCCGGGGAGTGGGGTATCGCATCGCCGACAAGAAACAACCGGCATGATCGTTTTCGCCGTCGTCGTCCTGGCGCTCGCGCTGCTCCTGTTGCTCTGGCTGCTCTGGCGCCAGAACCGTGCGCTGGTCGACTTGCGGGACGCGGTGCGGCGGGGGCAGGCGATGCTGCGGGACCAGGAGAACGGCGCCGCGTTGCCCGCGTGGCCGGCGCTCGCCGGCGCCGTCAACCAGCTGATCGCCGACCGCGCGGCCCTGCAGCAGCAGCGCACGGATCAGCTTGCGCAGCTTGAGGCGACCCTTGGCAACCTGCGCGAGGCGGTGCTCATCGTCGACGAGGCCAATTACATCCACCTTGCGAACCGCGCGCTGCGCGAGATCTTCCCGGGGGCGCGCGACCTGGTGAACCTGCGCCTCGAGCTCATCGTGCGCAGCGCCCCGTTCCTCGAGTTCGTGCGCGCCACCCGGGCCGGTTCGCCGCTGCCGCGGCAGGAGTTCGAGATTGTCGACGGCCGCAGCCAGCTCTGGATCGAGGCCTCGGGCGCGCCCATCCCGTCGCCCGACGGCAAATCCCAGTGGGCCCTCTTCGTCATCCACGACATGACCAGCCAGCGGAAGCTCGAGCGGGTGCGCCGCGACTTCGTCGCCAACGCGTCCCACGAGCTGCGCACCCCCCTCAGCATCATCCAGGGCTATATCGAGACGCTGGTCGAGGGACACGTCTCCATGCCGCTCGAGGACCGCGACAAGTTTCTCAAGACGATCCAGCGCCATGGCGACCGGCTGAAGTCCATCATCGACGATCTCCTGATGCTTTCGCGTCTCGAGTCGGGCACGCCGGGCCTGCGGTTCGCCCCGGTCGACCTGGCCGCGCAGCTGCGCGGCCTCGCCGAAGACTACGGCCGCCGGCCGGCCGCGGCCGAGCACACGATCATCGTCGACGTGCCGGCGGACCTCGGTCTCGTCGAGGCCGATGGCGAGAAGCTCGCGCAGGTCTTCGGCAACCTCATCGAGAATGCGCTCAAGTACACGCCCCGGGGCTCCCGCGTCGAGCTGGGTGCCCGCGCCGTCGGCACCGACGAGATCGAGGCCTTCGTTCGCGACAACGGGCCGGGCATCCCCGCCGAGGACCTGCCGCACGTGTTCGAACGCTTCTATCGGGTCGAGAAGGGCCGTTCGCGCGAGACCGGCGGCACCGGGCTCGGGCTGAGCATCGTCAAGCACATCGTCCAGCTGCACGGCGGCCAGGTCCGTGCCGAATCGAAGGAAGGCGCGGGCCTCACCGTCACGTTCCGTCTCCCGCGCCGGCGCCCGGGCTGAAGCGTTCGGGGTTGCAGCGCGCCGGGCCGTCCGACCAAAAGGAAGGGTGGTTTACAAGCCGGAGTTTGTCGAACACGTCACCCGCCGCCGCGCCGCGCTGCGCGCCGAAGCGGCCGCCCTCATTCCGGCCGGAAAACCCGTCGTGCTTGAGATCGGCTGCGGACACGGGCACTTCCTCGAAACCTACGCCCGGCAGTACCCTCAGCGGCATTACATCGGCGTCGACCTCCGGGGCGAGCGGATCGAAAAAGCCCGCAAAAAAGCCCGTCGTGCCGGCCTGACGAACTGCCATTTTGTGCGCGCCGAAGCCCGCGAGTTTTTACAATCGCTGCCTCCGGAGGTCACTTTTGCGGAAATCTGGGTCCTGTTCCCGGACCCCTGGCCCAAGAAAAGGCATCACAAGCACCGGCTCCTGCAGCCGGCATTCCTGGAATACCTGGCTGGTCGGGTGGGGAAGGGAGGGCGCCTCTACTACCGCACCGACCACCGCGAGTATTTTGCCGAAGTGGCCGCATTTCTCCCGACACTTTCGACCTGGCGGATCGATCCGCGCGCGCCCTGGCCGCTGGAGCATGAAACCGTGTTCCAGGCCCGGGCGCCCAGCTACCAGTCGCTGGTGGCCGTCAGGACATCACATCCAGCCAAACCAGCAGAAACAGCTGACCCGCTGCCGCCAGCCCCAGCAGACCCCACGTGACCTGCATAAAGACATTGTGAGCCAGCTTGCGCTCGCCGTTGGCCCGGCGCGGAGGCTCGGTGCGGACCAGCAGATCGGATTTTTCGGCCATAACCAGCTGGCGAAAGCAATTGCCGGGTCCGGTGCCGGCCGGCAAGCCCATCCTGTCATTAGGCCGGCCCGGGAGACCGGGAGTCGGCCTAATTTCGGTTTCCCTCTGAAAAGGTTTCACTTAATGAAGGTTGACGCACCCCAAGGGCTACCCCTAGCAAGTTGGCCTTTCCACACGTCGGAACTTCCTTCGGCACACCATGCTGCACCTCAGAAAAGTATTCGGTTTTTTAGCCGCGATCGGCCTCGCGACCGTTTCGTTCGCGTCTGAAGGCGGCGGGGTTGCGCCGGCGGCGTCCAAGCTGGTCGATTTCGGCAACGGCTGGGCGATCACCAACAGCATGGCCACCGGCTGGGCGACCTCCCTCGTGCTCATCACGCTGATCCTGGCCGCGGTGCGCAAGCCCCAGATCCTGCCGGGCAAGGCGCAATCGGTGTTCGAATCGCTGCTCGAGGCCCTGCGCGACCTCTTCGAGCCCATCGTCGGCAAAAAGGCGTTTCCCGCGGCGTTTCCGCTCCTCGTCACCTTTTTCATCTTCATCCTCATGCACAATTGGATGGGCCTGCTGCCCGGCGTGGGCACCATCGGCTGGGGCCACGACGTCGAGGGGAAATTTCATTTGACCGAGCCGTGGATCCGCCCGTTCAACTCCGATTTCAACGGCACCATCGCCCTCGCGCTCGTTTCCTTCGGCGCCTGGCTGATCATCGTCTTCAAGTACGCCGGCCCGAAATTGATCCTGTGGGATCTCTTCGGCAACAAAGCGGAGAAGTCCGAAACCCCCGGCTGGCTCTATCCGATCCTTTCGCTCGTGTTCCTCATCGTCGGCCTGATCGAGGTGTTCTCGATCATGATCCGCCCCTTCACGCTTTCGGTCCGGTTGTTCGGCAATGTCTTCGGCGGCGAGAACCTGCTCCACGGCACCAGCTTCATCTTCATCTTTTATTTCATGGAGCTGCTGGTCGGGCTCATCCAGGCGATCGTCTTCACGCTGCTCACCTCGGTTTACATCGGCCTGATCTGCAATCACGGCGACGATCACGACCACGAGCACGGTGCCGAGGGAGGCCACGCCGCCGAAGCCCACCACTGAGAATTTACCGCCGGGAGCGTGCTTCGCGTGCGCACGGCGGCAACCGCAACCACAAATCCACCCACCCAACATGTACCTCCTCGCTGAAATCACTGGCAACATCGCCAGCGCGTTCGGTCTCCTCGGCGCCGCCCTCGGCGTCGGTCTCATCGGCCAGAAAGCCGCCGAGGCCGTCGGCCGCAATCCCGGCGCTTCCGGCAAGATCCTCGTGCAGGCCATCATCGGTATGGCGCTCGCCGAAGGTCTCGGCATTCTCGCCCTCTTCCTCGCGAAGTAACCGGAGACCGCTTCAACCGGCGGCGTGCCGGGCAGCCGGACGCGCCGCCAACCCCTTTTCACCATGCTGAACCTCCTGCTCGCCACGGTTGAACCCGCCCACGCCACGGAAGCCGGTCCCATCGAGGGGCTGCGCCAGACCTTCGTGCACTTCGGCGTCGAGCCGAAGTATCTCGTGATGCAGGTGATCAGCTTCCTGATCCTCTTCGGCGTCCTCTACAAGTTCGGCATCAAGCCCACCATCTCCACGATGGAGGAGCGCAACAAGAAGATCGCCGACGGCCTCAAGCACGCCGAGGAAATGCAGGCCAAGCTCGCCGCCGCCCAGCAGGAGAGTGCGGCGCTCATCAAGGCCGCCCAGCTCGACGCGCAGAAGTTCGTCGACGAGGCCCGCAAGGCCGCGAAGGAATTCGCCGACAAGCAGCAGGCCGACGCCATCGCGCGCGCCGCCGACACGCTCGCCAAGGCCCAGCAGGCGATCGAACTCGAGCACAAGAAAATGCTCGACCAGGCCCGCACCGAGATCGCCCGCCTCGTGGTGACCACCACCGAGCGCGTCCTCGCCAAGAAGCTCTCCGAAGCCGACCGCGCCGCCTACAACGAGGCCGCGACCAAGGAGCTGACCGCGGTCTGAGGACACCATGAGCGGCGACAAAAAAACCAAGCTCCTGGCCAAGCAGCTGTTCAAGCTGAGCCTCGTCAACGGCCGGGTCTCCCCCGAGCAGGTCGCCGGCGTGCTCGGTTACATCGAGAAAAGCGCGCCGCGGCATCCGCTCGCGCTGCTCAAGCTCTACCACCGCGCCATCGCCGCGGAGCTCGCCAAGGCGCAGGCCGTCGTCGAACACGCGGGCGCCATCAGCGACGCCGCGCTCCGCCTGATCGAGGACGCCATGACCCGCAAGTACCGCCGCCCCGTCACCGCCACGGCCCGCGCCAACCCCCGGCTGATCGCCGGCCTCCGCGTGCGCGTCGGCTCCGACGTCTACGAGTCCACGGTCGCCGCCCAGCTCGCCACCCTTTCCTCCGCCGTCTAACCCCGCCCCGCCCTTTACCAACCTCCATCCAGGATGAGCACCGTCATCGAACAAATTGAACAGCAGATCGCCAAGCTCTCGAGCAAGGCGGTCAAAAAGAACACCGGCACGATCCGCACCGTCGCCGACGGCGTCGCCAAGCTCGATGGGCTCTCCGACGTCATGTACAACGAGATGGTGCAGTTCCCGGGCGGGGCGATCGGCATCGCGCTCAACCTCGAGGAGGACGAGGTCGGCTGCGTCGTCCTCGGCGACGTCTCCAAGCTCAAGGAGGGCGACGAGGTCCAGACCACCGGCAAGCTCCTCTCCGTCCCCGTCGGCCGCTCCCTGCTCGGTCGCGTCGTCGACGCCCTTGGCCGCCCCGTCGACGGCAAGGGCCCGATCGACGCCAAGGAGTACTATCCCGTGGAGAAGATCGCCCCCGGCATCATCGTCCGCAAATCCGTCTCGCAGCCGCTCTTCACCGGCATCATGGCCATCGACTCCATGATCCCGATCGGCCGCGGCCAGCGCGAGCTGATCATCGGCGACCGCGGCACCGGCAAGACCACCATCTGCATCGACACGATCATCAACCAGGCCCGCATCAACAAGGTCGGCCTGGCCTCGGGCGACAAGAACTTCCGCCCGGTCTATTCCATCTACGTCGCGGTCGGCCAGAAGCAGTCCAACATCGTCCGCACCATCTCGGCCCTCGAGGCCGCCGGCGCGCTCGAGTACACCGTCATCGTCTCGTCCGCCGCCGCCGACAACCCGGCCAACCAGTACCTGGCGCCGTTCTCCGGCGCCGCCATCGGCGAATGGTTCATGGAAAACGGCATGGACGCCCTCATCGTCTATGACGATCTCTCCAAACACGCCGTCGCCTACCGCCAGATCTCGCTCATCCTGAAGCGCCCCTCCGGCCGCGAAGCGTACCCGGGCGACGTCTTCTACCTCCACTCCCGCCTGCTGGAGCGCGCCGCCCGCCTCGACGGCAAGGGCTCGCTCACCGCGCTGCCGATCATCGAGACCCAGGCCGGCGACGTGTCCGCCTACATCCCGACGAACGTCATCTCCATCACCGACGGCCAGATCTTCCTCGAGACCGACCTTTTCAACCAGGGCATCCGCCCCGCGGTCTCCGTCGGCCTCTCCGTGTCGCGCGTCGGCTCGGCCGCGCAGATCAAGGTCACGAAGCAGGTCGGCGGCAAACTGAAGGGCGAGCTCGCCCAGTTCCGCGAACTCGCGGCCTTCGCGCAGTTCGGCTCCGATCTCGACGCCAAAACCAAGGCCCAGCTCGAGCGCGGCGCCCGCATCGTCGAGCTCTTCAAGCAGCCGCAGCTCAATCCCACCGCGATCGAGGTCCAGGCCGCCGTGCTCTGGGCGCTGCAGAAGAACTACTTCGATTCCATCGAGGTGAAGCACATCGTCGCCGCCGCCAACTCGCTGAAGGACTACCTCACGGGCCGGAAGGACGCGCTGCTCACCAAGATCCGCACCAAGGCCGCCCTCGACGCCGAGATCGAGGCCGAGCTCAAGGGCGCCGCCGACGAATGGAAGGCGACGTTCGCGGCGAAATAACCCTGAACGCAGCGAGCATGGAACCGCGAGTGGTGAGCATGAGCATCTCCCAAGGCTAAGACCGCGCTTCGCTCCCACCCGCTACCCACCTCCCTCCCGCCATGGCTTCCACCCGCGACATCCGCCGACGCATCAAGTCGGTCAAGAACACCCGCCAGATCACCAAGGCGATGGAGCTGGTGGCCGCGTCGAAGATGAAGAAGGCGCAGCAGGCCGCCCTCGCCGGGCGCCCCTACGCGCAGCTCATGGCCGACATGCTCGCCGCCCTCGCCCCCCGCGTCAGCGAGACCCAGCATCCGCTGCTGGCCCGCCGCGAGATCAAGGTCCGCGGCATCCTGCTCGTCACGACGGACAAGGGCCTCTGCGGTCCCCTGAACGCGAACCTCTTCAAGCTCGTCACCGAGATCAAGACCCCGGCCAAGTACGTCGCCATCGGCCGCAAGGGCGCGCAGTTCCTGGCCCGCACGAAGCGCGACGTCGTCGCCGACTTCACGGTCAGCGATCGCGCCCTCTTCAACGAGGTCAAGACGCCGGTCGAATTCATGGTGAAGCTCTTCCTCGAAGGCACCATCGACACGCTCGAGGTTATCTACTCGCGCTTCCGCAACACGCTCGTCCAGGAAGCCGTCGTCCGCCCGGTCCTCCCGCTCACCAACGTGAAGGACTTCGTCTCCAGCCTCCGCGCGGAAAGCGGCGGGGGCAAGTTCACGGATGACCGGGACATGCTGTTCGAGCCCGACGCCGACGCCGTGCTCGCCGCCCTCCTGCCGTTCTACGTCAACCGCTACATCTACCAGCTCGTGCTCTCCGGCAAGGCCTCGGAGCAGAGCGCGCGTATGGTGGCGATGAAGACCGCCAAGGACAACGCCACCAAGCTGCTGGGCGACCTCACGCTCGAGTACAACAAGGCCCGCCAGGCCGCCATCACGCAGGAAATTCTCGAAATCGCCGCCGCCTCCTTCAGCGCGGCCTGAACCCTCCCACCCCTCCATCCGCTTAAGTCATGAGCAATATTGGCAAGATCGTCCAAGTCATCGGCGCCGTTATCGACGTGCAGTTCGCCGAGAACTCCATCCCGCCCATTTACCAGGCGCTGACCGTCGACTTCACCGTCGGGGGCAAGAAGGAGCGGCTGACCCTCGAGGTGCAGCAGCACCTGGGCGACGGCATCGCCCGCGCCATCGCCATGTCCTCGTCCGAGGGACTCGTGCGCGGCATGGACGTGGTCGACACCGGCGCGCCGATCTCCGTCCCCGTGGGTGACGGCGTCCTCGGCCGCATCTTCGACGTAACCGGCTCCCCGGTGGACGGCCGCGGCCCCGTTCCCCACGAGAAGAAATACCCGATTCACCGTCCGCCCCCGCTCCTCGCCGACCAGAACACCAAGGCCGAGATCCTCGAGACCGGCATCAAGGTCATCGACCTTATCTGCCCCTTCATCAAGGGCGGCAAGGCCGGAGCCTTCGGCGGCGCCGGCGTCGGCAAGACTGTCGTCATCCTCGAACTCATCAACAACATCGCCAAGGCCCACGGCGGCTATTCCGTGTTCGCCGGCGTCGGCGAACGTTCCCGCGAAGGCAACGACCTCTACCACGAAATGTCCGAGGCGGGCGTCATCAATCAGAAGGATCTCAGCAAGTCCAAGGTGGCCCTCGTGTACGGCCAGATGAACGAGCCCCCGGGCGCCCGTATGCGTGTCGCGCTCTCGGCGCTGGCGATGACCGAGTATTTCCGCGACGAGAAGAACCAGGACGTGCTGCTCTTCATCGACAACATCTTCCGGTTCTCGCAGGCCGGTTCCGAGGTGTCCGCCCTCCTCGGCCGCTCGCCCTCCGCGGTCGGTTACCAGCCGACGCTCGCCAACGAGATGGGACTCCTCCAGGAGCGCATCACCTCGACCAAGAAGGGCTCCATCACTTCCGTGCAGGCCGTGTACGTGCCCGCGGACGACCTTACCGACCCGGCCCCGGCGAACACCTTCGCCCACCTGGATTCCACAATCGTGCTCGAGCGTTCCATCGCCGAGCTCGGCATCTACCCGGCCGTCGACCCGCTGGCCTCCGTCTCGAAAGCCCTCCAGGCCGACATCGTCGGCGAGGAACACTACCGGGTCGCCCGCGAGGTGCAGCGCGTTCTCCAGCGGTACAAGGATCTCCAGGACATCATCGCGATCCTGGGCCTCGATGAGCTCTCGCCCGAGGACAAGCTCACGGTCTACCGCGCCCGCAAGATCCAGCGCCTGCTCTCCCAGCCGTTCTCGGTCGCCGAGGTCTTCACCGGCACCCCGGGCAAGTACGTCCCGGTCAAGGAAACCGTCCGTGGCTTCAAGATGATCCTCGATGGCGAACTCGACCACGTGGCCGAGGGCGACTTCTACATGAAAGGCGGCATCGACGAGGTTATTGCCGCCGCCGGTAAAAAATAAGTTCTAAGGTAACAAGGTTTAGGGCGTAAGAAATTCCCGAGTTCTTCGGCTTAAGCCTTACAGATTACACCTTAAAACTTTTCCCACCATGCCTCTAACTCTCGAAATCGTCACTCCGGAAGCCAAGGTCTACTCGGACACGATTGACGGCGTCGTCATTCCGACGGCCGAAGGTGAAATCGGCGTGCTGCCTGGCCACATCCCGCTCCTTGCCCAGGTACAGCACGGCGAACTCCGCGTTTCCAAGGGCGCGGCCACCCAGTGGCTCGCTGTCGGCAGCGGATTCGTCCAGATCGACGGCGATCGGGTCCGAGTCCTCGCCGAAAACGCCATCACCGAGGAAAAAATCGACGAGAACGCGGTCGAAGCCGCAATGAAGCGTGCTGAGCAAGAGCTTAAGGAAGCGAAGGATATGGATCCCCAGCAATACGAGCACCTTCAGAGCCTCGTGCGCTACTCCGGCGTCCAGCTGGCCGTCAAACGCCGCCGCCGCTAAACTTTCGGCCCCCGGTCACCCCCGCCACGGGGTTTGACCCGGGGCCTTTTTCTGATTCTCTTCTGATACTCAGTCTCAGCTTCAATGTCTACCCCCCGTCTAAATCTTTCGCCGCTCTGCCAAATGCCCGCCGGATCCGTTGGGCGTGTATGCGAGCTGACGGGTGATGAAAGTTTCTGCCAGCGCGTTCGTGAGATGGGCTTCGGCGAAGCCGCTCTGGTGACAAAGATCTCCGGGACAACGACCAGCCTTTGTCTCGTCAACGGCACGCGCATCGCCCTGAACCACCCGGCGGCCATGAGCATTCTTGTTGAGCAGATCCCCGCCCTGGGGCGGGTTGATGGGCCGGCCAGCGCCCGTTGAAGCTGCCCGCCCACATCGCGCTGACCGGGCGGCGCCGCGGGGTGCCCCATCCCGATCGTCCGCCGGTTTACGCGATGGTCGGTAATCCGAACTGCGGCAAGACAACCCTGTTCAACGCCCTGACCGGTCTGCGACAGAAGGTCGGCAACTACCCGGGCGTCACCGTCGAAAAGAAGATCGGCATCACCTACTCGCAGCACGGCCGTCCGATCCAGGTCATTGATCTGCCCGGCGCCTATTCGCTGGCGGCGCGATCTCCGGATGAGGCGGTGCTGCGTGACGTGCTGCTCGGCCGACGCGAGGACACCCCCCAGCCGGATCGCATCATCTGCGTCGTCGACGCGGCTAATCTCGAACGCAACCTCTACCTCGTTCACCAGATCCTCGACCTTGGCCGTCCCGTCATTGTCGCGTTGAACATGATGGACATGGCGGCCGACGCGGGCGTGAAGGTGGACGCCGCCGAACTCGAGAACGAGCTGGGCGTGCCGGTGATCGCCTGCGAAGCCGTGAACGGGCGCGGGCTCGTGGAGCTGCGGCTCGCGCTCAGCCGGCTCGAGCTGCCGCTGGCCCGGCACCGCTGGGACGTGCCGGGGCCCATCGCGCCGGCCGTTGCCGAACTCCAGGCTTCGCTCCGGGATCACGACGGGCGTCCGCCCCTCATCGCGCGCGCCGAGGCGCTGCTGCTGCTGACGGATTTCGACACGGTGCGCGTGGGGGGCTCGCGGCCGCTGAGCGCCCGCACGCATGAGATCCTGCAGCAGTGGCGCCAGCGCTGGGCAGGGGAGGGCACCGACTGGTCCGCGGCGCTCATCCGCAGCCGTTACGACGCCATCGACCGGCTGTGCCGCAACGTCATCCGCCGCACGCGCGATACCGGTCCGTCGCGCTCGGACCGCATCGACGCCGTTCTGGTCCACTCCGTCTGGGGCTGGTTGGTCTTCGGAGCCATCATGGCGGTGCTGTTTTTTTCGATCTTCACGCTCGCGGAACACCCGATGAACTGGATCGACGGCCATGTCGCCGGCTTCGGCGCCTGGGTGAAGCAGTCCCTGCCTTCCGGCGACCTCCGGGACCTGGTTACCGACGGCATCATCGCCGGCGTCGGAGGCATCGTCATCTTCCTGCCGCAGATCCTGATTCTCTTTTTCTTCGTCGGCCTGCTCGAGAGCACCGGTTACATGGCGCGCGCGGCCTTCCTCATGGACCGGCCGATGAGCAAGGTCGGGCTCAACGGCCGCTCGTTCATCCCGCTGCTCGGCTCATACGCGTGCGCGATCCCGGGCATCATGGCGACGCGCACCATTGAAAACGCCAAGGACCGTCTCATCACGATCCTGGTGGCACCGCTCATGAGCTGCTCGGCGCGGCTGCCCGTCTACTTGCTGATGATCGCCACGCTGCTGCCGAGCGACGCCGTGCCTGCCGGCACGAAGGCGGGCATCATGCTGCTCATGTACGCGCTGGGCACGCTCGGCGCCTTCGGCTTCGCCTGGCTGTTCAAGCGCACGCTCTTCAAGGGGGGGGTGCCGCACATGATCATGGAGCTGCCTCCCTACCAGCCGCCGCGCTTCAAGGAGATCCTCCGGCATATGTTCGAGCGCGGCTGGCTGTTCCTGAAAAACGCGGGCACCATCATCCTCGCCATCAGCATCGTGCTCTGGTGCCTGACCACCTACCCGAAGCACCCGAATCCCGAGGCGACCGCCACCGAGCAGATCGCCCAGAGCTTCGCCGGCCACGCCGGCCACGCTCTCGAGCCGGTGATCAAGCCGCTGGGCTTCGACTGGCGCATCGGCATCGGGCTCATCACCTCCTTTGCCGCCCGCGAGGTTTTCGTCAGCTCGATGGGCGTGATCTTCGGCGTCGAGGCCGAGGACGACGACACGCAGCCGCTCCGCGACGCCCTGCGGAGCGCCCATTGGCCCGGCGGAGCGCCGCTGTTCACACCGCTCGTCTGCCTCACGCTGATGGTGTTCTATGTCTTCGCCATGCAATGCATGAGCACGGTCGCCGTCGTGAAGCGCGAAACCAACTCGTGGCGCTGGCCGCTTTTCCAGATCGCCTACATGACCGGCACCGCGTGGCTCGTGTGCCTCATCCTCTACCAGACTGGCCGGGCGCTGGGATACTGACCATGTCCGCCACGCTCCAGACCGTCATCGCCCTCGCCCTCGTCGCCGTGGCGGCGGCGCTGCTGCTGCGTTCCTGGTTCGGGAAGAAAAAATCCTCCGGCTGCGGCAGCGCAAGCTGCTCCGCCATCAGCCCGGAGATCAAGAAACTCCAGGCAAGGCTGAAGCGATAGCGTATGAATTGGGACGACTACACGCTCTTGGCCCTCGTGCGGGTTCTTGGGCTGAGTGGTGTTATCTCATTGGGCGTGGCCCTCTGGTCACTTCGCTGGCCGTCGGTCAAAGGCCGGATTGAAGCCTCTTTCCTCGACCAGGAAACCGGTTGGGATACCACCGTCCGTGGTTCTGACCTAATTGTTTATAAGCGAGAAACCGAGTCACACGCCCTGGCTTATTCGTATGAGATCGGGGGCGTGAAATACCTTGGCGCGAACATCAAGCCTTGGGGAAACCACGAGTGGAGCCTGCGGACCGGAAGCAACGAAGAGCCAGACTCCGGAAAAATCCTTTGGAGCGGTGCCCGCGATACGGCAAAAGGGTATCGCCCTGATGCAGGGGTTGACGTGTATTACTGCCCCGTGCGCCCCCAATGGTCGTGTCTGGAGCCCGGAGGGTTGGTGATTCCGCTGTTCCTGACCGGTGTTGCCCTCGTGTTGTATTTGACGCTCGTGCGCAGCTAGGCCGCGGCCGGCTGCGGCCCGAGCCGCCGCGCCTTGCCGATCGGCAGCACAATGAGCGCCGCGATCACGCACAGCGCCCCGGCGCTGAAGAACGCGAAAGTGTAGCTTCCGGTCACCGTGCGCAGCGCGCCGGCGCCGTAGGCTGCGAAGGCCGCGCCGACCTGGTGCGCCGCCACCACCCAGCCGAACACGATGCCGGCCTTCTCGCGATCGAACACCTCGGCCGTGAGCTTCACCGTCGGCGGCACCGTGGCGATCCAGTCGAGCCCGTAGAAAATCGCGAACACCCCGAGTCCCGCCACCGGCCCGAGCAGGGCCGTCGGCAAAAACAGCAGCGAGATGCCGCGCAGGCTGTAATAGCCAAAGAGCAGGTAACGACAGTTATAGCGGTCGCTCAGCCAGCCCGACGCCGTCGTGCCGACGAGGTCGAACAAGCCCATCACCGCCAGCAGGCTCGCCGCGCGCACCTCGGGGATGCCGCAATCAAACGCCGCCGCCACCATGTGCGTGCCGATCAAACCATTGGTGCTCGCGCCACACACAAAGAACGACCCCGCCAGCAGCCAGAAATCACGCACCCGCACCGCCTCGAACAGCACGCGCATGGCATATTTCGCCGGATTGCCCGTTGCCCGCGGCGCCGCCGTCTCGACCGGTCCGGTTTCCCCGTAGGGCCGCAGACCCACGTCGCGCGGATCATCACGCATCAGCCACCAGATCACCGGGATCGCGAGCAGCGTGGCGCCCGCCACGATCCACGGCGCCGCGCGCCAGTTGTCGTGCGACGTCACCGCGCTGGCCAGGCTCGGCAGGAAAATCAGCTGGCCCGTCGCCGTGCTGGCCGTGAGCAGTCCCATGACGAGACCGCGCCGTTCTGTGAACCAGCGGTTCGCCACCGCCGCCCCGAGCACCGTCGCCGCCAGGCCCGAGCCGGCGCCGACCGCGAAGCCCCAGAGCACGACGAACTGCCAATACTGCGTCGCGACCGTCGAAAGGCCATAACCCAGGGTCAGCAACGCCATCGCCGCCACCATCGTCCGCCGCAAACCGAAGCGCTGATACAGCGCCGCCGCGAACGGCCCGATGAGGCCGTAGAGGAAGATATTGATCGAGACGATCCCCGACACCGTCGCCCGGCTCCACTGAAATTCGTTGCCCAGCGGCAGCAGGATGACGCCCGGCGTGGCCCGCGCCCCCGCCGCCGCCAGCAGCGTGAAGAACGTCACCCCCGCGGCAATCCAGGCGTAGTGCAGGCGCGGGCGGGCGGTGGGCTGGCTCATGTTGCCGGCCGAAGATGCTCGACCGGCCCGCGGTTGCAAGCGACCGGCTGCTGTCTGGGTGGATTCGCGCTGAACGGTTACCGGGAGTAGCCCGCGCGTTCGAGGATCGCGACGATCTCCGCGTGATTCTTCTTCCGGGCTGATTCCAAGGCGCGCCCCTTCGGTTCGGACAGCGGCAGCAAATACTCGACCACCTCCTTCCGGCCGGCCTCGGCTGCCCAGGAAAGAGCATCGTAACCGCCCCGGGTCTGCAGACGCGGATTCTGGCCGAGTTCGACCATCACCCGTCTCCAACCTGGCCCCGCGCCCGACCATTTCCCGTCCGTGTATTCCGTGGTTCGTAGTCCGGTCTTCGTGAGCCCACTTCTCCCGCCGTCCATTTCCACTCTCGATTCGCGTTCCTTTGCGGGTGCCATACCTTCAGTCTTATCCGCGCTTCCAGGCGTCCACGTCCCGCAGGTACCATGTCCTCCTCTCTCCAAACCCTGATCGCCCTCGGCCTCGTCGCCCTCGCGTTGACGTTCCTCGTGCGCCACTGGCTCAAGCAGCGCCGGAACCCCGGCTGTGGAGATTCCTGCAGTGCGGTCAGCTCCGAGGTACGCAGGCTCCGGACGCGCTTGAAACGCTGACGTAAGGGCTTTCTCAGCCGCGCAAAACCTGCGTTGATCCCATGGTGTTACGAGGAATTTACGGCCGATTGAACCGGGCGGCCCTTGTGTCGGAGCCGATCATGGCCAGACTGCGCTTATGAAAGCCGCCATCCTCACGGAGGTCAAAAAGCCGCTCGCGATCCGGGAGGTGCCCGATCCGGTGGCCGTGCCGGGCCACGCCGTGGTGGCGCTGAAGGCCTCCGCCCTGAATCACCGCGACCTGTGGACCCAGGTCGGGCTTTATCCCAACATCAAGGTGCCTGTCATCCTGGGCTCCGATGGCGCCGGCGTTGTCGAATCGGTCGGCTCCCTCGCCGACAAGCCCTGGGTGGGCCGGGATGTCATCATCAATCCCGCGCTCGACTGGGGCACCGACCCGCGGGCGCAGGCCGCAAACTTCCGCATCCTCGGCCTACCCGACGACGGCACCTTCGCAACTCATCTGGCGATACCCGTCTCCAACCTGGCTCCGCGCCCGACTCACTTGTCCTGGACCCAGGCCGCCGCACTGCCGCTGGCCGGGCTGACCGCCTGGCGCGCCGTGTTTACCCGCGCCCAGCTCAAAGCCGGAGAGAACCTGCTCGTCACCGGCGTCGGTGGCGGGGCCGCTTTGTTTGCGCTGCAGTTTGCCGTGGCGTCCGGTGCGACGGTCTGGGTGACGTCCGGGTCGGCCGACAAGATAGCCCGCGCCACGGCCCTCGGAGCCAAGGGCGGGGTCAACTACCGCGAGTCCGACTGGGCGCCACGCCTGCAAAAACTGGCCGGGCTTTTTGACGTCATCGTCGACAGCGCTGGCGGCGAGGGCTTCGCCCACCTGATCGATCTTTCCAAGCCGGGCGGACGCATCGTCTTCTTCGGCGCCACGACGGGCAATCCGCCCGGCCTGAACTTGCGCAAGGCATTCTTCCGTCAAATCAACCTTCTCGGGACTACCATGGGCTCACCCGCGGACTTCGCGGGCATGACCCAGTTCATCGAAGCCAAAAAAATCGTCCCGACAGTCGACCGGGTCTATCCGCTCGATGAAGCCGAAGCAGCCCTTCGCCATATGGAAGCCGGCGGGCACTTCGGCAAAATTATCCTCACGCCGTGACCCTCCCGCTCCGCTGAGCGGAGCTTACGGCGTTCCGGGCTGCAATCGTTCGATCCGTTTTCGTTCGCGGGCTGGGCCGGGCACCGGGATCATCCGGGCCGCCCGCTCAGCTTCGAATCCAGTGGATCAACGCCTCCAGCCCGTGCGCGGCGGCTTCACCGAAGATCCAGAGGTAGACCACGCTCAAAACCAGCATGAGGTAGCCGAGCGCGATGAACCAGCCGTCGCGCTCCAGCAATCCCGAGGCCAGGAATAGGATCGCCCACGCGGGCAATCCGTTGGAGAATGGCACCGGCAGCGGCAGGAGGAGGATGCTGGCGGCGCCCAGCATCACGAGCGCGTGCAGGCGGAGCAGCAGCCCGCTTTCTGTGAGGATCAGCCAGCGCGGTTTCAGGAAGCTTTCGAGCAGGCGGATGATGCGCGTGGCGCCATCGATCACCTTGGGAAAGAACCCGGACGGGATCGTCAGCCGCTGGATGCGTTTCGGCAACCAGGGCCGCTGGCCGAGCGTCAGGCGCAGGGCGATGAGCATGATCGCGAAGCCGAAGGGCGTCGACAGCCCCGGCAGCGGCAACGGAAGCAGGAAGGGCAGCGTCATCAGCAGGATGAGCAGCATGTAGGCGCGTCCGCGCAGGGCGACGAGGACGGCGCGCAGGGTCACCTCATGGTCCGCAAACTCCGCGCGCAGCTCCGCCAGCTCCTCGGAAAGCTTCCGGGCGGGGGGGAGCGGACGCAGCCGGAGCCGCGGGAGCCTAGGTGCCACGCCGGTTGCCATAGAGCTCGATGTGCAGCCGCGGCGCGTAGCGGTAGCCGCGTTGTTTGCAGATCTCGCCGAGCCAGTCCGCCTTGGCCCGCAGCGCCTCCACCGTCGTGCCCTCCGGCATCAGCAGGACCTTGGCCCGAGGCACCGGGCGGTCGAGCTGGAGGAGCAGGCCCTCGATTTCGTCGACGTCGGCCGGCTGCCCGACCACGAATTTGAGCTGGTAGCCGTAGCCATCGACCCAGGCGCGCACCACCTCGGGCTGCCAGCGCAGGGCCTCGTGCCGCTCCCGCCAGGCCGGCGGCAGCCGGTCGTCCGGCGCGGAACCGCGCAGCTTCGGGCTCAGCGAGGCCAGGTCGCACGCGATGCCCTCCGGCGCCACCGTGGCGGCGGTCTCGAGCGTAATGTGATAGCCTTGCTCCCGCAGGCCCGCGGCCAGCGCGTGGATTTCCTTGGCGACCATCGGCTCGCCGCCGGTCAGCACCACGTGCCGCGCCGGCTGCCGCGCCACCTCCGCCAGGATGTCCGCCACGGTCATCGCCGTCCCTTCCGGCTCCCAGGAGGCGTAAGGGGTGTCGCACCAGTTGCAGCGCAGGTTGCAGCCGCTGGTGCGGACGAAGACCGACGGCACCCCCGTCAGTTCACCCTCGCCCTGCAGGGAATGGAATATCTCGGCTATGAGCATGACAGCCCAACACGAAGCACACCCGGCGGGTGAAGACAATCTTCAGCGCCGGATTTCCGGCGCCGGTGGCAGGGGAGGGGTCGATTCGTAAACGGTCGGGTCGAGCAGGCCGGCCTGTTGGAAGGCCTCGCGCCGCTCGACGCAGGTGCCGCACCGGCCGCAGTGGACCGCGCCGCCCTGGTAGCATGACCAGGTGCGCGCGAAGTCGACCCCCAGCCGCGCCCCCTCGGCCGCTATCCGGGCCTTGTCCATCGCGATGAACGGGCGCAGCAGCTCCACGCCGGCGTAGGTGCCCAGCCGCATCGCGTCGCCCATGGCCCGCATGAACTCCTCCCGGCAGTCCGGGTAGATGGTGTGGTCGCCCGTGTGCGCGGCGATCACCAGGCCCGCGGCGCCGGTGCTCTCGGCGAAGCCCGCCGCCGCCGCCAGCATGATGCCGTTGCGGAAC
Source organism: Opitutaceae bacterium (assembly GCA_016795545.1). Classification (GTDB taxonomy): domain Bacteria; phylum Verrucomicrobiota; class Verrucomicrobiia; order Opitutales; family Opitutaceae; genus Lacunisphaera. The sequence continues at coordinate 36,481 of JAEUGX010000089.1, forward strand.
GGCACGACCGTCCGCCGCATGTTGTCGGCCGCATAGTGACCCTCCGGCACGGCGCCGCCCGACCGGAGGAGGTCGGAGGTGAAGAACCGCCCGATGAAATCCAGGGGGATCGTCTCGTGCCGCACCCCGAGCCGGTGCGCGTGCTCGGCGGCGAAGGGCAGCTCGCGGGGGTTGTGCTTCGACCCGTAGTCGAAGCTCAGCGCCGCCGCCACGGCATGGTGCGTCCGCGCCCAGTACAGCGCGGTCACCGAATCCATGCCTCCGGAACAAAGCACGACCACCTTCATTCGCCACGACTGGCCGCAATCCGGGCAAAAGGCAAATCTCGGCGCGCGCCGGGCCGCGCGGGGAAAAACAAGGCCGTCCCCCGCCGGAGCGGAGGACGGCCTTGGTGGTTGGCTTATCTCAGGGCGAGTCGCGACGCGCGGTCGAAGGTATCGACGATGCGCACCGGCAGGATCACCTTGCGGGCGACGGGACGGCCCGCCACGAGCGCAGGGGCGAATCGCCACTGCGCGACGGCTTCCGTCACGGCGTCCACCAGTTCGGCGGCGGCCTCGGGCGTGACCGACACGATCGATGTCGGCTGGCCTGCGGCGTTCACCACGAACTCGATCATCACCTGCTGCCCGGCGTATTCGGCGCTGACCTCGGGCATGACGACCGAGATGGGCACCGGAATATCCGTGCGGCCACGGTGGGACTCGACATAGGTCGACTCGAACGACTTCGCCAGCATGGCGAGAGGCGCCGCGAGCAGACCGAGGCTGAGGGCTAGTTTGGACTTGGTGTTCATGTTCTGTAACTCCGCGATGAGGCGGAGGTTGGTTTTCTGTTCAGGCAGGGCGGCGCCACCGGCCGGAAGGGCCGCAGGCGGTCGCCTCGTTCCGCTCCCGCCGGGCCGTTGCGGCGGCCCGACGGACGCGAAAGTCTGCTTTGGGGCGGTTCGTTGGCGCAAAAGCGGCGGCCAAGCGGCGACCCGACAGAAAACATCACGAACCCTTCATCCCGGCCGGTCCCCGGCGGCCTCGCGCCGGGTACCCGCCGAATTCAAAGAACCCGTTTCGGGGGAACCTTGAAAGCAATGGTCTTGCGACTGATCCGAGGATAGCAGGGTCGGTGCCAGCATGCACGTGACAAGCCGCTTACTTTTTACGATCGCAGGCCTGTGAATACTGCCGGCGCCGGTCATTAGCGGCAGCGTAAAGCCTTGAACGATCGGGCGCGTCCCGTGTCCTAGCCCCATGCAAAAACACCTGAGAACCGCCGGGGGCGCGCTCGCTGCCGTGGCCGGCCTGCTCCTGTGCCTGGCGCCGCTGCCCGCCCCGGCCGCGGAGACGCTGGCCGAAAAGTCGCTGAAAGAGATCGTCGCCCGCGAGCGCCATGTCTTCAAGCGGGCGGCCGACGAGGGTGAGGAGCTCGACGAGGCGTGGCTGCGCGGTGAGGTGCAGTCGATCATCAACAGCTACGACGTCCTGATCCAGAAGAGCCCGGACTTCGCCGCGGCGTACGTCGCCTACGGCCTCCTGCTGGGCAAGGTGGGCATGACCCGCGAGGCGGTGGGAATGCTGCTCAAGGCCAACAAGCTCGACCAGAACATCCCCGTCGTGAAAAACGAGATGGCCCGGCACCTGGCCGAGGACGGGCGCATGACCGAGGCGCTGCCGTGGCTGATGGCGGCCATCGACCTGGAGCCGGACGAGCCGCTCTATCACTACCATCTCGGCAAGCTGCTGGTGGAGGGCCGCGACGACTTCATCCACACGGGACAGTTTTCCCGCGCGTCGCTGGACAAGGCGATGCTCGAGGCGTTCCGGCGCGCGGCCGAGCTGGCGCCGAAGAACATCCCGTACGCCTACCGCGCGGCGGAGGCGTACTACGACCTGGAGACGCCGCAGTGGGATGACGCCCTGAAGGCCTGGGCCGCGCTGGAGGAAAAGGTCCAGCCGGGCGTCGAACAGCAGACGATCCGGCTGCATGCCGCCAACATTCTGATCAAGCAGGGCAAGGGCGAACTCGCCCGCGGCATGTTGGGCATGGTCACCGAGGGAGTCCTGCTCAAGCAGAAGCAAACTTTGCTCGACCAGCTGGCGAAAGCGGGCGACAAGTAACGGACATGTCATTCGATCCCGTCACCCTGCGCAACGGTGCGATCTTCTACATCCTGCTGGTCGCCAGCCTCTGCCTGCGGGCGTTCGCCCAGGCGTGGTTTGCGCGGCGGCGCGGGGATCCCACGGCGGCGGAGGCCGGTCGCTACACGCTCAATCCGGTCGAGCACATGGACCTGCTGGGCACGGTGGTCCTGCCGCTCATCTGCATCTTTTACCTCCAGCCGAGCGCGACGGGCGTCAATTTTTTCCTCGCCTGGACCAAGCCCGTGCCGATCAACCCCTCGCGCATGCGCAACCCCGAGCGGGACTACCTGTTGACGCAGTTCTCCACCACCGGCATGAGCGCGCTGCTCGCCCTGCTGGGCGCGGTCATCGGGGGATTGTTCTACCGCGTGAATCCCGAGACCGTGCAGATCTTCGGCGCCCTGCTGACCGTCAACGCCACCCTCATCGTCCTGGACTGCCTGCCGCTGCCGCCGCTTCCGGGCGCGCTCCTGCTGAAACATTACGGCCTGATCAAGGAGGAGACCTTCTGGGCCATCGCCCGCTGGAGCGGGCTCGCCTTCATCATCCTGATCAACATCCCCTTCATCAAGGGAGTCCTCAGCCTGGTCATCGGCATCACCGCGCTGCCCTTCTTCATGGTGATGCAGGCCGTCGCGCTGTGAGCGCCGCGCGCGCCCAGACGCTGGGGGACTGGCTCGCGCGGGCGCAGCGGCTCTACGCCCGGCACGGCGTGGCGCTCGGGCAGGTGGCGGACAACGCGCACGACGAGGCCCTTTACCTCCTGCTCCGGACCCTCGGCCTGCCGCTGGACAGCCGGCCGGCGGTGCTGCGGCGCAGGCTGACCCCGGAACAGGCGGCGCAGGTCGAGGAAGTCCTGCGGCGCCGCACCGCGGAGCACGTGCCCGCCGCCTACCTGACCCGCGAGGCGTGGCTCGGCGGCCTGCGTTTCCATGTCGACGAGCGGGTCATCATCCCGCGCTCCTACTTCGTCGAGCTGCTCCCCGAGCAGATCCCGCACTGGCTGCCCGCGGGCCGGGCGGTGCGCCGGGTGGTCGACGTCTGCACGGGCTCCGGTTGTCTCGCGATCCTGCTGGCCCGCCGCTTTCCCGAGGCGAAGGTCGACGCGGTCGAGCTGTCGCCCGACGCCCTGGCGGTCGCCCGGTTCAACGTGGCGGAGCACCGGCTCGCGGATCGGGTCCGGCTCTTCCACTCCGATGTTTTCGATGCCGTGCCGCGGGCCCGCTACGACCTCATCCTCAGCAATCCGCCTTACGTGCCGTCGCGCGAGCTGCGGCGGCTGCCGGAAGAGTTCAAACGTGAGCCGGCCATGGCGCTCGACGGCGGCGCGGACGGGCTCGACGTGATCCGCAAGCTGCTGCGCCAGGCCCGCGAGCGCCTGCAGCCGCACGGCATCGTCGTCCTCGAGGTCGGCGGCCTGCGCGCCGCCATGGACCGGGCCTTTCCCGAACTCGACCTGCATTGGCTGCACACCCAGGACGGCGAGGACTGCGTCTGCGTCGTGCCGGCCGCGCGCCTGGCCAACTGGCGCTAGGCGGGGGTGGCCGGCGCCCGGGATCGCCATTGCCTCGGGGCCGGGGCCTGCTTGCATGGGTGCAACCGCCATGGACACGCACTACGTCGAGTTCCTGGGCATGCTGGTGCGGTGGCTGCACATCGTCGCCGGAGTCGCCTGGATCGGGTCGTCGTTCTACTTCATCTGGCTCGACAACAGCCTCGACTCCCCGGCGCCGGGCTCCGAGGCGGCGAAGAAGGGGGTCGGCGGCGAGCTCTGGGCCGTCCACGGCGGCGGCTTCTACAACCCGCAGAAATACCTCGTGGCCCCGGCCGTGCTGCCGGAGAAGCTCCACTGGTTCAAGTGGGAGGCTTACACGACCTGGCTCTCCGGCACGGCGCTGCTCGTGCTCGTCTACTGGCTGAAGGCCGGGACGATGATGGTCGACGGCCGCGTGCGCGAGCTCACCGCGCTGCAGGCCGTGGGCATCGGCGCCACGAGCATGGTTGGCTCCTGGATGGTCTACGACCTGCTCTGCAAGTCGCCGCTCGGGAAGCGCGACGGCCTGCTCGGCGCCGTCGTCTTCCTGCTCGTCGGCGCGCTGGCGTGGGGGCTGTCGCGCCTGCTCGGCGGCCGCGCCATGTTCATCCAGGTCGGCACCGCCGTCGGCACGATCATGGCGGCGAACGTGTTCTTCGCGATCATTCCCGGCCAGCGCCGGATGGTGGCGGCGATGAAGGCCGGCGCGGCGCCGGATCCCCAGGACGGCCGGCGCGCGAAGCAGCGCAGCGTGCACAACAACTACTTCACGCTCCCGGTGCTGTTCATCATGATCAGCAACCACTACAGCTCGACCTACGCGCACCCGCAGAACTGGGCCGTGCTCGTGCTGATCATGGCGGCGGGCGTCGCGATCCGGCATTTCTTCAACCGCAAGCACAAGGGCGTCTACGCCTGGCCCTATCCCGCGCTCGGCGCCGTGCTGCTCGGCGTGGTGGCCTGGTGGACGCAGCCGCGGGTGGCGCCGCTGCCGCCCGTGGAGGGCGAGGTGACGTTCAACCGCGTCCGGGCCATCGTCGGCCAGCACTGCATCGCGTGTCACTCCCCGCAGCCGACCTTCCCGGGCTACGCCCAGCCGCAGGCCGGCGTCCTGCTGCACACGCCCGCCGACCTCGTGCTGAACGCCCCGCGGCTTTACCAGCAGGTCGCGGTCACGCGGCTCATGCCGCTCGGCAACCTGACGCACATGACCGACCAGGAGCGCGCGGTGCTCGCGGCCTGGGTCCGGGGCGGGGCGAAGGTGGAGTAGGACGGCGGCCTAACGCCGGTCGCTCCCGACCTTCCGCGTGGGCAGGCCGGCCGCCTCCCAGTCCTTGAATCCGCCGGCGTTGGCGACGGCATGCCCCTTGGCTGCGAGCGCGGCGGCCACCGCGCCGGACCGTTTGCCGGACCGGCAGTAAAGGATGATCTGCTTGTCGCCGACCTTCTCCAGGAATCCCTTCCAGTCGCCGATCAGGCCCTCGTCGAATTCGCTCTTGGGCAGGAGGACCGCCGGCGCCGCCACCCCGCTTTCCTGCCATTCGGCGGGTTCGCGGACATCCACGAGCACGGCGTGACCTAGCTCCACGCGCTTGGCCGCCTCCGCGGGCGTGATCGCCGCCACGTCGCCGCCGAACGCGAAGGAAACCGCAAGCAGGAAAAGGGCGAGGAGTCGTTGCATGGGAGTGCAGGGGTTGAGGGTTGCGTAGGGAAAGTAGCGGGAGGTTGGCGGGGCTTCCAACGGGAAAAATCAGGGCTTCGCCGCGGCCGCGATCGAGGCGCGGATCACGCCGCGCCAGGCGCCGGGCGTGAAGTCGACGGCCTTGTCCGCGGGATAGAGCCGGAGCAGGGCGGACTTCACGTCGGGATCAAGCGACTCGCCCGGGCCGTGGCAGCTGAGGCATTGCGGGGTCAGGCCGAGCGGGCGGTACACGCGCCATTCCGGGGGCTGGCCGGGGGATTCGACTTTCTGCAGGAGGATCTTCGGGACGTCGTCGCCGGCGTCGAGTTTCTCCCGGATGAGGTTCAACGCGGCGAGGTCGCCCGCATCCGGGGCGTTGGCGGGGCTGCGCAGCTTGAGGCTGGTGCGGCGGATGGCGACCGCCGCGGGCTGTCCGGCGGCGGCCGCCGGGAGCTTGTACTCGGGCAGATGCAGTTTGCCGACGGCCAGCGCCGGGGTCGTGGTGTTCAGCGTGCGCTTCACCTCGGAAAGCAGCGCGCGCCCATAATGGTCGATCGCGCGGTCGCCGGCGGCGAGGATGGCTGCAGCCGTCGGATCCGCGGTGTCGACCCAGCGGAAGGTTTCCGTTTCCGCCGCCCCCACCGCCAAGCCCGTCAGGCAACCCGCCAGCGAGCCGAACCGCCGCCAATGTCGCCATTTCATGCGAAAAGGATAGTCGCCGATCCGCCCGCTGGCGAGACCCATCTGACGGCCGCCGGCGAGCCCGCGGGCCGCCAACTCCGGTTACCCGGCCGGCTTGGCGTGCGCCATGAAATAGATCACCGGCACCGCCAGGCGGCTGATCAGCAGCGAGGCGATCTCGCCGAACATCAGGCTGATGGCGAGTCCCTGGAAAATCGGATCCGCGAGGATGACGCTGGCGCCGACGACGACGGCGAGCGCGGTCAGCAGCATGGGACGGAAGCGGACCGCGCCGGCCTCGACCACCGCTGCGGCCAGGGGCAGGCCCTGGCTGCGGCGCAGCTCGATGAAATCCACCAGGATGATCGAGTTCCGCACGACAATGCCGGCACCGGCCATGAACCCGATCATCGACGTCGCGGTGAAAAACGCGCCCATCGCCCAGTGCGCGGGCAGGATGCCGATGAGCGAGAGCGGGATCACGCTCATGATAATGAACGGCGTCAGGTAGCTCCGGAACCAGCCGACCATGAGCATGTAGATCAGGATGCAGACCGCGGCGAACGCGAGGCCGAGGTCACGGAACACCTCGAGGGTCACGTGCCACTCGCCGTCCCACTTGATCGCCGGCTCCAGCTCGCTGTCCGGCTGGCTCGCGTGGTAGCGGTCGATCGGCGCCCGGGTGCCGCCGAACTCCCGGCCGTCGAGCCGGGCGAGCGCACGGTTCATGGCGAACAGCGCGTAGGCTGGGCTGGCGACCCGGCCGGCCACGTCGCCGGTGACATAGACGACCGGACGCAGATTCTTGCGGTAGAGGTTCCGTTCGCCGGTCGTGCGCTCGAGGGTGACGAGCTCCCGCAGGGGCACAAGGGGCCGCTCGCCGGCGCGGATGATATCGTCGTGGTCGGAGCGCAGCTGCAGGGCGAGCAGGTCCTCGGGCCGGCCGCGCAGGGGAAGCGGCAGCTCGAGGACGAGGTCGACGTCCTCCCGTTCGTGCGGCTGGTGGAGCAGGTCGACGCGGACGCCGGTGGCGGCGGTGCGGATCGTGCGGGCGATGGTGTCGACGCTGATGCCGTGCAGGGCGGCCTTGGTGCGGTCGATGCGGAGGTGGACGGTGGGCTGCGGCTCCTCGACGTACCAGTCGATGTCCACGACGCCGGCCGTCTCCGCGAAAATCTCCTTCACGCGGCCGGCCAGCGCGAGCCGGTGCTCCTCGGTGGGGCCGTAGATCTCGGCGACCAGGGTCTGCAGGACCGGCGGCCCGGGCGGGACCTCCGCGACGGCGAGCGCGGCCCCGTGCCGGGCCGCGATGGCGGCGAGCCGCGGACGGACGCGGACCGCGATGGCGTGGCTCTGCGCGGACCGCTCCTCCTTGGGGCGGAGGTTGACCTGGAGATCGGCGACGTGGTCCCCGCGCCGCTGGAAGTAGTGCCGGACCAGCCCGTTGAAATTGAAGGGCGACGCCGTGCCGGCGTAGATCTGGTAGTCGCGCACCTCGGGCTCCACCCGGACCGCCGCCGCCAGCTCGCGGGCCACGCGGGTCGTCTCCTCTAGCGTGGAACCCTCCGGCATGTCGAGGATCACCTGGAACTCGGATTTGTTGTCGAAGGGCAGCATCTTGACCTGGACCAGGCCGAGGCCCACCAGCGCGAAGGCCCCGAGCAGCAGCGCGGCGACGAAGCCGAGGAAGGTCCAGCGCCACCGGGCATGCCCGATCATCGGGTCCATCACGCGATGATACCACCGCGTGAAAAAATCCCCCGGCGGCCGATCCTGGTCGGGCGCGCCGTCGCCGGCCGCCGGCCAGTGCCGGCGCAGCACGCGCATGGCGGCCCAGGGCGTGACGGTGAACGCGACCACGAGGGAAAAAAGCATCGCGGCGCTGGCCCCGATGGGGATCGGGCGCATGTAGGGTCCCATCAAGCCGCCGACGAACGCCATCGGCAGCACGGCGGCGATGACCGCCCAGGTGGCGAGCACGGTCGGATTGCCGACCTCGTTCACGGCGTCGACCGCCACGTCGTACAACGGGCGGCCGGCGGCGGCGGGCAGCCGCTGGTGCCGCACGATGTTCTCGACGACCACGATGGCGTCGTCCACCAGGATGCCGATGGAGAAGATCAGCGCAAAGAGCGTGATGCGGTTCAGCGTGTAGCCGTAGAGGTAGAAGACGAGCAGGGTGAGCCCGAGCGTGACGGGGATCGCCAGCAGCACGACGAGCGACTCGCGCCAGCCGAGGAAGCCGAGGATGAGCAGCGCGACCCCGAAGACGGCGATGCCCATGTGCAGCAGCAGCTCGTTGGATTTCTCGCTGGCGGTGGCGCCGTAGTCCCGCGTGAACGTGACCTCGACCCCGGCGGGCAGCATCACGCCGCGGAGGCGGTCGACCGTCTCCCGCAGGGCGTGGACGACGGTGACCGCGTTGGCCCCGGGCCGCTTGGCCACGCTGAGGGTGACCGCGGCCTCCTCGGGCCCCGCGGCACCCCGGCCGAAGAGCACGTAGTCGGTGGGCTCGGCGGGCCCGTCGACGACGGTCGCCACGTCGCGGAGGTAGATCGGGCGGGACTGCCAGGTGCCCAGGACCAGGCCGGCGGCGTCCTCGGCGTCGCGAAAATAGGCGCCGGTCTCGAGGAGGATGGAACGGTTGGCGGCGGCGAGGGCGCCGTCCTGGCTCCGGGCATTGGCGGCTCGGAGCGCGGCGGCCAGGTCGTCGAGCGTCAGCTGGCGCGACGCCAGCTTGACGGGGTCGACCTGGACCCGGAGCTGGCGGCGGACGCCCCCGATCAGGGTGGTCTCGGCCACGTCGGGCAGCGCCTTGACCGCGTCGTCGAGCTGGGCCGCCAGGCGGCGCAGGGTCAGGTGATCAAAGGTGCGGCTGTGCAGGGTGAGGGCGGCGACGGGCACGTCGTCGATCGTGCGCGGCTTGATGAGCGGCGCGCTCACGCCCGGCGGGATGCGGTCGTAGTTGGCCTGCAGCTTCTGGTTGAGCCGGACCAGGCTTTGCTCGAGATCGGAGCCGACCCGGAACCGGACGATGACCAGCGAGCGTCCCGGGCTCGAGGTGGAGTAGAGGTATTCGACGCCGGGGATCTCCCAAAGGAGCTTCTCCATCGGGCGCGTGACCCGGTTCTCGACCTCGTGGGCGGTGGCGCCGGGCATGGCGACGATGACGTCGACCATCGGCACCTTGATCTGCGGCTCCTCCTCGCGCGGCAGCATGAGCACGGCGAAGGCGCCCAGCAGCAGCGAGGCGACGACCACCAGCGGGGTCAGGCGGGAGTCCGCGAAGAGCGCCGCCAGCCGGCCCGCCAAGCCGCGGGAGGGTACGGGTGCGGCCGGGCTCATGGCGCGACCGGCTGCCCGTCGCGCAGCGCGGCGGGCGGATCCAGGACCACCCGTTCACCCGCATTGACGCCGGAAAGGATCTCCACGCGTTCGCCGACACGGCGGCCGGTCTTCACCAGACGGAGGCTGGCTCGTCCCTGCTCCACGACGAAGATCCTTTCCATCTGACCGAAGCGGGTGACGGCCCCGGCGGGCACGAGCAGCGCGTCGGTGTGGCCGCTGGGCACCTGGAGCCGGGCGAACTGGCCCGAGCGGGCGCGGTCGGCGGGAAGCGCCACCTTCACCAGCACGGAGCGGCTGACCACGTCGGCGGCAGCGGAGATCTCCTCGATCCGGCCGGACACGGCGGGACCGGCGTCGTCCAGCCGCACGGCGACGGCGTCGCCGAGCCTGAGGCCCGCGGCGGCCTGCTCGGGAATCGTGCCCTCGGCCCGCAGGCGCTGCGTGGATTCAAGGGCCAGCAGCGGGAGTCCCGGCGTGGCCAGGTCGCCGGGAAGCACGTGCTTTTCCGTGATGACCCCCGCGAAAGGGGCGCGGACGGTGGCATAGGCGAGCAGGGCTTCCGCCTCGGCCGCCGCCGCCTGGGCATAGCGCAGGTTGTCCTCCGCGTCACGGAGCGAGTCGGGAGCATTGACGCCCTTCTCGACCAGCGTGCGGGCCCGGTCGGCGTTGCGCTCGGCCTCGGCCAGCCGGGCCTGCGCCTGGCGCACGCGGGCTTCCGTCTCGGGAGCGTTGAGCGTGAGCAGGACGTCGCCGGCCGCGACCGTTCCGCCCAGCCCGAGGGGAAAGGAGGCGACATTGCCCGTCAGCTTGGCCGCCAGGGTGGCCCGGTCGGCGGGCCGGACCGTCGCCGGCGCCTCGACCAGCACCGGCAGCCGCTCGGCGGCCACGGTTGCGATGCGGACCGGCAGGGCCGGGCCCGGATCGGCGCCGGCCACGGGCTCCGCCCGGCGACAGGCGGCCACGAGCAGCAGGGCGACGGCCGGGACGAGCAGGCGCGGCGTCATGGCGCGGTTACTTGGCCTGACCGCCCCAGTGGATCACGCCCGCGGCGTCGACCCAGCCCAGCTTGGTCAGGACCAGCGTCGGCGGACAGAAGCCGGTGAAGACGGACTGGATCAGGTTCAGCCCGACGAAGGCCGGCAGGAGCAGCCACCAGAGGCTGACGTAATAGGCGAGGCCGGTGCCGAGGAGGACCATGACGCCGGCGAGCAGACGGACGAGGGATTCGGTTTTCATGACAGAGGTTGATTTTGTATGAGCATATACTCATATACTTGAAATTAGGTCAAGCCCCTGTTCACTCCGCCGCATGTCCAAACATTCGCCCCTGACCGACGAGGCCCTGGAGCTGGTGGCGCGCCGCTTCGCCGTCCTGGCGGAGCCGATGCGCCTGCGCCTGATCCAGGCGTTGTTCGACGGCGAGAGGAACGTGACCGAGCTGGTGGAGGCGACCGGCGGCACGCAGGCCAACATCTCGCGGCACCTGCAGACGCTGACGGCCGCCCACGTGCTGGGCCGGCGGAAGGACGGCCTGCAGGTGTTCTACCGGATCAGCGACCCGACGATCCCCAAGCTGTGCGAGCTGGTGTGCGGCAGCCTCGAGAAGTCGCTGACGCGGCAGGCGGCGCACCTGGGCGCGGGCGAGCAGTAGCGGGGGGCGCCGGGTCAGCCGGCGGCGGACTCGTCCGTCTCCTCGTTGGAGAACACGGCCTGGACGTCGTCGTCCTCGTCGAGCGCGTCGTGCAGTTTCTGGAGCGTGCGCGCGACGCCGGGGTCGGTGACCGGCACGGCGGCGGTCGGGATGTAGGAGATTTCCGCGGCGTCCGGCTTGATGCCGGCGTGCTCCAGGGCGTGGGCGACCTTGTCGAAGAGGGGGAGGTCGCAGCGCAGCTCGTAGCCGTGCTCGGTGGTGATGACGTCGCTGGCGCCGGCCTCGAGCGCGATTTCCATCAGGCGATCCTCGGTCGCCTTCTCGCGGGAGATCAGGAACTGGCCGGCGTGGAGGAACTGGAACGCGACCGCGCCGGTCTGCGCCAGGTTGCCGCCGTGGGCGGCGAAGATCGAGCGGACCTGCTGGGCCGTGCGCTGCTTGTTGTCGGTGGTGGCCTTGACCACGAACGCGACGCCGCCCGGGCCGTAGCCCTCGTAGGTGATCTCCTCGAACACGACGCCGGGCAGCTCGCCCGTGCCCTTCTTGATCGCGCGATCGACGTTGTCGGCCGGCATGTTGGCCTCGCGCGCCTTGAGCACCAGCGTGCGCAGCCGGGCGTTGCCGTCCAGGTCGCCGCCGCCGGCCTTGGCCGCCATGGTGATGTCGCGGGAGAGGCGCGAGAACACCTTGCCCTTGCGGGCGTCGGTGACGGCCTTCAGCCGCTTGACTTTGGACCACTTGTTATGGCCGGCCATGGCTTGGGAACGGGCGTGGCGGGCGGGCCGCGGGCGACGGATGCCCGCCCCCGCGACGCCCGCGTTACTTTTTCTTCTTCGGTGGCGTGACGTTCTTGATGCCGCCGGCGGCGCCGCCGCCCCCGCCGTTGTTGATGGGCAGGTCGGGCTCGGGCATCCGGTTGATGACCATCTGCTGGCCGATGGTGAACAGGCCGTTGATGGTCGAGTAGAGCGCGAGGCCGGAGGCGAAGTTGTAGCAGATGAAGGTGAAGATCCACGGCATGATCTTGAACATGGTGGCCTGGGCCGGGTCGGTGGTGGGCGTCGGGGTCAGGCGCATCTGGATGATCATCGTGGCGCCCATCAGCAGCGGCATGATGTTGATCGGCAGCCCAAACACGCGCGCCACGGTGTCGGGGGCCGAGAGGTCGGCCGCCCACAGGAAGGAGGCGAAGCGCAGCTCGGACGCGCTCTGCAGCATGCTGAAGAAACCGATGAAGAAAGGGATCGTGATCAGGATCGGGATGCAGCCGCCGACGGGGTTGACCTTGTTCTCCTTGAAGAGGCGGATCGTCTCGGTCTGGAGCTTCTGCGGGTTGTCCTTGAACTTGGCGCGCATGGCCTGCATGTGCGGCTGCAGCTTGGCCATGCGCTTGGCGGAGCGGGAGGCGGCGAGCGTGAGCGGGAGGAAGACGATCTTCAGGATCAGGGTCGTGATGACGATGGCCCAGCCCCAGCTCGGCACGAGCGAGTGGACCCAGGTCATGATCGTCAGCAGCAGCGGGGCGAAGAAGCCCGAGAAGAAGATCTTGTTGAAGAAGAAGGAGTCGAACTGCATCACCTTCTCCTCGCCGTGCTTGAACACGTCGGCGTTGCCGAGGCGCTTGTATTCCTTCGGGCCCGCGTAGAAGTTGGCGCCGAAGGTCGAGCTGGCGCCGGCCGCGAGCGGCTTGAGCTCGAACTGGGCGTAGCCGGTGATGCCGTAGGCGCGGGCTTGGTCGGCCGGCGCGCGCGGGTCCAGCTTGACCCGCTCGACCCGCACGCCGGTGCCCGGATGGTCGGGGGTGAGGATCATGGCGAAGAACTGGTTCTTCACCGAGGCCCAGGCGATGGAGGCCGGGCGCTCGATGAAGGCCGGCGGGGTGCCGTCCTTCATCCCGATCCAGCTCAGGAAACCGCCGCCCTCGAGGTCGCTGCGGGCGACGAAATGGGCGTCCTCACCGTCGGAATAGCCGGTGTTGAGGTACACGCCGTAGTCGTTCTCGTTGAGGGGCGCGGCGGTGCCGAGGTTGAAGGACGCGCGGGGCAGCGGCAGCGCCTTGTCCGTGAGGTTGCGGAAGACGGTCTCGTGCCGCAGCTGGTAATCGTCCCGGCCGGGCGACGGCGCCAGGACATAGCGGCGGGTGACCTCCAGGGTTTCGGTGACGGCACGGTAGACGACCTCGGTGTCCGTCTTCGACACGAGCTCGTAGGCGGTGTCGCGGTCGGCGCCGGGGAAGTCGGTGAGGCTCAGCGCGGGGGCGGCCTGGTGCGCGTTGAGGGAGTAGAGGTCGGGCTTGCCCTGCGTGGCCAAGTGACGCCGGAGCCCGATCGAGTCGATGGCGCCGCCGTGGTTGGTCAGGCGGACTTCGACGTAGTCGTTGGCCAGGGTGACGTAGTTGGCGGCCACGAACGACGCGGCTTTGGAGACGGCGGCCGAGGCCGCGCCGGACGCAGCGGCGGTGCCGGCGGCGGATGCGGCGGCCTCCGTCGGCGCCGGAGCGGCGACCGGCGCCGCGGGCGGACGGGGAGCCGCCGGCCGGGGGGC
>JAEUGX010000017.1 GCA_016795545.1 Opitutaceae bacterium
CGTCGGCCTGGCGCTGGCGACGTTACTGTTGCCGAACCTGCGCGGGCAGGAAAAGCCGGAGAGTAATCCGGCGAGCGATGCGAACAAGGAGGTCGTGAAGCTGGACTCGCTGATCGTGACCGGCACGCGGCGGCTCGACCGGACCGCTTCGGAGTCGATGGCGCCGGTGGACATCATTGGCGAGGAGCGGCTGCGGCTGTCGGTTTCTCCGGAGCTGACGGACAAGCTGATGATGGACATTCCCTCGTTCAACGTGCAGCGGCTGCCGCTGTCGGAGACGACCTCCTTCATCCGGCCGGCGCGGCTGCGCAACCTGTCGCCGGACCACACGCTGGTGCTGATCAACGGCAAGCGCCAGCACCGCACGGCGGGCATCACCTCGGCGGCGACCCAGGCGGTGGACCTGGCGCAGATCCCGGCCTCGGCGATCCAGCGCATCGAGGTGCTGCGCGACGGCGCCTCGGCGCAGTACGGCTCCGACGCGATCGCGGGCGTGATCAACCTGATCCTCAAGCGCCGCACGGGAGTGGAAGGCTACCTGAACTTCAGCCAGTACTACGAAGGCGACGGGCTCACCCGGCAGGCCGGCCTGAACTACGGCTTCGCGCTGCCCAAGCAGGGGTTCCTCAACCTGTCGCTCGAGTACACCAACGGCGACCGCACCTCGCGCGCCATCCAGCGCCCGGACGCCGCCGCGTACGTCCTCGCGCATCCCGACCGGGCCAAGTACGTCGCCAACCCGGTGCAGCCCTGGGGCCAGCCCGAGCGCGAGACCAAGCGCATCGTGCTGAACACCGAGATCAGCCCCGTTGCCGCGATCCAGCTGTACGCTTTCGGCCTGTACGGCGAGGACAAGGGCACCGACGACTTCAACTGGCGCAATCCCGACACCAACGGGGCGTTCGCCCGCTCGGCGCTGCAGAGCGGCCCCAACGCGATCTTCCCGGACTTCTTCCTGGTCAACCTCTACCCCGGCGGCTTCCTGCCGCTGTTCAGCACGACCACCAGCGACTACACCGCGGTGATCGGCGCCAAGGGCGTGACCTCGTTCAACCTGAACTGGGACGTGAGCGCCTCGGCCGGCCGCAACGTGGTGGACTACGTGCTGAGCAATTCCTGGAACCCGTCCTACGGCGCGCTTTCGCCGACGGTGTTTGACGTCGGCGGGCTGCGCCAGTCGGAGCGCAACTTCAACGCCGACTTCTCGTACACCTGGGAGACTCCCGCGCTGGCCAAGCCGGTGAACGTCGCCTTCGGCCTGGAGTCCCGGCGCGAGGAGTTTGTGATCCGCCCCGGCGAGCGCGCCTCCTGGGACCGCGGCCCGCTCATCGACCTCGGCGTCGGCGCCAACGGCTACGCGGGCTGGACCGCGAACCAGGCGATCAAGAAGGCCCGGGTCAGCAACGCCGGCTACGCCGACTTCGACCTGCAGCCCA
The DNA here is from genome assembly GCA_016795545.1 of Opitutaceae bacterium. Lineage (GTDB taxonomy): Bacteria > Verrucomicrobiota > Verrucomicrobiia > Opitutales > Opitutaceae > Lacunisphaera. Next base: position 1,437 of record JAEUGX010000017.1, read on the forward strand.
CCACCCGCTTCGGGCTCGCGCTGGCGGTCCGTTACGAGGACTACGAGGACTTCGGCTCGACGACCGACGGCAAGATTTCGGCCCGCTTCGAGGCCACCCCCGAGTTCGCCGTCCGCGCCACCGCCTCGACCGGCTTCCACGCCCCGACGCCCGGCCTGACCTACTACACCCGCACCTCCTCCGGCCCGCTGCCCGGCACCCAGATCAACTCCCAGACCGGCCTGGTCAGCGTCAACAACCCGGTGGCGATCTTCTTCGGCTCCAAGCCGCTGCAGCCGGAGACCTCGCAGAACTTCAGCTTCGGCGCGGTCTACAACCCGAAGAAGGACTTCACGATCTCGCTCGACGGGTACCAGATCGAGGTCGACGACCGCATCACCTCCTCGCAGGTGTTCACCCTCACCGACGCCCAGCGCCAGCAGCTGGCCGCGACGGGCGTGGTGGACGCGCTCAACATCAACCGGATCAACTTCTTCACGAACGCGTTCGACACCCGCACCCGCGGCGTGGATCTGGTGGGCTCGTACCGCTGGACCTACTCGAAGACCGACAACCTGACCGTGACGGTGGCCTACAACCGCAACGAGACCAAGATGCTGCGCGCCGTCCCCGGCCTGGTCAGCAACGAGGGCCGCGTGAACCTGGAGTCCCGCCTGCCCAAGAACGTCGGCAACATCGCCGCCGAATACCAAACGGCCAAGTATTCCGTGATGGGCCGGCTGCGCTACTTCGGCACCTGGACCAGCGCGGATTCCCCTACGCTCATCCAGACGTTCAGCGAGCAGGTGCTCTTCGATATTGGCGGGACCTGGAAGTTTTCGAAGGCGGTGACGCTCTCCGTGGGCGCGGAAAACCTGTTTGACCAGTACCCGGACAAGGCCCTGTTCAACGTGGCCGCCGGCCTGATCTACTCGCGCTTCTCGCCCTACGACACCGATGGCGGCCGCTACTACGCGCGGCTGAACTTCTCCTACTAAGGCCGATGCCCTCCACCCGTCGCGCATTCCTCGGCGGCCTGGCGGCCGCCGGAGTCCTGGCGCCCCGCCTCTTCGTCCCCGCGGCGAAGGCGGCGGAGGCCCGCGGCGGACTGGGGGAGGCGATCGCCGCCACTGCGCGGGCGCGGTGGCGGTTCGCGGCGGCCACCGCCGATCCCGCGGCGGCGGCCGCCGACCCGGCCCTCTGGACCGATGTCCAGCAGTCCTGGGTCGTGGACCGCACCCTCCTCAACCTCGAGAACGGCGGCCTGCAGCCCTCGCCCGCCCTCGTCACGCAGGCGTTCATCGACGCCTGGATGAAGGCCAACGAGGCCCCCTCCCACACCAACAGCCGGATCCTCTGGCCGCAGGTCGAGCAGGTCCGCGCCCGCCTCGCCGCCGCGTTCGGCTGCGCGACCGAGGAGATGGCCATCACGCGCAACACCACAGAAGGCTTCCTCGCGGTGGCGCTCGGCACTCGGCTGGAGGCCGGCGACGAGGTCCTCACCACCACGCACGACTACCACCGGTTCCGCAACGCGTTCCACCAGCGGGAACAGCGCGAGGGCATCGTCCTGCGCGCCATTCCCCTCCCGGTCCCGGTCGAGGATCCCGCCCTCGTCGTCGAGCGCCTGGCGGCGGCGATCACCCCGCGCACCCGGGTGATCCTGCTCTCCCACGTCTTCCAGCTGACCGGCCAGGTGATGCCCGTGCGCGAGGTCGTGCGCCTGGCCCGGACCCGCGACATCCTGGTGATCGTCGACGGCGCGCACGGATTCTCGCACATCCCCGCGACCCGCGACGAACTGGAGTGCGACGTGTACGCCACCTCGTTGCACAAGTGGCTGAGCGCCCCGCACGGCACCGGCTTCCTCTACGTCCGCAAGGCCCTCATCCCCTCGATCTGGCCGCTGATGCCGCCCACCGCCAAGGCCCCGGACGACATCCGCAAGTTCGAGGCCATCGGCACGGCCTCCGCCGCGCCGTTCCTGGCCATCGCCGAGGCGTTGGATTTTTGGGCCATGATCGGGACCGCGCGCAAGGCCGCCCGGCTGGTGTGGCTGCGCGAGCGCTGGCTGGACCGGGTGGCCAGCCTGCCCGGGGTCCGGCTCAACACCAGCCGCCGGCCCGGCCGCGCCGGGGCCATCGTCAACCTCGACCTCGAGGGCCTGCCCCCGACCAAGCTGGCGGCCTGGCTGTGGGACCGGCACCGGGTGTTGGTCGCCGGCGTCGAGCACCCCGAGTTCCAGGGCATTCGCGTCGTGCCCGCCCTTTACAACACCGAGGCCGAACTCGACCGGTTCGCCGAACTCCTCACTGAGGCCCGCCGCCGCGGCCTCGATTGACAC
>JAEUGX010000037.1 GCA_016795545.1 Opitutaceae bacterium
CCTCCAGCACGCCCGGGATCTGCTCGACGCCTTCCGGGATGACTACAACCAATCAAGACCTCACAGCTCGCTCGGTGATCTGACGCCGGCCGAGTTTGCCGCCCAGGCGGCGCGGGCCCCCATGGGGGCCCCTCTGGACCCCACCAACCCTCCACATGCAGTCGTAACCACAAACCCAAAACCAACCAACACCACCCCGGGACTCTCATTTTAACCCTCCAGTTCCGGGGGGCAGGTCACCCGCCCTCCCGGGCGGGGCTACGGGCAGAGGGGGGATCGGGAAAGGCGCGAATGGACGCAAAAAGAGGGGGTGCCGGAGGGACCGGCCGTTCCTTTTTGCGGCTTTCGCGGCGCCATGCTTTTGCCCGGTCCTCCTGATTGCCGGAGTACCCCATCCGGTCTTTCCCGCGCGGCTTCCCGCCTTCCGCGTATTCCGTGGGCCTGCCGGAGGATCGAGGCGCGCCGGCTCGTGCGATGCGGGGGCGAGGTCCCGGCGGCTCAGGCGCGGCCGAGTTTGCGGTAGTCGAGGACGGTGTGGCTGATGGCGCCGCCGGAAACGCAGGCGAGATCGGTGAGTGGCTCCGGGGGCGAGACATCCTCGCCGACGGTCCAGATGAGGCGGTGGGTGCCGTCGTCGGCGGCGGGGCTGAAGAGCCCCGGCACGAAGAACTGCGCCGGCACGGTGGCCTTGAGCGGGGTGTCCGGCCGGCAGGGCAGCGGGAAGTTGAGGTTGTGGACCGTGAAGCTGCGGGCGGGGGTGCGGGGGAGGAGCTCGCCGGCGAGGCGGGCGGAGTGGGCGGCGGAGGCGCGCAGGGTCTCGAGCAGCTCGCCGTCGGGCTGGCCGCCGTGTTCCTTGAGGTGGTAGTAGACCTTTTCGGAGACGTCCTGGGACACGGCCATCGCCGGCAGGCCGTGGAGGGCGCCCTCCCAGGCGCCGGCGACGGTGCCGCTGGCGATGATGAAGCCCAGCGAGCAGTTGAACCCGACGTTGATGCCGCTGACGACGCCCTCGACCTTCGTGGGCAGCAGGTGGGCGATGGCGATGTTGACGCAGTCGGAGGGAGTGCCGTCGACGATCCACGTCGGGCAGCCGAAGCCGCGGTCGACGGCGCCGGACTTGACGGGGCGGGTGCGGGTCTTGGAGGCGCCGGTCCAGCTCTGTTCGTTCACCGGGGCCACCACGAAGGTTTCGTGGCCGGCGGCCCGGAGGGCGGCGATCAGTTCGTGGAGGAAGACGGAGTTGATGCCGTCGTCGTTGGTGACGAGCAGTTTCATGCGGAGGGAAGGGCGGCCGCCGGCCGGCGGCCGTTGGTCATCGCCCAGGCGAGGAAGCCGACCACGGCGAGGTTGACGGCCAGGATGGTGACGCGGAGGCCGGTGATGCCGCGGATCAGTTCGTAGATTTCGGCGGGGACGTAGACGGCGCCGCTGAGCACGGCGAACCACTCGGCCCAGAGGCGCTCGCGCCAGAGGCCGTAGGCCTCGATGAAGCGGACGGACGCGTAGACGAGGGCCAGCGCCGCGAGCAGCGTCAGGCGCGGGTTGTCGAGCTGGGACATCGCGGTGATGAAGATCTCGGGGTAGTGGTGGGCCGGGTTGAGGTGCAGGTGCTCGACCAGGCGGCGGGCGAACTCGGCCGGGTGCCGGCCGATGGCGCCGAGCAGCCCGAAGCCGGCGACCAGGACGACCGCGCCCTTGGCGGCCTCGAAAAGCGCGATGGTGCGGAGGCCCTTCCGGGGGGACGGTGGCGGCGTGCGGTCTGGCATCGGGGGGATGGCGGGGGAACGATGAAGCATCCGGGCCAAGCGGTGAAAGCGCAAAGTGCGGCGTTCCCCGGTCCGGGCGGGCGGACGAAAAAAAGCCGGAGGCGCGGCGCCTCCGGCGGGAAGGGGAGCGGGGCCGGGCGGGTTACTCCGCGGCGGGCGCGGCGGCCTCGGCGGGGGCGTTGCCGGCCTGCTTCTTGGCCTCGAGCTCGGCCATCGCGGCCTTGCGGGAGAGGCGGACCTTGCCGGAGCGCTCGTCGATGCCGACGCACTTGACCGTGATGGAATCGCCGACCTTGACGACGTCCTCGGTGCGGCGCACGCGGAAGTCGGCCAGCTCGGAGATGTGCACGAGGCCTTCCTTGCCCGGCAGGCACTCGACGAAGGCGCCGAACTCCTTGGTGCCGGTGACGCGACCGGTGTAGATCTTGCCGATCTCGATCTGCGCGCCGCCGCCGCAGAGGGCGTCGATCTCCTGCATCGCGCGGTTCATGGCGTCGGCGTTGTTGGAGTAGATGAACACCTTGCCCGAGTCGTCCTCGGCGATGTCGATCTGCGCGCCGGTCGTCTCGGTGATGCGGCGGATGGTCTTGCCGCCGGGCCCGATGAGGAGGCCGATCTTCTCGGGGTCGATCTGGATCGTCTGGATGCGCGGGGCGTACTTCGAGAGGTCCTTGCGGGGCGCGGGCAGCGAGCCGAGCATGACCTTGAGGATCTCGATGCGGGCGTCGCGCGCCTGGAAGATCGCGGTCTTGGCGATCTCGAAGGGCAGGCCGTTGATCTTGAGGTCGAGCTGGAAACCCGTGATGCCCTTGGTGGTGCCGGCGAGCTTGAAGTCCATGTCGCCGAAGTGATCCTCCTCGCCGAGGATGTCGGTGATGGTGACCCATTTCTCGATCGAGCCGTCGGCCGCGTTCTGGGTCATGAGGCCGCAGGAGATGCCGGCGACGGGGGCGATGATCGGCACGCCGGCGTCCATGAGCGCCAGGCAGCCGCCGCAGATCGAGGCCATCGACGTGGAGCCGTTGGAGGCCATGATCTCGGAGACGACGCGGATGGAGTACGGGAAGACGTCCTCGGGGGGCAGGATCGGCACCAGGGAGCGCTCGGCGAGCGCGCCGTGGCCGATTTCGCGGCGGCCCGGGCCGGTGAAGCGGCCGGTCTCGCCGACGGAGAACGGCGGGAAGTTGTAGTGGAGGATGAAGCTCTTCGACGTGGCGCCGCCGGTGAGGCCGTCCATGTCCTGGGCCTCCTTCGTCGGCCCGAGCGTCACGAGGGCGATGTTCTGCGTGTCGCCGCGCTGGAACATGGCCGAGCCGTGGACGCGGGGCAGCACGCCGACCTGGGCGCCGAGGGGGCGGAGGTCCTTCTGCCCGCGCCCGTCGGAGCGGACGCCCTTGGTGAGCACGGTCTGGCGGTAGGCCTTGTACTGGAGGTCCTCAAACACGACGTTGAGGTCGACGTCGGTGAACTTGTCGGCGCCGAGCTCGGCCGTGAGGGCGGCCTTGGCCTCCTCCTTGAGCAGCTTGACGGCGGCGCCGCGGGCGGCCTTGTCCTTGCCGAAGATGGCATCGGAGATGCGCTGGGCCGGGACGACGCGCTCGATGATGGCGCGGGCCGCGGGGGTGGCGCCCACGAGCGCGAAGCTGGCCTTCGGCTTGCCGACGAGGCGGACGAGTTCCTTGATCGCCGCGATGATCGGCTGGATCGCCTGGTGGCCGAACGCGAGCGCCTCGACGAACTTCTCCTCGGGCAGCTGATCGGCGGAACCCTCGATCATCAGCATGTCCTTCTCGTTACCCACGTAGATCAGGTCGAGCGAGGAGGAGAACATCTGTTCGATGGTCGGGTTGGCGACGAACTGGTCGTCGATCAAGGCGACGCGGACGCAGCCGATCGGGCCGTTCCACGGAATGTCCGAAATAGCGAGCGCGGCGCTGGCGCCGTTGACCATCGCGATGTCGGAGTCGTTGATGAGGTCGGCCGAGAAAAGCTGGCCGATGATCTGGACCTCATTCAGGAAGCCCTCGGGGAAGAGGGGGCGGCAGGGGCGGTCGCAGAGGCGGGAGATGAGGATCTCGCGTTCGGTGGGGCGGCCTTCGCGTTTGAAGTAACCGCCCGGGAAGCGTCCGGCGGCGGCATACTTGTCGCGGTAATCGACGGTCAGCGGGAAGAAATCCTGGCCCGGACGCATGGTCTGGGCGACGCAGGCGGTGACGAAGACATTGGTCTCGCCGACATTGACGTTGACGGCGCCGTTGGCGAGCTGGGCGATCGAGCCCGTGGAGAACGTGAGCCCGAGGCCGGGCACGGTTACGGTGTGTTTCTGATTCATTGCGATAACGGAGTTCGGATTGCGGTCGAGGGCGCCAGGGTGGCGCGCCTCACCCCGGCGGCGCGAGGCCGGCGGGGGTGGTGGGCAGCGGGCGGAGCGCCCGCACCACCGGGGTTGTCCGGTTTTCTATCCTCCTGAATCAGCTTCCGAGAAATTTCGGATTGCGGGCCCAGGCGAGGCTGGGGCGGCAAGCGGAAATGTCCCGGTCGGCTTTTTCGTGAAGGATTGAACAAAAGGCGGCCCGTCGGTGGGCCGCCTTCTGGGAAAACGGGTTACTTGCGCAGGTTGAGTTTCTGCAGCAGGTCGTTGTACTTGTTGAGATCCTCGCTCTTGACGTAATCCAGGAGCTTGCGCCGACGGCTGGCCATTTGCAGAAGACCGCGACGGCTGTGGAAGTCCTTGCGATGCGTGCGCAAGTGCTCGGTCAAGTGATTGATCCGGGCCGTGAGCAGCGCGATCTGGACGTCGCTGGAGCCGGTGTCCTTCTCGTGGATTTTGTATTGAGCGATGACCTCTGACTTAACGGGTTGTGACATGGTTTATATTGTTGATGGCGCGGTCGGTTATGAGGCTTTCGCCCCGTACCGCCCGCTTTTGGAGGGCCGGCGGTACCGTTGGCGTCCGGTTGCCCGGACTGACCGTGGTCAAACCCTGCGACCAGCAGGATTCAACTAACGTAAGCGGCCATTAACCAAATCGACCGCCAGCCGTGCAAGCGTAATTTTGCGGAAGCCTGCTGAGACGGGATGACGCATCCGATCGATGAAAGGGGAGCGTCGGAACGGCTGGCCTGGGGTTCAGCCGGTCCGCAGGACGATGCCCTTGAGGGTGGTGCAGCCGGGGAGTTGGCGGAGTTTGACCAGGAGGGCGTCGCGATGCTGGAAGAGTTCGTTGCGGACGACGGCATGGGAAACGAGCACGACCAGCTGCTGGCGTTCGACGACGAGGGGATGCGAGTAGGCGGCGTTGGCGGCTCCGACCAATCCGGCCCATCGCTCGCGGATGCTGTGCTCGACCGAGTCGTGGCTGATGCGGTGTTTGACCAGCAGTTCGTCGATCAGCGCGCCCAGGTCGACGGTCCGCCGCCGCTTGGTGCGGGACTCGTCCTCGGGCAGCCCGCGCAGGCCGGCGATGAGGTTCTCGACCTCGCGGGAAAACTCCTTGGGCTCGGTGGGCATGGGGGGATTCTTAACCACGGATGCGGCGGCTTGGCACGGCATTTCTAGGGGGACGGAGGCCGTTGAGAGTCGAAAGGGGGCCTGAAGGTCCAATATCCCAGCCGGAATCGTTCAGCCGAGAGCCGAGCCGGAAGCTCGTGCCGTTGAAGCGAGGATCAGCCGGCCGGGTGATATCCGGCTTTCCTGAATCTCACTCCGCGCTCTCGCCGGCACTAGAAGTTCCAAAGGGGCGCGGGTGTGCCGAAGGACACAACCTCGTCGAGGTAGGTGCCGGTCTGCGGGCTGGGCGGGATGAAGTGGGTGTTCTCTTTCCACTCGAGCAGGCGGTAGCCCATGAAGCAGCGCCATTGTCCGTCGGCGAGGCGCAGGGGGCTGGCGGTGCCGTGGTCGACGGCCCACACGGTGCCGTGCGGGGGCAGGCCGAACTCGGTGCGCGGGTCGCGGGCGATGAACTGCGCGTCGAAGCCGTCGCGGGCCTCGTTGAGCGGCATGACGCAGAGTGTGCTGCGCTCGCCGCGCCAGCCGACCGGCTCGAGGCGCGAGATGCCGCCGTCCGAGACGAGGCCGGCCGGCAGCTTGAACTCGGGCTGGTAGAGGTTGCAGGCGAGGAAGGGCGTGCCGTCGGCGGCGCGGTTGATCGTCACCGGCGTGCTGGGGATCATGCGGTTGAGGTGGATGCACTGCTGCCAGGGCTGGCCGGCCGCGGGCTGCCGCCACACGCGGATGGGCGGCCCGAGATGCCGCCGCGCCCGCACGTGCATGAGCAGGCCGCCGTCGACGTCGCGGACGAGGGTCGGCTCGAGGGAGTCGTCCTCGGGGGTGATCGCGGTGAACGCGGCGGGCCGCCAGGCGCCGCCCGTGCGGCGCCAGCGCATCAGGCCGCAGGCGTCCGCCTTTCCGTCCCGGGGCTTGCCCTTCATGCCCGCGATCAAGTCGTCGCCGTCGGCGATCGCGCAGCCCATGCCGCCGTTCTCGAAGGTGTACCCCGAGCTGGGCAGGAGGTCGGGGCCCAGGAGGACCTCGCGCGGGCCGACGGTGAAGCGGGTGCCGTCGTAGCGCAGCTGGTAGAGCTCCAGCGTCAGGTGCTGCTTGGCCCCGCGGTAGAGGGGGATGCCGATGCGGTCGGGCATGGTGGCGAACCCTTCGCTGTGGTCGAGCGGCCGGGCCGCGGTCGCCACGAGCGCGAAGCCGGTGCCGGCGTGCGGGTGCGGCTGTCCGTCGGCCCGCTTGGCGCCGAAGGGCACGAAGCCGAGCTGGCCGGGGTATTTGTTGATGAGGGCGGGAAGTCCGCCGTTGTTCGGATTGGGCGCGATCTCCTTGCGGCAGACGGCCACGGCGCGGTCGGCGCGGATGTCTTCGAGGCGGTCGAAGGTGACGACGTCGAGGCCGCTTTCGAAATCCTGCGCCTGGAACAGGTACTGCTTGAGGTTGAGGTAGAGCGCCGCCGTGTTGGGGCCGACCTGGAAGGGGTAGCTCAGCAGGTAGCGCCAGGTTTCGCCGGCGGGGGCGTCGAGCGGCGCCTCGAGGGCCCTGGGGCGGCGGATGATTTTCCAGATGCCCCGGCGGGTGGCGGCCGCGGGGGCGGAGGTGGCGGCTGCGCGGGCAACGCCGGCGCCGAGCGCGAGGGCGCCGACGGCGGCGAGGCCGGCGAATTCACGGCGAGAGCAGGGAGGGGAAGGCATGGCGGGCGGGGGGGGGGGTGGGACAAGGGAGGGTGGCGGGGCTCAGAAGTTCCAGGGTGGGTGGGGCGGGCCGAGGGAGATGGTCTCGTCGAGGTAGCAGCC
>JAEUGX010000066.1 GCA_016795545.1 Opitutaceae bacterium
CGGCCGGGGCGCCCGCGGCCGCCCGCGCGGCCTGCTTCGCCTTCTCCTGCACCCAGTCGGAGTAGCCGCCCACGTAGTCGCCGATCCGTCCGTCGCCCTCGAAGACCAGCGTGCTCGTCACCACCTCGTCGAGGAACGCCCGGTCGTGGCTGACCAGCAGCAGCGTGCCCTGGAACTCGACCAGCAGGTCCTCGAGCAGGTCGAGCGTCTCGGCGTCCAGGTCGTTGGTCGGCTCGTCGAGCACCAGCACGTTGGCCGGCTGCGTGAACAGCCGCGCCAGCAGGAGCCGGTTGCGCTCGCCGCCGGACAGCACCCGCGCCGGGGTGCGGGCGCGCGCCGGCTCGAACAGGAAGTCCTGCAGGTAGCTGATGACGTTCCGCGTGCGGCCGTCGATCGTCACCGTCGGGTTGCCGTTCGCGATGTTGTCGGCCACCGTCTTGTGGTCGTCGATCTGCGCCCGCAGCTGGTCGAAGTAGACCACCTCGAGGTTGGTGCCGTGCCGGATGTCGCCCGCCGTCGGCGCCAGCTGGCCGAGCAGGAGCTTGATCAGAGTGGTCTTGCCCGCGCCGTTGGGGCCCAGGATGCCGATCTTCTCGCCGCGCTGGATGACGGCCGAGAAGTCGCGGATGACCGGCGGGCCGCCGTTCCAGGCGTAGGTGACGTTCTCCGCCTCGATGACCTTCACCCCGGTGCGCTCGGCCTCCATCACCTTGAGGTTGGCCGTGCCGACCCGCTCGCGGCGGGCCCGGGCCTCGGCCCGCATGGCCTTGAGCGCGTTGATGCGCGCCGTCGCCCGCGAGCGCTGCGCCTTCACGCCGCGGCGGATCCACTCCTCCTCCTGCGCGAGCTTCTTGTCGAACGCGGCGCGCTGCTTCTCCTCGGCCTCCAGCACCTCCTGCTTGCGCACCAGGTAGGTGTCGTAGTCGCACGCCCAGCCGGCCAGCCGGCCGCGGTCGAGCTCGACGATGCGTGTGGAGATCCGCCGGAGGAAGGCCCGGTCGTGAGTGACGAAAAAAAGCGTCGGCTTGGTCTCGAGCAGGAACTCCTCGAGCCACAGGATCGATTCCAGGTCGAGATGGTTGGTCGGCTCGTCCAGCAGCAGCAGGTCTGGCTGGCCCGCCAGGGCCCGCGCCAGCAGCACGCGCCGCTTCAGCCCGCCCGACAGCGCGGCGAACTCCCGGTCCGCCGCCAGCCCGAGGTGCTGGATGAGGTCCTCCACCCGCACGTCCCGCTCCCAGTCCTCCTCGTGATGGTCGTCGTTCGGCCGCAGGCCGCCCGCCACGAGGTCGTGCACCGAGCCGGCGAGGTCCGTCGGCACCTCCTGGGTCAGCCGGGTGTAGACCGCGCCCGGCGGCCGGAACACGTCGCCGGTGTCCGGCTGCATCTCGCCGGCGATCACCTTCATCAGCGTGGACTTGCCCGCGCCGTTGCGCCCGAGCAGGCAGACCCGTTCGCCCGGGTCGATCTGGAAGTTGATCTTTTCCAGGATCGCCGGGCCGCCGAAGTGGAGGCTGACGTCGAGCAGATTGAGGAGAGCGGCCATGGGAGCGGGCGACCCTACGCCCCGGAGCACGCGGTGCAACCCAGCTTTTTGCGCCGGGCGGGGGCTCGGAGGCGCCTTCCGTTTTGTGTTTCCGGGTCCGCTGGCTAGGCTCGTCCTCATGCCCGCCGCCCCACCGCCCATTGATCCCGGAGTCCGCATCGGCCATGTTCACCTGAAGGTCGCCGACCTCTCGCGCGCCCTCGACTTCTACTGCGGGGTCCTCGGCTTCACGGTGACCCAGCGCTACGGCACCCAGGCGGCGTTCCTCGCCGCGGGCGGCTACCACCACCACCTGGGCCTGAACACCTGGGAAAGCCTGGGCGGGACGCCGCCGCCGCGCGGCGCCACCGGGTTGTTTCACACCGCGATCCTCTACCCGACGCGGTCGGCGCTGGCCGACGCCCTGCGGCGCCTGATGCGGGCCGGCATCCCGCTCGACGGCGCCTCCGACCACGGCGTGAGCGAGGCCCTCTACCTCCGCGATCCCGACCAGAACGGGGTCGAGCTCTGCTGGGACCGTCCCCCGGACCAGTGGCCGCGGGACGCGCAGGGCCGGCTGGCCATGGGCACCCGCCCCCTCGACCTGGAATCGCTGCTGTCCGCCTGACCCGGGCGCCGGCGTATTCCGGACTCGCCTCGCCGGCGGCCTTGGGACTGACTCTCGCGCCATGTCGCGTACCCTGACCTGGCTCACCAACGCCTTTCCCCTGTGGGTGCTGGCCCTGAGCACCCTCGCGCTCTTCCACCCCGCGTGGTTCACCTGGTTCAGCGGCCCGTGGATCGTCTGGGGCCTGGCGGTCATCATGCTCGGGATGGGGCTGACGCTGACCCTCGACGATTTCCGCGCGGTGCTCCGCCTGCCCCGGGCCGTGGCGCTGGGCTTCCTGGCGCAATTCACCATCATGCCCTTCCTCGGGTGGGCGATGGGCCGGGTCTTCGCGCTGGAGACGCCGTTCGCGGTGGGCCTGATCCTCGTCGCCTGCTGCCCCGGCGGCACCGCGTCGAACGTCGTGACCTACCTCGCCCGGGCCAATGTCTGCCTGTCGGTGGTGATGACGATGTGCTCGACCTTTGCCGCGGTGATCCTGACCCCGCTGCTGACCTCCTGGCTGGCCGGGGCCCTGGTCGAGGTGGACGGCTGGGGCCTCTTCCTGAGCACGTTCCAGGTCGTCGTGCTGCCGGTCGTGCTGGGGTTGTGGGTCAACCGCCTGGCGCCCGGATTCGTGCGGCGCACCCAGCTGGCGCTGCCGCTGGTGTCGGTGCTCGTCATCGCCCTCATCTGCGCCAGCATCATCGGCGGCAGCGCGGCCGCCGTGCAGGGTGCGGCCTTCCGGCTGCTGGGCGCCGTGTTCGGCCTCCACGCCGGCGGCTTCGCCCTGGGCTACGTCGTGGCCCGCCTGACCGGCTTCGACCGGGTCGTGGCCCGGACGGTCTCGATCGAGGTCGGCATGCAGAACTCCGGCCTCGGGGTCGTGCTGGCGAGCAAACATTTCGCCGACCCCCTGACCGCCGTGCCGTGCGCCATCTCCAGCGTCTTCCACTCCGTGATCGGCAGCATCCTGGCCGGCTGGTGGCGCTGGCGCAGCCGCGGCGACCGGCCCGCCTGAGCCGCCCCGCCTATCTGTTTAACTTACCGGTGGCTCCGGCTCGCCCCGCCGCCTTTCCGCCTCCAGCTTCCCTAACCCACCCCCACCTCCTCGCATGAGCAAACCCTCCCATCACATCCTGGTCATCGGCTGCGGCTCCATCGGCGAACGCCACGTGCGCACCTTCCTCGCCACCGGCCGCTGCACCGTTCTCGCCTGCGACAACCGCCCCATGATCCGCGAGCGCATGACCGCGCAGTACGGCGTCGAGGCCGTCGCCGACTGGCGCGAGGCCCTGCGGCGCCCGGACCTCACGGGCGCCGTCATCGCGACGCCGGCCCCGCTGCACGTCGAACAGGCCCGCGCGACGCTCGAGTCGGGCCGGCACGTCCTCATCGAGAAGCCCCTGGCGCTCGCGGTCGCCGGCGCCGACGCGCTGCCGGCCGTCCGCGACCGGTCCGGCCGCTACGCCGCCATCGGCTACACCCTCCACTCCGTGCCGGCCCTGCGCGCCGCGCGCGAGTTCATCCGGGCCGGCTCCTTCGGCGCGGTGAAGCACGCCGCCATCAACACGGGCCAGCATTTCCCCCTCTTCCGGCCGGCCTACCGCGAGATCTACTACCGCGACCACGCCCAGGGCGGCGGCGCGATCCAGGACGCCCTCACGCACATGGCCAACATGGTCGAGTGGATCCTGGGCCCGACGACGCGGCTGACCTGCGACGCCGGCCACCAGGTGCTCGAGGGGGTCGAGGTCGAGGACACCGTCACCGTCCTCGCCCGCAACGGCGGGGCCATCGTCTCCTACTCCCTCAACCAGTTCCAGGCGCCGAACGAGACCCGTCTCGACTTCCACGCCGAGACCGGCTCCGTGCGGGTCGAGATGCACGCGCAGCGCTGGGGCACCCTCGCCCGCGGCGACGCCGACTGGCGCTGGACCCCGGCGCCGGTGGAACATCGCGACAATCTCTACATCACGCAGGCGGCGGACTTCCTCGACGGCTGCGAAGGCCGCCCGACCCCGCTCTGCACCCTGGAGGAGGGCATCCAGACCCTGCGCTTCAACGTCGCCGCGCTCGACTCGTGGCGGAACTCGCGCACGGTCGTGCCCTGATGCGGACGCGGGCCGTGACCGCCCATGATCGAGTCGGACGGCTGACCCCCGTCCTCCCGGGAAGGGCGCGATGGGTTTAAGTTTTAAGGGCCGGCTGTAAGTAAAGCTCCTCCGCAGACGCCCGGATAAGCCTTTGGTGTTTTCCAGACTTTCGGCGCTCCCACTTCATTCGCGCCATTTGCGGGCGCCTCACTCCCTTCCCACTTTCCTGAGTGCCCCCTCCTTTTCCCCGCTCAACTCCATCCCAGCGGAATTGAGCCCGGGGCCGCCGGGGCGCAGCGCCGGCCGCATGCCGGCTGCAACCAGCGCGAGGGTGGCCAGGGAGCTGGCGGGCATGAGGATGGCCGCCAGCAGCGGGTTCATCCTCCCGGCCACGGCCAGGCCCACCGCCAGCAGATTGTACGCGATGGAGAAGGCCAGCAGCCACCGATGGGTCCGCCGCCGCACGGCGTCGACCGCGAACAGCGTCGCGAGCCCGCCGAGCCCGCGTCCCAGGTAATAGAAGTCGGCCTTCCCCTCGAGCACGCCGCGGTGGATCACGGGCGTGCCGCGGGCGAAAGCGGCGTCGAAGGCGAGGCTGTCATTGGCCCCGTCGCCGAGCATGAGCGTGTCCTGCCGGTCGGTCTCCCGGAGCCACGCCGCCTTTTCCTCCGGCGTGCATTCCGCCCGCGCCCGCGCGGCCGGGAGTCCGAGGGCCGCGGCCATGCGCTCGACCTTGGCCCGCCGGTCGCCGCTGAGGATCCAGATCGAAAATCCCCGCGCCCCGAGCCGGGCGATCTCCTCCCGGGCCCCGGTGCGGACGGCGTCCGCGAACCGGAACCGGGCGAGCACCGTGCCCTGGCACGCGAACTCGGCGTCGCCTTCGCCGCCGGCCGCCGGCGCGGCGGCGTCACCCCCGCGCCAGCCGGGCCGCCCGAGCGACCAGCGGACGCCCCGGTCCGCGAGGACCAGCCCGCAGCCCGGCACTTCCGTGACCGCGCCCGCGGGCTCCTCCCCACCGGGCGCCCCGCCGGCGGCCAGCAGGCGCTCGGCCAGGCTCTGGCTGACGGGATGCGGGTTGTCGCGGACCAGCGCCAGCAGCGCGGCGCGCGCCCCGCGGTCCAGGGCCGCGAGCGCGTCGCCGTTCAGGAGCACGGGCGTCTCCAGCGTCAGGGTGCCGGTCTTGTCGAAGACGATGCGCCGGATGCGCGCGAGGCGCGGCCACAGGTCGGACTCGCGCACGAACACGCCGGCGCGGCGCAGCGCGACGGTGGCCACCTCCTCGGCGAGGGGAAAGGCCAGGCCGATCGCGCAGGGGCAGGACACCACCAGCACGGCGGTGACCACCGACCAGGTGCGGACGGCATCGTGGGTGGCGAGCCACCAGCCGGCGCCGGCGCCGGCCGCCACCAGGAAGATGCCGGCGAGGTAGCCGGTGACGACCCGCTCCAGGAAGCGGTGGCGGTACGCGCCGCGGCCGGCCGGCTGCAGCAGCTTCGCCAGGAGCGAGTCGGCCCAGCGCTGCGCCGCGCGCAGCCGGATCGGGTCGCGGCCCAGGTTGACCGAGCCCGCCGCCACCCGCGCACCCGCGCGGCAGTCGCGGGGGTCCGCCTCGCCCGAGATCCAGGCCGTGCCCAGCGTCGCGGCCGCGGACTCCAGCAGCGCCTCCACCGGCACCACCTGCCCGGAGCGCACCGTGAAGCGGTCGCCCGCCCGCAGCTGCGCGACGGCGACGTCGCGGCCGGCGCCCCCGGCCTCCACCAGCCGGACCTTGTCGGGCCGGGCCCGGACCGTGAGCAGCCGGCGGCGGTTGCCCTCCACCGCGGCCACCTGCGCCCACCGGCCGACGAGCATCAGGAGGATGAACGCGGCCACGAAGTCGAAGTAGACGAACTCCTCGCGCCCGGCCAGCCAGCCGCCCAGCGAACCGGCGTAGGCGCCGGCGATGCCGACCGCGATGGGCAGGTCGATGTGCATGACCCCCTCGCGCAGCGCGCGCAGCGCCCGGCCGAGGAAATAGCTGCCGCCCACCAGCACGCTCAGCGTGGCGAAGACCAGCGCGAGCACGCCGAAGAGCCGGGCGTAGGCGAACGTGGCCTCCATGCCGAAGTACGCGGGCAGCGTGAACAGCATGACGTTCATCGCGAAGGCCGCGCAGAGGCCGACCCGGCGGACGAGCAGCCGGCTCTCGGGCACGGCGGGCTCCTCGCCCGGCGGCCCCGCCAGGTAGTTCAGCGACTGCAGGGCCCGTGCGAACGCCGGGGCGGCGAACGCGCCGCGCCGCCAGCGCAGCCGCATGCGGCCGAGCTGGGCGCTGGTCTCGATGTCCAGCGCCCCGGGCTGCTGGTGAAACACCTTCTCGATGAGCCAGACGCAGCCGGCGCACGAGATGCCCTGCACCTCCAGCGTCAGCTCGGGCGTGCCGGGCTCCCGCTCGGCCGCGGCCTGCAGCTCCTCCAGCCAGCCGTAGTCGCGGGGCTGGAAGACGACCGCGTCGGCCGGCGCCACCACCGCGTCGCGCAGCCGGTAGTAGCCCTCGAGCCCGCGCTCGTGGACCAGGCGGTAAACGTACCCGCAGCCGGCGCAGCAGAAACCCGCGGCCACCGCCGCCTCGCCGGCCAGCGGCGCGCCGCAGTGCCGGCAAAGGTGGGCGGAGACGGCCCGTCCGGCACGCAGTCCACGCACTCGCGCCTGAGTCCGTCCGCCCCCGCCCACCAAATTGTCCGCCGGGGAAATCATGTCAGAAGCAGATGAAGCTGTCCGGCCCCGCGCCGCCCAGGCCGAGCGTGCCGCGCAGCCGCCAGGCGATGACCGTGGCCACCGCCAGCGCCAGCGCCGTCTGCACGCGCCCCAGCCACGCGGGGCCGAGCCGGGTGCGCAGCCAGTGGAAGTTCGCCTGGGCGAACCAGAGCAGCGGGACCGTGCCCAGCCCGAAGGCCAGCAGCGTCTCGACGCCGCGCGCCGCCGAGCCGGCCAGCAGCGCCAGCGACACCAGGAAATAGAGCGGCCCGCACGGCAGGAGCGGCGTCGCCAGGCCGAGCACGGCGGCGGCCCGCACCCGGGACCCGCCGCGGAGGCGGGCCGCCACCGCCGCGTACGCCCGCCCGAGCAGCGGCAGCCGCGGCAGCCGGCGGTCGAACCGCAGCGCCACCGCCAGGAAGAAGGCCACCAGCAGCCACGGCAGCCAGCGCAGCGCCGCGGCCCCGAGCAGCTGCAGGGGCAGGCGCCCGAGCCCGCCCGCCAGCGCGCCGAGGACGGCGTAGCCGGCGAGCCGCGTCAGGTGGTACACCGTCGCGACCACGTGCGGGTCGCCGTCGTCCGCCCGCGCCGGCAGCAGCGCGCACGCCAGCGGGCCGCACATCCCCGCGCAGTGCAGGCTCGTGACCAGCCCCGCCAGGAAGGCGCTGCCGGGCCCGGTGATGCCGGCGAGCTCCGCGGTCATGGCCTGGTCCCTCCCCCGGTCGCCAGCGGCACGCTGTCGATCCGGACCGAGCGCGCCGCCGTGAACAACGCGGCCCACAGCAGGCCGAGGAAGAGGAAGCCCGCGGCCACCCACCACCAGAGGGAGCGGGCGGAGGCGGCCGGATCAGCGGACGATGCCCTTTTCACGGTCCTCCTCCTCCAGCATCCGGGGATCGGGCCCCAGGAATTCCACCTCGCGCGCCAGCGTGTACGCCGCGCTCTGGTCCTGCACCTGCACGTTGAACTTGAACGGCCCCGGGTACGCCTTGCGGTCGGCCAGGAGCACGAGCGGGCTCACCTGCTCGCCCAGCGGCGGCAGCGTCACGGGCTGCTCGAAGCCCTGCGCCTGCACCCCCGCCGGCACGCCGGCCAGCCGGACGGTGAAGACCGCCGGGGTCGCGCGCTTGTTCACCAGCCGCACGAGGAACTGGTTGCGCACGTCGCTGCGGTCGACGAAGTAGGCGGCGCCGCTCATCCGGTAGACCAGGAAGCCCGCCGGCTTGACGGTCGAGAACGCGAAGGTCGCCACGGCCGCGCCGACGAGCATGAGCACGCCGTACAGCACGGTGCGCGGCCGGATCCAGCGGGTGCGCTGACCGCCCAAGCCGGCGAAGGAGTCGTAGCGGATGAGGCCGGCGGGGCGGTGGACGCGCGCCATGACCTCGTCGCACGCGTCGATGCACGCCGCGCAGCCGACGCACTCGAGCTGCAGGCCGTGCCGGATGTCGATGCCCGTGGGGCAGACCTGCACGCACCGGTTGCAGGCCACGCAGTCGCCGGCGTCGGGGGTGCCGAGCTTGCCGCGGGGCTCGCCGCGGCGGGTGTCGTAGCCGATGACCAGGGTGTGGTCGTCGGTCAGCGCCGACTGCAGGCGGCCGTAGGGGCAGATGACGATGCAGAGCTGCTCGCGGAACCACGCGAAGTTGAAGTACAGGATGCCGGCGGCGATGAACACGAAGAGGAAGGCCGGCCAGTGCTCGCCGGGGGCCTCGTGCATGTAGGCCCACAGGCGGGGCACGCTGACGAAGTAAGCGAGGAAGAGATGCGTGATGGCCAGCGACGCCAGGGCGTAGAGCCCGTGCTTCGCCGCCAGCCGGAGCACGCGGTCGGCGTTGAGCGGGCCGGCGCGGCGCGCCCGGCGAGCGGGGGCGTCGCCCTCGAGCCAGCGCTCGATGCGCCGGAAGACATGGTCGAGGAACACCGTGTGCGGGCAGGCCCAGCCACACCAGAGCCGGCCGAAGAGGGCGGTGAGGAAGAACAGCGCGAACCCGAGCCCCGTCACGCCGAAGAACAGCAGCCAGGCGTCCTGCGCGGCCAGGGTGTAGCCGAAGCAGTGGAACCGGCGGCTGGCGACGTCGAGGAAGACGGCCGGGTAGCCGTTGACCGGGATCCAAGGCAGCAGCAGGTAGACGCCGATGAGCAGGTAGGCGCTGAGCCGGCGGCCGGAGGAGAAGCGGCCGTGGACGTCGGCGGGATACAGGAAGTTGCGCGAGCCGTCGGCATTGATGCTCGTCACCGAGTCGCGCACCGGCAGCGGCCGCGGCGCGCCGGGCCGCCGGAGCGGCGGGCCGGGCGGAAGTGCGGGCGGATTGGTTTCGGCGCTCATGGCGTGGAGGGTGAGCGGGGCCGGACGGCCCGGGGAGGCTTACTTGGGGGTCTCGGCCGTGGCAGCCTCGTCGGGCCGGTGGTGGGACAGAATAAAGGCGACGACCTCGGCGGTCTTCTTCTGGCCGAGCACAGGCTCCCAGGCGGGCATACCCTTGACCAGCACTCCCTTGGCGGCGGTCGCGTAGACCTCGGCCGGCAGGCCGCCGTGGATCCACGCGGTGTCGGTCAGGTCGGGCCCGACCGCGGCGGGATTCTCGGACTTGCCCCGCAGGCTGGCCAGGTGGCAGGCGCTGCAGAGCGAGCTGTAAGTCTTGGCGCCGGCGTCGACAAACACCGGGTTGCGGCTCATCTCCCAGAACTTCGTATTGTCGGTGACGTCGATCGATCCGGCCATCTTGGCCGCGGCGACGCGGGCCAGGGCGGCGTCGACGCTCTCGCCGTCGCTCGGGATAATGCGGGCGATCTGCCAGGCGAACCAGTAGATGACGGCGAAAGCGATCGTGCCGTACAGCGTGTACAGCCACCAGTTCGGCAGGCGCTGGTCGTATTCCTGGATGCCGTCGTAGGTGTGCGGCCGGACCTTGATGCCGGGATCTTCGGGGGGAGAGGGCGGGACGGGATTCATGGTGCGAAGCGGTCGGGAGACCGGGCGGGCGGCCTAGTCGTGTTCCAGGGGGAGGCGGGCGAGACGCTGGGCATCGCCCGGCTTCATGCGCGTGGCGGCCCAGGCGGCCACCAGGTAGACGCACGAGGCGGCGGCGAGCGCGATGACGGGGAAGATGAGCTGCCAGTCTTCGTAGATGATGCGGCGGAGCATGGGCGGAGGGGGGTTGAGGGGGAATGGACGCCGGAGGCGCCCCGCGGCTAGCGCGGGGTGGCCTCCCATTTCTTGCCGAGGGACTGCAGGTAGGCGGTCAGGGCCACGACCTCGCGGTCGGGGTCGGTGTAGCGGCCCTGCTCGCGGAGCTCGCGGGCGATCTGCTTCGCCTGGTCGCGGGCGAGGGTGTCGATCATCGCGGGCGACCACGACGGGAACGGCACGCCGAGCATCCGCTGCACGCGGATCTTGGCGGGCAGCGCCGCGTAGTCGGTCGCGTGCTCGAGCAGCCAGGTGTAGGCGGGCATGTTCGAGCCGGTGGAAATCGAGCGGGGATCGCGCAGGTGGTCGTAGTGCCAGGCGTGGTTGTACTTGCCGCCGATCCGCGCCAGGTCGGGGCCGCTGCGCTTGGAGCCCCACTGGTAGGGATGGTCCCAGAGCGACTCGCCGAGACGGGAGTAGTCGCCGTAGCGCATGACGTCGGGCACCAGCGTGCGGATCATCTGCGAGTGGCAGTTGTAGCAGCCCTCGCGCACGTAGATGTCGCGGCCCGCCAGCTCCAGCGGCGTGTAGACGGCGGCCAGGCGGTCCTCGGTCTGGATCCGCCGGTCGATCGTCAGCATCGGGATGATCTGGATCAGGCCGCCGACGACCACGGACAGGAAGGTCAGGAGGGTGAACGGCAGCGCGTTGATCAGCAGACGGTCGTACCATTCGCCCCACCGCGTGCCGCGGGACTCGAAGTGGCCGATGGCCAGCAGAACCGTGAGAATCGTGGCCACGAGCCCGAGGAGGTTCAGCCAGCCGCTGGTGAAGAGCCACACGCAGGCGGCCGCCAGGCCGAGCGTGCTGAAGACCACGGGGGCGTTGAGGAAGGTGCCGCCGAGGCCCAGCCGGTCGGCCGGGGCCGGCGGCTCGACGTAAACCTCCATCGTGCCGTTGACCGCCCGGGCGCCGGCGATGCTGCGCCAGATGTTCCAGGCCATGAGCAGGAAGCCGCCGAGATACAGGGTGCCGCCGACCACGCGCAGGAGCATCAGGGGGCGGATGGCGTTGAGCGTCTCGATGAAGTTCGGGTACTTGAGGATCGTGCCGTTCTCGGCCGTGGCGTTCAGCATCAGGCCCTGGGTGATGCCCGAGGCCCACATCGCCGCGACGTAGAGGAGGATGCCGACCAGCCCGAGCCAGAAATGCAGGTTGGCCAGGCCCGTCGAGTGCAGGGGCCGGTTCCAGAGCCGCGGCACCAGCCAGTAGAACATGCCCGCGGCCATGAAGCCGTTCCAGCCGAGCGCGCCGGCGTGGACGTGGCCGATGATCCAGTCAGTGTAATGGCCCAGGGCGTTGACCGCCTTGATCGAGAGCAGCGGCCCCTCGAAGGTGGCCATGCCGTAGAAGGTGACGCCCGCGGCGAAGAACTTGATGACCGGGTCGGTGCGGAGCTTGCCCCACGCGCCGCGGAGCGTGAGCAGGCCGTTGAGCATGCCGCCCCACGACGGCGCCCAGAGCATCAGCGAGAACGTCATGCCCAGCAGCTGCAGCCAGTTCGGCAGCGCCGTGTTCAACAGGTGGTGCGGCCCGGCCCAGATGTAGAGGAAGACCAGGGACCAGAAGTGGATCACCGACAGCCGGTACGAGTACACCGGCCGCTCCGCCGCCTTCGGCAGGAAGTAATACATGATGCCGAGGATCGGCGTGGTCAGGAAGAACGCCACGGCGTTGTGCCCGTACCACCACTGCACCAGGCCGTCCTGCACGCCGCCGAAGACCGGGTAGCTGTGCAGCAGCGAGGTGGGGATCGACAGGTGGTTGACGATGTAGAGCATCGCCACCGTGACGATCGTCGCGATGTAGAACCAGACCGCGACGTAGAGGGACTTCTCGTGGCGGCGGGCCAGCGTCCAGAAGAAGTTGGCGCCGAAGACCACCCAGATGACCGCGACCGCGATGTTGATGGGCCAGATCAGCTCGGCGTACTCCTTGCCGCGGGTCAGCCCGAGCGGGAGCGTGATGGCGGCGGCGACGATGATCAGCTGCCAGCCCCAGAAGTGCAGCGCCGAGAGGAAGTCGCTCGCCAGCCGCGCCTTCACCAGCCGCTGCGTCGAGTAGTAGATGCCCGCAAACATCATGTTGCCGACGAAGGCGAAGATGACCGCGTTGGTGTGCAGCGGCCGCAGCCGGCCGAAGCTCAGCCAGGACTGGCCGAGGTTGGCCTGCCAGAAGTTCAGCTGCGTGGCGATGAGGACGCCGACCAGCATGCCGACGGCGCCCCAGAGGACGGCGGCGAGCATGAACTGCCGGACAACGTGGTCGTTGAATTCGATGGTGGTTTTTTGACCGGAGGTCATGGGAGGAAACAGGGTCAGCGGCCGGCGGCGGGGTCGCGCTTCAGGCAGCCCGCGCAGGGCGGACGCGTGCCGTCGCGGCAGCCGCAGGGAGTGCCGCGGGCATGAGCGTGGGCACGGTCGTGGGCACGGTCGTGGGCATGATCATGATCGTGGTCGTCCGGCTCACCGCCGTCGGCGAGCCGGGCCCGCTCGTCGGCCAGGGGCAGGAGCGAGTCGCGTTCGGCGCCCGCGAGGCGCCGCGTCCGCTGCTCCCGCAGGAACAGCACCACGAACACGGCCACCAGCAGGAGGCTGAAAAAGACGGTGATGGGGATGACGGACATGGCGTGGAGGGGTCGGTCATCCGCTCAGGAGGCCCGCTTGCGCCGTGCCTGGGGCGGGGCGGCCGGCCGGCGACCCTCGTCGTCGGGAGGCGGATGCGCCGGGAAGTGGCGCACGAGCTCCTTCGCGGCCAGCCAGATCTCGAGATCGCGGCCGGACGGGCAGCCCTCTTCCTGCCAAAGGAAGTAGGCGCGCTTCTGGATGTCGGACTCGGCCGGCTCGAAGGGCACGGGTCCACCGGTGCGTGGCTTCATGGGCGTGGTCATGAGGCCGTCAGTCTACGCGAGAACGCCGCCGGGCGCTCCGCGGCATTTGTCGACTACCGCGCATATCTTGCCCCGTCGCCGCCCGGCTTACACAGCCTTTGCGCCCAGCTCCCGCAGGCGCCCGAGCCAGGCGGCGCGGGCGGCGGCCCGCGACTCGACCAGGCCGATGAAGCTGGCGCGCACCGGCCGGATGCCGCAAAAATGCAGGATGTTGCGCTCGAGGCCGCGCACGCCGTGCGCCAGGAAGAACCAGCGGTAGAGCAGCGCGGGCATGCCCATGGTCACCACCAGCCGGGCCGACCGGCCGCCAAGCGCCTGGCGCCAGCGTCCGCCCGCTTCCAGGTGGAAGGCGAAACCGGGCCGCAGCACCTGCTCGAGGAACGCCTTCAGCAGCGCCGGCATCGTGCCGAGCCAGAGCGGGAAGACCAGCACCAGGTGGTCCGCCCACCCGATCGCGGCCTGCGCCTCCTGCAGCCCCGGGGGCAGCGGCCCCTGGTTCCATTCCGCCGGGCGGCGCAGGCAGCCGAAATCCAGCCGCGCCACCTCCACGCGCCGCACCTCGTGACCCGCCGCGGCGGCGCCGGCCGCATACGCGTCGGCCAGCGCGTGACCGAAATGGCCGCCCGCGGGATCAGGATGTCCCTGGACGATGGCGATGCGCCGGCCCATGGCGGGAGCGGCTTATTTGACCTTCGCCCCCGTCGGGATCACCAGCACCGGGCAAGGCGCCTTGCGCAGCACCCCGTTCGTCGTGCTGCCGACGATGAGGTCGTACATCGAGCCGTGCCCGTGCGAGCCGATCACGATGTAGTCGGCCTTCAGCGCCGCGGCCTGCTCGAGGATCAGGCGCACCGGGTGGCCCGTGAGCAGCCGGGTGCGGACCTCCGGGCCGCGCCCGCCGCCGCGCTGCCCCAGCTTCTGGAGCGTGCGCGCCGCGGCCTGCTCGTTCGCCTCCGTCCAGTCGAGCAGCTGCGACTGCGTGGCGGAATCAAAGTCGCTCATCACCGGCGGCAGCGGCTGCACCACGTGCAGCAGCACGAGCCGCGCCTTGACCGTCGCCGCCAGCTGCCGCGCGGCGGCGCACACGCGGTCCGTGACCGTGGAAAGATCGACCGGGACCAGGATGGTTTTCATGATGCCCAGTCTAGCCCGCGCCCGGCCACGGGCGCTCCGCAACCCTTGCGGACTGCTGGGCGGATCTTGCCTTGCGGGCCGCCCTCCCTCCCGGGCCGGGCCCGGGGCGGAGCAGGAAGTGCGCGGCAAATGGCAAGTAACGCCGCGCCGGCCTCCGGAAATGAGAGTAAGGATGGGGCAAATCACCGCCTCCTCCAACCCGGATCGCCCGCCATGAACGCCCTCGTCTACCACGGCCCCGGACGCCGCTCCTGGGAACAGAAGCCCGCCCCCACCCTCCAGCAACCGACCGACGCCATCATCCAGATCACCCGCACGACCATCTGCGGCACCGACCTCCACATCCTGAAGGGCGACGTGCCCGAGGTGCCGGCCGGACTCACCCTCGGCCACGAAGGCGTCGGCGTCGTCACGGCGGCCGGCAGCGGCGTCGCCCGCTTCAAGGTCGGCGACCGCGTGCTGATCTCCTGCATCACCTCCTGCGGCAAATGCGACGCCTGCAAGCGCGGCATGTACTCGCACTGCGCCGACGGCGGGTGGGTGCTCGGCCACCTCATCGACGGCACGCAGGCGGAGTACGTCCGGATCCCGCACGCCGACACCAGCCTGCATCCCATTCCCGCGGGCACCGACGACGAGGAGCCCCTCGTCATGCTCAGCGACATCCTGCCGACGGGCTTCGAGTGCGGCGTGCTCAACGGCGAGGTCAAGCCCGGCGACACCGTGGCGATCGTGGGCGCGGGCCCCATCGGGCTCTCCGCCCTGCTGACCGCGCAGTTCTACTCGCCCGCGACGATCATCATGATCGATCCCGATCCCAACCGCCTCGAGGTCGCGGCGACCTTCGGGGCCAATCACGGCTTCACCCCGGGCGAGGCGGCGGCGCGGATCCGGGCGCTGACCGGCGGGCGCGGCGTCGACGTCGCGATCGAAGCCGTCGGCATCCCGGCCACCTTCGAGCTCTGCACGGACCTCGTCGCCGCGGGCGGACACATCGCCAACATCGGCGTGCACGGCCGCAGCGCCACGCTGCACCTGGAGAAGCTCTGGGCCCACAACGTCACGATCCGCACCCGCCTCGTCGACACCGTCACCACGCCCATGCTGCTCAAGACCGTCGGCTCCGGCAAGCTGCGGCCGCGCCAGCTCATCACCCACCGCTTCCCGCTGCACGACATCATGCACGCCTACGACGTGTTCGCCAACGCCGCCCGCGAGAAGGCGCTGAAGGTCATCCTGACCAACCCCTGAGCGGGTACGGACTCGAGCCGCTGCAGCGATGATCAAGTCGGCGGCTGATCCCTGCCCCCGGGCAGGGCCGCGGGGGGCCCGGCGGTTCCGCCGTTGCCACGGCGGCGGCCGCCGCCTTAGTCTGCGACCATGTCCGGCACCCCGCCAAGCGCGCTGCCGCGGCCGCGACTGCTGCGGCTGAAGGACGGCCGCGACTACGCGCTGCGTCCGCTGCATGCCGGCGACACGGCGGCGGTGGTCGCCTTTTTTCACAGCCTGTCGCCGGAGACCATCCGTTCCCGCTACGGCTACCTGATCCACGACATGACCCCGGATCGCGCGCACCGGCTGGCCGACTGCGACCCGGCCCGCGAGCTGCCGCTCGGGATCTTCGAGCGCGACGCCGGCGGGGGTGAGCGGCTCCGGGCCATGGGCCGGCTGGTGCACGGACCCGACGGGCGGTCGGCGGAATGCGCCTTCGTGGTCCACGACGACTGGCGCCGCCTGGGCATGGCCTCGCGCCTCCTGCTCCACCTCCGGGCCGCCGGCCGCCGCCGCGGGCTGGAGCGGCTGTTCGCGCAGGTCCGGCGCGATAACCGCGCGATGCTCGGGGTTTTCCGCCACCACGGCGCCCGGCTGCACTTCCGGCCGGACGCGGATTACGTCGAGGTGGACATCCCCCTGCTGAAGCCCAAGATTCTGTTCGACAAACCCCTGCCGGCTCCTTCTTTTTCCGTCATGGCTACGTCCGGCAAGAAGCCCTTTTCCGTTGTCACGCTGATCATCGATCTGGCGCTCACCGCCATCGCTTTCGGCATCTTTTATTGGCTCGTCAATTCGCACGTGCCGTCGAACGACCCCGCGATGGTCAAGCTGTGGGGCGGCCTGGCCGCCGGCTGCATGGCCGGTGTCTTCTGGCTCGCCTGGCAAATGCTGAAGGTGGTCTTCCAGTTCCAGCGCGAATCGCGCAAATAGCGGCCTGGCGGCCGACTTCCGCCTCCCGTGGCCGCTAGCTCCAGCCCCTCCCGCGCCCGCACCACCGTTGCGGTCGAGGACTACCTCGAAAAGATCGAGCAACTCATCCAGCGCAAGGGCTACGCCCGCGTGGTCGACATCGCCGCGGGCCTCAAGATATCGCAGGCCAGCGTCACGGCCATGGTGCAGCGCCTCGATGCCGAGGGTTTCATCAAATACGAGAAATACCGCGGCATGGTCCTGACCAGCACCGGGCTCGAGGTTGCCCGGCGCATCGCCCACCGGCACCAGCTGCTGACGGATTTCCTGCGCGCCATCGGCGTTTCCGACGAAAAAGTCATCTATGATGACGTCGAGGGCATGGAGCACCATATCAGCCCCGAAACCTTCAAAGCCATCGAGACCCTGACCCGCTACCTGGAGAAAACCCCCTCCCTCATGCTCAAGCTGAAGGGAGGTTAGTTTTACGGGGCGAGTTGTAAGTTAAGCGCCCTCCGAGGGCGCCCGGACAAGCCTTCGGTGTTTTCCAGGCTTCCTGCGTTCCGTCCCTCTCGTTCGCGCCATTCGCGGGCGCTTCACTCAGCGCTGCACGCGGCGGCGTCCGATATAGGCGGAGACCCAGATCGACAGCTCATAGAGCAGGATCAGCGGCAGGGCGAACATCGACTGCGTGAAGGGATCGGGCGTGGGCGTGACGATCGCGGCGATGATGAACATGACGACCACGGCGTGGCGCCGGTACTTCCGCAGGGTCGCCACCTCCACGAGCCCGAGGTAGTTGGCCAGCACGATCAGCAGCGGGAATTCGAACGCCGCGCCGACGCCGAGCACCAGCCACATCAGCAGCCCGTAATATTTGTCGGCCGTCCACAGCACCTGGTAGCCGAGCATCTCGTTCAGCTCGAAAGCCACGCGGATCGTGCTGGGGACGAGGAAAAAATAACTGAACGCCGCTCCGCCCAGGAAGAGCGCGCAGGCCGACAGCGCCGTGGGCAGCAGCACCTTCAGTTCGCGCTGCGAGAGCGCCGGCGCGATGAACTGGCCCGCGAAGAAAAGGAAGAACGGCAGCGACAGGGTCAGACCTCCCGTCAGGCAGATGTTGATCACCACGGAAAACACCGCCATCGGGCTGTTCGTCACCAGGTCCGTCTTCAGCTGCGGGTACTCGGACCGCACGTGGTCCAGCGGCCAATTCAGGATCACCGCGAAATCCTGCATGAAATAAGCGATCACCGTCACGATCAGACCGAACACGATCGCACACTTGATCAACGTCCAGCGCAGCTCCTCGAGGTGATCGAGAAACCCCATGGGCTTGCCCCCCGTCACCGCCGGCTCGGCCGAGCCGCGCCGGCTGGTCTCATCGTATTCATTCCCTGGAGGTTGCTCGCTCAAAGTCACGACCTAGAAACAAGTTTCCGCCAGTCCCGCAATCCTCGTCTTTCCGGAAAGCCGACCCGGGACCGCTCCCGAGCTCGGCCACCACGGCCGACAACCCGGGCGAGCTGCCGGAAGTCACAATTTCGCGCCGCTTGTACGCCTGACGGCCTGTGTGATTGACACCCCTGCGGCGGGCCTATGCCATGCCCTTCCCTTTCGTTCCTTTTCTACCCATGGCCAAGAAACCCACTGCGAAAAAGTCCGCCCGCAAGGCGGCACCCACCAAGAAGAACGCCTCCCGCGCCCCCAAGTACGTTTACACCTGGGGCGCCGGCAAGGCTGATGGCAACGGCGGCATGAAGAACCTCCTCGGCGGCAAGGGCGCGAACCTCGCCGAGATGACCCGGATCGGCCTGCCGGTGCCCCCCGGTTTCACGGTCACCACGGAAGTCTGCACGTATTTCTACGCCAACAAGCGGACCTACCCGAAGGAACTCCAGGCGCAGATGGAGGCGGGCATCGCGAACATGGAGAAGATCATGGGCACGAAGTTCGGGGCCACCGGCTCGATGCCGCTGCTCGTCGCCGTGCGTTCCGGGGCCCGCGACTCGATGCCGGGCATGATGGACACGATCCTGAACCTCGGCCTGAACGACGACACGGTGGTCGCGCTGGAGCAGGCGACCGGCAACGCGCGTTTCGCCTGGGACTGCTATCGTCGCTTCATTCAGATGTATGGCGACGTCGTGCTGGGCGTGCAGAAGCGCGAGGGCGAGGACCACGAGCCGTTCGAGACGGTCATCCACGCGTTCAAGCACGAGCGTTACCATGAGGACATCGAGGACTCGAAGCTGACGGCCGCCGACCAGCAGGAGCTGGTGAAGCGCTTCAAGGCCTTGGTGCTCGAGCGCACCGGCAAGGTCTTCCCGACCAATCCCTGGGACCAGCTCCGCGGCGCCGCGGGCGCCGTGTTCGGGTCCTGGATGAACGACCGCGCCATCGTCTACCGCCGCAAGTACAACATCCCCTCGGAATGGGGCACGGCCGTCAACGTCCAGGCCATGGTCTTTGGCAACACCGGCGACAACTCCGGTTCGGGCGTCGCGTTCACGCGCAACCCGGCCAACGGCACCAACGAGTTCTACGGCGAATTCCTGATCAACGCACAGGGCGAGGATGTCGTTGCCGGCGTCCGCACGCCCGAGCCCGTGCTCGAGCTGAAGAAGCACCTGCCCCGGTCCTACGCCGAGCTGCTCCGCGTCCGCGCGACGCTCGAGAAGCACTTCCGGGACGTCCAGGACATCGAGTTCACGATCCAGGACGGCAGGCTGTTCATGCTCCAGACGCGCAACGGCAAGCGCACGGCCACCGCCGCGCTCAAATTCTCCATGGACATGGTCCGCGAGAAGCTCATCGACTGGAAGACAGCGGTCCTCCGCAACCCGGCCGACCAGCTCGAGCAGCTGCTGGCCCCGATCTTCGACGTCGCCGAGGTGAAGAAGGCCCAGGTCATCGCCACCGGCCTGCCCGCGGGCCCGGGCGCCGCGACCGGCCGCATCTACTTCAACGCCGACCGCGCGGTCACCGCCGCCGAGAAGGGCGAAAAGGTGCTGCTCGTCCGCGTCGAGACCTCGCCCGAGGACCTGCGCGGCATGATCGCGGCCGAGGGCATCCTCACCGCGCGCGGCGGCGTCTCGTCGCACGCCGCCCTCGTCGCCCGGCAGATGGGCAAGGTCTGCGTGTGCGGCGCCTC
This sequence comes from Opitutaceae bacterium, assembly GCA_016795545.1. Lineage (GTDB taxonomy): Bacteria > Verrucomicrobiota > Verrucomicrobiia > Opitutales > Opitutaceae > Lacunisphaera. The sequence goes on from JAEUGX010000066.1 coordinate 19,514, forward strand.
GGCGGTCCAGATCGACTACGACAAGAAGACCGCCACCATCGCCGGCCAGACGTTCGGCGAGGGCGACTTCCTCTCGATCGACGGCACCTCCGGCACGGTCTACGCCGGCCAGATCAAGACCGCCCCGTCCGAGATCATCGCCGGCCTGGTCAACGGCGACGAGGCCGCCAAGCGCTCCGAGAAGTTCCGCCACTACGTGCAGCTGATGAAGTGGTGCGCGCAGGCCTCCCGCCTGTCCGTCCGCACCAACGCCGACACCCCGGAGCAGACGCGCATCGCGGTCGCGTTCGGCGCCGTCGGCATCGGCCTCACCCGCACCGAGCACATGTTCTTCGAGGGCGACCGCATCGACGCCATGCGCGAGATGATCCTCGCCGACACCCAGGAGGCCCGCGAGGCCGCCCTGGCCAAGCTCCTGCCCTACCAGCGCGAGGACTTTCACGGCATCTTCAAGGCCCTGAAGGGCTTCCCCGCCACCATCCGGTTCCTCGACCCGCCGCTGCACGAGTTCCTCCCGCACACGAAGGAGCAGCAGCTGGACCTGGCGAACAAGCTCGGCATCTCCGTCGAGAAGATCATGGCCCGCGTGCACGAGCTGCACGAGTTCAACCCGATGCTGGGCTTCCGCGGCTGCCGCCTCGGCATCAAGTATCCCGAGATCACCGCCATGCAGGCCCGCGCCGTCTTCGAGGCGGCCGCCGATGTCCGCAAGGCGGGCCTCAAGGCCAATCCGGAGATCATGATCCCGCTCGTCGGCTTCAAGAAGGAGCTCGATCTCCAGGTCGCGCTCGTCCACGAGGTCGCCGCCAAGGTGCAGGCCGAGAAGAAGGTGAAGCTCACCTATTCCGTCGGCACCATGATCGAGGTCCCGCGCGGCGCCCTGACCGCCGACGAGATCGCGCAGACCGCCGAGTTCTTCAGCTTCGGGACGAACGACCTGACCCAGACCACGCTGGGCATGTCGCGCGACGACTCCGGCTCCTTCCTCACCCCCTACCAGGAAGCCGAGATCTTCAAGAAGAACCCGTTCGCCTCCGTCGACCAGACGGGCGTCGGCCAGCTCATGCAGATCGCGATCGCCAAGGGCCGCGCCACCCGCCCCGACCTCAAGCTCGGCATCTGCGGCGAGCACGGCGGCGACCCGGACTCCGTGAAGTTCTGCCACCGGATCGGCCTGAGCTACGTCTCGTGCAGCCCGTACCGCGTCCCCGTCGCCCGCCTCGCCGCCGCCCAGGCCGCGATCGCGGAAGCGAAGAAGTGACGCCCGCGCATCCCCCTCGCTCACCCGCCCCGGCCCGACGGCCGGGGCTTTTTTTCGCCCGCGAATGACGCAAATAGACACGCATGGGGTGGGAGCGCGGAAAGTCTGAAAAACGCCCAAGGCTTGACCAAGCTTTTCGCGTTCCGCACTTCCCCTTCGTGCCCGTCCGCGCCATTCGCGGGCAACCTCAAGCCCTACCCCGTCCTTTCTCCACCTCCGGCAGGAACGCCGTCAGGAGTCCGAGCAGCGGGAAGAACGCGCTGACTTCAAAAACCGTGCGGATGCCGGCGTGGTCGGCCAGCCGGCCCAGCATGGCGGAGCCGACGCCGGCGGCACCGAAAGCAAGGCCGAAGAAAAGTCCGGCGATCAACCCCACGTTGCCGGGCACCAGCTCCTGCGCGTACACGAGGATGGCCGAGAACGCCGAGGCCAGGATCACTCCGATGATCACGGTCAGCACCGCGGCGCCCGCCAGGCCGACGTGCGGCAGGGTGAGCGAGAACGGCGCCACGCCGAGAATCGAGATCCAGATCACGCGCTTGCGGCCGATGCGGTCGCCCACCGGACCGCCGATGATCGTGCCCGCCGCCACGGCGAAGAGGAAGAGAAACAGGTAGATCTGGGCGCCCTGCACTGTCAGGTGGAATCTCTCGATGAGATAGAACGTGTAGTAGTTGGTCAGGCTGACCAGGTAGAAGTATTTGGAAAAGACGAGGGCGACGAGGACCGCGATCGCCCAGACGACCTTGTTCCGGGGCAGCCGCGTCGCCACGTGAGCGCCGGCATGCGCCGCCTTTGGCCGAAGCCGCCCGAGGTTTGCCTGATACCAGCCGCCCACGCGCGACAGCACGACGATCCCGACAAAGGCCAGCAGCGCAAACCACAGGATGTGCGCCTGCCCGCGCGGAATGATGATCGCCGCCGCCAGCAGCGGCCCCAGGGACGTGCCGAAGTTTCCGCCGACCTGGAAAAGCGATTGGGCGAATCCGTGGCGGCCGCCCGACGCCATGCGCGCCACCCGCGAGGCCTCGGGATGAAAAATCGAGGAGCCCACCCCCACCATCCCCGACGCGATCAGAATCGTCGGATAGTTTGCCGCCTGCGACAGGAGCACGAGCCCGCTGAGCGTCACCCCCATGCCCACCGCCAGCGAATACGGCTTCGGCCGCCGATCCGTGTAAAACCCCACCACCGGCTGCAGCAGCGAACCCGTCATCTGGTACGTCAGCGTGATCAGCCCGATCTGGGTGTAGCTCAGCCGGTAGGACTCCTTCAGCAGCGGATAGATCGCCGGCAGCATCGCCTGCAGGATATCGTTGAGCATGTGCGAAAAGCTCAACGCCAGGAGCACGTTCATCACGGCGGCGTTGCCCGGCGCGGCCGCCGGGGTCTCGACGGCCAAAGCTCCGGAGTGGCTGTTCTGACTCATGACCGCCCGACACTCTACACCCGCCGAAACGAGTCAAATACCCATGCGGCAATCCCTTTAATCTAGAAGCACCCCTGCCGAGCACTGTAAGCCCACCCGCAGTGACCCGCGACGCACGACCGGCGCGGATAAGGTGGCAGGAGAGCTCGGCACGCCCGAGACCTGGGAAACCTCAAGCTTAAACCCTACCCCTTAAATTTCTCCAGCGCCTTGGACAGTAGACCGGACCAGAATAACGGGATTGTGGGTGCAGCGTACGCCTTCAGTGTGCTGGTCGCCCGGCAACCGCCGGGTTTTCACCCCTTCGTTTCCATGAGAAAAAGTCGTATCAAAGCTAAACTGCGTGCCAACCAGCCCGCCATTCTTACCTGCGCTCACTTGACTGACCCGTCGGTGCACGAACTGATGTCCCTGATGGGATTTGACGGCGTGTGGATCGATATGGAGCACCATTTTCACACGATGGAGACCGCCGCGAATCTGATGCGCGCGATCCGGGCCGGCACCGCGGACGGCGTCCTGCGGCCGGCCAAGGGCGAGTTCATGCGCATGGGGCGCATGCTCGAGACCGGCGCGCTCTGCATCTTCTATCCCCGCTGCGAAAGCGCCAAGGAGGCGGCCGACGTCGTGCGCTACGCGAAATTCCATCCCCTGGGCGAGCGGGGCGTCGACGGCGGCGGGCCCGACATGCCGTTCTGCTCGATGAAGTACGTCGACTACCTGCAGATGGCCAACGACGAGACCACCGTCGTCGTGCAGCTCGAGGACCCGAAGTCGATGAAGGAGGCGGAGCGCATGGCGGCCGTTCCCGGGGTCGACGGCCTTTTCTTCGGTCCGGGCGACATGTCCGTGGCCTGCGGCCTGCCCGACCAGTTCAACCATCCCCGCCTGCAGAAGATGATCGAGCAGATGGCCCGCGCCGCGCGCAACACCGGCAAGCACTGGGGCATGCCGTGCGGCAGCCCGGAGCACGTGAAGCAGATCATCGCGATGGGCGGACGCATCATCCTCCACGGCGTCGACCTGATCATGATCAAGAACGGCCTCGAGGCGATCCAGCGCGCGCTCGGCGAGCAGGGCATCACCTTCGAACGCAACCAGCTCGGCAAGGGCCAGAGCTACACCGAGAAATCCGGCGCCCAGCCGGCCGCGGCCCAGAAATCCCGTCGCTGACCTGGACTCGCTCCGGCCGCCGCGCCCGTGCGACGGCCGGCAGCGGGTCTCCGTCAGGGCCGCCGCACCGCGCGCCGGCACCGCCCATGAGCCGCCTCCTTCCCGTCTGCGACTTCAACCGGTCCTTCGTGCGCTGGGGCGTCGACACCCGCCTCAAGCAGCCCAAGACCGTCTCCCACCCGCCGCCGTTCACCCTGAATTATTTCCGCATGCGGGCGGAATGCCTCGCGGAGGTGACCGACCGGCAAACCGGACAAACGGCGCTCTACGTGCTGAGCGCCTCCTGCAAGACCGAGCAGGTGAACGTCGAGCGCGACATCTGGACCCAGCCCAACGCGGATTTCTGCATGGTCGCCGGACCCGACCGCTGCCTCAACCTCAAGCGCTGGGACCGCACGAACAAGGGCGTCATGCTCCACCCGCCGTCGCTCGGCCCCCAGCCGGAACGCCAGCTCATGAACCCGGCGGACAGCTTCACCTTTTACGCCCGTGACATCCGGCGCGTGGACGGGCGCCTCATGACCGAGGTCGACGACATCGCCGCCGTGACCGCGTCAGACCTGCCCATGGTCTCGCGCACCCGCATCGAGGCCAAACACTACTCCCTGCTCCTCGAATATCCGGTGGTGAACGCCAACTTCAGCCCCCGCGAGAAATACTACCAGCTCGACACCGGCCCGGTGATCCTGCCCGACCTGCACGCGCCCGCCGCCGACGTGCTCGCCACCTTTCACCTCGCCTACGTCGCGCACGCCCGGCCCGGCTGGGCGGAGTTTCTGGTGTCGCAGCCGACGCCGCTGACTCCCGAGATCTCAGTCCATCATTACTCCCACCCCGTCCGCGTGGAGTGCCACAACGAGATGTTCGCGGTCGTCCCCGGCTGACCCGTCAAGTGGTGCCCGGGGCCGGACTTGAACCGACACGCCTTGCGGCAACGGCTTCTAAGACCGTCGTGTCTGCCATTTCACCACCCGGGCGGGAGGATTTCGGCATGGAGATTTCGGATTTTGACCGGGATGACGCAAGGTCTAAACCCGGCCGCGCCCGCGGGCGCTTCGACCGGCTTCATGCAACGTTTTCATGGTTACATTTCCGCGGAACCCCTCCAGCTTGGCCTGGCTCCTCACCGCATGACGGACGCCTTCGCCTTCTTCCGCCGCTTCTCCCGCTCCTTGGGCCAGGGCATTGATGGCCTGGCCGCCGCCCAGCCAAGGACTTGGTTCGTGTTCGTGGTGCTCGTGGCGGTGATGCTGAGCCTGTTCTCCCGCTTCCCGGTCTACGCGGATAGGCACGCCAAGTTTCCGGGCAGCTTTCTCAAGTTTCCGGGCACGCCGTATGGCCAGGCGATCACGTGGTGGCTCGACCATCCGTTCCAGCAGGTCCCGGTCGAAACCTTTTTTCCCAACGCGGCGGCGGCGCAGGGCATCCTGGCCGGCTCGATCTCGCATTGCGACAAGCTCTCCGTCCGCCCCTTCCTCCCGCTGCTCAATCAGCTGGCGGGCGGCGGCTACTGGACCTTGGTGGGCGCCAGCCACCTGTCCGCCATCCTCCTGTTCGCGCTGATCTATTTTCTTTGCCGCCGGATCACCGGCGACACGACCTTTGCCACCCTGATAACCTGGGGATTCGCGACGACCTGGGCCGGCGCCTGGGGGTTCAACGACCGCGTGTGCGGCGATGTCGTCGCCATCGCCCTCTTGCTCTCGGCCGTCGCCGCGCGGCCCCCCTGGCTCGCGGCCCTGCTGGTTTACCTCGCCGGCTTCACGGACGAGCGCGCCATTGCGGCCGCCCCGCTCGCCGCCTTGCTCCGCCACTGGATCGCCGGCCTCCCGGGAGACACCAAGGCCGGACCGGCAAAGCTCACCGCCACCGTGCTGCCCCTACTCGCAGCCATGGGCGCTTACCTGGCTAGCCGGGTCGTCCTGCATTTCTGGGGCAACGTGCAGGGCGGCACGACGATGATGGTGCCGACGGAAGTCCTGCTGTACCATTTCTACGTCTCTTATCCGAAAAACCTCTTCACGGTCTTTGAGTTCCTCTGGCTGTTTCCCCTGGTTTTCGTCGGCCACCTGATCTTCGCCCGCGACCCCCGGATCACCGGCGGCGTCCCCTACCTCATCGCCCTGGCCCTGGCCGCGGGACCGGCTTTCGTGGTCTGGGACATCGACCGCAGCCTGTGCTACCTCCTGCCCGGCCTCCTGACGGCAATCTGCTTCTTCCCGGCTGAACGCGACCTCCGGCGCGGCTGCGCGCTGGCCGCCGCTCTCGCCAGCCTGGCCTGGATGGAGCCGAACACCTCGATCCTTCGCTTCCTGTTCCTGTGAGTCCGCCCTGAACGGCGGCGCGGTTCAAACCGCCTCTCCCAGCCGGTCCCCCATCCTTGCGTAGACTTCCCGGTTTTCCGCGCTGTGACGCACCAGGTCGTCATCGAGCCGGATCCGCCCGCGCTGGAACAGGGTCACCACGCAGGATCCGCCGAACTTGAACAGGCCCTTCTCCGCGCCCTGGGCCACCGGCTTGCCGGGCGTAAAGGTCTGGAAGATCGAGCCGACCATCGTGGCCCCGATCTCGGCGATCACGACCTCGCCGAAGACCGGGGACTCCAGCCGCGTGACCATCCGCTTGTTCTCCCACAGGTAGGCCAGGTTGCGGCGCAGGGCGATCGGGGACACCGAATACAGCCAGCCATTGATCAGCCGCGCCTCACCCGGAGTGCCCGCAACCGGGAAATGAAACCGGTGATAATCCACCGGACACAGCCGCGAGATCAGCATCGCGCCGCCGGCGAACTTCGCCGCCAGCGCGGCGTCGCCAAGGAACGAGGACCGCGAAAACCGCTGGCCCTTCGCGTAAAACCCGTCCGCCGCGTCGACGTCCGGGAACGCCAGGTGCCGGCCGTCCGCCGGCAGCACCGCCACCCGCTCGCCGCCGGGCCCGGCCCCGGCGATCGGCCGCGCGCTCTCCTTCAGGGCGCGGTAGAAGAACTCGTTGAACGTCTTGAACGCGTAGGGCTTCTTGGCGAACTCGTCGACGTCGAGATCGTAGTCGACGATGAAGGGCAGGATCCGGTGCGCGCTCGCCCGCTGGGACATCTTCCACCCGTAGTAGCGCGAAACCAACGCCCGCTTCACGAGCAGTTCCAGCGACAACCGGCCCAGCGCGCTGCCGTAGGTCCAGCGCAGCCAGTCCCCGCCGTAGACCTGCTCGGTCTCGACGACCCGCTTGGCGCGGTGAAAATAGCGGATGGGCTCGGCAGACATCCGCGCCAGCAAGCACACTCGTCCCGCCGGAGGCAAAGCAGAATGCCAGCCGGGCCGTCCCCGGCCGGCGGCTCCGGGGTCTTCCCCCCCCGGCCGCCCGCGCCCCCTCCCTCCTCTCGCCTGCTCGCGTGACAATTCGCGCATTGCGCGCGTCAAGGTTGCCATTCCCCTCGATTCAGCGTAGTTTGCGCGCCCATGGAGAATTTCACGTTCCACAATCCCACCCGCATCCACTTCGGACGCGGCCAGATTGCCAGCCTTCGCCAGGAACTGCCGGCCGACGCCCGCATCCTGCTGCTCGCCGGCGGCGGCAGCATCCGGCAAAACGGAGTTTACGACCAGGTGGTGAAGGCCCTCGGCGCCCGCACGGTCTTCGAGTTTTTCGGCGTCGAGGCCAACCCGGATTTCGACACGCTGATGCGGGCGGTCGAAATCTGCCGCCGCGAGCAGGTCAGCTGGATCCTGCCCGTCGGCGGCGGCTCGGTCCTCGACGGGGCGAAATTCGTCGCCGCGGCCGTGCATTTCCCGGGCGATCCCTGGAACATCCTCGCCAAGCGCGTGCGGCAGCTGGCCCATGCCCTGCCCATCGGCGCCGTCCTGACCCTGCCGGCCACCGGCTCGGAGTCCAACGGCGCCGCGGTCATCTCCCGGCGCCGGACCCGGGAGAAGCTCGCGTTCATCAGCCCCGACGTCTACCCGCGGTTCTCCATCCTCGACCCCGAGACCACCTTCTCGCTCCCGCCCCGCCAGATCGCCAACGGGATCGGCGACGCCTTCACGCACGTCATCGAGCAGTACCTCACCTACCCCGCCGACGCCGCCATCCAGGACCGCTTCGCGGAAGGCGTGATGCTCACGCTCATGGAGGTCGGCCCGAAGACGCTGGCGAACCCAGCCGACTACGACGCGCGCGCCAATCTGGTGTGGGCCGCCACCTGCGCCCTCAACGGCTGGATCGGCGTCGGCGTGCCGCAGGACTGGGCCACGCACATGATCGGCCACGAGCTGACCGCCCTGCACGAGATCGACCACGCCCGCACGCTCGCCATCGTCCTGCCCAGCCTGCTCCAGGTCCAGCGGGATGCCAAGCGGGGCAAGCTCCTGCAGTACGCCGAACGCGTCTGGGGCCTACGCGAGGGCCCGCCCGCCACGCGGATCGACGCCGCCATCGCCAAGACCCGCGCGTTCTACGAATCCCTCGGGCTCAAGACCCGCCTCTCCGACTACAACGTCGGCCCCGACACCGCCGCCGAGGTGGCCCGCCGGCTGAAGGCCCGGGGCATGGTGAAGCTGGGCGAGCGCGGCGACATCACGCCCGAGAAGGTGGAGGAGATCCTCCGCGCCGCCGCCTGAGGGCGCGGCGCCGCGGACGGCTCACTCCGTCTTCCCGCCCAGCTCGCGCAACTCATCCCCGGCGCGCAAGGGAGCCAACCCGAGCTCCCGCCGCACCACCTCTTCCAGGTTGCGCAACCCTCCGCTGCCCTCCGTGTGCACCACCAGCAGGCCCCGCCGGTCGAGGAGGAGGTACTGCGGGATGGCGAGGAAGCCAAACTGGCTCGCAAACCGGTTCTTCATCCCGCGGCCATCGAAGAACTGCGGCCACGTGATCTGGTCCTGCGCGAGCGTGTCGAGCAGCCGGGAACGATCTTCCGGCTTCATCTCACAGGCGATGCCGATCACCTCGAAGCCCTGCGCCTGATATCGGTCATACACCGCCTTGAGCAGGGGCTTTTGCACCTTGCAGGCGCTGCACCAGGTGGCCGCCCAGAAATCGATCAGCACCACCTTGCCTCGCAGGCGGCGGAGGTCCACCTCGCGGCCGTCCACCGCCGTGAACCGCATCTCCAGCGGCGTTCGCCGCGCCTCATCCAAGGCCAGGTGCGCCGCGGCCAACGCCCGCAACGCGGCATGCGGACTGTCGGCCAGCAACCGCTGGGCCACGCGCACGCTCTCCGGAGCGTAGCGGCGCGCCCGGCGGAAGAAGGTATGCGCCGCCGCCGTCACGAGGTCGTCCGGCGCCGCGGGGAACTCCCGGCCCAGATCGGCCAGGCGCCCCGCCCAGGCATCCCAATCGACCGTGGCCGCGAAATCGACCGGCACCTGGCGGGCGGCGGCCTCGATGAACCGCTGATCCGGGGCGTTCACCTCCTGGATCCGCAGTTTCACGCGCAGCTCCAAGGGGGCCCGCGGGTCCGCCGCGCCCGTGGAACGGATCCCGGGGTAGAGCTCGCGCCAGCGGGCCACGGCGGCCTCGTCGATCTCGGGCGGCGACGCGCCGGGCTCGCCGGCCCGCCACAGCGTCGACAAGCGCAGGTAGCGCGGATGCCTCCTCAGCGTGGCCTCGAGCCAGACCCAGCAGCGCGGGTCGTCCGGGTAACGCTGGAAGAACTGCACCCCCAGGTCCCGGAGCACTCGGTTGGAGCTCTCTTGCCAGGCCGGATACCCCCGGTAATCCGGCGGGGCCAGCCCCGGCAGCGGCGAGGACACCGAGAGCGGCGGGATCGCCGTGATCAGCGTCTGGATTTCCGCCCATTCCGCTTCGCGGTCCGGGGCCGCGGCGGCGGGCAGAGGCAGGAGGCTCGTCTCCACGACCCCGCGGATTTTCTCCACCTGTCCGGGCGCGGGCGTCAGGAGCCCGCAACCGCAGGCGATGCACCCCAGCCGTAGTTTCAGTCCTGCCCGCATGCCCGCCTCAGAAGCGCTTCGTCACCCGCAGGCTATAGGTGCGCTGCCGCAGGTCGCCGTAGGGGCTGAGGTAGTAGTTCGCCGCGTAGAAAACATCCACCGGCGGCAGCTCGGCAAAAACATTGGTCACCACCAGCTGCACGCTCAGCCCCGCCAACAGGGAGGCCACGAGTCCGTCGCGCGCCGCGCCCCCGCGGTCCTCGCCGCGCGGCCATTCGTAGGACAGGAAGGCGTCGTGATAGAGCTGCGAGGGGATCGTGTCGCTCCCCTGCGCCGTGATGTATGCGGGGGAAAGATAGACCCCGCCGTTGGCGAATTGGACCGAGTTCGGGCCGCCGGCCGCGCCGGACTGCCGGTAGTGGCCGAAGAAGCGGACCGACCAGCCCAGGCTCCATGCACGCCGATCCCAGCGCAGCCCGACCACGGCCTTGCGGCTGGCCGCGCCACCTTCCGCAGGAAAATCGACCGCGTCGTAGACCGGCAGGGTGGGCGAATACTGGTTCAAGAGATGGCGAATGAGGGATCCGGATGCCTGCAGGCTGAAGTCACCCCACGCCGTCGGCCGGCTGTAGCTGAGGTTGAGATCCCAGCCGGAGGTCTCGCGGCGGTAGAGGTTGATCGCGCTGACATCGACCAGGGTCACGAGGTTGGCGGAATTGCGCACAATCCTGTCCGGATGCATCGCCTCCAGCTCCACGAGCACGTTGGCGCCGAGCTGTCCCACCGCATTCGACTGCCGGATGGAATAGTACTCGAGATTCGCGCGCAGTCCCTTGATCCGCGGTTGCTGCGGCTCCCACACCAGGCCCGCGTTCCAGCTCTCGGAGCTTTGGGGCTTCAGCTCCGGGTTGCCTCCCGAAATGGTGTTCACCTCATAGAAACGAATCCCGCTGCCGAAGTCCGTGCCCACCGTGGGGTTCTTCGGGTCGCTGATGAACGAGGTATTCGGGTCGATCTCGGGATTCTTCACCAACTGCTCGGGCGCCGGTGGGAGGAAGGCGGTGGCCCGCGAGGCGCGCAGGATGACGTCCCGCACCGGCTGGAGCTTGAGCCCGACGGTGTAATTGGTGGACGCATAGCGGTCCCGGCTGAAATAGGGCTGACCGCCCCGCGTCGGCCCGGCGTAGGTCGTGGTCGGATTCGCGAGGCGGTAGAAGGTGGTCGACGAGATCGTGCCGCTGTCCACCGCGTAATGCTCGCTGCGGCCCGCCACCTGCAGGTCGACGGCCTGCATCCAGGAATACCTCCCGCGGGCCAGCAGGGGGACCGTCACCTCCCCATAGGCGCTGCCCGTCTCCTGATCGCGGGCGTAGAAGCGCGTGAGATTGCTGCCGGCGGTGGTGAGCGGAAGGATGCGGTCCACCTGGCTGTCGGCCGTCGTGGCCAGCCGGTAACCCAGCCCGACCGCCAGCGACGGCGAGCCCCATGGCAGGGCCGGCAGCGGTCCGGTGCCGCGCAGGGAGAAATCCCGCAGCTGCGACGCGCCGCGCGTCACCACGGGCGCGAAATATTTGTCGATGGCCAGCGGGGCGACGCGGGGATCGACGAACGGGTTCAAGGCGCCGCTGAGGAGGTCCGCGTTGCGCGCCGCGTCGTCGATGTTGTAAAACACCGAATCAAACTCGTTCCGGGAAACCGTGCAGTCGGCCTCCCCCATCCAGCCCGCCGGGAGCTGCGCCACCGCCCCCAGGGTCAGGGTCGTGGTATCCGAAGCCGCCGTGATCGCCAGGTCCGCGGGAGTCGCGGGGCGGATGCGCACCGCCGCCGTGAACGGGTTGGTCGGAGCGGCGGCCGGGACCGTGTAGGCGAAAGATTGCGGGTTGAAGGTCGAGGCCGACCGGTTCTCGTGGCGTCCGAAGTCGGCGAACAGCTCCACCGTCGCTCCCAGCTGCCGCCGCAGCGCCACGGCGAATGACTTGGTCTCCGGGGACACCCCCAGGGGACGGCGCAGCCCGGTGGGCCCCTGATTGGTGTCGGGCAGGTCGAAATTCCATGCCCCCGCATTGGCCAGCAGTCCGGCCGCCAGTTGCGTCGGCGACCCGCCCGGCATCGTGCCGGCCGGCACGTAAGTGTTCCGCGATCCCAGCGACCCGCCGGCCTTGAGCGTCAGGTTCGTCGCGGTTGAACTGCTGGGCGCGATGTTCGGCAGGGCCCCGAGAAAAGGATTGGTGCTGGTGAACAGCAGGGACGGCGCGTTCTGCCGGATCTGCTGCAGCGCCCGCTCGAAGGCCCCGCGCCGATCCCGGAACAGCAGCGCGGAGGCATCGGCCCAGTGCGCGTTCAGCAGCACATGCGTCCGGCCGCCCTCCAGCGCCATGCCGTAACTCGCGGCGACCATCCGCTGGGGAGCGTCCGCGTCCCACGGGCCCCCGTAGCTGACGCTGAGCTCGCCGCCCCGATAATCGCGCCGCAGGATCACGTTCACGACGCCGCCGATGGCGCTGCCCCCGTAGATGCCGGAGGCGGAGGAAGGCAGCACCTCGATGCGCTCGATCGCGCTCACGGGGATCGCGTTCAGGTCCGGCTGGCCGTCCCAGGCTCCGCTGGCCACGACGGTGGAAACGCCCGCGCTCCGGCGGCCGTTGATCAGCACCAAGGTCTTGTCCGCGCCGAGCCCGCGCAGGTTGATCGCACTGGTGTTGCCGAACGTGGCGGAGCCGCTGGAGTCGAGCCCGGCGTTCTGGCTGTTGGTCAGCGCCACGGAATTCATCGTCAGCCGCTGCTTCAGGAAATCCTCGACGTTGGCGGCCCCGGACTGCGCGATGGCCTTCAGGTCGTAGATCACATAGGGCTGCGCGTCGTTGATCGTGCGGGGAATGTCCATATTCCCCGAGACGAAGGGCCGTTCCTTCCGGCCGGCGACTTCGAAGGGGTCCAGCTCGACCACTCCGTCATTTTTTTTTGCGCTGACCGTGTACGGTTCCAGTTGCATCGGTCCCTCCTGCTTGGCGGGAACCGCGATCGCACTGAGCTCCAGCCGGTGCCCGGCGGCCACCTCGACCTCGGTCACCCTGGTGTCCTGCCGCCCCTCCGCCTGGATGAGGACCCGGTGCTCGCCCGGGGGAACCTCCTCGAGCCTGAATCTTCCGCGCCGGTCGGTGACGACCGACTTGTCGGTGCCGACGACGGCGACCCGGGCGCCCACCAGCGGACGGCGGCTCTTCTCCTCGATCACGCTGCCCTCGATGGCGCCGAACCCCGGGACGGCGGAACGGGAGAGCGCAAAGTTGCCGTTCGCCGTGGGCTCGATCACCAACCCGCTGCCGGCCAGCATCTGCCGCAAGGCTTCCGCGGGCAGCAGCTCGCCCTTGACCGCGCGGGCGACGGCTTGTCGCAGGTCCTCGTGCAGGTAGACAACCTGGGCGCCGGACTGCTTGGTGAACAACCGGAGGGCCGCGGGGGCGGGCTGCGCCGGGATATCAAAGCTGACCGGGACGGCGGCATGCGCGAAGATGCTCGTGAACACGAACCAGGCGCAGGCCGGAGCCCAGCGTAAAAACACAGTGCGAGAAGCGGTCATGCCTGGTGCGACGAACACCCCGCCCGAACTACGCTGAAAATTTACGGGGGGCCCGGCGGCGTCTGGCGGCGCACCCGGTATGAACCGTCGCGGTTGTCGATGATCTCAATCACCCGCGTGGCCCGCAACGACAGCAGGAACGCAGGCAAATCGTCGAGCGAGCAGCTGCCACCCAGGCGGACCGAGGCGACCTCGGGCGCGACCTCGAATCTCTTGCCGTGGTAGCGGGCGATGCGGCCCACCGCATCGCCCACCGTCATCTCATCGAGCATCAGCCGGCCCTCGCGCCACGCCGTGACGCGCTCGAGATCGGCGGCGTTCAAGGCGTGGACGCTCGCATCCCCGGAACGGAACTGCTGCCCGGGAGCCAGCGGGACCTCCGCCCGCCCCCTGCCGGCAGCCGACGTCTCCATCGCCACGGCGCCGTCCAGGAGCGTCACCTCCACCTGCCGGTCGGCCAGCAGGCGCACGTTGAAGCGCGTGCCTGTGACGCGCACGGTGCCGGCCGGCGTCTCCACCAGGAACGGATGCTCGGTGTCCTTCGCGACCGTGAAGAAGGCCTCTCCCGCCGTGAGCCGGACCATCCGGCGCCCGTAGCGGAAATCCGTGCGCAGCTGGGTCTGCGCGTTCAGATCGGCATGGGAGCCATCCCGCAAGGCGACGGTTTGGCGGTTGGCCACCTGGGTGAGAATCTCGTCGGTGGAGCGGAAATAAGGGACCGCCCACACCCCCAGCCCGATCAGCAGCCCAGCGACGCCCAGGCCGCGGCGGACCTTCCGCCGGCGCTTTTCCTGCTGCCTGACCGCGACCGCCACGCGCTCCGCCAGCGCCTGCGCCAGGCCCTGGCTCCTCGCGCGATCGAACAGGGTTCCGCGCGTGGCGGCATCGGGGGGCAATGGAAGGGATGCGCACATGTCAGTCGAATAGGTGCGCGATCCCGCGCTTGGCGAGGTAAGCTTGGCAGTGGCGGAGACCTTGGAGCGTGTATTTTTCAACGGTCCGGACGGGGAGATTCAGCGCGGCAGCGGTTTCCTTCTGGGAAAGTCCGTTCACCTTGTGCAGCAGAATGACCGCCCGCTCCTTGGCCGGGAGCTGGGCGATGGACTGGGCCAGCAGCTGGAGCAGCTCATCGGTAAGCAGGGTTTCGACCGCAGTGGGCCTACTCTCTGGGACGAGGATATCCTCCGAACTACGCCGGGAATCGATGGGGCTGCGCCGTTCGCGGCGCACGATGTCGAGGGCGAGGTGACGGGCGATCTTGAACAGGAAGGCCTTGGCGCTGGCGATCGGCCGGACCGTCCGCGCCTTCCAGATCTTTAGGTAAGACTCCTGCACGACGTCGTCGACGTCACGCACCGAGGGGAACTGTCCGCGCAAATACGACTTCAACTGGGAGCCGTGCGCATGCACCTCCCGCTCGAACCATTCATTGGCCGATGGTGCGGCAACGCGCTCAGTGGATCCGGAAGGCGTGGTGCTCACGTGGATGCGGGGACGGGGCGGAGCAGCGTGTGCGCCAAAGTCCGCGCAAAAGCGAGCCCTTTTGCCACCGTCACGGCGTCCGGCCCTCGCGCCCGCGGCAGCATGGCCGCGGCGGCCGCGAATTCCGCGCATCTCCTCCGGGTTGATTTCGCTTTGCGCCCACCTTCCCGCCCGGTAGTCATCCGTCACCTTCTATGTTCGGCCCCGCACGATTTTTTCTCGGCGTCCTCACCCTGGTCACCGTCCTGCCGCCCTCCCGCGGCCTGGCTCAGGGCCTCGGCTCCGGCAGCGGCTCCACCCCGGCCCGCACCGCCGCCCCGGCGGCGGGTTTCGGCCCCGGCCCGGCAGCCTCCGTCGCGCCCAAGCTCGACCCCGAGGCGCGCAAACTCGCCGAGGAGATCCACCGCACCCTCGCCCCCACCCATTCGCCCGCGGAGATCGGCAACACCGCCGTCGGCCTCTGGATGGTCGGGCGCCTGCAGGTCGCGCTCCACCTCATGGGCAAAGCCGTCGCCGCGGATCCGGCCAACCCCGACAACCAGTGCAACTACGCCGCCATGCTCACCATGAGCGGCGGCGCCGAGCTGGCGATCCCCCTCCTGGAAAAGCTCGCGCAGCGCTATCCGCAAAACAGCACCGTGCTGAACAACCTCGGCCAGGCCTATTACCAAGCGGGGCAGGAAGACGAGGCCGAGCCGCAACTCGCCCGCGCCCTCGCCGTCGCTCCCGCCCACCCGCAGGCTGCCGCCACCGCGGCCCAGATCGCCCGGGCCAAGGGGAACACCGACCAGGCCGCCGCGCTCGCCAAACAGGCCGTCCAGCGCAGCCTCTCCCGCGACAAACTGAACGATCTCCGCAAGCTCCGCGCCAAGCTCACCCTCGACGACCTCAAGGCCTACCGTCCGGCCGACCCCGATCCGCTCGGGCTGAAGGCTTTCACCCATCCCGAATTTCCCCGCACCGCCGCCGAGGAAGCCCGCACGCGCCGCGAGTGGAAAGCCTTCTACGCGGACCTCGCCTCGCGCACCGAGGCCGTGATGAAGCAGCGCCATGCCCTCGCCGCCCCCCGGCAGGCCGCCGCCGCCGCGCAAGCCCAGGCGGCGCTGGCACAACTGCAGTCCGGCCAGATGCCCACCGCGCAGGGCCCATCAGCCGCAAACACCACCCGCACCTCGGCGTTCTCCCTATCGACCGGAACACCGGATGCGGACTCCGCCAAATCCGCCGAGAAAACCATCCGTCCGCGGGCGCGGCGCGCCGAGCTCATGCTGAAACTGCTGCGCGAGGACAACGGAGCGAAATTCCGCCTGCAGCAAGCCAAGCAAGCCCTCGACGCCCGCACCGCGCAAGTCCGTCAGCTGATCCGCACCGAATACGGCCCCGCCTACGACAAGATCGAAAAAAGGCAGGCCCACCAGGTGGGCGAAGGGCTCGCCAACCAGAGCTTCTGCGATGAATTCACCAGCCTGGCCGACCGGTATCTCGCGCAATGGAGCGATCAACGCGCCGAACTCTTCGACGCCTACCTCCACCAGCTCCGCCTGAAGCTGAGCGAGGAGGTCTACTGGAAGCAGTTCGTCCAGTCGAAGGACGATTTCCGCCTGACCGTGCTCGACGCCCAGATCGAGTGGCTCGCAGCCTACCACGCCACCGGCGTCAGCACCGACGGCACCATCCGCGATGACCGCGGCATGATCCCGCTCCAGGTCGACGAGGAATGCCTTCGCCAGAAAAGCGCCCCACGCAACCTGCGTCTCGCCCATTTCAACGACGTCCATTGCCAGTATCACTCCGAGCTCAATCTCGGCATCGGCAGCATTGTCACCGACTGCGACAAGATGGTCTCCACGCTCGGCGTCGGGCCCGTGCAGCTCGGCCTGAGCCAGGACATGGCGCAGGGCACGGATTTCGTCGACAGCTTCGTCAGCTGCAACGTCGAGATCAGCGCCGGCAAAAGCGCCGGCGTCGACGTCGGCCCCATCAGTGTCGAGGTCGGAGCCGAAGGCGGCCTCGGCGTCGAGATCGGCCGAGACGGCATCCAGGACATCTACGTCACGGGCAAGGTCGAAGCCACGGTGGCCGACGCGGTCGGCAGCGGCGTCGAAGGCCGGATGAGCCTCATGAGCGGCTCCTCCAGCGCGAACATCCTGCGCTGAAGCCGGCCCGGGGCCGCCGCCTGTGCAAGCAAAAGCCGCGGCCTTGCTCCCGGCAGGGCGCCCGCTGGCCGCACCTCACCTCATCACGAGCGCGTCGTCCTTGACCGTGAACGTCACGTCGCGGCCCTCGGCGATTTCGCCGCCGATGAGGGCGCGGGCGAGCTTCGTCTCGAGGTTGCGCTGGAGGAAGCGCTTCAGCGGGCGGGCGCCGAAGACCGGGTCGTAGCCCTTCTCGGCCGCCCATTCCTTGGCCTTCTGGTCGAGCTTCACCGCCACCCGGCGTTCAGCCAGGCGCTTGTTCAGGTCGACCAGCAGGAGATCCACAATGCTGCCGATTTCCTCCAGCGAGAGCGGCTTGAACAGCACGGTCTCGTCGATGCGGTTGAGGAATTCCGGGCGGAACGCCTGGCGCAGCTCGGCCAGCACCGACTCGCGGACGCTTTCCGGGATCTCCGCGTCCCGGACGCCCTCCAGCAGGTGGCGGCTGCCGATGTTCGAGGTCATGATCAGCACCGTGTTCTTGAAGTCCACCGTGCGGCCCTGGCTGTCCGTGATGCGGCCGTCGTCGAGCACCTGCAGCAGGACGTTGAACACGTCCGGATGCGCCTTCTCGATCTCGTCGAAGAGCACTACGGCATACGGCTTGCGCCGCACCGCCTCCGTCAGCTGCCCGCCCTCGTCGTAGCCGACATAACCCGGGGGCGCCCCGATCATACGCGACACGGAGTGCTTTTCCATGTATTCGGACATGTCCAGCCGGATGAGATTGGCCTCGGAATCGAACAGCTGCTCGGCGAGGGTCTTCGCCAGCTCGGTCTTGCCGACACCGGTCGGGCCGAGGAACAGGAAGCTGCCGATCGGCCGGCGCGGGTCCTTGATGCCCGCCCGGGCGCGCAGGATGGCCTCGCTCACCAGCCGCACGCCTTCGTCCTGGCCGATGACCCGCCGGTGCAGCTCGTCCTCGAGCCGCAGCAGCTTCTCCTTCTCCCCCTCCATGAGCCTGGTCACGGGAATGTGCGTCCACTTCGCGATGATCTCGGCGATCTCCTCGGAGGAGACCTCCTCCTTCACCAGCGTAGTCTTGGCCGGGCCGGTCTTCTCGGCCTTCGCCAGCTCCTTCTCGAGCTGGGGGATCCGGCCGTGCTTCAGCTCCGCGATCTTGTTGAGGTCGTAGCCGCGCTCGGCCTTGGCCATCTCCTGGCGGGCCGCCTCCAGCTCCTCGCGGACTTTCTGCACCCGGCCGAGCGACTCCTTCTCCTTCTGCCAGACCGCGCGCAGCGCGGAGGCCCGCTCCCGGGCGTCGGCCAGCTCCTGGCGCAGGTCCGCCAGCCGGCGCTTGGAGGCGTCGTCCTTCTCCTGCTGCAGCGCCGTCTCCTCGATCTCGAGCTGCAGGACCCGCCGCTGCAGCTCGTCGAGCTCCGTCGGCAGGCTGTCGATCTCGGTCCGGATCATGGCGCAGGCCTCGTCGACCAGGTCGATGGCCTTGTCGGGCAGGAAACGGTCAGAAATGTAGCGGTGCGAAAGCACGGCGGCGGAGACGAGCGCGTTGTCCTGGATGCGGACGCCGTGGTGCAGCTCGTAGCGCTCGCGCAGCCCGCGCAGGATGGAAATGGCGTCCTCGACCGAGGGCTCCTCGACCAGCACCGGCTGGAAGCGGCGCTCCAGCGCCGCGTCCTTCTCGATGTGCTGGCGGTACTCGTCGAGCGTCGTGGCGCCGATGCAGTGCAGCTCGCCGCGCGCGAGCATCGGCTTCAGCAGGTTGCCGGCATCCATCGCGCCCTCCGTCTTGCCGGCCCCGACGATGGTGTGCAGCTCGTCCACGAACAGGATGATCCGGCCCTCGGCCTGCTTGACCTCGTTGAGCACGGCCTTCAGCCGCTCCTCGAACTCGCCGCGGTACTTGGCTCCGGCCACGAGGGCGCCCATGTCGAGCGCGAAGACGGTGCGGTCCTTCAGCCCCTCCGGCACGTCGCCGCGCACGATGCGCTGCGCCAGGCCCTCGACGATGGCGGTCTTGCCCACGCCGGGCTCGCCGATCAGCACCGGGTTGTTCTTCGTCTTGCGGGAAAGGATCCGGATCGCCCGGCGGATCTCCGCGTCGCGGCCGATCACCGGGTCCAGCTTGCCCTTGCGGGCCTGCGCGACCAGGTCGACGCCGTACTTCTCGAGCGCGTTGTAGGTCGCCTCGGGATTTTCCGACGTCACCCGCTGGTTGCCGCGGACCTGCTTCAGCTCCTTGAGCACCTTGGCCCGATCGAGGCCGAAGCTCTCAAAATACTTCTTCAACCCGGCCGGCTTGCCGGCCTGCACCAGCGCGAGCAGCAGGTGCTCCACGCTCACGTACTCGTCCTTGAGTTTCTCGGCTTCGGCCTCGGCCTGCGTCAGCACCTCGTTCAGGGCCTGCGTGACGTAGATCTTCGACACGTCGACGCTGCCGCCGACCCGGGGCAGCCGGTCGAGCTCGCGCTCGGCCGCCAGCTGGAGGGCGCTCACGGTCAGCCCGAGCTTCTCCACGAGCGACGGCACGATGCCGCCCTCCTGGTTGAGGAGCGCGGCCAGCAGATGCCACGTCTCCACCTCGTTGTGCGAGCGGCGACGGGCCTCGTTCTGCGCCTCCTGCACGGCCTGGCGCGCCATGACGGTTAGTTTCGATGCGTCCATGATTTTCGCCCTGATGCTGCAGCTCCCATACCCGTCCGGCCGGCGTTATTTCCCCCTCTGGGCCCGCGGCTTACCGCGGCGGCCGCCGCACCCTCCGGTGCGGGTTGTCACACCCGCGGCGCCATTCTGTCCGCGCCGTCCCAGCCTTTGTCCCGGCCCGCGGACCGCCGCCGTCCCACCGCGTTCCGGTGTCCCGGCTTCCCGCGCCCTCTCTCCGCCCGCGCGCGCGGCGCCGGCGCACCTTACCACTTGCGCCGTTGCCGCGCCCCGGTAGTGAGGAACTTTCCATGGCCGATTTCCTGACCGAAGAGAAGCCCGTGACGCGCGCCCTGCTCGTGGGCGTCCAGACGCCCGAGATGGCCCCGGGCGAGGGGGCGGAGCTGCTGCTGGAGCTCAAGGAACTGGTCGAGAACCTGGCCCTCGCCGTCACCCGGACCACCCTCGTCAGCCTGCGGGACCGCCAACAGCCGAAATTCCTCATCGGCAGCGGCAAGGCCGCCGAGCTGATCGCCCAGGCCAAGGCCGACGGCGCCGACCTGATCGTCATCGACGAGGAGCTTTCGCCGGCCCAGCAGCGCAACTGGGAGGAGGAGTCGGGTCTGGCCGTGATCGACCGGCAGGAGGTGATCCTGGAGATCTTCGCCGACCGCGCCCAGACGCGCGAGGCCGTGCTGCAGGTGGCGCTGGCCCGGATGGAATACTCGCTGCCGCGGCTGACCCGCGCCTGGTCGCACCTTTCCCGCCAGCGCGGCAAGGGCCGCCTCGGCGGCGAGGGCGAAACCCAGCTGGAGCAGGACCGGCGGCTGGTGCGCGACCGGATCACCCACCTCAAGTCGGAGCTGGCCCGGGTCATCTCCCAGCGCGCCACCCAGCGCCGCCGCCGCCAGCGCACGCCGGTGCCCGGCGCCGCCATCGTCGGCTACACCAACGCCGGCAAGTCCTCCCTGCTCAACCGCCTGACCGGCGCCGGCGTCCTGGCGGCGGACAAGCTCTTCGCCACGCTTGATCCGACCACCCGCCAGCTCGTGCTGCCGGACGGACGCAAGCTCCTGCTCACCGACACGGTCGGCTTCATCCGCCGCCTGCCGCACCGGCTGGTCGAGGCCTTCAAGGCCACGCTCGAGGAGGTGGTCGTGTCCGATTTCCTCATCCACCTCCTCGACGCCGCCAACCCCAACGTCGAACAGCACCAGGCCACCACCCTCGCGGTCCTCGGCGAGATCGGGGCGTCCGGCCGGCCGGTCGTGACCGTCTTCAACAAGATCGACGCCGTCGACCCCCGCGTGCTGGCCCGGCTGCGAGCCCAGCACCCCGCGGCTCTGTTCATCAGCGTGCACACCGGCGAGGGCCTCGACCCGCTGCAGCGTCGGCTGCAGGAACTGGCCGTCGACAACCAGGAATCGGTGAACCTGCTCATCCCGCACGCCCGCTACGACGTCGTCGCCCGGCTGCACGAGGCCGGACAGGTTCAGTCGCAGGAATCGGTGGACGAGGGCGTCCGCCTCTCCGGCCGCTTCCCGCAGAAGGTCGCCGCGCTCTACCGGCCTTTCGTCGTCGCCCCGGCCAAACCCCGGCGGCGCCGGTCGGCACGCTGAAAACCGGAACGCCGGAGGCCCGGGAAAACCCCAACTCGCCCTCCGATACCCCAGCGGTGAGGCGCTGGCAGCTTACCCCTAGAACTTAAAACCAATCATCGGCCCACGGAATGGGAGGAGGAATTTAAAGGGAGCTCAGGAATGCTGAAAGGGAGTGCGATGCCCGCGAACGACGTGAATGGGCACGACTGCGGGAATTGGAGGAAGCTCAGGAAGCCTAGGCTCAGAGGGGCTACTTACCCTTATATCTTACCACGCTCCCCCTTTCACCCGCCGGGCCGCCCAATAAAAGGCCCACCCGTACGCCTCGCGCAGCGCGGTCTCCGTGTTGGCCAGGGCGTCGGCCTTGGGTACGAAATCGAGCGCGGTGAGCGGGCGGCTCCGGTCGCGCCGGAAATCGACGGGGAACGGCACCACCTCCGCCCCGGTCCGGCCGAACAGCAGCCGGGCGCGGGGCATGTGCCAGCCGGTGGTGACAAGGATCACGCGCTTCCAGCCGCGCTCCCGGACCAGGGCCGCCACGGCCCGGGCCTCGTCCGCGGTGTTGCCGACCTCGGCGGTGACGAGCATGGCCGCCGCCGGCACGCCCCGGCGGCCGGCCTCCTCGCGGCACAGCTCGCCCTCGACCACTTCGCGCCCGTTCCCGGGGATCCGGCCGCCGGTGAAAACCAGCAGCGGCGCGCGGCCGGCGGCCCAGAGCCGGATGCCCGCCTCGAGCCGCTCGCCGGGCTCGGCGACGTTGCCGGCGAATCCCGGTGGCGCCGGCGGACCGAAGATCCCCCCGAGCACCACCACCGCATCGGCCGCGGGCGCGTCGGCCCACGCCACCGCCGCGTGGCGCGACTCCAACCCGCCGATCAGGCGGTCGCCCGTGAACGGGATGCTCGCGGCGTAGAGCAATCCCAGCGCCGCCGCGACCGGCCAGCGCCGGCCGCGCCAGAGCGCGATCGCCAGCAGCAGCAGCACGAGGCCGAGCGGCAGGACGAACACGGGCAGCAGCTTGTGGAGGAAAAGCATCGTCGGACGCCTACCGCGGCGGCACCACCAGCCGGCCCTGGATCAGCGCCTGCTTCTCCCGGCGGGTGAGCTGCTTCAGCTGGTATTCCCGCCGCAGCGCCCGGGTGAGGGTGAGCGGACCCTCGTCGTACACCAGCCGGACGGGCCGGCGCGAGCGCGTGTACTTCGCGCCGCGGCCGGCGTTGTGGACCCGCACCCGCGCCGCGACCTCCCGCGCGGTGCCGGTGTAGAAGGTTCCGTCCGCGCAGCGGACGATATAGACAAACGCCTGGCGGACCCGCGCCACCGGTCGTGCTCCGGGCGCCTCAGCGACCCTGCAGCTCGTGCGCGAACTCCTGCCGCCACGTGCCGTCGTCGGGCCGGTTGTCCCACAGATCCGTGCCGCCGAACACCTGCTGCGGGTCGTTGCCGCGACCGAACTTCTCGGGCAGCGGCTGCGCCCGCGCCGGGTTGCCGTACGCGAGCGAGTTGGCCGGGATGTCCTTCACCACCACGGCGCCCGCGCCGACAAAGACGTTGTCGCCGATCGTCACGCCGGGACAGATGGTGACCCCGCCGCCGATCATGACGTGGTTGCCGATCGTCGCGCCCTTCACCACCGGCTCGCGCATCGGGAGGCGCGCGTTGAGGAAGGTCGTGCCCGGGCCGATGAACACCATGTTGCCGATCACCGTGCGGCTTGGCACGTACACGTGGGCCATGATCTTCACGCCGTAACCGATCTTCAGCCGGCCCTCGAGCGTGCTGCCGTGCAGCACCACCACGCGGTCGCCGATCTCGCACTCGGCGCGGATGAGGACGTTGTGCCCGCAGGTGAAGCGCCGGCCGATCACCGTGTCGGCATAGATGACCGTCCCGCTGTGGATCTTGGCCCGCTCGCCGATGCGGACGGGCTGCCGGCAGCCGGGGTAGCGGTAACCGAGCATGACATTGGGCGCGATCTCGGAACCGGGGCCGACCTCGCTGTAATCTTCGTGCTTGTTCATAATAGAATCTCCTCCAGCGCCCGCACCCCGGCCGTCGCGGCCGCATCCCCGGCCGGCGCCTGGTACGGGGGGATGTTGCGGGTGTAGCGGAAAAAGCCTCCCATGTACTCGCGGTCGTCGGCCGCGGACGCGTCCGGGATGTAGGCGCACTTCGAGCCGCCGCTGAATCCGCCGCTGTAGCCGCAGGGCAGGATGCACGGCAGCGGCGCCTCCCGCTTGAGCTTCAGGCCGGTGCGCACGAAGGGCTCGAAGGGCAGCGCGACCAGCCCGACGTCGCCGATCCGCACCACCTCGACCGCGACGGGCAGCGACTTCAGCACGCTGTCCCCGCGGCCCTCCGCCTGCACGCGCAGGGCCCACTCGTACCAGGGCTGGACCATCTCGACCAGCCGGGCCCTGTAGGGCGGCGTCAGCGCCCGGGGAAAATTCATGCCCACGCACTCCCGCGTGTCCTCGTCACCCGCCCGCCCCCGGGCCACGAACCGCCGGATGTCGTCTAGGTCGCGCTGCAGCTCCGCCACGGGCGGCAGCGGCGCCAGGGGGATCTGCGCCAGCACGCCGTGCCGCCGCAGCCCGGAGCGGGCCGAGGGCCGGCGCCCCTCGACCGCCTTCAAGAAAGACTCCGCCAGCCATTCGCCGAACTGGCGCGCCTGCGCCACGGTGCCCGTCAGCAGGTGCTTGGCGTTGATGTCGCCGGCGCAGCCCTGCAGGAACGCGACCGGCGCGCCCAGCCGCTCCGCCAGGATCTCGCCGGCCACCTGCGGGTACTCGCCGAACACGATCATGCGCTCGGGACGGTAGGCCGTCACCGGGTGACCCGTGAAATGGGCCAGCGCCGCCACCACCCCGCGCGCGCCGCGGAACAGGACGACCGAGGCGTCGGGATCGATCTCCCCCCGGTAATCCTCCCCCAGCAGCAGCCGGTCCTCCTCCCGGATGAAGTACGCGCGGCCGTCCGGCCGCCGGCCCCGCCGGTTGTAGGTAAAACGGGTCTCCGGGCTCACCCCCCACTCCACCGTCACCGGCTCCAGCCGGCCCGGCAGCGGCGCCAGCGCGGCGCGGAGCAGCCCGATGAACTCGCGGCCCAGCGCGTTGAGCCGCCCGAGCGGGGCGAAACCCGGCGCGGGCGCGGGTGCGACCGGCTCGATGAAGGCGGGCACGCAATGGTTGTGCGACGAGACGAAGATGACCTGCTCCGGTTGGAGCCCGGCCGACTCCGCCACCGCGCCGTAGATGGCCTGGCGCATCTCCGTGGTCTGCACCGGCACCGAGGACGTGATGAGGCAGAGGTGGGTGAGACCGTCGCTCAGCAGCACGACCGTGGTCTTGAGGTCGCCATGGACCTCCGCGATCGCGGACCCGGTGACGGCGTGGGCCGCGCCGGCCGCGCCCACCGTCGGCTGGATGGCAAACGTGACGGCGGAGGCCTTCAGGGCGAGGGTGTCGGCGGCACTCATGCGCCGGAATCCCGGAGGCGCACACCGGCCGCGCGGCCGGACGCCGGGTCACCAACGACAACACAGGGTGAAGCCATCATCATGGATGCGGGCCGCGAGGCTCAGATCTTGTAGCTCAGCTCTTCCTCGGTGAAGCGCGCCGCGAGGTAATGGTGCGAGGCGCGCGTCATGCCCTGGATCGTGCGATCGACGATGTCCTGGATGTGGAAACCCATCACCGTGCGGGCCGCCTCGGCGTCCCCCCGCTCGATCGCCTGGAAGATCCGCTCGTGCATGTCCAGGACCTCCGCGCAATGCGCGTCCCGGTCGGCCCGCCGGACCTCGGGCGCCGCACGGTCCTCCCGGTCGGCGCCGGACATCACCCGGTTGATCAGGTGCAGGCGCAGGATCTCGCGCTTGATAAGGTCGTTCTTGGCCGCGCCGATGACCGCGAGGTGGAAGCGGATGTCCTCGCTGCGCAGCTGCGCCATCAGCGCCTCGCCGTCCTCGAGCCCGCGCACCTGGTTCGTCAGGTCCCGCAGGTATTTCAGCGTGAACCCGATCTCCTCCAGGTCCGCCAGCGTCCGGTTCCGGGCCGCCAGGGCCGCCGCGTGGCTCTCGAGCGCCAGCCGCAGCTCGCACAGCTCCCGGAACTCCCGCAGGTCCATCGTCTTCACGCGCGCGCCGGCGTGGGGCCGGATCACCACCAGGCCGTCGGCCTCGAGCTGGCGCAGCGCGTCGCGCACCGGCGTGCGGCTGATCTTGATCCGGGCCGAAAGCGCCTCCGTCATGAGCGCGTATCCGGGGGGAAACTCCCCGCTCAGGATTCGCTTGCGGATGTAGTCGTAGGCCACATCGGAATTCACGCCTCTCATCGTCGCCGAGCGTGGGTTCTGTATACAGGCACGGCAAGCCCCAATCCCGCTCTGCATCCGCGGTCGCCGGACCGCGACCAGTTTGCCATTGAACCCGCCGGCGGTTGACGTGACATGGACGCCCCATGCCCCGCTCCGTTCCCGTCCGGCCGCCCCGTCCATGACCCCGACCGAGATCGCCGTCTTCGTGCTGGTGGTGGCCGTCGGCTCCGCCACCCAGGCCATCACCGGGTTCGGCTTCGGCTTGGTGGCCCTCGGGCTGCTCGGCTGGTGGATGGAGCTGCGCGAGGCCTCCGTGCTGCTGGCGCCGGCCGGACTGGCCATGAACGCCCTGATCTTCCTCCGGCTCCGGCGCCACTTCACCTGGACGGGCCTCGGGCCGCTGGCCGTCGCGGGGCTGGTGGCCGTGCCCCTCGGCGGGCTGGTGCTGCTGCACGTCAGCCTGCGCTGGCTGGAGCTGGCGCTGGCCGCCGTCATGTTCGCCAGCGCCGCCCAGGGCCTGCGCCGCCGCCGTGACGACGCCCCCCGGACCTGGCATCCCGTGACCGCGGGGGTGCCGTGCGGGTTCGTCGGCGGACTGCTGACCGGCGCCTACGGCATCGGGGGCCCGCCCGTCGTCAGCTACCTGCTGAACCGGCCCCTCGACCGCTTCCAGTTCATCGCCGCCACGCAGGCGCTCTTCGGCGTCGCCGCGGTGGTGCGCGTGACCCAATTCGTGTGGCTCGGGCAGATCGGTCGGGAGCACCTGCCGCTCGTGCTCCCGGCCGTCGCCGGCGCCGCCGCCGGGGTCACCGTCGGCGTGCATCTCCTGCACCGGATGTCGGACCGGCGCGTCCGGCAGATCGTGCTCTGGTTCGTGGTGGCGTGCGGCGCGCGCTACCTGTGGGCCGCGCTGGCCTGATCCGGGATCAGGCGGTTGAGAGAGCCGACTTTTCGGCTTTCGCTACGACTTCCCCGAGCCCAATCCCGCCGGGAGGGCCGGGCGAGAGGCAAGGATGCGGAGCTCAGGAAAGCAGGAAAGGCCTCGTCGGGGCGCGGTGGCGGTAGCGCCCACTCCGCAGCCCTGCCCGGGAGGGCAGGGCTCAGCCGTCCGACTTGGCCATCGCTTCAACGGCTTGAGTCCGCAGCGATGGCGGCGGCCGGGGAGGCTCAGCCCCCGGCCGGCTTCTCACCCGCGTTCTGGGCCTCGTGCGCCAGCGCCCGGGCGATGTCGCGGTCGCCGAAGAACAAGTAGCCGGCATACAGCGCCAGGCCCGCGACCAGGAACACCACGGTGAGCAGGCTGAAGACGCCGCCCAGCCCCATCGTGCCCTTGAGCAGGCCGGCCACCAGCACGGCGAAGCCGCCGAGCGCGGAGGAGATGGTGTTCATCAGGCCGATGGCCGTCGACCGGTACCGCGCGGGCACCACGTCGCACACGATCGGCTGCTCGCTGGCGTTGCCGACGCCGCGGAAGAGCGAGAACCCGGCCACCGCCGCGACCGCCATCGTCAGGCTGGGCTCGAGGAGGAAGATGAGCAGGAACGGCGCCGCCAGGCAGTAGCCGTGGCCGTGCATCAGGAGGCGCCGGCGCGTGTCGTGCACGGCCGCCCGGTCGGAGACCCAGCCGCCCAGCATCGTGCCGAGCACGGCCGTCAGCTGCAGCATGACCGTGCCCATGAACCCCGCCATGCCCAGGCTGAGGTTGAACGTCTCCTTGAAGTACAGCGGCAGCCAGTTGAGGAAGATCCACACCGCGATCGAGGCGAGCCCGGCCTTGGCCATCATCACGTAATAGGTGGGCGTGCGCACGAGGTAGCCCAGGACCTCCCCGAGCCGGGGCTTGGCGGCCACCGGCTTGTCGGCCGCCACCGGCCCGTCGCTCAGCAGGGGCTGGAAGATGATGCCGAACGCAATACCGCCGAGGCCCAGCACCCAGAAGCCCGACCGCCAGCCGAAATGGTCCGCGAGGTAGCCCGCGCCGAATCCGCCCAGCACGACGCCCACGTTCATGCCCGTCAGCACCATGCTGATCGCCTTGCCGCGCGTCGCCGTCCCGTGATGGTCGGCCGCCAGCGCGATCGCCGCGGGGATGTAGAGGCTTTCCGTGAAGCCGAGCGCCACGCGCAGGAGGAGCAGCGACACCAGCCCGCCGACCGCGCCGGTGAACGCCGTGACCAGGCTCCACAGGATGAGGCTCACGAAGACCAGCCGGCGCCGCGAGAAGCGATCGGCCAGGGCGCCCGCGATCGGCGATGCCAGCGCGTAGCTCCAAAGGAAGACCGAGCCCATCAGGCCGAGCTGCGCGTCGGTCAGATCCAGGTCGACCTTGATCGCCGGCAGGACGGAGGAGAGGGCGGCGCGGTCCGCGTAGTTGAGCGCGGCCGCGACGGTGAGAAAGCTGACCACGCGCCAGCGCGGGGCCATCTGGGAAAAAGGAGGAATCATGCTCGGTGGGTTCGGAGGGTTGGAGGGTTCAGCGGCTCGCCACTTGGCTCACCAGCCAGTCGTTGATCGCGTTCTCGTGCTCGGGCGACAACCGGACGTGGCCCATCTCGAGCGCGAGCACGAGGCGTTTCGGCGCCCGGATGCCGTTGTAGGCGGCGTACATGGTGGTCGGCGGGCAGGTCTCGTCGTTGTAGCCCCAGAGGTACAACCCGGGGGCCTTGACCCGCTTCGCGAAGTTCACGACGTCGTAATAGCCGGTGGTCTTCACCTTCGCCGGGGTCCGGTGCCCGGCGGACTCGTCGCGCATCATGTGCGGCCAGCCCCCGGCCCGGCCGTGCAGGTAGCCCGTCACGTCGCAGTAGGCGGGGTAGACCGGCGCCAGCCCCGTCACCCGGGGATCGAGCCCCGCCGTGACGATCGTCAGCTGGCCGCCCTGGCTGCGCCCGGTGACCAGCAGGTTCCGGCCGTCCCAGTTCTCGCGCGACACCAGGAAGTCGTTGGCCCGGACGCAGGCGAGGTAGACCCGCCGGAAATAATACAGGTCGCGGTTGTCGAGGAACATCATCGGATAAGCCGTGAGCGCACCCTGCCCCAGCGCCTGGTAGAACTCGGGCGGCTGGTTGACCGGGATGCCATGGACGCCGATCTGGAAGGTGATGAATCCCCTCTCCGCCAGCTCGATCTGGCCCGGATACGGCTGCACGCCCGCGCCGGGCACGTGCAGCGTGGCGGGATAGCGCCCGGGGGCGCGGGGCTCGCACAGGATGCCGTAGACCCGGGGCTTGGAGGTCGGGATCACGCCGAGCGTGCGCAGGCTGACGTGATAGACGTTCACCTTCGACGTGCAGGACTCGGGCATCAGCGTCAGCGTCGCCTCCATCGGCACCTTCGCCAGCGCCTCCTTCCCCGCGCGCCAGAACGCGTCGAAGTCGTCCGGCTCGACCTGCGTCGCCACGATCTTCTCCGGCGCGAAGCCCGCCGTCGCCACCCCGCGGGTGGTCACGCCGTTGATCTCGGTCGTCGCCACGCACCGGATGAAGCCGGGCTCGCGCAGCGTCCCGCCGTCGATCACCAGCCCCTCCGCCGGCACCGCGTAGACCTTCTCCTCGGCCGGCATCAGCTCGGGCCCGACCTGGACCTTGACCTTCGCCCCGGGCAGCGGGTGCTGGTCCCAGACGACGCTGATCCGGAAGGTCACGCGCTCGCCCGGCGCGTAGGTCCAATCCGGCCGGTCCGGGACGACGCGGACCTGCGTCACGGCGATGCGCGCCGCGGCGGGCGCCGGCAACAGGGCGCCTTCTTGCGCGCGGGACGGGAGGACGCCGGCGAACACGCTGAGCGCCGCCAGGGCAAGGGGGACTAATCTTGTCTTCATGGTATCATCCTGGGTTGGTGGGAGGGGAGATCGTCGGGAGGCGCCGGATGGATGGGCGGGCGGCGGGCGCCGGAACGCCGCCCGCGGCTAGGGCGCCCCCGGGGCGGGGCCGTCGTTCCGCCACCAGCGCAGCTCGCGCGTGGCGCCCTCGGCGCAGGCCACCAGGTCGGGGCGGCCGTCGCCGTTGAGATCCGCCGCGATCACCTGGCAGGCCCGGAGCCAGTCCTGGCGGATGACGTGCGGCGTCCAGCCGGACGCCGTCCGCTCGAACCACGCCAGGGCCGCTCCCGGCGTCTCGTGCCAGGCGGTGGCCGCGATGTCGCGGTCCCCGTCGCCGTCGAGATCGACGGCGATCGCCTCGAACGCCTGCGGGAAGGGCTGCTGCACGACGTGCTTCCGCCACTCCCCGCCGCGGCCGAGGTTCTCGTACCAGACGACCTCGGGCACGATGGGGTTGCGCTCCGAGGGCACCAGGTCCGCGCCGAAGCCGGACGCCAGCACGAGGTCGGGATCGCCGTCGCCGTCGAAATCCACGGCCTCGCCGTGGCAGGCGCGCGCGGCCTTGTCGATGTAGTGCTGCGTCCACGGCAGGTCGGTCGGCCGGCCCGGGTTCTCCAGCCACAGCACGAGCCCCGCCCGGGCCGCCGTCCCCAGCACGTCGAGGTCGCCGTCGCCGTCCACGTCGGCCAGCCGCACCGTCCGGGTCTCGAGCAGGTTCTCGGCGATGTTCGCCTGCACCCACTTCGCCGGCGGCGGGTCCGAGGGACCGGGATTCCGGTGCCAGCTGAACATGTTGCCCTTGCGCCAGCTCGACGCGGCCACGTCGGGCCGGCCGTCGCCGTCGAGGTCGCCCACCTCCACGTCGTAAGCGCCCATGACGTCGCCCGCGCGCGTGATGAACCGCACCGGCCACTCGCCGCGCACGGCGGCGGGGCCCGGGTTCTCGAGCCAGCGGAGGTCGCCGCTCGAGTTCTCGACGATGACCACGTCCGGCCGGCCGTCGGCATTGAGGTCGGCGATCCGGTGCCGCTCCAGCAGGAAGCCGGGCGGCGGCTGGTAGTGCAGCAGGTGCCGCGTGAAGCGGCCCGTGCCGTCGTTCTCGAACCAGTGGAGCGAGTTGCGGCCGCGCGCGTCCGACGCCGTCAGGTCGAGGTCGCCGTCGCCGTCGAGGTCGGCCGCCGCCACGCCGTAGGGATAGGTGAGGTCGGCGGTGACCAGGATCTCCGTGAACCGCACCGGCGCCGCGCCCGCGGTCGCGCCGAGCAGCAGCAGCCCCGCGGTGATCAGCGGAACGGACGGCCGCCTCATGGGGCCAGCCCGTATTTCGCGCGCAGGTAGGCGTCGAGCCCGTTCAGCTCGTCGACCGTGAGCGCCTTGTCATAGCAGATCATCTCCGCGAGCTGGAACGTGAGCCAGTCGCCCAGCGTGGTGCTGCCGATGGCGGTGATCGCGCTCGGCATGTCCTCGAACGCGTCCGCGCTCTCCGGCGGGAGCGCGCGCTCCAGCACCTTGCCGTCCATGAAGATCCGGGCGAGCTTCGCCTTGTAGTCGAGCGTCACCATCAGCCGGTGCCAGGCGTCGCCGGCCAGCGCATGCTGCTCGCCCCGGTCGAAGGACGAGTTCTGCGTGACGCGCTTCTGCTCGGGCACGGGGCGGGAGAAAAGCTTCACCTCGCCGCTGCCCTCGACGATCTGGACGGACATGCGCGAGTTGAGGTTGCTGACGTGCGTCAGGAACAGGTACCGGTTCTTGGTCCAGGCCGCGCCGGGGAACGGCGGGGGCCCGTAGACGAGCGAGGGCTTCACCAGGAAGACCGCGGTGAACCCGCTGGCCTTCTGGTTCAGCGCGTGTCCGGCCCGGTTGAGGATCAGGGTCTGCTGGTCCGCGGCGTCGAACGCCACGGCCGGCCGGCCGTGCAGGGCGCCGGCCTTGAAGGTGGGCGGACGCAGCTGCCCCATCACCAGATTCGGCAGCGGGATGCGGTCCTCGAAGATGGCGTCGAACCGTTTACCCGACTTGTCGGGCCAGTGCAGCACCCGGGCGCCGTCCTGGAGCGTGGCGGCGAGGTCGCCGGCTTCGAGCCAGAGGCCGAGCGCGTCGATCTGGCCGGGCTGGATCGCCGGCAGACGCGCCGGGAGCGTCAGGAGCGCGAACCCCGCCAGGAGCGCGCCGATTTTGCGGAATGAGACTGGAGACGTCATTGCTGTATCGGTTGAGGTTGAGTAATGCCTTCGCAGGCGACGTCGGCGGGGAGGCGGGCAGAAGCGTCAGCCTTGCCAATACAGAGCAGGAGCCGCGCCGCAATGGCGAACTTACACCGAAATCCGCGTTTCATCTTGCGAAACTAAAACTTGCCCGCGCGGCGGCGGCCCGTGAATGTGCCCGCCGGCGCCTTTCCGCATGACCATCGCTCCGCCTCTCCGCTCCGCGCTCCGCCGCTCCGCCCGCGCCGCCGGATTCCGGGTCGCCCTGCTCCTCCTGGCGCCCCTCGCCGCGGCCGCCGCGGTCACGCCCGACGCCCCGCACCCGCGCGCGGTGGCCAGCCCGGCCTACCGGGTCGCCGCCGACGGCCTCCCCGTCTTCACCGAACAGTTCAAGGACGTCCACTACGCCGCCTTCACCTTCACCGGCCGCGTGGAGGTGACGGTGCGGGCGTCGGCCCCGATCCGCCGCTCCGCGGTCAGCCCGCGCGCGGCCGGCGTCGCCGCCGCCGTGGAGGGCGACACCCTGCGCCTCTCCCTCGACCGGCCGCGGCGCCTCGTCGTCACCCTCAACGACGGCGAACGCCTGTTCCTGTTCGCCGACGCGCCCGACCCCGCGGCGCCCGCGCCCGGGCAGCCGGGCGTGACGAGCGTCACCGACCTCGGCGTCGACGCCACCGGCGCCCGCCTCGAGACCGCGCGCCTCCAGGCCGCCATCGACCGGGTGGCCGCCGCGCACGGCGTGCTCTACTTCCCGCCCGGCGTCTACCTGACCGGCACGCTGAGCCTGAAGAGCCACCTCACCCTCTACCTCGCGGCCGGCGCCCTGCTCCTCGGCTCCGACCGGCCGGCCGACTACCCCGTCGATCCCGGCCACCGCGAGCCGGAGACGCTCGCCGACGCCCGCACCTGGTCCAACCTGGGCTCCGACATGACCTTCAGCCGGCTCCTCCTCGTCGACCAGGCCACGCACGTCCGCGTCGCCGGCCGGGGCGTGATCGACGGCCAGGGCCGGATCATCCGCGGCCTGGGCCGGCCGCCCAACCTCGTCCGCATCCGCTCCTCGTCGCACGTGACGTTCGCGGACGTCATCCTCCGCGACCCCGCCGCCTGGAACAGCCACCTGCTGGCCTCCGACCACGTCACCTACCGGGGCGTGCGCATCCTCAACGACCGCAGCGTGCCCAACACCGACGGCATCGACCCGGATTCCTCCCGCGACGTGCTGATCGAGAGCTGCTTCATCTACAGCGGCGACGACCCGATCGCCATCAAGACCAGCGGCAACGCCGGGCTCCTCCGCCCCGTCGAGCGCGTCACCGTGCGCGGCAACATCTTCCTCACGCACACCTCGGCGATGAAGCTGGGCAGCGAGTCGCGGGCGGACATCCGCGACGTGCTCTTCGCGGACAACGACGTGCTCGAGGCCGACCGCGCGATCACCCTCTCGTGCATGGACGGCGCCCGCTACGAGCGCATCCGCTTCGTCGACAACCGCGTCGAGCGCCTCCTCTTCAAGACCCAGCAGCGGCCCCTGCTCATCCACGTCCGGCGGCGCCAGCCGGCGGCACCGGTGGGGCTCATCCGCGACGTGCTGATCCGCGACCTGACGGTCGACGACCCCGGCCCGAATCCCAGCCGGATCGCGGGCTTCGCGGCGGACCACGCGGCCGCCGGCATCCGCTTCGAGCGCCTGACCATCGCCGGCCGCGTGCGCACCAGCGCCGCCGACGCCGGCATCGAACTCGGTCCGTACACGCAGGACGTGACTTTCCATCCTTCCTCCCCGGCACCCTGATCCCACCCTCATGACCTCCGAACCCACCCGCCCCGGACTCAGCCGCCGGGACATGCTCCGCCGGACCGGCCTGGGCCTGCTCGGCGCCTCGCTCGCCGGCCAGGTCGGCGCCGCCCCGGCCGCGCCGGCGCCGGCCGCCGCTCCCGCTCCCGTCCCCGCCCCCTCGCACAACCGCTTTCCGCGGATCGTGCAGGAATATTACGTCGCCCGCATCCGCGAGACCGAGCGGCAGGCCGACCTCCGCCGGGCCGCCGTCGGCACCCGGGCCGAGGCCGAGGCCTACGTGCAGGAGGTCCGGCGCAAGATCGGGCAATGCTTCGGGCCCCCGCCGGAGAAAACGCCGCTGCAAGCCCGGATCACCGGCGTGCTCGAGCGCGACGCCTACCGGATCGAGAAGGTGATCTTCGAGAGCCGTCCCGGCTTTCTCGTGACCGCCAACCTCTATGTGCCGAAGGGCCGGAGCGCGCCGATGCCGGGCGTGGTCGCCGCCTGCGGGCACTACCCCGAGGCCAAGGCCGCCGCCGCCTACCAGAGCTTCGCCCAGGCCCTGGCGCGGTTCGGCTACGTCACCCTCATCTTCGACCCGGCCGGACAGGGCGAGCGCCTGCAGTACCCCGACGAATCCCTCCGCTCCCGCAAGGGCGACAACGGCGTGCGCGAGCACCTCTTCGCCGGCAACCAGCAGCTGCTCGTGGGCGAGTCGCTCCCGGCCTGGCGCGCCTGGGACGGCATCCGGGCCCTCGACTACCTTCTCAGCCGGCCCGAGGTCGACCCGGCCCACGTCGGGATCACCGGCAACTCCGGCGGCGGCACCGACACCACCTGGCTGTGCGGCTGGGAGTCCCGCTGGACCATGGCGGCGCCCCAGTGCTTCGTGACCACCTTCCGCCGCAACCTCGAGAACGAGCTGCCGGCCGACTCCGAGCAGTGTCCGCCGCGCGCGCTGGCGCTCGGCCTCGACCACTCCGACTTCATCGCGGCCATGGCCCCCAAGCCCGTCGTGCTGCTCGGCCAGGAAAAGGACTTCTTCGACGCGCGCGGCCTCGAGGAGGCCTACGCGCGCCTCCGCCGCCTCTACGCCCTTCTGGGCGCCGAGCAGAACATCCGGCTGGTCATCGACTCCGACTACCACGCCTTCTCGCAGCCCAGCCGCGAGGCGATGTACGGCTGGTTCAACCGGGTCACGGGCCTCGCCCCGGACGGCCGCGAGCCCGCGCTGACGCTCGAGACCGAGGCCGACCTGCGCTGCACGCCGCGCGGGCAGGTCAGCACGCTCGGCAGCCGGACGATCTTCTCGTTCACCCGGGAGCACTCGCTCGCCCTGCGGCGCGCCCGGCCGGTCCTCGCCGGCGGCGCCCTGCGCGCCGCGGTGGCGGCGGCCCTGCGCCTCCCGCCCGTGCCCGCCGCCCCCGAGTACCGCATCCTCCGCCCCGCCCGCGGTCCGGCCTACGCCGGCCGCCACGCCGCCGTCTACGCGGTCGAGACCGAGCCCCACATCTGCGCGCTCGTCTACCGCCTCAGCGCCCAGCCGCTGATCTCCCGGCCGCCGCGCCGCGGCGGGCGCGCCCTGCTCTACGTCTGCCACCGCTCGTCCGACGAGGAGCTCCAGCACGACCCCTGGCTGGCCGCCCTGGCCCAGTCCGAGGAGGCCGTCTTCACGTGCGACCCGCGCGGCATCGGCGAATCGCGCCCCAACACCTGCGGCCGGGCCTACGACGAGCCGTACAGCAGCGACTACTTCTACGCCGCCCACGGCGTCATGTTCGACCACCCCTATGTCGGGCAGAAGACCTTCGATGTGCTGGCCGTCCTCGCGTTCCTGGCGAACTGCGGCCACACCGAGGTGCACCTCGCGGCCGCCGGCTGGGGCACGATCCCGGCCACGTTCGCCGCGGTGCTATCGGACCAGGTCACGCAGGTGTCGCTGCTCCACGCCCCGACCTCGTTCGGCGACATCGCCGAGTCCGAGGAATACAACTGGCCGCTCTCCACGTTCGTGCCCGGCGTGCTGCGCACCTTCGACCTGCCCGACTGCTACGCCGCGCTCGCCGGCAAAAATCTGCGCCGCGACGAGCCCTGGGGGCCGGGGGCGGACGCGTAGGCCCCGCCTACCGCGCGGCGGGCTCCGCGCCGTGCGCCTCCGCGCGGGCGATGTCGCGCCGGGCGAAGAACCAGTAGCTGCAGAGGTGCCCGAGGCCGGGGATCACGAGCACGATGGTCAGCAGCGCGAACACCAGGTTCAGGCCCATCGTGCTCTTGAAGACGCCGGTCAGGAACACCCCGATGCCGCCCGCCAGGCTGGCGGAGGTGTTCATGATGCCGACCGCCGTCGAGCGGAACCGCTCCGGCACCACCTCGCAGAGGATGGGGTGCTCGTTGGGCGTGGCCAGCCCGATGACGACCGAGAACAGCCCGACCGCCGCGACGGCCAGCCCGTAGCCGGGCTGGAGGAGGAAAAGGAGCAGGAACGGGGCCGATCCCAGGAAACACAAGCCGATGAGCAGCATGCGGCGCCGGCGCTCGCGCACCGCCATGACGTCGGAGAGCCAGCCGCCGGCCAGGTTGCCGATCACGGTCGTGCCCTGCAGCATCACCGTGCCCACCAGCCCGGACTCGGCCAGGCTCAGGTTGAAGCTCTCGCGGAAATACAGCGGCAGCCAGCTGAGGAAGACCCAGGAGGAGATGCTGACCAGCATGGCGCCCCCGAGCAGGAGGCAGTAGGACGGCGTGCGGAAGAGGTAGCCGAGGGCCTCGCCGAGTCCGGCGCCCGACCGTTTCGCCGCCCGCGCCGCCAGGGCGTTGGGGCCATCCGTCAGCAGCGGCTGGCCCGCCAGCGCGAACACCATGCCAAACAGCCCCAGCACCCAGAAACCCGCGCGCCAGCCGAAATGGTCCGCCAGGAAGCCCACGCCGACGCCGCCGATGACCACGCCGAGGTTCATGCCGATCGGCAGCAGGCTGATGGCCCGGGCGCGCGTCGCCACGCCGTGGTGATCGGCCGACAGCGCGACCGCCGACGGGATGAACGGGCTCTCGGTCAGGCCGAGCGCCATCCGCAGCACGAGCAGCGTGGTCAGCCCGCCCGCCAGCCCGGTCAGGCCGGTCACCGCGCTCCACAGCAGCAGGCTGACCAGCACCAGCCCACGCCGCGAGTACCGGTCGGCCAGGCTGCCGGAGAAGGGCGACGCCAGGGCGTAGCTCCACAGGAACACCGAGCCGATCAGCCCCAGCTGCGTGTCGGTCAGGTCGAACTCGGACCGCACGACCGGCAGCACCGTCGAGAACGCGGCGCGGTCGGCGTAGTTGAGCGCCGACGCGATTACCAGGAAGGCCGTGACTCGCCAGCGGGGCTGCAGCCAGGTGGGCATGACGCGGTCAGTTCCGGGGCGCGCCCCGCACGCCGGCCTTGACCGCCTCGCGGAACGCCTGGAAATCGTCGAGCAAGGGCGTCGCGCCGCCGCCCGTCATGCGGATGAGCGAGCGCTCGTCCTTGAAGCCGCTGCCCGTGACCAGGCACACCACCGGCTCGTCCGCCGGCAGCTCGCCGCGCGCGACCGCCTGGGCCGCGCCGGCCAGCGCCACGGCGCCCGCCGGCTCGCAGAAGATGCCCTCCTCGGTCGCCATGCGGGCCTGCCAGGACCAGGCGGCCTCGTCCTCGACGACGTGGCCCAGCCCGCCCGAGAGTCGGCAGGCCGCGATGACGGCGTCCCCGTCCAGGATGCTGCCGACCTGCAGGCCGCTGATGGCGGTCTTCGACTCGACGGGCGCCGCCCGGTCGCGGCCGGCGCGGAGCGCGGAGGCGATCGTGTCGTTGCCCGCCGGCTGCACGCAGTGCACCCGGGCCGACGAGCCCGCGGCCGCCAGGCCGCGCGCCACGGCCAGCGTCAGGCCGCCGGCCCCCGCCGGGCTGAAGACGTGTGGCGCCGCCCCGCCGAACGCGGCGGCGATCTCGGTGCCGATCGACTGCACGCCGGCCATGCCGACCGGGGAGTAGACGAACGCGCTGATCTCGACCGCGGCCCCGAGCTCGGCCGCCAGGCCGCCGAGGCCGTCCATCACCGCCTTGCTCATGACCGGCGACGTGCCGAAATTCCGGATGCGGTAGAGCTTCGCGCCATAGGCGAGCATCTGCCGGAGCTTGCCTTCCGGCGCGCCCTCGACGATCGCGAGGTAGCACGGGATGCCGGCCCGCGCGCAGTACGCGGCCAGCGCCGCGCCGGTGTTGCCGCTCGAGGTGCCGAGGCACGCCGGCCGCCCTTCGCGCCGCAGGCGCGTCACCGCCGCCGCCGCGAACCGGTCCTTGTAGGAGCCGGTCGGGTTGGCGCCCTCGTACTTGAACCAGAGCTGCCGCAGCCCGAGGGCCGGGCCGATTCGCTCGGAGCGGATCAGCGGCGTGTTGCCTTCGCCGAGCGTGACGGCCTCCGCGGCCGGGGATGGGGTCTTCATGAAGCCGGTTTTCCGCCCGCCCACGGGCCCGCGGACTTGGTCACGAAGCCGGTGACCATCGCGGCGGTCACAGACCCGCGTCCCGGGATCTGCCGCACCTCGCCGGCGCGCACGAGGTCGGCGAACTGGCCGGCCGGCGACGTGCTCGGCTGCAGGGTGACGAGGTGGCCCTCGCCCCACAGCGGATAGTGCGCGATGCCGCCCGCGCTGGCCCACGACCAGGCGTAGGGGAAGACCTCGAGGTCCCACTCCATCGCGAAGCCCAGCCCCCGGGCCTCGTTCCAGATGCAGCCCCAGCCGGCGCTAAGGTCGGTCAGCTGCACGGAGTGATCCAGCCCGCTGCCGGCCGGCGGCACCACGCTGCAGTCGCGCATCCGGCCCGACTCGCGCTCGGGCACGAGCGGCCACTCGCCCCGGTAGCCGGCCCGCAGCTGCAGGGCCTCCGGGTGGTCGGTGTCGAAGATCCGCACCCCGCGGGCCGGCGCCACCAGCCGGGCGCCCTCGATCAGCGGGCCGCCGAACGTCGGGTGCTGCAGCCAGGCCACCGGCAGCGCGCCGGCGGAGCGGTTCTCCACGGTCTCGCGCCAGTAAAGCAGCCGGTCGTCGGGCCGCATCGTGAGCTCGCGGCGGTAGACCAGCGGGGTGCGCACGGAACGGCCGACCAGCGTGACCACCAGCGCCCCGCCGGCGGTCTTCACCTCCGGCACCCACGGCACCGCGCGGATCTCGCCGTGCGAGCCGATGGGCGCGCCGAAATAGCTCGTCGGGAAGAAGCCCGTCGGCAGCGACACGTACCAGCTGCCGTCCATGACGTCGAAGAGGTCGCTGCCGCCCGTCATGGGCTGGTCGAGCACCCGCGGGCGCGCGGGCTGGACCCAGGGATTGCGCCAGATGATATCGAGGCCGGTCTCCCGGTCGACGTAGCTGGTGATGGCCCCGCCCATCTCGGGCCAGAGCACCACCCGCGTCCGCCGGTTCTCCATCACCAGGAGCCGGCGCCCCTCCTCCGTCACCCAGCGTGCCGCCGGGCGGTCCGCCCGCCGGGTCCGCCGGGCCGGCGCCGCCTTGGCCGCCGTCCGGGATCGTTTGGTCTTCGCCTTGGATTGTTTGGCCATAAATCGGATGCCGGCGCCTAGGACAGCAGCCCGCCGTCGACCACCCAGGTCGTGCCGGTCACGAACCGGGCCGCGTCCGACGCGAGGAAGGCCACGACCTCCGCCACGTCGGCCGGCTTGCCCTGGCCCAGCGGCGTCTGGTTGATGGTGTCGCCGCCCATGCCCCGGGCGCGCATCTGGCGCTCGAGCTCCTCCGAGGCGTCGGTGCGGATGTCGCCCGGCGCCACCGCGATCACGCGGATGCGGTCGGGCGCCAGCTCGCGGCCCATCGACTGCGTGAGGGAGCCCACCGCCGCCTTGCCCGCGGCGTAGACCAGCGCGCCCTTCTGCGGGCGCAGGGCGTTGATCGAGGTGATGTTGACGATGGTCCCGCCGCCCGCGGCGCGAAGGTGCGGCACCGCGGACTGCGAGCAGAAGATGATGCCGCCGACGTTGACCGCCAGCATGCGCTGCACGTGCTCGGGCGTGGCCGTGGCCAGAGTCGACGAGGCGCCCATGCCGGAGAGCGCCGCGTTGTTGACGAGCGTGTCCACGCCGCCGAGCGCCTTCGCCGCCTCGTCCACGAAGCGCCGGCACTGCGCCGCGTCGCCGATGTCCACCGCCAGCGGGACCACCCGGTCGCCGTACTGCCGCACCAGGGGAGCGGCGACGGCCGGGTCCGGCTGTCCGACCGCGACCCGCGCGCCGCGGGCCAGGAAGGCCTCGGTGATGGCGCGCCCGATGTTGGTGGCTCCGCCGGTGACGATGATCCGGGTGGGTTGCATGATAGGTGGGTCAGGTGGCTGCGGCGGTCCCGGCCTGGGACCCCGCACGCTGGCATGGGTCCTGAGCCGGATTCAAACCCGATCAGCTGGTTTCATGATTTGACCAGCGCCGGGCCGGCGTCAACAGGCTTGCGGTAGCCCGGCCGCAGGCTATCCATGCCCCGTTCCGTTCCCGCCCATGCATTCCTCGCCCGTCCTGTTCGCGCCCGAGTTCCGAGCCAGCCGTCGCCGCCCCGGCGGAGACGAGTCCGCGCCGCTGGACTTGGCCGAGGTTTTTCCCGACTACCACGCGCAGGACCGGGTCGCGATCGTGGCCCCCACCTGGGAGGACAGCTTCCTCGCGAACGCGGCGGGGGTCTGCGCCCTGACCGCCCTTTTTTATGACGCGCAGCGCGCCACCAGGCGCCCGTTCTACACCTACCCGTCGCACTACCTGCTGCTCTGCCACGGCGCCGAGGGCCTGCCGACCCGGCAGGGCGTCCGCCCGCTGTCGCCGGAGAAGGCCGGCTACCCCTGGGGCAGCCTCGACGTGTGGCCCGAGACCCAGTGGCTCGCGGTGCCGCGCGACACCTCCGCGCTGCTGCGGACGATCTTCGCCCAGCACATCCACCGGCTCCTCTGGCCGGAGTCGCTGCCGATCGAATTTTCCGGCCCGCCGCTGCCCGGCTACATGCGCCTGATCATCGGCAGCCGGCTCAAGTCCGTGCACTACTACGACGCGGCGGAGCCCGACCTCCGGATCGAGGCCTCGGCGCGCGCCCACGCCATCCTCGACCACGCCCCGCGGCTGTTCGCCGGGGACTTCGCGCCGCCGCGCGAGAGCCGCTACCGGACGGTCGCGCCTGCCGACTTCATGGCGCGCGTGGCGGCGGGCTTCGGCCCGGCGCCGGCAGCGGCCGAGGACTGATCCGCCGCGCCGCCATGTCCGGCATCCCGCAGCGCCAGTATCTCTCGACCCAAGCCGCCGCGTACCTGCGCGAGGGTATCCTCCAGCGCACGTGGCGCGAGCACCTGCCGAGCGAGCGGCGGCTCTGCGAGCTGCTCCGCGTCAGCCGCCCGACCGTCCGCGCGGCGCTGCACCTCATCGCCAAGGAGGGCCTGATCGAGGTCAGCCAGGGGCGGCGCAACCGCATCATCACCGCCGGCGCCCGCCGGCAGCCCGCGGCGCCCCGGCGGCTGGTCGTCATCATCACCCACCTGCCGCTGACGGGATTGCGCACCGACACGTACCACTCGGTCAGCGAGCTCCGCGCGCACCTGGCGACGCACGGCTTCGCCACCGAGTACCTCGTCTGCCAGGGGCGATCCGTCACCGAGCAGCGGCGCCAGCTCTCGACCTTCCTGCGCCAGAACCCGGTCTTCTGCTGCGTGCTGCTGTCCCTCCGCCGCGAGCTGCAGCAGTGGTTCGCCACCCAGTCCATCCCCGCCCTGGTCCTCGGCTCCTGCCCGCCGGAGATCCCGCTGCCCTCGCTCGACACGGACTACCGGGCCGCCGGGCGCCACGCCGCCGGCATCCTG
Source organism: Opitutaceae bacterium (assembly GCA_016795545.1). GTDB lineage: Bacteria > Verrucomicrobiota > Verrucomicrobiia > Opitutales > Opitutaceae > Lacunisphaera. The sequence continues at coordinate 60,694 of JAEUGX010000066.1, forward strand.
CTGGGCAAGGGGCACCGCCGGCTCGCCGCGATCACCACCGACGTCAACGCCGGCGGCGACCTGACCAGCGAGGAGGGCTTCGTCGCGGGCGTCACCGAGGGCCCGCACGCCCGCGAGGCCCGCGTCACCGTCCTGCGCCACGGCGGCCCCACCGCCCGCCTGTACAAGCAGCTCGACCAGCTCTTCGTGCCGGCCGACGCGCCCACCGCGGTGTTCGTGGTGCGCGAGGACCTGGCCTTCATCGTGCTCAACTACCTGCTGCAGCGGGGGCTGTCCGTGCCGGACAAGGTCTCGTTCATCTCGCGCGATCCCAACCCGGTGTTCGCGCAGCTGCTTCCTCCCCTCGCCCACTACACGTTCGAGGCCGGCGCCTACAACCACCGCCTCAGCCGGCTCATGCTGCAGCTCGTCACCCACGGCTCCCTGCCCCCCGAGCCGAACCTCATCTTTCCCGACTTCTACCCCGGCGGCTCCGTGGCGAAGCGTGACGCCTGAGCCCGCCCCGCTTTGGCCAGCCGACCTTACCACCGCTCCGGTTTTGACTTCACCCCGGGCCGCCCCTGACTCCGCGTTCATCGCACCCTCAACCGCCATGCTCGCCTCCTCTCTCAAAACCCGCCTCCGGAACAAGCTTTACACCGTCGGTCCGACGCTCACCTCCCACGCCTGGGCCGGCCAGATCGAGATCTTCCAAAAGGCCGGCATGCATTTCGCCCTGCTCGACTTCGAGCACGGCTCGCACAGCCTGCCCATGGCGGAGGAATACTGCCGCATCGGGCGCCTGCTCGACTTTCCGATCATCATCCGCCCCGAGACGTCGCAGTATCACGTCATCCGCAAGTACATCGACATGGGGCCGGCCGGCCTGATGATCCCCTGGACCGAGCGGCCCGAGCAGCTCGAGGCGCTGCGCGACGGCGTCTTCACCCCGCCGCGGGGCCGCCGCGGCCCGGGCGGCCCGTCGATCGGGCACAACCGCTCCATCGACCGCGCGGGCTGGGACGAGATCGAGAAGAATCTCTGCCTCATCGCCCAGATCGAGTCGCCCGCGGGCATCGCGGCGCTGCCAGGCCTCATCGACCACGACTGGCTCGATGCCACCATGCTCGGGCCCTACGACCTCGCGCTGAACATGGACCTCTGCTGGCAGCCGAACCACCCCGACCTGCTCGCCGCCATCCAGCGGGTCCACACGCAGTCGGCCAAGGTCGGCAAACCCTGCGGCACGGTCACGTACGACCGCGCCACCACCGAATACTGGGTCAAGCGCGGTTTCCACTTCTTCATCTACGGCGACCCCGCGGGCATGATCGCCGCCGAATGCCGCCGGATGGTGCAGGAAGTGAAGGAGCTGAGCGAACTCCACGCCGCCGCGCTGAAGTGATCCCGGGCGCCGGGCGCGTCCCCGCCTACTTCACGTCCGCCAGGCCGTCGCGGAACTCGACCTCGCTGACCAGCCGGCCCGCCGGATCCCACCGGCGCGCGGTCCCGTGCGCGTGGAGCCGCCGCCAGGACGACTGCGCCTTCGGCTTCCCGTCGGGCCAGTACTGGGTCCAGGTGCTGACGCCGCCGGGCTGGTGGTCGCGTTCCCAGACCTTCCCGCCGCCGGGGGCGTAGAGGACCTCGCGGCCCGTCTTTTCCCCGCGCGTGAAGCTGGCCTCGTACTGGAGCATGCCGTCGGGGTAGTACCACCGCTCGGGGCCGTGCTGCAGGTAGCGGCCGTCGTCGCCCACGCCCGCGGACCAGCGCAGGCGCACCTGGCCGCCCGGGTGGCGCTCCGTGTGCTCCTCGACCGCGTCGACCCGGTGCGCGGAGTTGGCCATCAGCGCGGCATCGTCTTCCGGCCACTGCCCGTCCGACAGCAGCCAGGCCTCGTTGAACGTCAGGTGCAGGCACGGCCGGTTCATGGTGGTGACGAGATGGATCAGGTCGTCGGCGCCCTGGCGCAGCACGGAGTAGCCGACCGTGAACATGTCGCGGGTCTCGTGCTTCTGCACCCCGATGAGCGGCTTCAGCCGCCAAGTGCGGCCGTCGTCCTCGGAGATGCCCACCGTGCAGCCCGGCCGGTCGCGCCACTCCGCCGGACTCGGCTCGACGGAGTTGCGGTTGTCCGTCACGAAGATCAGCCGGCCGCTGCGCAGGCGCAGCAGGCTGCTGCGCTGGTTGCTGCCGCCCCAGCTGAACGGGGTCTTCTCCCGGGTGAAGCTGCGCGCGCCGTCGCGCGAGATCGAGGCGGTCATGTAGTGGTCGATCTGGTCCTTGCGGCCGTTCAGGCCGATAATCGACCGGCCGTCGGAGAGGAGCGCGAAGGTCGTGTGGCCGCCGTGTGCGCGCCCGCGCCGGTCCTGCCACGTCCGCAGGTCGTCCGCACTGGTCCAGAGGATCGAGTCGGAGTTCGCGCCGTCGACCGCGACGTAGACGACGCCGTCGCGGTCGCGGAACGCCGTGTTGATCGGCTGCGCGTCGCTGGCGCCGAACGGGGTCGTGAACCGCGGGTACCGCACCGGCCCCCAAGTGGCGCCGCTGTCCTCGGTCGTCACCCACTGGAAGGGCGGGCGACCGGGCAACTTCGGAAGGCCCCAGAACAGGTGCGTCCGCCCGCCGTCGGTCCAGAGCAGCGGCGCATGGTCGTTGGCGCCGGGCACGTCGAAGCCGAAATCGGGCATCTCCCACTCCTCGCGGCCCAGCCGCAGCCGGGTGGCCAGCAGGCCGACCTCGGGGTTGTACTCCGTCCAGCAGGTGTAGGCGACGAACAGCAGGTCGCCGTTCGGCAGCACCTCGAGCGCTCCGCTGTGCTGGTGTCCGCCCAGGCCGGGGTGCAGCCCGAGCGCCGTCATGCGCCGCTGGTGCGAGGCATCCTCGTACACGTTGCCCTCCCAGGATTCCGGCGGCGTGGGCACGAGGTGGCGCTTGCGGAAGTACGGCCGCGCCGGATCCGGCCGGTAGCGGGCCGCCGCCGCCGTCGTCGACTGCCGCACGCCGGTCGCAAAATACCTCGTCTCCGCCGGATACGGCGGCGTCGGCACCGGCGGTGCCTGCACCACACGGAAGCTTAGGTTCGCCTCGACCAGGGGCAGCCCGTAGGCGGGCGGCAGTCCGGCGCGGTTCGCGGGCCGGTTGTAGCCGATCGGCAGGATCACCCGGTCGTCCACGTCCAGCTTGTCGCCGCGCAGCACGCGCACGAGGCCCCGGTCCGGGCCCGTGGGATCCGTCTGGTCCTCCGGGCGGTATTCCCCGTACCAATCCTGGCACCATTCCACCACGTCGTCGAGCATGCCCGCCAGCCGGCCGCCGTCGGCCGCGCCCTCGAGGCGGCACGCGTACTCCCACTCCGCCTCGGTCGGCAGCCGGTACGGCTTGCCTTCCCGCTCACTGAGCCAGGCGCAGAACGCAACCGCGTCGTCCCAGGTGACGCCGATCGCCTTCGCCGTGAGCGGGCTCTTGTGGTCGGGCCGGAACTGCAGGAACTGCCGCCGGGTGACCTCCAGGCGGGAGATCAGGAACGGCCGGGAGATCGTGACCTGGTGCGCGGGCTGCTCGTCCCACTTGCCGTCGGCGGAGCCGCGCCGGTACGTGCCGGCGGGGATCTCGACCAGTTCCATGCCGAGGGAGTTGGGGGCGGCGCCGCCGACGGCCGCGCCGCCGAGACCGATCGCCGCCACGAGTAGACGCCAGGAACAGGAAGTCATGCGGGAGGAAGGGGTGAAGGGCGTCCACTCACAGCCCGTCCCCACGCCCGGTCAAGCACCGGCTATTTCACGGCCGTTCACGGCGACCCCGCCAGCGCGGCGCGCAACACCGGCTCGAAGGCGTCGGCCTGCCGCATGAAGCCCAGATCGTTCGGATGGGAACCGTCGGTCGTACCCTCGTGGTCGTCGCCCAGCAGCGCGTCGCCCGCGAGGTAGTACAGCCCGGTGACGCCCTCCTGCCGCAGCCGCGCGAACTCGGTGCGGAGCGCCGCGTGGTTGTCCGTGTGGTGCCGGTCGCGCTCGGGCAGGAGCCAGGCGTTGGGATTGCGGCGGTCCTCGACGAGCACGATCGGGGTGTCGGGCCGGGCCCGGCGGAGCATCCGCACCAGCGGCGCGCAGCGCTCGGTGACCTCGTGGGGATAGAGGTTGGGCAGGCAGTCGATCACGTACGCGGCCGCGTCGATTTTGACGAGGAACTCGCCGACCGCGGCATCCATGCGGCCGTTGCCGCCGAAGCCGAGGTTGACGACGGGCCGGTCCAGCCGCCGGCCGAGGATCGCGGTGTGCACGAGGCCGGGGCGCGAGGCGGCGGAGCCGTGGGTGATCGAGGTGCCGTAGAAGACGATCGGCTTCTCCGGCCGCGGCGCCACGGGCTCGAACCGCGCCGTCGGCGGCACGCCGACCTCCAGTTCCTCGACGCCGTTGGCCAGCGGGAGGTAGGCGGCGTACTCGCGCAGGCCCGGGCCGATGTCGTAGCCCCAGACGAGCGGCTGCACCACCGTCTGGGCGTCGGGCCGCGAGTTGCCCGCCCAGCGCCAGCGGCCGTCCGCGCCGCGCGCGTAGAGGTCGATGCCGCTGGCGCCGATCGCCGACATGTTCGGGCTGGCGAGCTTTGCCTTCAGCAGCGTGTAGCGCACCCAGATCTGCGGCGCGTCGGTCCTGAAGCGGAACATCATCCCCGTGCTGTCGCGGCTCAGCCGCCAGACCGCCGCGGTCACCCGGCCCTCGGCGGCCGCCGGGAAGCGGTCGTACCAGCGCCGGCGCGCGAGCTCCGGCCAGGCCCGGCCCTCGACGCCCCACTCGCGCACGTGGCGCCAGGACAGCTCCGGCACCACGGGCCGCTCCGGCGGACAAGTGGGGCCGGGGTGGCCGGCGGGGGGCGTCTCGGCCCGGGCGGAAGCCGCCGCGCCGGCGGCCAGCAGGCAGAGCGGGAGGAGGCAGTACAGGGGGAGGTGCATGGGAAAGTTCACGGGGCGGCCGGGGCGGAGCCCGGCTCCGCCGGCAGGTGGGGCTCGAGCAGGCGCAGCGCGTTGGCGAGGAAGATGTCCCGGAGGTCGCCCGCCGTGAGCCCGGCATCGGTGCACGCCTCCTGCAGCGAGAGCAGCGACTCGATGCCGATGAGGCTCATGTCGGCGCGCGCCCCGGGCGGGGTGGCGGCCGGCTCGAGGTCCGGGTGCAGCCAGAAGAACCCGGCGCCGACCGTGACCGCCCGGCCGCGCATCTCGCTGGTGGCGTAATCGGAGCCCCACAGCACCCGGCGCGGGCCGAGCAGCTGCAGCGCGACCCGGAACACCTCCAGTTCGCAGATCGCGGAGGTGTCGACGACCGCGTTGCCGAGGTCCGCGATCGCGTGCAGCCCGGCGCGAGCGTTGCGGTAGTTGAAGCTGCGGGCCACGTGCGGCAGCACCAGGCGCATCCGCGGGTAGGCCCGGCACAGCCGGCGGATCGAGGCCTGGTTCAGGGGGTCGTCGATGCCGCGGTCCCGCATGAGGTGCAGCATGAGGATGCCGCGCGTCTCGTGCAACAGCTCCCACATCCACTCCGGCGCGAACGCCTCGACCGGGGCCGCGCTCATGCTCCCCTCGCGGATGTAGCAGGAATAGACCTTGAGCCCGCAGAACTGGCCGCCGCGCAGCTGCGCCGCGACCAGCGCGGGATCGTCGTCGGGCGACACCAGCAGCAGCGCGCGGCTCCGGGGCGTCCCGTGCCGCGCCACCTCGGCGTGCACCCAGGAGTTCAGCCGCGGCCGGTCCGCCGCCGGGTGCGGCAGGCCGAAATAGAGCCCGTGCAGGACCGCCACCTTCATGTAGCGCCGCAGCGCCGCCCGGTGCTCGGCGCAGCCCAGCGTGCCGCGGGCGTCGAGGAAGTCCCAGGTGCCGGGCGGGTAGCAGTCGGGCGCAAAGGGGTGCGCGTGGATGTCGTAGATTTCCGCCGGCAGGAAGCCGGACAGCGCCGCCGCCAGGCGCTCGTCCTGCCGGGTGAGTTCGCCCGCGTAGTTCATGGCGCGGGACAGGCCGGCTCCGCCGTCGCAAGGACGGGACGGGGCGCGGGCGGAAGGGACGCGGGGGGACGGATCATGCGGGAAGCGGGCGGGAGGCGGGACGGCGGCGGAAAGCGGGACGGCCGGCCCGGAAATCCTGCGTGGATTTCCGGCCGGCCGGAACGGAGGGCGCAGCGGTGGAGCTCAGAAGCGGTACTCGACGCTGAACTTCAGCGTGCGGCCGACGTTGAGATCGAGGGATTCGGCGCCCTGTCCGCCCTGGACGTAGAACTTGTCGAACACGTTGTCGACGTTGAGCGCGACCCGGTACTGGTCCCAACCGTAGCTGAGCACCGCGTTCGTGGTCGTGTACGCCGGGAAGATGAACTTGGGCTGGCCGCCCGGCGTGCCGAAGCCGACGTCACCCTTGTGGTAGGCGCCGAACCCGGCCTTGAGGCCCTGGAGGCGGCCCGTGGTGAAGGCCTGCGAGACGTACACGCTCCAGGTCTCGTTGACCACGCCGTCCGGCAGCTGGTCGTTCTCGTTCTTCAGGTCGCCCTCATAGTAGGTGAGGATCGCCTGCAGCGGTCCCGCCGGGGTCGTGAAGGAGAGGCCGAGGTCGAGCTCGTAGCCCCGGTTGTTCTGCGAGCCGAACTGGCCGACGCCGTTCTGGCCGTTGCCGAGGGGATAGAGCACCCGCACGTTGGTCAGCGTCAGGTCGAACACCGCGGCGCTGCCGAAGATGCGGCCGTTCGAGCTCTCGACCTTGACGCCGAACTCGTGGTTCTCGGCGACCGAGGGGTCGAGCGGCTCGCCGTTGCGCGGCCCGCCGACAAAGCGGCCGCTGTTGAAGACGAACGCCTCCGAGTAGTTGTAGTAGAGGCTCGTCGAGCTGACCGGCTTGTACACGGCGCCGTAGCGCTTCACCACCGCGTGGTCGTGGCGGTTCGTCCAGGTGTTCGAGAGCAGGTTCTGGATGTTCGTGTCGAACTGGTTGAAGCGCACGCCGGCGACGACGATGGCCTTGCCGTCGAGGAAGGTCGCCTGCTCCTGGAGGTAGGCCGACTCCTGGCGGGTGCGGGACATCTCGGCGTCCGGCCCGGGCGCGCCCGGCGACGGCACGCTGCGGATGTAGGCCGGGAACGGCGTGTTGTAGACGGGCTGGTTGATGTTGAGCGCGGGAAGCAGCGCGAAGTCGACGTACTGCTTCATCTTCCGCCCGAAGCCGATGCCGCCGAAGCTGACCTTGTGCGCGACGCTGCCGGTCTGGAACGACTTCACGAAGTCGACCAGCAGGTTCATGCTGCGCGTGCTGTAGCGCTCGTTGAGGTAGAGGCGGTCCATCAGGCCGGTCGTGGCGTTCACCGCGCTCGGCAGCACCTCGTCCCAGTCGTTGTCGTGCTGCAGGAAGTTCAGCACCACCTGCGACTCGAGCGTCGGGCTGATCGACTGCTTCAGCGTGACGGTGGCGGACTGGTTGTAGTTGGGATACTTGACCCACGCCTCGAACGGCGTGAAGTCGTCCGGCACGGCGATGATCCGGCTGTTGGTGTCGACGGGGATGACCGCCGTGTTCTCGTCGCGGAAGTAGAAGCTGTAGTCGAGGCTGAGCAGCGACTTCGGCGTCAGGCGGTAGTCGAGGGCGGTGCTGAAGTACTTGTCCTCCCGGTACTCGAACCGGCGCGGCCCGCCCTGGTCGCTGTAGGCCACGGTGGTGCGGTGCTTGAGCCCGGTGTCGCCGATCGGGCCCGACGCGTTGGCCTCGAAGCGGTACAGGTCGAAGCTGCCGGCGGTCGCCTTCAGCGACGCGGCGGGCCGGTCGGTGGGGCGCTTCGTCAGGTAGTTGACCAGGCCGCCGATCGCCGCCGCCTGGCCGTAGAGCAGCGCGGCCGGGCCCTTGACCACCTCGATGCGGTCGAGGTCGTAGAGCGCGGCGTTGGTGTACTGGCCGCCGCCGGTGGGGATGTTGTCCTTGAGGAAGGAAAGGTTGCGGAAGCCGCGGATGTACATGTCGGGCGCCAGCGAGGCGCGCTTGTTGATGCCGCTCGAGCCGTACGTCATCGCGTCCACCGGGTTGTCCAGCGCGATGTCCTGCAGCAGCTCCTGCGTCACGATCTGGATGTTCTGCGGGATGTTCACCAGGCGCTCGTTGCTGCGCGTGCCAGCGAGCGTGTTCTTGGCGAAGTAGCCGCTGTCGCCCTGGGCCGAGACCGAGTACGGCGAGAGGTAGAGCACCTCCTCCGCCTTGCCCTCCGCGGGCGGCGGGTGGGCGGTCTGGGCGGCGCCGGGGCCGGCGGCAAGCGCACATGCCGCCAGGGCGAGAGTAAACCGGCGCAGGGCCGGCTGAACGGGGATCGGTTTCATGGTGCTGTAGGTTGGATTGTGACCGGAAGGTGACGGACGTGCTTCTCGGCCCCGCCCGACCGCGGCGCAACGGCGCAGTCGTGGTCTAGCTTGTGGATAAGTCTGCCGCCGGGGTCGGACTCCCGGGATCCGTTGCGGGTCGCGCGCGGCGGGTTTAGCGCCGCCTCCCTTCGCGGGCCGGCCGATCCCGCGGGGCGACGGGGCCGGTTCCCAGCCCCGCCCTCCTGCCCGCTCGACCGTACCGGCCTCCGACTTTCCGGCCTTCGGACTTGCCCCGCCGGCATCCGGTTCAGGCGCGTGCCGGCGCCGGGCCGATCGAATCGCCCGCGATGAAGTCCGGCAGCACGAAATGTTGCTGCGAGGCCAGCTCGCCGGCGTGCAGCTTCAGCGTCATGCGCGCCAAGCGGCGCGCATAGACGTCGAGATTGAACCGGTACCGCGCCACGGAGGGCAGGACGTAGGCCAGGTGCGCGCCGTCGTCGCGCGAGATCAGCGACACGTCGCGCGGGATCCGGATGCCCTCGTTCATGAGGTGGGTCATCACCCCGAGCGTGATCGTCGACCGGCCGGTGATGAGGGCGGTCGGCGGGTTCGCCCCGCGGAACGCGCGCGCCGCGGCGGCCCGCATGGCGTCGGCCGTCTCCTCGGTGTAGACGATCGCCTTCGGCCGCTCCGGCGGCGCCCCCTTGGCCAGCTCCTCCTCGAAGCCTTGCTCGCTGGCCCGGTCGCCGGCGGCCTTGGTCGGCATGGTGAGGTAGACGATGCGCCGGTGCCCGAGGGCCAGCAGCCGCCCGACCGCATGCCGGCACAGCGCCCGGTAATCGGGGCTCAGCGCGGGCAGGTTCACGCCGGGATGGCAGGAGCCGCTGACGATCGCCGGGATGCCGCGCTGCGCGAACCAGCGCTGCACCGTCGGGTTCGACCACAGCAGCACCCAGGCCTCCTGGTTCGCCTCCGCCACCAGCGCCTCCAGCGCCTTCGCCGAGTTTTCCGCGAAGAGCCGGCGGCCGGAGTGGAAGCTCACCCGGTAGCCGGCCTCCTGCATGTAGTTCCGGTAGCGGTCCCAGTAGAGCCCGTGGTCGTCGGCCCAGTGCAGGATCGGATCCGGGCTCAGCAGCCCCACGGTCCGCTCGCGCCGGCGGCGCGCTCCCGGGCGGCTCCGCCCGATGATCTCCGCGCGCCGGCCCTGCGCGACCCGGATCAGCTTCTCCTGCGCCAGGATCCGCACGCCGGCCCGCAGCGTCATGCGGCTGACCCGCAGCTTCTGCGCCAGCTCCCGCTCCGCCGGCAGCCGGCCCGTCCATTCCCCCGCCCGGATGCTTTCGCGCAGGGCCGTCGCCACCTGGCCGACCAGCGTGACTCGAGTGGGGATCAGCATAGGCGCGCACATTGGAATCCCCGCGCCCGCAGTCAAGCGAGCGGCGGCCGCCGCCGCGCGCGCCGTCAGCGCACGAACCAGCGGAGGGCGTGCCGCCCCTTGGCGCGGTCGTACTTGAGCGTGTAGGGGTCGACCAGCCAGCGGGCGACGTGCCCGTCGGTGCGCGGCATCAGCCACCCGTAGTCCCAGCCGTTGCTGCGGTAGCGGAGCGGCACGGCCGGCCGCACCCGGACGACGGGCTGCGCCGCCGCCATGAAGCGCCGCTGCCTGGTGTAATAGTAGCCGGACCCGCACTGCACGAAGACCTCGTGAGCCGGCGTGGGCTCGACCGCCATGTCCGCGCACAGGCCGGCGATGCCGACCTTCACCTCGCGGCCGCGGGTGAACTCGCGGGCCAGCCGGTCGACCGAGCCGGCGCGCACCGTGCCGAACTCATCGTGCGCCAGGACCTCCTGCCAGTCGTCGCGGACCCAGAACACGTAGTTGTCGAACTCGTACACGAAGTTGCTGCTCGGCGCGTTGGTCCCGCCGTCCCAGGCGTCCTCCTGGCGGTACTTCGGCATGTCGCGGTGGTCCGCCAGCGGCGAGGGTCCGAGCCGGCCCCGGGCCGGCCGGCCGTCGAGGAACGGCCGGGCGATGGCCTGGCTGCCGTCCTGGTTGTAGAGGAAGAGCGACAGCGACGGCCGCTCGCCGAAGCCGTCGGGCAGCGCGATCGGATGACGCAGGTTCATGATCCCGGCCACCCAGCGGTCCTCGAGGAGGTAGGTCACGCGGAAGTCCGAGACCTCGCGCACGAGCTCGGGGTTGTCCGACGACGGGTCGATGTGCTCGTTGTGCCGGAACTCGGTCCCGATGCGCAGGTCCGCGCCCCGCCGCACCGCGTCGGCCAGCGCGCGCGGGCTGCCCGCCACGACCCGGCGCTGGCGGTCGAGGGTGAGGACGCGTTTCCAGCCGGCGCGGGGCGCGGCGGCCGATTGCTTGGCCTGGTTTTTTTTCATGGGCATGAGGGAGAGGGATCCCGGGGCTCCGGCGGGGGCGCCGCGGGCCTGGCGCCGTAAATGGCCCGCGCGGCCGCCGCTGCTCAAGGGGTTTCTGGTGGTCAGCTCGTTGTATAAGTTGGTGGCGCGCGGCCGGCCCGCCGCCAGATGACACAGTTAAGGCTCCCCTCCCCCGCGCCGAACGCCCTTAATCGGGGGCCTCTCCCTTTTGTCCCGCCCATGAACCTGCCCCTGCACCACTGCATCAAGCCCGGCATCGTCCACAACATGGCCTTCCCCGCCTGCATGAAGGGCGAGGGCCCCGTCGTCGAAACGATCCGCACCATCCTCGCCGACCCGTACTTCGAGGTCATCGAGTTCACCTGGATCAAGGACCCCGCGGCGCGCGCGCAGGTCAAGCGGATGCTCGCGGCGAGCGGCATCGACGCCCGGTATGCCGCGCACCCGCGGCTGCTGACCCAGAAGCTGGACCTCAACAGCCTCGACCCGGCCGCCCGCGCCCGGGCCGTCGACGAGATGAAGGCGGGGCTCGACGAGGCCGCCGAGCTCGGCCTCCGCGAATACGTCCTGCTCAGCGGGTGGGACGTCGCCCCGGAGCGGCGCCCCGCCGCCATGGACGCGCTCGAGCAGTCGCTCTCCACCCTCTGCGCCTACGCCGCCGACCGCGGCCAGAACATCGTCCTCGAGGTCTTCGACCGCGAGGTCGACAAAAAATGCCTCGTCGGCCCGGCCGCCAGCGCCCGGGAGATCGCCGAGCGGGTGAAGCGCACCCACCGCAACTTCGGCCTGCTGGTCGACCTGAGCCACATCGTGCTCATCCCCGAGACGCCCGCGCAGGCGCTGCTGCCGGTGAAGGAGCACCTCGTCCACGTCCACATCGGCAACGCCTACATCGGGCCCGACCGCGCCAATCCCGTGTGGGGCGACAATCACCCGCGCTTCGGCTACCCGGGCGGCCTCAACGACGTGCCGGAGATCGCCGAGTTCCTCCGCGTGCTGCTGCAGATCGGCTACCTCAAGGCCGACGGCTCCGCGCGCGGCGCCGTCTCCTTCGAGATCAAGCCCGTCGGCGACGAGGATCCCGCCCTCATGCTGGCCTGCGCCAAACGCAAGCTCGGCGAAGCCTGGGCCCGCCTGTAGCCGCGCGCGCCCAGTCCTCCCCTTTCGCGCCGCCGCGCGCACCTGGCGGTTCGATGAGCCGGGTCTGGTCTGCCTGATTTCCTGAGTTCCCGTGCTTTCGGCATGGCCGGCCCGGCGGCATGGTCCCGGCCTAGGTCGAGACCCCGAGCAGCCCGCGCGCCAACTGGAAGTCCACGAAGCCGGCGGCCGACGCGGCGGGCACGTGTTCGCCCTGCGCCGTGCGCCAAACGAGCCGCAGCAGCGTCGCCGCGTCCGCGTCCGCGCCGGTGAGCGCGCAGTCGACGTCGGCCGGGGCGGCGCGCGCGCCGGCGGCGGCGGCCTGCAGGACCGGCAGCAGCGGGTGGCCCTGCTGCGGCGTGTCGCCCACCAGCCCGACCAAGAGGTGCGCCCCGCACGCGCCGAGCCCGGTGAGATTCTCGACCCAGTGCGCCGTCTCGGTCGCGACCAGGTGCAGCCCCGGCTGCACGAACGCCTGCCCGTAGGCCAGGGTCGCGCGTGCGGGCGCCCCGCCCAGCACCGCGCGGCGGAATCCCGGATCCGCGAGCAGGGCGTCGCCCTCCGGCAGCAGCACGGAGCCGCCCGCCGCGAGCACCGCCGCCGCGACCGCCGCCAGCGCCCCCGCGTCCGACGGGCCCGCGGGCCCGTCGCTCAGGAGGCCGACCGCCAGCGCCCCCGGGGTGGCCGGCACCCGCGGCACCGGCCGCAGGCCGGCGCCCGCGAACCAGGCCGCGACCCGGTCCAGCGAGCGGTCGATGCCGCCGTCGAGCTGCACGCTCGCCCAGCCGAACCGCTCGAGCGGCAGGCCCGCCGCCTCGAATTGCCGGCGCATGGCGTCGTTGGGGATCTTCTCGCAGCCATGCTCGAGCAGCAAGGCGGCGGCGACATTGGGATGCGTCGCGTACCCGTGGTAGCTGCGCACCAGCAGCTGGTACAGGCTCTCGCCGCCGAAGCCGCAGCCCTCCGAGTGCGCCAGCGCCACGAAGCGGTCGAGGCCCGCCGGCCGGGCCGCGCCGGCCGCGTTCAGCCGCTCCGCCGCCAGCCGGGCGATCTGCGCCGCGCACATGCTGGTGGGCAGCACGAGGCCGACCCGCTCCGTCGCGAACCGCCCACCCGCGGGGTACAGCGCCAGCGTCGCGGCCGGCGCGGGCGCCGGGCCGCCGCCGCCCGCGCGCAGCGGCCGCCCGTCCGGCTGCGGCCGCGCCCGGATCTCCGCCAGCCGCGACCCGTCGGTCTGGCGCCAGTCGCGCCACAGCGAGGTCTGCGAGTGCCCCGCCAGCTCGCCGCGCGTCCGCCGGCCCGAGGCCGTGGCGAGCAGCAGCGCGAACGACTCCGCCGCCAGCCGCTCCATCGGCTCGCCGTCGAGGTAGCGTCCGGCATTGATGTCCATTTCCCGGGACAGCAGCTGGTGCCGGCGCGTCGTCGTCGTGAGCTTCAGCGTGGGCACGAAGGGGAAGTTGGTGACCGAGCCGTTGCCCGTGACGAACAGGAAGAGGTTGCAGCCCGATCCGACCTGGCCGGCGATGCCCTCGAGGTCGTTGCCCGGGCTGTCCATGAAATAAAAGCCGGGCGCCCGCAGCGGGTCGGCGTAGTCGATGACGTGGTCGATCCGCGTCCGCGGGTCCTTCTTGTGCACGGCGCCGAGCGACTTGAGCGTGATGTTGTAGAGCCCCCGCAGGCGGTTGCCGCCGGAGGGGTTGGCTTCCGGCGTCACGCCGTGCCAGGCCAGCCGCCGGCTGAAGCCCTCGATCCGGCCGAGCAGCGCCCGGACGGTGGCCCGGTCGCGCACGTTGCGCACCAGGTAGGCCTCCGCGCCGCTGAGCTCGTCCGTCTCGCAGAGCACGCCGATCCCGCCCTGCCGCACGACCTCGTGCACGATGGCGCCGGCCAGCGGGTTGCCCGACACGCCCGAGAACGCGTCGGACCCGCCGCACTGCAGCGCCACGCGCAGCTCGGACACGGGTTCGGGCGTGCGGCGCTCCGCCGCCACCGCGGGCAGCCAGCGCCGCACGATGGCCTCGCCCTCGGCCAGCCCGGCGGCCAGCCCCGACCGCAGGCTGAGGAAGGCGTGCGGCACGCCGGCCAGCGGGTAGCCGCGCTCGGCCAGGTAGGCGCGCAGGCGCGCGTTGGACACCGGCTCCGTCCCGTAATCGACCGCCAGCACCGCGCCGACGTTCGGGTGCACCATGAACCCGGCGAGCGCGCGCAGCACCTCGGCGGCGTTGTTGGGCTCGCCCGGGCCGCCTCCCTCCGTGTGGGCGACCGCCACGATGCCGTCGAGCGCCGGGTGCGCCCGCGCCAGCGGCTGCAGGCGGGCGGCCAGCTGCCGCGCGAAGCTGGCCGTGCGCGACGTCGTCCCGAGGATCACGACGGTGTTGCGCGTCCCCACCCCGCGGCCGGCCGGACGCCGGTAGCCGTCGAAGGTCTGCGGGACGGCCGCCCGCACGATCTCCGGACCGGGCCGGAACGACGCCTCGTCGAGCACGAACGGCGCGGTGTGGTCGGTGAAGTTGGGTTCCGTCGGCAGGGCGATCCCCAGGCGGCGGACGGCCAGCTCCGCCAGGATCGAGGCGTTGCACACGTAGTCGCCGGGCGCGACCGGCGCCCGGGCGTAGCCGAAGGGCAGCCCCCACGACCGCAGGGCCCCGCCCGGCGCGATCGGCGCCACGGCGAAGCGGTGGCCCTCCAGCACCGTGTGCCGCAGCGTCCGCGGCTCGCCGGCGATCTCGATCCGCGTGCCGGCGTCCAGCCGGCGGACCGCGATGGCGACGTTGTCGTCGGGCGCGGGCAGCCGGCCGGCGGCGGCGAGGGGCAGGACGGAAGACATGGCCCGTCATCTTGGGCCGCAACCCGGGGCGAGTCATCAGAAATTCATCCCCTCCCGCGCCCGTCGTTGCACACCCGCGCGGAAGGCGGCGGGGCCGGCGTTCTGGCATTGCGACCCGGCCGAACGCGCGGCAAGGCTGGGACCACCATGAAAAGACTTCTGCTGGTGCTGTGCGTGTTCCTGGGCGGCGGGCGGGCGGCGGGCGGCGAGGCGGCGACGCCCGAGCAAAGGATCGCCGCGCTCGGCCTGGCCCTGCCCGAGGTGCCGGCGGCGGTTGCCAACTACGTCCCGGCGGTCCGCAGCGGCCGGCTGGTCTTCCTCGCCGGCCAGATCGCCCGCGGCCCGGACGGCAAGTTCGTGGCCGGCAAGGTCGGGCGCGACTGCACCGAGGCCCAGGCGGCGGAGGCGGCGCGCACGTGCGCCCTGCAGCTGATCGCGGCCCTGCGGGCCGAGGTCGGCGACCTGGCGAAGGTGCGGCGCGTCGTGCGGGTCGGCGGCTTCGTCAACTGCACCGACGATTTCACGGCCCAGTCCAAGGTGGTCAACGGCGCCTCGGACCTGCTGGTCGCCGTCTTCGGCGACGCCGGCCGGCACGCCCGCGCGGCCGTCGGCGTGCCCGCGCTGCCCGCCGGAGCCCCCGTGGAGATCGAGATGATCGTGGAGCTGCGGGAATAGCCCGCGCGCCGCTACCGCTCCAGCCGCCGCGCCACGGCCCGCACCGCGGCCGCCACCTTGTCGATGTACGCGTCGGTCATCGCCTCGTTGAGCGTGAACTTGACGCAGTCGCGGAGGATCGCCTCCGCCACGGGACAGCTCGTCTGCCGGTAATCCATGGCCGTCAGCCCCAGCTGCCGCACCGGCCAGTGGCCACCGAAGAAATTGTGGTTCCGGAAGACCGGGTACTGGTAGATCGGCCGCGGGATGTAGCCCGCCTGGCAGCCGACGCCCTCCGCGGCCAGCGCCGCGGCGAACTCGTCGCGGGACACGCGGAACCGCCCCGGCTGCAGCCGCAGCACGTAGAACCAGTAGCTCGACGTGTCGCCGGGCCGGACCTCGGGCAGCAGCAGCCCCGGCGTGCCCGCCAGCGCGGCGGTCAGCCGCTCGCCGGCGCGGGTCCGGCGGGCGGCGATGTCGGGCAGGCGCGGCAGCTGCGCGGCCGCCACCGCCGACTGCGGCTCGCTGATCCGGTAATTGGGCGCCAGCTCCTCGGGGTCGCGGCCGCCGACCACCCGGTCGTAGAACTTGTCGCCCCATTTCGCGATGCCGGGGCCCAGCCGGGCGTCGTTCGTCGCCACGATGCCGCCGTCGCCGCAGCTCACGTGCTTGTGCTCGTTCAGGGAAAAGCACGCCACGTCGCCGTGCAGGCCGACCGGCCGCCCCTGCCACCGCGCGCCCCACGCCTGGGCGCAGTCCTCGACGACCGCCAGCCGGTGCTCCCGCGCCAGGGGCAGCAGCGCCGCCAGGTCGCAGGGGTTGCCGCCCAGATGCACGGGGATGATCGCCCGCGTCTTGGCCGTGATCCGGCGCCGCACATCGGCCGGGTCGAGGGTGTAGGTCTGCGGCTCCAGGTCGGCGAACACCGGCACCGCCTGCTGGTAGAGCACGCCGATGACCGTGCCCATGTCCGTGATCGGCGGCACGATGACCTCGTCGCCGGGCTGCAGGCGCAGCGCCGCGACCGCCACGTGCAGCGCGGCCGTGCCCGACGAGCACGGGAACACGTGTTCCAGCGGGTAAAGCCTCCGGAACTCGGCCACCAGCGCCGCGGTCTGGGGGCCGTTCCAGTAAAACAAGGTCTGCTGCTCCACCATGGCCGCGAGCCGCGCCAGCTCGGCCTCGCCCCACCGGCGGGGCTGCGGCACGGGTTCATCGACCAGCGGGGAAGTCGGGAGGGGCATCGGCGGGGGTGATGAGGCGGCGATGTTAGGACCCGGGCGCCGCGGCCGTACAGCCGCAAAGCGGCGGCGCCCGCGTTTTTTTGTCCGGCTTCCGCGCCAATTTTGTGGCCTACCGACCCGCCATCGCCATTTTCGGGAGCGCCGCCATGCCTGAAGCGTCCCTTCCCGAATCCTGCGAGGCCCTCCTGGGCCGAATGATCGCGGTCGACACCGTGAATCCCAACTTCGGCGGCCCCGCCGGCGGGGAGGCGCGGCTGGCCGAGCAGCTCGAGGGTTTCGCCCGGGCGTGGGGCTTGCGGACCCGCCGCTGTCCGGTGGCCGCGGGGCGGTGCAACCTGCTGGTGACCCACGAGGTGGCGCCCGACGCGGAATGGCTGCTGTTCGAGAGCCACCTCGACACGGTCAGCGTCGACGGCATGACGGTGCCGCCGTTCCAGCTGACGGTGTCCGGCGACCGGCTGCACGGCCGCGGCGCCTGCGACACCAAGGGTTCGGGGGCCGCCATGCTGTGGGCCCTGCGCGACTACGCCCGCGGGCCCCGCGGGCCGCGCAACGTCGGGATCGCCTTCATCCTCGACGAGGAGGCGCGGATGGAGGGGGCGCAGGCCTTTGCCGCGCGCGAGCTGCGCGAGTTTCCCCGGCTGCGCGGCGTGGTGGTCGGCGAGCCCACCCGGCTGCGGCCGGTGGTGGCCCACAACGGCGCCCTGCGCTGGCGCAGCATCACCCGCGGCGTGGCCGCCCATTCTTCCGACCCCTCCAAGGGCCGCTCGGCCATCACGGCCATGCTCCAGGTCATCTCGGCCCTCGAGGGCCGCTTCATCCCGCTGGCCCGGCGCGAATCCCCCTTCACCGGCCGCGCCGCGGCGAGCATCAACGTCATCCGCGGCGGCTCCGCCGTGAACATCATCCCCGACTACTGCGAGATCGTCTGCGACCGCCGGCTCGTGCCCGGGGAGACGCCCGCGCAGGTGCTGGCGGAGCGCGACGCCGCCTTGAGCGGCCTCGCCGTCGAGCACGACGGCCAGTACCTCGCCCCGCCGCTGCCGCCGGAGAATTCCGCCGCGCTGCACGCGTGGATGGAGCCGGCGCTCGCCGCGCAGGGCCTGGATCCCGCCGCCATCGGCGCGCCCTACGCCACCGACGCCAGCCATTACGCCGCCGCCGGCGCCCAGGTGGTCGTCATCGGCCCCGGCGAACTCGCCCAGGCCCACACGCACGACGAGTGGCTGGCGCGCTCCCAGCTCGCCGCCGGCACCGGCCTCTACCTCGCCCTGATGCGGCAGCCGTGAGCGGCCGCGGCCCGGCGGGCTACCACCCGAACTTCTCCACGTAGGCGCGCCCGAGGCGCTCGCCCAGCTCCCGCTGGCTGGGGGCGTCGTAGTGCACGTCGTCGAAGAGCGTGAGATCGTCGCCGGCCACCAGCGCCGCGCGCGGATCGCGCGCGACCACCGCGCGTTGGGCGGCCCGGACCACCGCGGCGTGGCGGCGGCGCGGGTCGGCGGGGTTGTCGCCGGACAGCACCACCAGCACCGGCAGGCCGGGAGCCGCGAAATCCTCCCGCACGCGGGCGATCAGTGCGGCCAGGTTGCGCCCGTAGGCCTCGGCCCAGTCCGGGCGCGTGGAATCGGCCTCGCCCTGGCACCAGACGAACCCGGCCAGCTCCACGCGGGCGCCCTCCGCCGCCAGGCGCCGCAGGGCGGCGCGGGCCTGCGCCACGAACTCGGCGTAATGGCGCGGGCCGCTCGCGGCCGCGGGATCCCAGTCGACCGCCAGGCTGGTCGCCCCGCGGCCGTGCTTGATGAGCGCGATCGGACGCGCCGGCTGGCGGTCCGCCAGGATGCGGGCGAAGCCGATCTCGGGCCCGAAGTGCCCCTCGGGGGTGCTGGCGTGCTTCGGCGACGGGCGCACCGGGACCCAGCCGCCCGAGCGGTGCGGCTCCGGCGGGCCGCCGGCGCCCTTGGCGCCGAAGCTGCAAACGTAGTCGAGGCGCACCCGGTCGGAGGCCCGCGGGTAATCCGCCGGCAGCCCGCTGGCGGCGCCGCGGCCGGCCAGGTTCGACTGCCCGGCCAGCAGGAACACCGCGACCGCGGGCGCCGGGTCCGGCGCGGCCGCGCCGCCGACGGCGGCCAGCAGGGTGAGACCGGCGGCGAACGGAAGGAGTCGGCGGAGCGCGGGAGGCATGCCGGAAATCAAGGCCAGGCCCCGCGCGCGCGCAATGGCAAGATCGACTCCGGAAGTCGTCATTTCCGCGGACCAGTGGCCCGCGCGCAGGCTCGCCAACGGGGGCCGGTTCGCTAGTGGTGGCGGATGCCCTCCGCCTCCGCCCGCCGCCCCGCCGTCGGGTTCATCTTCGTCACGCTCATGCTGGCGATCATGGGGTTCAGCATGATCATCCCCGTGCTGCCGCGCCTGGTCGTGCAGTTCGAGGGCGGCGACGTCACCGGCGGGTCGCACTCCTTCGGCTGGCTGGTGAGCATCTACGCGCTCATGCAGTTCGTCGGCTCGCCGGTGCTCGGCGCGTTGTCGGACCGCTTCGGGCGGCGGCCCATCATCCTGATCGCCGCGGCGGGATCGGCGATCGACTACGTGATCATGGCCCTGGCGCCGACGCTGGCCTGGTTCTTCGTGGCCCGCACCATCGCCGGGTTCACCGCCGGCGTCTACGCCACGGCCAACGCGTACGTGGTCGACATCACGCCGCCGGACAAGCGCGCCGGCGCCTTCGGCCTGCTCGGGGCGGCGTTCGGCATCGGCTTCGTGATCGGCCCGGCGCTCGGCGGCCTGCTCGGCCAGTTCGACCTGCGGCTTCCGTTCTGGGTCGCGGCCGGGTGCTCCGCCCTGAACTGGCTTTTCGGGCTCTTCGTCCTACCCGAGTCGCTGCCGCGCACCCACCGGCGCGCGTTCGACTGGAAGCGGGCGAACCCGGTCGGCGCGCTGCTGGCGCTGCGGCGGCTGCCCTCGGTGCTGGGGCTGGCCGGGAGCTATTTCTGCCTGGTGACGGCCCAGACGATGATCTTCTCCACCTGGGCGCTGCACTCCAGCTACCGCTACCACTGGGATCCGCTGGGCGTCGGGCTCTCGCTGATGTACGCCGGGCTGCTCTCCGGGCTGGTGCAGGGGCTGCTGGTGCGGCGGATCGTCCCGGCCATCGGCGACTCGCGCGCGGTGCTCAGCGCGTTCGGCGTGGCGATCGCCGCCTACGTCGCCTACGCCCTGGCGCCCCAGGGTTGGATGGTCTTCGCCATCCTCACCGGCGGCGCCTACGCCACGATCTCGGGCCCCGCCCTGCAATCGTACATCACCCGGCGGGTCCCGCCAAACGAACACGGCGCGGTGCAGGGCGTGTACGCCGGCTTGGCGAGCCTGGCCGGCATCCCGGGCCCGTTCATCGCGACCTGGAGCTTCGGCTGGGCGATCGCCCCGGAACGGAGCCTCCCCCTGCCGGGCATCGCCTTCCTCGAGGCGGCGCTGCTCATCGTCCTCGCGTTCACGCTGGCGCTGCGCTGCTTCCGCCGCGACGCCGCCCACAATCCCCCTGGACCGGCGGCCGATCCGCGCTAGGCTGCCGGCATGATCCCCCGCTGCCTGCTCGTGCTGAGCCTGCTGGCCGCGACGGCCTGGTCCCAGACCGCCGCTTTGGTCCGGTTGGAGAACTCCCCGCGCCACCATGAATGGATCGCCGTGGACCGCGGCGGGCGCACCGTGCACGCCTTCGTCGCCTATCCCGAGGTGGCGAAGCGGGCGATGGTGGTCCTGGTGATCCACGAGAACCGCGGGCTCAACGACTGGGCGCGCGCCGTGGCCGACCGGCTGGCCGAGGCCGGGTACATCGCCGTGGCGCCCGACCTGCTGTCCGGCGCCGCCCCGGGCGGGGGCCGCACCCGCGATTTCCCCTCGGCCGACGCGGCCCGCGAGGCGCTCGGCAAGCTCGACGCCGCGGAGGTGCTGGCGGACCTCAACGCGGTCGCCGACCACGCGCGGCGTCTGCCCGCCGCCGACGGCCGGCTGGCGGTCGCCGGATTCTGCTGGGGCGGCACGCAGGCCTGGCGCGTGGCGGCCGCGCGCCCCGACCTCGTCCAGGCCCACGTCTTCTACGGTTCGCCGCCGGCGGAAGCCGCCGCCTACGCCGCCATCCGCTGTCCGGTCCTGGGCTACTACGGCGGCAACGACGCCCGCATCAACGCCACGATTGATCAATCGGCCGCCGCCATGCGGGCCGCCGGGAAATCCTTCGCTCCGGTCATCTACGAGGGGGCCGGCCACGCCTTCATGCGCGCGGGCGAGGAGGCGGACGCGGCGTCCCCCAATCACCAGGCCCTGGTCGCCGGCTGGCAACGCCTGCTCGCGGCGCTGGCCGCGGAGCGTTAGCCGGGTCGGGCCGAGGCCGGCCGGGGGCTCTCGACTCTCATCCCCTCCCCTCGATTCACCCCCCGTTACGGACCTCTCCGCCTCACCGCGCCGGCGGGCCGCCGTGATGCACCTTGTGCGCGGCGTACGCCGCGGTGTCCGCCAGCATGGCGTCGATGGTCGCCGCGAGCGGCTCGAGCCGCACGAGTCCGGAAAAGACCGCCTTGTCCCCGATGCCGTCGGTGAGGATGAACGCCGGGCGCTGGTTGACCTCGTGCGCGAAGAACTCCGCCGTGCTGGCGTCGACGCGCGCCCGGACCTCGGCTGATCCCGCCGCCTGGCGCAGCTGGCGCGCATCGAGCCGGGCGGCCTGGGCCGCGACGCCGACCGCCACGGCCAGGTCGCCGATCTTCCGGCCTTCCCTCAGCGCCGCGCGAGCCAGCGCGAGCCGGATCCGGTCGTCGGCGACGCCGAGCTCGCGGCCCGCCTCGGCCACGTAATTGGGGGCGCGGTAGTCGCCCT
>JAEUGX010000086.1 GCA_016795545.1 Opitutaceae bacterium
CGGCTGCGGTTTGGTGGGCGTGCCCGCCCCCCACCCCCCCCCCCGCCCCCCCTCCCCTCCGTCGGGCGCGGGGGGGGGGGGGGGCGCCCCCCCCCCCCCCGGACCTGCGGCAAGGCAAACCCGCCCGCCCGCCCGGCGAAAGGCTGAAATAGGGGAAAATACGGCGGGGCACCGCCGGGCACCCGCGGCTTCAGGCGCCGGGGGTTTTCATCGTCGCGATGAACGCGTCCGCTTCGCGGATGGCCTTGTCCATGTCCGCGATCAGACGGCCGATGTCCTGCTGGAGGTCGCGCGAGGTGCCGTCGAGCGCGGCGATCGCCTGGGCGTTGAGGTTGTGCTTCAGGAACAGCACCTGGTCGCGGAAGGCGTTCAGCACGGGTGTCATGCGCGCCGAGGCCTGCTCCATCACGCGCATCAGCCCGGCATAACGCTGGCGGGTGGCCTTGAGCTGGGCGTCGCTCTGGGAGCGGAGCGCGGGGTTGGTGTACTGGGCCAGCTCGGCGGCCCACTCCGCAAACAGCGCCTCGGCCACGTCGTCGATGGCGGCGATGCGGCTGCGCACCTCCTGCGCGCGCGTTTCGCTGCGCTTGAACTCCTCGTTGAGCCGCTCGTACGTCGCCTGGAGCTCCGTGGGCGGCACCCGGCTGACCGCCAGGAACTGGTCCAGCGCGCTGGCGAACTGCGCCTTCGCCTCGGTCTGGGCCTCTCGGGCGCCCTGCACCCGGTCGACCAGGATGGATCGCTTGTGCACGCCGACCTTCTCCATCGCCCCGTAATAGACCGAGGAGCAGCCGGTGAGCAGGATCAGGCCGAGCAGGGCGGCGGCGGAAAGGCGGGCGAAGCGCATCCGGCCAGCGAAGACAAATGCCGGCCGAGCGCAAGCGCGGGCCGGGCCGCCGGCCTCAGTTGCCCGAGGCCGCGATCCGGAGGGTCTCGGTCCGGGCCGAAGTCCGGCCGTCCGGGCCCGTGAACTGAATAGTGCGCGTGACCGTGCCGTCGCCGTTCACCTTGGCCGCCACGACGCGTTCGCCGGTCCGGCCGAGCTCCCCCGTGACGGTGGTGGCCTGGGTCCGCTCCCCCGCGCCGCGGGTGACGGTCGTGGCGACGGCGGCGGTGCGGCCGTCCGCCCCGGTGACGGTGCCGGTCGTCGCGCGGCCGTCCTCGGTCCGGGTCGAGACACCGGCCGCGGTGCTGGTCCGGCCGTTGAACCCGGTGCGCGTTCCCTCGCTCGCGACCGTGCCGTCGGCGTTCCGTGTCGCCGTGACGTTGACCGCGGCGGTGCGACCGTCCGGCGCCGTGGTGGTGCGGGTGTACGTGACCGCGCCGGTTTCCGGATCGACCGCGCGCCGGGACTGCGCGGTGGCGGTCGCGCCGTCCTGGTTCGTCGCGGAACCGCGGCGCTCGACCTGGCCGGCGCCGCGGGTGACGGTCCCGGCGAGCGTGCCGGACTGGCCGCCGCCGGTCGTGTAGGTGCCGGAGCGTTGCAGGGAGCGCGACCGGTCCTTTCGCTCGGCGGCGTGGCCGGGAACGGCGAAGGCGAGCACGACGGCGATGACCAGGGCCAGCGCGAGATACTTGAAGTAGGGGTCCTGTTTCAGGCTCATGGTGATGACGGGTTATGCGCCAAGACGCGACGCGTCCCGGGCCGTTTCACCGCGGCCGATAAAATCGGAGGCAAAAAACGCGCGGCACCTGTAACCTCGGTGGCGGTGCCGGCGTGGCGCCGCCCGCCGTTAGTCCGCCGGCAGCTTGGCGATGCGGTCCTTGAGCGGCGGGTGCGTGGAGAACACCGCCTTCGGATCGCCGCCCTGCTGCTGCAGCTTGAGCAGCACGAGGCGGAGGCCGCCCGGCGCGTAACCGGTCTGGACCGCCAGCTTCCGGCCGTCCTTGTCGGCGGCGTACTCGGTCTGCGAGTCGAAGCCCTTCTCGAAGATCAGCTTCACGACCTTGTCGATCTTCAGGTCGAACTGCGCGAGCTGCGCGTTGATCTTGCGCGCCTCGCTGCTCCGGGAGGCGACCAGGTTGGCGGCGCCGGACAGGCCCTCGCCGCGGGCGATGATGTTGAGCGCGTGCTTGCCCGTGATATGCGCGATCTCGTGGCCGAGGATCGCGGCGAGCGCGTCGTCATCGTTCTCCGTCTGCGCATAGAGCCCGCTGGTGATGAACACGTATCCGCCGGGCGCCGAGAAGGCGTTCACGGTGTCCGAGTTCAGCACGGCGAAACGCCAGTCCAGGTCGGGCCGCCCGGAATAGCGGGCCAGCGCGAGGCCGACCAGATTCACGCGGCGCATGATGTCCTCGTCGCGGACCAGGCCGCCGTACTTGCCGATGACCTCGAGGGCGACGGAGTCGCCGATCTCGCGCTCCTCCTCGATGCCGATGCCGGTGACGCCCTTCATGGCCTTGCCGGCGTCCTTGGCCGTGTCGAGGGCCTTGGTCAGCTTGCCGAAGTCGAACTGCGCGAGCGCGGCGGTGCCGGCCAGCAGCGCGGCCAGGGTGACGGAGATGAGGCGCGGGTTCATTGGTATTCCCCCTTCTTGTTTTCCTGGAGGAAAGCCTCCACTTCCTCGCTCGTGTACGACTTGCACTGCTCGAACATCCAGTTGAGGTCCTCGTAGGCGTCGGTGAGCTTGCGGCGCGTGGCGTATTCGTTCGTCGCCGGCGTCAGCGGGCGGGCGGCGGCCGTGGCCGTGGTCTTGCCCGCGAGCACGTTCAGGGCGTCGACGGACTTCGTCTCGTTCGGCTTGGTCTCGGAAATATTGCCGCTGAACACCCAGCCGGCGGCGGGTCCGTCGCTGATACGCAGCCAGGAACCCTGGACCTCCTCGATCTTGACCTTGCGGCCATAGGCGAGCTTGCCGGCGGCGTCGGCGGTGGGCCGGGGTTCGCTCAACAGGGTGGTTTCAACCCGCTTGGTGAAGGCGGTGCCGCCGGCCTCGTAGGCCAGCAAGCCTGAGGCGCCGAGCGCCCCGCTTAGGACGACCAGCCGGACGACGGCTGGAGTGAGGGTTTTCATTTTGTTTCTAGGGTTAAGATGGGCGCCCAGTCTGCCGGAGGCGGATTCTGGGCATAGGCCTCCGCACTTTCAAGCAAAGCGAGGGTGATTCGGTCGTCGGGCGAGAGCGTCCGGGCCTCGCGGAATCGGACCGCGGCCTCCGCGAATCGCCGGGCGGCATAGTCGGCGTAGCCAGCGCAATAGGCTTGCAGGAAGCGCTGCCGCTCGGCGCTGAGGTCGCTCACCCGGCTGATGAGCTCGTGCACCTCGACCGCCTCCTTCTTGCCCTTGACCCGCAGGCCCGTGAGCGGCCGGGTCGCCAGCCGGCCGGCAACCAGCCGGGCCGTCGTTTCGCCGAGCAGGATGTGCGTGCCGAACTCCTTGTTGGCGCCCTCGAGCCGCGAGGCGAGGTTCACCGCGTCGCCCATCACCGTGTAGTTCTTCTTCCGGGCCGAGCCGAGGTTGCCGACGATCATCTCGCCGGTGTTGAGCCCGATGCGCACCTCCAGCCGCACGCCGACGCCCGCGGCATAGCGCGCGTTGATCCCGGCCAGCGCCCGCTGGGCGTCCAGCGCCGCGAGGCAGGCGGCCACGGCGTGGTCGGCCAGCGGCTGCGGGACGCCGAAGACGGCCATGACCGCGTCGCCGATGTACTTGTCCACGTACGCCCCGTGGTTGTGCAGGCATTCGCTGGTCTCGTCGAGGTACGCGTTCACCACCTCCACCATCTTCTCCGGTTGGTCCTTGAGTTTCTCGGACAGGTCGGTGAACCCCGCCAGGTCGGAGAAAAAGACGGTGGCCTCGCGTTTCTCGCCCGCCAGCCGGATGGCGGCGGGATTGCGCACCAGGGTCGCCACGACGTTCGGGTCCACGTACGCGCCGAACATCGACTGGATCTCGCGCTTCCGGGCCTGCTCGAGCCAGAAGCTTTCCGCCACGACTCCGAGCAGGGTCAGGATGACCGCAAACACCGGGGTCGACGGCGGCACGAACCATCCCGCCGAGTGCGCGACGTAGGCCCCGCCGATCGCCACGAATGCGATCGCCACCGCCGCCGCCACCGGCGCCAGGAGCGTCAGGTGGCGCTGGCCTGCCACGATGACCAGCCCGCCGGCGAGCGCGGCCAGGACGAGCAGCAGGCCCCGCGGCGCCGGGGTGATGAACCCCCCGGCCGCCAGGTTGGTCCACGCCGTCCAGTGGTAGAGCAGCCCGGGCTCCAGCTTCCCGACCGGGAAGGGCTTCAAGTCGTAGGTGCCGCTGGCGTTGACCCCGACGAACACGATCCGGCCGCGCACCAGGTCGGCGCCCTCCAGCGGCGGCTCGGCCGCGAGCGCCCGCGCCAGCTGGGCGGGATCAAGGTCGGGCGAGGCCGCGATCAGCCGGTCGATGATGGGCTGGCCGAACTCGATGTAGCCGAGCGCGGACAGCACGGGCACGCCCAGCTGCGAGATGCGCTCCAGCCCGCCGTGCCAGCGCAGCAGCCCGCCGGGCGTGGCGGGCGGGGGATCGCACGCCGCGGCGGCCAGCGATCCCGGCACCACGTAGGCCCGGGCCACGCCGTCGTCGTCCGCGTTGAATTCCACCAGCCCCGTCCGGGGCCGGCGGAAGAACTCCGGGTGGGCCGCCCGGTAGGCGTCGTCCCAGAACACCGGCGCCTGCTCCTTCGTGCGGCCCAGCACGACGGTCGGCGCCGCGGCGCAGACCGTGGCGAGGATCAGGTCCTGTTCCGCCGCCGCCGATTCCTCGAAGAAGGTGAAGTCCATCACCACCCGCTGCGCCCCGGCCTGGTGCAGCGCGGCCGTGAGCTGGGCGAACACCAGCCGCGAGTACGGCCAGCGCGCCCCCTGCTTGCTCATCGCGGCCAGGGTGGGCTCGTCGATCAGCACGAGGGTCGAATTCGCCGGCAGCGGCGGCGCCCACAGCGGATGCCGGCTGGCGGCGTCGAAGAACGCCCGGTCCAGCGTGATGCCCAGCGGCGAGAAATGGAAAAGGAGCACCAGGCCGGCGACCGGCAGGAGCCAGCGCCAACGGAGCGAGAGGGTGCTGCGGGCAGGGTGTGACAACCGCCGGGATACGACCGGAGAACGCCCGGCCTGGCAAGAAGCGAGGCGGACCGGGCCCGCCCCTAGCCGCCGGCGTCCGCCAGCAGGGCCGCGATGGCGGGCGGCAGGTCCAGGCCGCGGGCCGCCTGCTGGGCGGCGGGGCTCATCTTGCGCCAGGTCTTGCGCAGGATATCGACGAACTTCTCGCGGGGATAGTCGGCGTGCTGGGCGGCGAAGGCCTCGATTTCGTTCTCGAGGAAGACGAGGCAGGCCGCGTCCTCGAGGGCCTGCGTGCCGGGATTGGTCCGGAGGCCGCTCTTGGCGACCCAGGCGGCGGCCTCCTCCGCCTCCGCGGCGGCAACCCCTGCCTCCCGCAACAGGGCCCGCGCCCGCTCCGCCTGTTTCTGATAGAGCGATTTCCGCCACTGCAGGTAGCCGGGACGGTCGAGCGGGAAGGTGTCGCGCGGCACCCGCCAGCGCTCGAGATGCTGGCAGCGCGCGGCCAGCCGCAGCAAGGGCGTCGCTTCCGGCACCAGCCGCGCGATCCAGCGCTCCATGCGCTCCGCATACACCAGCTCGGCCGGGCGGCCGTCGGCGGATCGGCGCGGATCGGCGGCGTGCGCTTGGTCGATCAACTCGCGGGCTCGGGCATGGGCGTCCATGGGTGCCCAGCGAAAGCCATCGGCCCGGACGGCGCAAGCGCGCTCACCGGGAGACCCGCTCCCACCAGTCCGCGCGCAGCAGGCCGCCCTCGGCGGACTTCCGCCCGCGCAGGACGAAGCCGTGGGCGGCGAGCAGCGGATCCGGCTCCGTCAGCGCCCGGGCCTGGATCCCTGTCGTCGCGCGGAAGAACGCATACATCAGGGCGTGCACTGCCTGCGCCCGCCAGCGGGGCGGGCCGCGCTTCGGGACGGCGAAGTCCGCCAGCAGCCAGCGCGCGTCTGGGGCCGCGGCCGACGCCAGGCACGCGACGGTTGCGGCAAGTTCGGCGGGCGGGAAACAATCGAGGAAGAAATTCGTCACGATGGCGTCGAACGGCTCCGCCGGCGGCGACCACTCGGGCAGCCGGGCGTGGACGAATTCCACGCGGGCGAGGTCGCACCCGGCGCGCCGGGCCCGTTCTCGGGCCTCGTGCAGCATGCCACGGCTGGCATCCAGGCAGGTCACGCGCGCCGACGGCCGCCGGGCCAGGAAGGCACGGAGAAACCGGCCGTGGCCGACGCCCGCGATCAGGAGCCGGCGGCGGTCCGCGAGCCGGTCGATCCAGGCCACCCGGCTGCGCTGCAAGCGCGGGCCGGCCACGACGGCTTCCATCCAGCCGTAATGGGCGGCGAGGCGGTCGAAACTCATGCGAGGGCCCACCAGCCGCCGGCCACCAGCGCGCCGGCCGCGTAGGCCAACGCATCGCGCCAGTCGCCGACGGCGGAACCGGCGAGCCGCGGCGCGAGCACCTCGGCGGCGACCGTCCAGACGATGAGGTGCAGCCCGACCTCGGCCCAGTGCGGCGGCCGGTCGTGCGGGCGCAACCCCAGCCGGCGCTGCAGCCATAACACCAGGGGCAGCCCGGCAGGGATCAGGAGCAGGTCGGTGAACGGGTGGTGCCAGAAGCCGCCGGCGACCCGCGGCTGGAGCCCCCAGCGGCCCGCGGCGTAGAGCCCGCAGGCCGCCAGGCAGAGCGGATCGAGCGCGTACCGGAAACGCTTCACAGCAGGCAGGCGATCATCAGCCCCGTGCCGAGGGCGAGGGCGATGCGCAGGAGGAGGTTGGTGCGGGGATCGAGGGCGGAGAACATCGGATGCCACTGGGAACCGATTCCCGGCAAAGCGCAAACGGCGGGTGCAAACGCGCTTGTTCCCCGCCGGCGCGCGCCGATACTGGCCGCATGACCCCCGGATCCCCGAACCGCGCCGCGCTGCTGGCGGGCTTCCTGGCCGAACCCGCGCCGCGCCGGGCGGTGCCGGCGGAGATCCGGCGCGCGGCCCGGGGCCAGGCCGCGCCCCTGCTCGTCGCGGGATTCGGGCTGCTGTTCGCCGGGTTCGGCTTTTTCTTCGTCGGGCTCTTCACCCCCTGGAAACTCCTCCAGGACTGGCGGCTCAACCGGGCGCCGACCGCCCGCGGCCAGGTCGAGGCGGTCGCCGGCACGAACCTGCGGGTGAACAAGGTGCGGGTGATGCGCTACACGTTGTCCTTCCCGCCGGCCGGCGGCGCGCGCCAGCAGGCGGAGTGTTTCACGACCGGCGCCCGCTGGCGCGCGGGGGACGAGGTCACCGTCCGCTATCTCCCCGACCGGCCCGCCGTCAGCCGCATCGAGGGCGCCCGCCGCAGCGAGAGCGACCCGGCCGCCCTGTTCGTGTGGGTATTCCCCGCCGTCGGCCTCGGGCTGGTCGCGTGGGTCGTCATCGCCCGCCGGCGCATGGACGAGCTGCTGGTCAACGGCGCGGTCGCCGAGGCGCAGGTCGCCGACGTCCAGCCGACCCGGTCCCGGGTCAACAAGCGCACGGTCTTCGCCATCACGCTGCGGCGCCCGGACGGGGAACCGCTGGTCGTCCGCCGCCATCAGCCGGACATCGTCGCCTTCGCGCAGGAACGCCGCGCCTCGCAGCAGCCGGTCTTCGTCCTCTACGACCCGGCGCACCCGCGGCGGGTCTTGCTGCCGGAGACGCTGTAGCGGGGTCAGTACACCTGCTCGTCGAGCAGCGCGAACAACTCGGCTTCGGTGATGCGCTTCTGCTGCATGGTGTCGCGGTCGCGGAGGGTGAACGTGCCGTCCTTCTCCACGGTCTCGAAGTCGATGGTGACGCACCACGGCGTGCCCGCCTCGTCCTGGCGGCGGTAGCGCTTGCCGATGGCGCCGCCGTCGTCGTACTGCACGGCGTAGCGGCGCTTCAGCTTGGTGTGCAGCTCTCGGGCGCGCTGCGTGAGGGCCTCCTTGTTCTTGAGCAGCGGGAGCACGGCGACCTTCACGGGCGCGATGCGCGGCGAGAAACGCAGCACCGTGCGCTTCTCCACGTGGCCCTTCTCGTCCGTCACGTCCTCCTCGGCATAACCGGCGCAAAGCACGGCCAGCAGGATGCGGTCGACGCCGACGGCGGGCTCGATCACGTGCGGGACGAACTTCTTCTTCGTGGCCTCGTCGAACAGCTCCTGCGGCTTGCCGCTGGCGGCCGCGTGCTGGCCCAGGTCGTAGTTGCCGCGGGCGGCGATGCCCCAGAGCTCCTGCACGCCGAAGGGGTAGCGGAACATGATGTCCACCGTCCCCTTCGAGTAGAACGCGAGCTTCTCCTTCGGATGCGTGTACAGCGAGAGGTGCGACTCGGGCAGGCCGATGCTCACGAGCCAGTTCCGGCACCAGTCGATCCACTCCCGGTGGCAGCGGGCCCAATCCGCGTCCTCATGGATGAAATACTCCATCTCCATCTGCTCGAACTCGCGCGAGCGGAAGATGAAGTTGCGCGGGGTGATCTCGTTGCGGAACGACTTGCCGATCTGCGCGATGCCGAACGGCAGCTTCACGCGCGTGGTGTCGGTGACGTTCTTGAAGTCCACGAACATGCCCTGCGCCGTCTCGGGCCGCAGGTAGGCGACGGAGGACGCGTCGGTCATCGCGCCGACGTTCGTCTGGAACATCATGTTGAACGAGCGGGGCGCGGTCAGGCTGCCCGGCTCGCCGGTGGCGGGGGACGGGATGAGCGCGATCTCCTCCGGCGCGGCCTGGGTCAGGTCGCGCGGCGCGACCGGCGCGAGCGCGCCCTGGACCGCCAGCTTGCGCTTCAGGGCCTCGGCGGCGGCCTGCAGCTCGCCCGCCGTGTCCTCGCTTTCGAGCGCCGACACGTGGCCGATCGTCCGGCCGTCCACGACCACCGCGGCGAAGAACAGCTGGTCCGCCCGGTAGCGCTGCTTGCTGACCTTGCAGTCGACCAGGGGGTCGGTGAACCCGGCGACATGGCCCGATGCCTCCCAGACCTTGGGGTGCATGATGATCGACGACTCGAGGCCTACGATGTCGTCGCGGCGGCGCACCAGGTCGTTCCACCAGCAGTCGCGGATGTTCTTCTTCAGCTCCGCGCCCAGCGGGCCATAGTCGAAGAAACCGTTCAACCCGCCGTAGATCTCGGAGGACGGGTAGATGAAGCCCCGGCGCTTCGCGAGCGACACGATGGCTTCCATGAGGTTGGCGGGAGCGGCGGGCGTGGACATGGGAGTGGAAACCGTTGCCATGCCGCCGCGGCAGGGTCAATGCCGCGTTGACCCGCACTTCGCGCTTGCGGGGCCGGCCCCGCGGGCAACGGTGGCGGAGATGAAAGCCTCGTTCACCGCCAAGGAATTCCGTCAGCTGCTCGAACTCGTGCACCTGGGCATGTGGACCGTCACCGGCTACCAGGGCGAGGACACCCCGGCCGCGCGGCGTTACTTCGACTTCGACCAGCGGCTGCTGGAAATGGCGACCGCCATGGGCTGCGCCGACCTGGTCGAGAAGAACCCGGACGGCAGCCTGCAGCCGTCGGCGAAACTTTCCGAGGACGAACGGCTCCGCGAAATCCAGAACGAGTTCCAGAACGACGTCTTCTGGCACGAACTGGTCACCCGGCTCGCCGATCGCGACCTCGCCGGCGAACAGGCCAAGCGCGTCATCGAAACTCCCGGCGTCGAACCGCCTCCGTCCAGCGACGAACAGCTCAAAAAAATCGAGGACCGCTACTGGGCCGAATTCGAGAAGAACGACCTCGCCAATATCCTGCTCCTGCGCGGTGGAAAGGGGTAGGGGAGAACGGAGAACGGAGAACGGAGAACGGAGAACGGAGAACGGAGAACGGAGAACGCGGGGCGCTTAATAGTCGATATTCAGCTGCTTGTAGACGAAATGTAGCAGCCACGCGGGGCCGATGAGCAGGAAAACCACGTCCTTGAAGAAGGAGGGCTTCTGGCCCTCGATCCGGTGCCCGATGAATTGCCCGATCCAGGCCAGCACAAAGATGACAAGGCTGCTCTTCCACACCGGGCACCAACGCAGGATGGCCTGCCATTCGATCAGGAAATAACAGAGCGACATGAACCCCAGCAGCCCAAAGGCCAGGGGCACCGACAGGCGGAAGTAAAAAAGGATCGCCGCCAGCAGCAGCGGGTGCAGCCAGTTGAACCAGGGCAGGGACCGGGCCAGGGCCGCCGGGACGGGAATCGACCAGAGCAGCCCCATCACGCTGAAGAAGATAAGCGGAACGCAAATCCAGTGAATCAGTTCATTGGTGTCGTGCTGATGACTCTCGCCGTACTCGGCGAACCACTGGTCGGCTGATTTCCGCTTCGCGCTCATCCGGAGGATGGACCGATATCCTGGCAGCCGGGCGCCGGCGTGCAAGCCCCTCCTGGCGCCGGCTCCCCGCCGGGGCGGCGGCAGCCGGACGGCACCCAAACGCGGGTTTGCGGTCTGACGGCGGATAAACACACTCGCTCCCATGAACGCACCCCGATTCCTGGCCGCACTGATGCTCCTCGTGCCGCTGGCGGCCTTCGCCGCCGAACGCCCGCTCAAGTTCGACAAGGGGCGCACCTTCATCGACGTGGACGTGAAGGCCACGGTCGATTCGTTCACCGGCCGACTCGAGGCCTACGACGCCAAGGTGAACGTCGACGACGCCGGCAAGATCAAGAACGCGGCGTTCGCCTTCCGCTTTGCCGACCTCAAGACCGGCAAGGCCGAGCGCGACGCGAAGATGCTCGAATGGCTGGGCGGCGGCGACCCGGTGGGCCGCTTCGAGATGGGCACGCTGGCCCTCACGCCCGACGGCCAGGGACAGGTTTCCGGCCGCCTTACGTTCCACGGCGTCGGTGAACGCATCGAGTTTCCCGTCAACGTGACCCAGGCCGACGGCGTCTACACCATCACCGGCGAGACGACGATCGACTACCGGCACTGGCAGCTCAAGGTCATCCGCATCGCGCTCATGCTCAAGGTCGACCCCGAGGTCCGCATCCGCTTCAAGCTGGTCGGCACCCCGGTGGAGGAGCCCCGGAAGTAGGCGCCAAGCGACCGTGGCGCGGGCCGCCGGCCGGTCGCAGCGACCCCTGAGCCATGCGCCACCTCGCGCTCGTCTTCGTCAATCTCCGCCGACACAAGCTCCGCGCCCTCATCGGCGTCGCGGGCATCGGCTTCGGGGTGGCGGCGATGCTCACCATCCTTTCGATCGTCAACGGGGCGATCGGCATGTTCGAGCGGATCCTCGCGGTCGACAGCCATTACCTGGTGTTCGAGCGCAATGTCTCCGACCTGTTCTTCAGCAGCGTCCCGGACCGGGACGTCGCGGCGCTCCGCGCCCTGCCCAACGTGGAGTCGGCCGAGCCGCTGCTGTTCGGGCTGGTGACGTCGGGCGACCGGCCGATCATCACCTGCTTCGGGCTCGAGCCGACCAACCCGCGCCTGACCAAGGCGAAATGGCTGGCGGGCCGGCCCGAGGAGTTCGGCCAGGTTCCCGGCGCGGTCTGGCTCGGCGCGCGCGCGGCGGAATTCCTCGAGGCCCGCGCCGGCGGGCGCCTCCAGATCGGCCGCGGCGAGTTCACGGTGGCGGGCATCTTCGCGACGGAAAACGGCTTCGAGGACGGCGGGGTCTTCCTGCCGCTGCGCGCGGCGCAGGAGTTCTTCAGCCGCGAGGGCGTGTCGTCGATCGTCGCCATCAAGCTGCGCGACGAGGCGCGCGGCGCCGAATTCCGGCAGGCGGTGACGGCGGCCCACCCGGGTCTGATGGCGCTGGAAAACCGCGAGTTCAACCGCAGCTACACCCAGTTCAAGATCCTGCACTTCACGGCCTGGGCCGTCGGCCTGTGCGCGTTCCTGCTCGGCGGGCTCGGCGTGGCCAACACCATGCTCCTCTCGGTGTTCAGCCGCATCCGCGAGATCGCGGTGCTGCGCGTGTGCGGCTTCTCCCGCGGCCAGGTGGCCGGGCTCATCTTCGGCGAGGCCGCGGTCATCGCGGCCGCGGGCGTCGCCGTCGGCTTTGCCCTCGGCTACGCCGCCCTGTTCGCGCTGGAGCACGCGCCGATCTTCCACGGCTACGTGCAGGCGGTGGTGAAGCCGCTCATGCTCGGGGGCATCGTGGCGACCGCCCTCGTCACCGCCGTGCTCGGCGCCATCTACCCCGCGCAGTTCGCGTCGCGCATCCAGCCGGCGGAGGCCCTGCGTTATGAATGACCTTCCCGCGCCCGCCGCGCTCGTGCGCGGCCGCCACCTGCGCAAGACCTACGACGCCGGCCGCATCCGCGTGCTCGACGACGTGAGCCTCGACGTGCGCGCCGGCGAGATGGTCGCGCTCTGGGGCGCGTCGGGCTCCGGCAAGAGCACCCTGCTCCACCTGCTGGGGGGGCTCGATGTGGCCGATGCGGGCGAACTCACCGTCTGCGGATGCGACCCGCGCGACGAGGCCGACCGCCTGCAGCTGCGCCGGCGGCACCTCGGGTTCGTCTTCCAGCTGCACAACCTCATCCCCGACCTGACCGTCGCCGAGAACCTGCGCGTGCCCGCGCTCGCGGCCGGCCTGGCCGCGGACCTCACCGCGGCCCGCGTGCGGGAGCTGGCGGAGGCGGTCGGCATCGGCCACCGGCTCGGCCACCGCATCCAGGACATCTCGGGCGGCGAGCGCCAGCGGACCGCCATCTGCCGCGCCCTGATGAACTCGCCGCCGCTGCTGCTGGCCGACGAGCCCACCGGCTCGCTGGACGAGGATACCGGCGACACGGTGTTTGCCCTGCTGCGGCACCTCGTCCACGAACGCGGCATCGCGGTCGTGCTCGCGACCCATGAACGGCGCTTCGCCGAGCAATGCGACCGCCGGCTGCGCGTCCGCCACGGGCGGATCGAGGACGCGTGAGCCCGGACCTGGCCGCTTCCCTCCGGAGGCACAGCCTGGGCTGGCTGGCCGCGGCGAACGCCGTGGGCGTGCTGCTGGCGGCGCTCCTGCTCTGGCCCGATCTCAACGGGGCCCTGGCGCCGCTGACCTACGGCCGGTGGGTGCCGCTGCATCTTGACTGGCAGCTCTACGGCTGGTGCGCGCTTCCCCTGGTCGGGGTGCTGCTCGGGTACTTCATGCGCCCGGATGCCGCGGGGCTGACCGCCGGCCGGGCGGCGCTCGGCTGCTGGTCGCTGGGGCTGGCGTTCGGCGGCGCGTCGTGGCTGGCCGGCTGGAGCAGCGGCAAG
The DNA here is from genome assembly GCA_016795545.1 of Opitutaceae bacterium. Lineage (GTDB taxonomy): Bacteria > Verrucomicrobiota > Verrucomicrobiia > Opitutales > Opitutaceae > Lacunisphaera. Next base: position 13,223 of record JAEUGX010000086.1, read on the forward strand.
ATCTTTCTCGAATGGGCCGGGCCTGCCCGGGTCGGCTGGTCGCTGGCGTTGCTCTGCCTCTGGCTGCTGCTCTGCGCGCAGGCCTGGCCGCGCCGCCGCGAATTTCCCCTCTGGGCGCACCTTTTCCTGGCGGCCTTGTTCGCGGTGCCGTTCGTGCTTTGGTGGGCGTCGGATCCGCGGGTCTATCCCGCCGTCGATCCCGACACCGGCGGCGCCACCGGGGCCAGCCTGCTGGGCTCGACGCTCGGGCTGCTCGCCGTGTTCGGCCTGCTGCCTTGGCTGCTGCGGCTGCCGGTCCGGGCGCCGGCCGCGGCGATCTTCCGCCGCCAGCGGCTTTACTGGCTCTACTTCGCGTTCTCGTTCGCCCTGGACCTCGCGCTGCGCCACGGCAACGTGTCGCACCACGACCACGGTCATATCATCGGGCTCGGCAGCCTCATCGCCTGGGTGCCGCTGGTCTGGCGCTACACCCGCTCCTTCGCCTGGCCGCCGGCCGCGCCGGCCTGGCTGGGCGCGGCGTTTGCCTGGTGGCTGCTCCTGGCGGTCACGGGCTTTGGCACTTACCTTCCGGCCATCGCGGACCGGCTGAAGTTCACCAACGGCCTCGTGGCCCACGCGCACCTGGCGATGGCCGGCCTGGTCACCAGCCTGCACGTGGCGATCCTGCTCTGCCTGGACGGCCGCTGGCGGCCCGCCCGCTGGTCGGGCTGGCTCTGGCAGGCGGGCTGCGCCGTGCAGGTCGGCCTGCTGCTCTGGCTCGGCTGGCAGGAGGGCGCCGACCCGTCGGTGCTCTACGTGCGCGGCGGCCTGGCCGACCTGTGCTACGCCGGCCGCCTGGCCGCCGGCCTGGCCATGCTGGCCGCGTCGATCGCGTGGTGCCGGCAGGCGTGGCGGACGGAGTAGGGGCGCGGCGCGATTTGTGTTTTCCTCCCCCCCGCGGTCGGGTGTGATGCCGTCATGAAACCCGAGCACGCGGAACGGACGGCCCGCTGGCTGGCGTTGGGCGCGGGCGCGCTCGATTTCGGCACGGGACTCGGGCTGGTGCTCCGGCCGGCGCTGGTCCTGCGGCTGATGGGCGCCGGCGCGGTGGCCGGGGAGGCACTCGTCTACCTGCGGTGGGTCGGCGCCTTCGTCGGGGCGGTCGGCTGCAGCTACCTGTGGGCCTGGCTCCGCCGCGACCGCCACCTCCTGCGGGCGGCGCTCGAGCTGACGATCGGGTTCCGGCTGGCGGCCGGCGGCTACAGCGCGTGGGCGATCGCCACCGGCGGGCTGCCGCCGGTCTGGCTCAGCGTGCCGCTGGTCGACTTCGCCCTGGCGGGCGGACAAGCTTGGCTGCTGCGGCAATGGCCCGGGAGCAGGCAAACGCCCTGAGCGGGGCCCCGCGGGCAGCGGTCGGCACATTCCCATCACGCACGCCGCTACGGCCAGCAGCGGGACCTTCGGCCGCCGGGATCGCCCCGGGCAAGGACGGCGGTTTTCCGGCGCCCCCTATTTCTTCGGCACGTGCCGCTTTACGAGCACCGCGATCGCGTCGTCGAGGCTGAGCTTGCGCACGTGCAGGAGGACGATCAGGTGGTAAAGCAGGTCCGCGGCCTCGCCGGCGAACTCCTTCCGGCCGGCCTGGAGCGCGGCGAGGGCGGTCTCGACCCCCTCCTCGCCGACCTTCTGCGCGACGCGGGCGACGCCCTCTTTCGCGAGGCGCACGGTGTAGCTTGACCGGTCGCCGCCCTTGATGCGCGCGGCGACGACCTGCTCCAGCTGCGCAAGGAAGCCGACACCCGTGGCGCCGTCGTCGCCGAAGCAGCTCGGGGTCCCGCGATGGCAGGTCGGACCGTCGGGCACGGCCCGCACGAGCAGCGTGTCCTGGTCGCAGTCCACGGTCAGGCTGACGAAGCGCAGGAAGTGCCCGGACGACTCCCCCTTCGTCCACAGGCGCTGCTTGCTGCGGCTGAAGAACGTGACGCGCTTCGTCCGCAGGGTTTTCCGCAGGGCGTCGGCGTTCATGTAGCCGAGCATCAGCACCTGCAGCGTGGCGTCGTCCTGCACGATGGCGGGGACGAGGCCGGCGTTCTTCTTCCAATCGATCTTGGGCAGTTTCATGGCGGAGGAGGGTCAGGCGCGGAGGCAGATGCCGTCGGCGATGAGCTGGGCCTTCAGGTCGGGGATGCGGAGGGTGCCGCGGTGAAAGACGGACGCCGCGAGCGCGCCATCGACGCCGGCGGCGCGGAAGACCTCGCGGAAATGATCGGCCGCGCCCGCGCCGCCGGAGGCGACCAGCGGCACCGTCAGCACCGCCCGCACCAGCTTCAGCTGCGCCAGGTCGTAGCCCTGGCGCATGCCGTCCTGGTTCATGCAGTTGAGCACCACTTCGCCCGCGCCGAGCGCCTGGGCCTCGCGGGCCCAGTCCAGCGTGCGCCAGCGGGTGGCGCGGGTCTTGTCGGGATCGCCGGTGTACTGTTTCACGAAGTAGTCGCCGCCCTCCTGGCGGCTGTCGATGCCGACCACGACGCATTGCGAGCCGAACTCCGCGGCCAGCTCGCCGATGAGCGCGGGGTTCTCCAGCGCCGGGGAGTTGATCGAGATCTTGTCGGCGCCCGAGTGCAGGATCCGGCGGGCGCCGTCCAGCGAGCGGATGCCGCCGGCGACGCAGAAAGGGATGTCGAGCACGCGCGCGACCCGCGTGACCCAGTCGGTCGACACGGTGCGGCCGTCGCTGCTGGCGGTGATGTCGTAGAACACCAGCTCGTCGGCGCCCTCGTCGCGGTACCGCTGCGCGAGCGCGATGATGTCGCCCACGACCTCGTGGTCGCGGAACTGCGTGCCCTTGACGACCTGGCCGTCGCGGACGTCCAGGCAGGGGATGATGCGGCGGGCTAGCATGCGAGCGCCTCCTTCAGGGTGAATTTCCGTTCGTAGAGCGCGCGGCCGACGATGGCGCCGGCCGCCCCGGTGGCGCGGAGCGCGCGGAGGTCGTCCAGCGAAGACACCCCGCCCGAGGCCTGGATCTGCAGCGCCGGGAAGCGCCGGGCCAGGCCGGCGTAGAGCGCGGTGTTCGGACCGGACAGGCGGCCGTCGCGGCTGATGTCGGTGCAGAGGATGTGGACCAGCCCGGCGGGCAGGAAGCCGGCCAGCAGGTCGTCGAGCGCCACCCCCGTGCTCTCCTGCCAGCCGGCGGCGGCGACGCGCGGGATGCCGGCGGCGTCGAGCCGCACGTCGGGCGAGAGGATGATGCGCTCCGGTCCGAAGCGGCCGAGCCAGCCGCGCACCCGGTCCGGCTCGCGGACCGCGAGGCTGCCGACGATCACGCGCTGCACGCCGGCGGCGAGCAGCGCGGCGATCTGGGCCTCGTCGCGGATCCCGCCGCCCGTCTGCACGCGCAGCCCGCTCTCGCGGGCCAGGCGTTCGACCAGCGGCGTCTGGCGCCGGGCCGGGTCCTTGGCCCCGTCGAGGTCGACCACGTGCAGCCAGGCCGCGCCGGCGGCCGCGAAGTCGCGCGCCACGGCGACCGGGTCGTCGCCGTAGCTCTTCTCCTGGTCGAAGCGCCCCTCCGTCAGGCGCACGACGCGCCCGCCGCGAAGATCGATGGCCGGGTAAATGATCATCGTCAGGCCAGGGTGAGGAAATTGCGGAGCAGCCGGGCGCCGGCGGGGCCGGAACGCTCGGGGTGAAACTGCACGCCGCTGAAGTTGCCGCGCTGCACGATGGCCGCGAAGGGCGTGCCGTGGTCGCAGCTGGCGAGCGTGAACGCGTTCACCGGCCCCGCATAGCTGTGCACGAAGTAAAAGCGCGCGTCGGGCGCGATGCCGTCCAGCAGCGCCACCGGCTTGCCGGTGAGCACGGTGTTCCAGCCCATGTGCGGCACGGTCACGCCGGGACCGCCGGGCAGCAGCGCCACGCGGCCGGGGATCAGGCCCAGCGTCTCGGTCGGGCCTTCCTCGGACGACTCGAAGAGCAGCTGCATGCCGAGGCACACGCCGAGCACGGGCTGGGTCAGGCCGCGGACGCAGTCCACCAGCCCGCGCGCCTGGAGTCGCTTCATGCCCTCGGCGGCGGAGCCGACGCCGGGCAGGATCACGCGCTCGGCCGCGCGGATGACCGCGGGGTCGGCGGTGAGTTCGGATTGGACGCCGAGCCGCTCCAGCGCGAAGCGCACGGAGGCGATGTTGGCGCCGCCACTGTCGACGATCGCCAGCATCAGAGGACCCCCTTGGTGCTCGGAATCTCGAGGCCCGCCCCGCGGGCGATCGCCGGGCGCAGCGCCCGGCCGAAACCCTTGAAGAGCGTCTCGACCATGTGGTGCGCGTTCTCGCCCTGCACGCTCATCTGCAGCGTGGCGAGCAGCGCGTCGCTGACCGACCGGAAGAAGTGCGGCACGAGCTCCGTCGGCATCTCGCCCACGAACTCGCGGGGGAACCGGCCCGCGAAGGTGAAGTACGCGCGGCCGCTCAGGTCGAGCGCGACCTGAGCCTGCGCCTCGTCCATGGGCAGCACGAAACCGTAGCGGCCGACGCCGCGCTTGTCGCCCAGCGCCTGCTTCAGCGCCAGGCCGAGGGCGATGCCGACGTCCTCGATCGTGTGGTGCTCGTCGATCTCGAGGTCGCCGTCGCAACGGATCACGAGCCCGAGGCCCGCGTTCTTGGCGATCTGGTCCAGCATGTGGTCGAAAAACCCCAGCCCGGTGTCGAGCTGCGCGGGCGCGGGCGTGTCGAGGTCGACCTCGACGGTGATCTTCGTCTCCTTGGTGTTGCGGACGATGGTGGCGCGGCGCGGGGCGTCGACGATCTGCCGGGCGATCTCGGTCCATCCGAGCGTCTTCCGGTCGTAGCGGATCCCGCGCGTGCCGAGGTTCTGCGCCAGCTGGAGGTCGGTCTCGCGGTCGCCGATGACCGCGGACTGGTCGCGTGCCCAATCGGTGGCGCGCAGGTAGTCGGCCACCAGGCCGATCTTCGGCTTGCGGCAGTCGCAGCGGTCGGCCGCGGTGTGCGGGCAGATGCGCACGGCCTCGAACTCGATCCCCTGCGAACCGAGGATGTCGAGCAGCAGCTTCTGCGGCGGACGGAACTCCTCCTCGCGGAAGCTCGGCGTGCCGAGGCCGTCCTGGTTGGTGACCATCACGAACCGGTAGCCGGCGTCGCGCAGCCGCAGCAGGGCGGGGATCACGTCCGGCTCGAGGGCGAATTTTTCGATCCGGTCGATCTGCTGGTCGAACGGCTCGTGGATCAGCGTGCCGTCGCGGTCGAGGAAGAGGATTTTCTTGGCCGGGCTCATGGGAGTGAAGGGAAGGGGGCGGACGGCCGGGCTCAAAGCCGGGCCAGGATCTCCAGGGCAGCGTCGTTCTCGGCGGGAGTGCCGATGGTCATGCGCACGCAGTTGGCGAGGCCGTAGTCGCGGCTGCGGTCGCGCAGGATCACCCCGGCGCCGCGGGTGGCGGCCATGGCCTGGGCGGCGTCGGCGGTGGCGAAGAGCAGGAAGTTGCTGTCGCTCGGCCACACGCGCCGCACCGCGGGCAGGCCGGCCAGGACGCCGGCGACGCGGCGGCGTTCGGCGACGATCGCCGCCACCGAGGCGCGCGCGGCCGCCAGGCCCGCGGGGGAGAGCGCGGCGAGCGCGGCCTGGAGGACGGGGGTCGGCACGGGGTAGGGGGCGATGATCTTCTGCAGGACGCCGATGAGCGCCGGATTCGCCAGGGTGGCGCCGCAGCGGATGCCGGCGAGGCCGAACGCCTTCGACAGGGTCCGCAGCACGACCAGGTTGGGAACGGCCGCCAGCTCGACCGCCAGGCTCGGGCTGCCCGCGAACTCAAGGTAGGCCTCGTCGACCACCACGACGGCGCGGCCCAGGAGCGCGCGGGCCGTCCGCAGCACCGCGGCGCGGTCGAGCAGGGCTCCGGTCGGATTGTTGGGCGAGCAGAGGAAGACCAGCTTCACGCCGGAGGCCGCGGCGGCGATGACGCCCTCGGCGTCGAGCGCGAAGCCCCGCGCGGCGTCGAGCGGCACCGGGACGACGCGCGCGTTCTGGATCGCCGCCGACACGGCGTACATGCCGTAGGTGGGCGGCGTGATGAGGATGGCGTCCTGGCCGGCGCGGCAGAACGCGCGCAGCAGGAGGTCGATGCCCTCGTCGGAACCGCGGGAGACGAGGACGTTTTCCGGAGCGGTGCCGTAGTAGGCGGCGAGGGTGGCGACGAGGTCGGGCGGCTGCGGCTCGGGATAGCGGTTGAGCGCCGGCCGGCCGGCCGGCGCCGCGGTCTCGGACGGGGTGCGCGGATTCTCGTTGGCGTCGAGCCAGACCCTGCCGGCCTTGGCCTCCTTGCGCGCGGAGCTGTACGGCGCCAGGGCGAGGATCTCCGGACGGATGAGGGAGAGAACGGGATCGGGGTTCATGACGGGAACGAGTCCAGGCGCACGCGCACCGCCCGCTGGTGGGCGGCGAGGCCCTCGGCGAGGGCCAGGCGCTCGACGACGGGGCCGAGCTTCTCCAGGCCGGCGCGGGTGGCGGACTGGACGGTCATGGACCGCTGGAAATCGGCCAGCCCCAGGCCGCTGTAGGCGCGGGCCCAGCCGTAGGTGGGCAGGACGTGGTTGGTGCCGCTGGCGTAGTCGCCGAGCGACTCGGGGGTCAGGTCGCCGAGGAACACGGAGCCGGCCGTGGTGATGCCGGCCAGCAGCTCGCGCGGCCGGGCAACCTGGAGGATGAGGTGCTCCGGCGCGTAGCGGTTGGCGATGGCGACGGCCTCGTCGCGGTCAGCCGCCAGGAAGGTGCGGCTCCGCGCGAGGGCGCGGCGGGCGATGGCGGCGCGCGGCAGCTCCGCGAGCTGGGCCGCCAGCGCGCGGGCGACGCGGCGCGCCAGGCCGGCCGCCAGCGCGACGAGCACGACCTGCGAGTCCGGGCCGTGCTCGGCCTGCGAGAGCAGGTCGGCGGCGACGAAGTCGGGCCGGGCCCGGCCGTCGGCGATCACCAGCACCTCCGAAGGTCCGGCCGGAAGGTCGCAGGCCGCGCCGGCGGCGTCGCGGGCAGCCTGCAGTTTCGCCTCGGTGACGAAGCGGTTGCCGGGCCCGAAGAGCTTGTCGCACTTCGGCACGCTGGCGGTGCCGTAGGCCATGGCGGCGACGGCCTGGGCGCCGCCGAGCTTGTAGACCTCGGTGATGCCACACAGGCGCGCGGCATAGAGGATCCACGGGTTGACGCCGCCGGTCCGGTCGGGCGGCGTGCAGAGCACGCGTTGGGGGCAGCCGGCGAGCTGCGACGGCACGCCGAGCATGAGCGCGGTCGACGGCAGCGGCGCGCTGCCGCCGGGCACGTACAGGCCGACGCGGCCGACGGGGCGAGAGGTCTTTTCGCAGAGGATCCCCGGCTGGGTCTCCAGCCGGAGCTCGGCCGGGCGCTGCGCCGCGTGGAAGGTGTGGAGGTTGAGGTACGCCGTGCGCAGGGCGGACTTGTCGGCGCGGCGCAGGCCGGCCTCCGCGGCGGCGAACTCGGCGTCGCTGACGCGGAGCGAGCGCAGGACGACGCCGTCGAATTCCCGGGTGAAGCGCCGGAGCGCCGTGTCGCCGTCACGGCGGACGGCCGCGATGATCCGCGCCACGGCCGCCGCCAGCCGCGGCTGCGCCTGCTGCGCCGGCCGCTGCAGGGCGGCGGCGCGCTGGGCGGAGCTGAGTTTTTTCCAGACGAGCGGTTGCATGCGGAGGCGGGCCCCGGGGCTCAGAGCATCATCTTCTCGATGGGCAGCACCAGAATGCTGGTGGCGCCCGCCTGCTTGAGCGACTCCATGGTCTCCCAGAAGACGGCCTCCTGGCAGACGGCGTGGAGCGCCACGCGCGTCTCGTCGCCGGCGAGGGGCAGGATCGTCGGGTTCTCCGAACCGGGCAGCAGCTGTTTGATCGCCGCCAAGTTGGCCTTCGGCGCGTGGAGCATGATGTACTTGGCCTCGGCGGCCCGCTGGACGCCGTCGATGCGGCGCAGCAGGATCTCCAGCGCGTGGCGCTTCTCGGCGGTGAACTCCCGGGAATTGCGCAGGAGGACGGCGGTGCTCTTGAAGATCGTCTCGACCGCGCGGAGCTTGTTGGCCTCGAGCGTGGAGCCGCTGGCGACCAGGTCGCAGATGACGTCGGCGATGCCCAGGCGCGGGGCGATCTCGACCGAGCCGCTGAGGTAGACGACCTGGGCCTGGATGTTCTGCTCCGCGAGGAAGCGGCCGGTCAGCCGGGGGTAGGAAGTCGCGATGCGCAGGCCCTGGAGATCGCGGAGCCCGGAGTACGGGCGCTCCTCCGGCAGGGCCAGGGCCAGCCGGCAGCCGCCGAAGTCCAGCGGGCGCTCGACGGCGTAGCCGCCGGCGGCGCCGGTGGTCCGGCGCTCGAGGGCGGCCTCCTCGAGGACGTTGGTGCCCACGATGCCCAGATCACACACGCCGTCCATGACCAGCTGCGGGATGTCGTCGTCGCGCACGAACAGCACGTCGATCGGGAAATTGTCCGCATGCAGGAGCAGGCGTTCCTTCGGCGACTTCACGCGGATGCCGCAGTGCTTCAGCAGGTCGAGGGAGTCGGTGGACAACCGTCCGCTCTTTTGCACGGCGAGTCGGAGGCGGTCCTTGGGAGTGGTGATGGGAGGCATGGGTGACGAGGAATTGAAATTGGGAGGAAGCGGTTTGGGAAGGGCGGAAACGAAAGACCCCGGCGGGTCGCACCTGCCGGGGTCTTTGGAAATCGGGTTCCATCAGCCACGGGAAAGGCGCTTCCGGCCTTCCCGCGGGGGGAAGGCTAGTACACGTGGTGATGATGGTGGCGGAGGGCCATGGGTGGGGCCGCTTAGATGGCTCCGGTGGGACGATGGCGCAAGTATTTTTATCCGTCCCCTGCGGGACTGGCCGCCCGCCCGCTGTGTCATAAGGGGTGCCAGCGCGCCGGCTGCTCGGTTCTTGCGAAAACGGTCGATTGTGAAAACCTGATCCAAATGACCCCGCCGTCAGCGGACGGAAGATCCTTCGGGTCCGCGATCACGGCGGTGGCGGCCACTTATGTTTATTTCCTGATTTTCGCGCAGTTCGGGTTCCTGGAGGGGGTTACCGCCGGCGGGTCCGCGGCGGATATGCTCAAGCCGGTCATGACGGTGATGGGGCTGGCGGGGATCGGGGGCAGTGTGCTCGCGGGGAGCAGGTGGACTGCCGGCAGCCCCAGGGGCTGGCTGACGGCTGGCTTCGGGATGTGTGCGGTCGCGGCGGGCTTGACGCTCGCGGGGCCGGGAAAGGCCGGCTTCTTCGCGGCGGCGCTGCTGATCGGCCTGGGCACGGGCATTGCGACGGTCGTGCTCGCGGGCCTCCTGCTGAGGGCGGTGGGCCATGCCCGGTTGGGCGGGGTGATCGGGCTGGGCACCGGGTTGGCTTATGGATTCTGCAACGTGCCGGCGGTCTTTGCGGCCGGGCCGGCCGTGCACGCCCAGGTGGCCCTGGCGGCGGCCGCAATGGGGGCGCTGGCGGGAGGGATGCTCGTCCGGGGTGCGAACGCCGCGGCCGCCCCGCCCGCAGGCCTTGATTATGCGCGCTTGGGCCGCGGCGGTTGGGTGGTGATCTTCCTGGCGCTGGTCAGCCTGGACTCGGCGGCGTTTTACGTGATCCAGCATAATGCGGAGCTCAAGGCCGCGACTTGGGATGGCGCGGCGCGTTTGGGTTGGAACGCGGCGGTGCATCTGGGGGTTGCGTGTCTGGCAGGGCTGGCGCTGGGCCGGGGCTGGCTGGGGCGGACCGTGGCGGTCGGCGCGGTCGCCCTGCTGGCGGCCTGCGTGTTCATCGATCCGGAGCGGCGGATGTATGTCCCGGGCGTGCTGCTCTACACGGCGGGAGTCTCGGTGTATTCGACGGCGCTGGTCTACTATCCCGCGCGCAGCGGGCGACCCGGCCTGGCGGCGCTGGTCTATGCGGTGGCGGGTTGGGGTGGATCGGCGGCGGGCATCGGGCTGGCCGGGGGGCGGACCGCGCTCCCGGCGGCGTTCGTGCTGGCGGCCGGCCTGGTGCTGGCGCTGGCGCTGCTGGGGCGGCATCTTGCCGTGCGATCCGGCGGCATCGGGCTGGTGGCGGCCGTCGGGTTGCTGGCAGCGGCCTCGGCCGTGCCGGCGGATGCGCAGGATGACTTGCGGATCGCGCGGGGACGGGCGGTATACCTGAGCGAAGGCTGCATCACCTGCCACTCGCAGTACACGCGTCCGCACACCGAGGACGCCCTGCGTTGGGGACCGCAGCGGCCGTTGGCGGAGTCGTTGGCGGAGGTGCCGCCGCTGTTTGGCAACCGCCGGCAAGGTCCCGACCTGCAGAACGTCGGCAATCGCCGGACCCGCGAATGGAACCGGCTGCACCTGATGGAACCCCGGATGCTCACGCCCGGGTCGCGGATGCCGGCCTATGCCCATCTGTTTGCCCCGGGTGATTCGCGGGGCGATGCCTTGCTGGCCTATCTCGAGTCGCTCGGTGCCGGCACGTTGGTGGAGCGGGTTGAGGCCGTGGCCAAGTGGCAACCGGAAGCGGAATTGAGGATGGCAGACGCAGCGAGGCAGCGGCGTCTCTTCGTGCAGTGGTGTGTCCCCTGCCATGGTCCTGAAGGCCGTGGCGATGGTCCGGCGGCCGGCGGCCTCGGCATGCGCCCGCGCGATCTCACCGGTCCGCGTTTGCACATATCGGCTGGCCTTGCTCCCGCGGAGGAGTGGTTGGCCCTGGCGCGGATCATCAAATTCGGCATTCCCGGCACCGCAATGGCCGGCCGCGAGTACCTGCCCGACGAGGCGATCACAGCCTTGGCCACGTATGTGCAGGGACTAAAGGAGAAAAAATGAAACGACGACTTTGCGTAGCAAGGGACAGACTATTACGGAGGCGACACTGCGCCTTGGCCTAAAAGCATCAAAAGCAAGGGACAGGCTGATACCAGTTGACGGGAGAGCGGAGAGTTTGCGGATATGGCGGCCTCGCATGCGGCAGGCACGGATCAAGTTGCCGGTAGACGAGGGCCCCGGGGTGTACCATGCGATGAGT
>JAEUGX010000044.1 GCA_016795545.1 Opitutaceae bacterium
AAGCTCTCGCTGGGGGTGCCGCAGGGCGAGCACGCGGGCCCGCCGATCGGCAACATCGCGCTGCACTGGCGCACGTGGGTGCAAGAGAAGCTGGTCGACGACCTGATCGTGGGCCACCACACGCTGCAGCGCGCGACGTACAACAACCGCTGGCAGCGCGGCTACGGCTACATCCAGGACCAGGACGAGAAGATTGGCCTGCCGCCGATCGAGGTGTCGCTGGAGCGTGATTACGGCCCGCTCTGCCGGCAGCACGGGGTGAAGCTCTATGTGGATATCCCGCTGGGCAATTACCACCGCACGTACAGCGATCCCACGCTCGGGGTCGGCGTCGAGACGCCGGAAGCGCTGGCCGAGCTGACCGCGCGGCTGGAGAAGATCCCGCAGATCAGCGGCATGGTGGTGGACGGCCGTCCCTACAGCGTGCCGGCGCCGCAATAAACCCGCGCTGCCGACCGCGGCAGAAACGCCGAAAGTCATGCGCCTCTCGGGTTCCAGGCTGGGTGGTTGGCTTCCGGGCTGGCTGGCGGCGCTGGCCGGCGTCCTGCCGCTGGCAGCGGCCGCGCAGGGCCTGAGCCTGCCGCGGCCCGGGGCCGAACTGGACGGGGAGCCGCCCCTGGCCTCGTTCCGGCTGACGTTCGGCGTGACCGACGCCGCGGAGCGAGCCTGGAACGGTCGGGTGCGGCCCGCGCCCGGCCAGCGTCTGCAGGTCGAGGCCGACCGGTTCCAGAACCACGATGTCTACAGGATGGTGGAGCGCCAGCCGGCGCTGCCCAACGACCGGGTGCTCGACGAGCACAGCTGGATCTGCACGACGCGGCAGGCGACGATGTTTGTCATGCGGGGCCACGAGGCGCCGCCGCCGATCATCCGGTCGCCCACGCTGCTGGTCCACCTGCGGGCGGGCCCGGCGGAGGAGCCGGTGCAGGTGGAGACACCGGCCGGGAGCTTCGCCTTCCGCCCGCGCGAGCTGGTGCCCGGCCGGGCGGCTTATTTTCTCGACGGGCAGGTCCGCGTCGACGCCCTGCCGCCCGTGGCCGGGGTGGCGGTGGAGCGGCTGGACCAGCAGGATTTTCCGGCGCTGGCCGTGACCCGCTCCGGCCGGACGTGGGTGGCCTGGCAGGAGTACGACGACCAGGCGGACTCCGTGCTGGTCCGTGAGGTGACCGACGGACCGGCGCCGCCGGTGATGACGCTGGCCGCGGGGGTGGAGGTGCTGCACACCGCGGCGGGCGAGGACGACGCCGGCCGGCTGTGGGTGGTGTGGTCGATGCACGTCGACGGGAACTGGGACCTGTACGGCCGGAGCTTCGACGGGCGGACCTGGGCGGAAACCGTGCGGCTGACGCGCGACGCCGGGGCCGACGCCTTTCCGCGGATGACGGCCGACGCCCGCGGCCGGCTGTGGCTGGTCTGGCAGCGCAACGCGGGCCGGGGCAGCCAGATCTACGCCTGCGCCCTGACGGGCGGCGCGTGGACGGCGGAGGAGCGGGTGAGCGAGGGACTGGCCGGCGGCAACTGGTGGCCGGCGGTCGCGGCCGGCCCGGACGACACCCTGGCGGTGGGGTGGGACGGCTATGCGGCCGGCAATTACGACGTCTACCTGCGCCGGCGGCGGAACGGGACCTGGGGGCCGGTGGAGACCGTCGCCGGCACCGCCCGCTACGAGGCGCAGCCGTCGGTCGCGATCGATGCTCGGGGCCGGGTCTGGGTGGCCTGGAACGAGTCGGGCGCGGAATGGGGCAAGGACACCGGTTTCCTCGTGGTGCGGAAGGGCACGCAGTTGTACGAGTCGCGCTCCATCCGGGTCGCCTGCCTCGAGAACGGACGCTGGATGACGACGGCGGGCGAACTGCCGTTCCCCACCGGCCCGGACGAGTTCTGGCAGATGCCGGTGCTGCAGTTCGACGGTTCCGGGCAACTCTGTCTGGCGGTGCGGCACCTGCTGATGCGGCGGCCGCTGACCCCGATCGACCAGCCCACCAACGCGGCGCTGTGGGAGTTCTTCGTGGTGCGCTACGACGGCGGGCGCTGGTCCGATCTCACTTACCTGCCGCGCGGCAGCGGGCGGAACGACATGATGCCGGCCCTGGCGCCGCGGGGCGACGGGCTGTTCCTGGTGTGGCCCTCCGACCTGCGCACGACCAAGTCCTTCCAGCCGCACCGCCACCAGGTGCAGCGCGGGTACCTCGCGTCCGCGCCCGGGCGTGCCGAGACGGCCCTGCGTCCGCTCGTGCTCGAGCCGGCGACGGCCGCGGTGATCCACCCGCGCGAAGCGGCCGACGTCGCCCGCATCCGCGGCTACCGCATCGAGCACGGAGGCCGGGTCTACTCCATCCGCCGCGGCGACTTCCACCGGCACACGGACATCTCGATGGACGGCGCGCACGACGGCTCGCTGGTGGACGCCTACCGCTATGCGCGGGACGCCGCCGCCCTCGATTTCCTCGCCCTCTCCAACCACACGGACGGCATCATGGAGCCCTACAGCTGGTGGCGCAGCCAGAAGCTCGCGGACCTCTTCCAGCGCGGCAGCGAGTTCGCCGCCTTCTACGGGTACGAGCGTTCGGTGGAATGGCCCAACGGGCATCGCAACGTGTTCTTTGCCGAACGCGGCCGGCGGATCACGGACATTCCCGCGGCCGAGCTGGCGGGCGAGGAGGGGGCGGAGCGCCTGTACGCCTACCTGCACCGCAGCGGCGGGTTCTGCATCTCGCATACCACCGGCCGCACGAGCGGCACCGACTGGCGCAACCACGATCCCGAGGTCGAGAGCGTGGTCGAGATCTACCAGGGCGAGCGGGACGTGTACGAGGATCCCGACGGGCCGAAGCCGTTCCGGCTGTGGTCGGAGTGGCTCGATCCCGCGAAACCCGTGCCGATCGAGTCGTCGCTCCGGAGCAGCCGGACATTTCGCGACGGAGGTTTCGTGCGCCGGGGCCTGGCGAAGGGCCTCCGGCTCGGCTTCATCGCGTCCTCGGACCACATCTCCACCCACGTGAGCTACGCCTGCCTGATCGCGGCGGGGGCGGATGCGAAGTCGCTGGAGGAAGCCATCCGGGCCCGGAGGACCTATGCGGCGACCGACAACATCGTCCTCGACGTCCGCGCCCGCGGCTCCGACGGGGAACACCTGATGGGGGAGGCCTTCCGCAGCCGCACGCCCCTGCAGCTCAGCGCCACGATCCTCGGGACGGGGGAGATCCTGCAGGTCGACGTGATCAAGGATGGGCGGGAGGTGCACACGGTGAAACCCGGGCAGGCCGAGTTCCGGCTCGAGTACACGGACGCCGCGCCGGGCGGCGGGGAGAGCTACTTCTACGTCCGGGTCGTGCAGCGCGACGGCAACATGGCGTGGGGCTCGCCGGTCTGGGTCGCCTACGATCGGGAGTGACCGCGCCTAGCGCAGGAGCTCGCGCAGGTCGGCCAGGCTGAGCCGGGCCGCGGCGTCGTCGCTGGCCTCGAACACGCCGGCGAGCAGGGCGCGTTTCTCCTCCTGGAGCGCCATGACCTTCTCCTCGACGGTGCCGGAGCAGATCAGCCGGTAGCTGGTGACGACCCGGGTCTGGCCGATGCGGTGGGTGCGGTCGGTGGCCTGGGCCTCTACGGCGGGGTTCCACCACGGGTCGTAGTGGACGACCACGTCCGCGGCGGTGAGGTTGAGGCCCGTGCCGCCGGCCTTGAGGGAGATGAGGAAGACGGGGATGGACGCGTCGGACTGGAATCGGTCCACTTCGGCCTGGCGGGCCTTCGGGCTCAGGGAGCCGTCGAGGTAGCAGTGGGGCACCTCCTGGGCGGCGAGCTCCTCGCGCACCAGGGCGAGCAGGGAGGTGAACTGGGAAAAGACCAGCATGCGGTGGCCCTCGTCGATCGATTCGGCGAGCAGCTCGCGGAAGGCCTCGAGCTTGGCCGAGTCCGGCGCCGTCGGCCGGTCCGGGGCCGACCGCAGGCCCTTGTCCGCCACGAGCCGCGGGTCGCAGCAGATCTGGCGCAGGCGCAGCAGCTGGGTGAGCGTGGCGAGGCGGATGCGGGATTCGGACGCCCCCTGCGCCGCCAGGTCGAAGAGGTCGCGCTCGGTTTCCTCCTGCGTGCGGCGGTACAGGGCGGCCTGCGCCGGCGTGGGCTCGCAATAGACGACCTGCTCGATCTTCGGGGGCAGCTCGGGGGCGACCGCCTGCTTGGTGCGGCGCAGGATGTAGGGCGCGGTCTGGACCTGCAGGCGCTGGTCGTAGAAGGCGCGGTCGTCGCGCTTGAGGCCGGCGGGAGGCTGGACGAGGAAGCCGGGCATCAGGAATTCGAAGAGGGAGCGGAGGTCGTCGAGGGAATTCTCGAGCGGCGTGCCCGTGAGCAGGAAGCGGCCGCGGCCGTCGAGCGCGCGAAGCGACTGGGCCGCCTGGGTCCGGCGGTTCTTGAGGTGCTGGGCCTCGTCGGCGAGGATGACGTCGAAGGGTGACTTGGCGAAGAGGTCGACGTCGCGCGCCAGCGTGCCGTACGAGGTCAGGACGAGGTCGTGACGCGCGAAGTCCGCGGCGGCGAGGCGCTGGCTGCCGTGGTGGACGAAGACGCGCAGCGCCGGCGTGAAGCGGGCCGCCTCGCGCCGCCAGTTCTCGACCAGGGAGGCCGGGGCCACGACCAGCGACGGCCGGGCCGGCGTGCCGGCGCGGCCGGCCTCCGCCCGGACGGTCCGGAGCAGGGCCAGCGCCTGCGGCGTCTTTCCGAGGCCCATTTCGTCGGCGAGGATGCCGCCCAGCTGCTGGCCGTAGAGGTACCAGAGCCAGGCGACGCCCAGCCGCTGGTAGGGGCGGAGGGTGCCGGTGAAGTCGGCCGGCAGCGGGGCGGGCGGCAGGGCGGTGAGGGTCTGGAGGGCGGCGCTGCGGGCATGCCATGTTGCCGGCGCCTGGAAGTGGGGGGCGATGCGCTCGAGCAGCTCGGTGACCTCGGCGGCGCGGGCCTTGGCGACGCGGTGGCGGCCCTGCGCGCTCGTGGCCTCGGGCTCGCCGGCGAGCGCCTGGTGCGCGGCCTCCAACTGCGCGAGGCGCGAGGCATCGATCAGGTAGAGGGTGCCCGCGTCCTCGATGTAGCCGCGTCCCGTCGACACGGCGGCGCGGATCTGCGCGTCGGTGGCGGCGCCGGCCTTGAGGCCCAGGGCGACGTCGTAGCCGTCCTCCTGTTCGCTGACCGCCGCCGTGATCTCGGCGGTCCGGAGGTGGGCGGTGTTGTGCCGGTAGTTCTCGGTGAACTCCGCGTGGAACTCGGCGCGCAGCGTCCGGCCGTGGTTGGCGAGGATGTTCAGCACCTTGTGCCGGTCGCGGAGCCACCATTTGCGCGACCGCGGGTCGAGCGTGAAGCGGTGCGTGCGGACGAACTCGAGCGCGGGCTCGTAGGCGGCGGATTCGCGTGACGGGAGCGTGAGGGCCAGGAAATGCTCCGAGCCATCGACCGTCAGCGGAGTCAGGTCATCGTCCGGCTCGGCCGGTCTCGCCGGCCTTGGCTGGGCCGGGGGCGGAGGCGGGGCCGCCGGTTGCTCCGCCAGGTGTTCGCTGATCCCGGGCAGGTCGAGGCCGTTCCAGGCCAGGGGCACGGCCGGCCGGTCGGCGCGGAAAAAGACGCGTTCGCCGGTCAAAGCGCCGAGCAGTTCACGCACCTGGGCGCGACGGAGCTGCACCAGGGAGACCTGCTGGGCCGGCACTCCCATGCGCTGCAGCGCCGCCAGGCCCGGCAGCAGCCCGGGCGGGGGCGGGGCCGCGAGGTCGAGCTCGACCCGGACCGCCACGGCGTCGCGCGCAGCGGCGGCGGCAAGGTTGGGAGGCAGCAGGATGCGAAGCACGGGGCAGCTATGGCAGGGAACTTCCGGTCGGGAACAGAAATCCGCGTCCTAACGCGAGGTCAGATGCCAATGTCCGCACAGCGGACAACGGTAGGCGTCTCGCTGGTGGCCGACCCCCGCAAGGATGGCCGCATCCAGAGCCTCACCCTGGCTGCGGTAGCGCCGCTTGCGCACGCACCGGCGCAGGAGCTCCTCTCGGGTCGGTTTTTTCATCGGTGGCGGGGGCGTGGGCGGAACCACAAGGACCCCGTGCTTCCGGGGCAAGGGTGGAGTCGAGATTTGCAGAAAAGTATGTTACGGAAATGATTTAAAACATTATTATTCAAATGGTTAATATTTAACATGCCCGTGTTTGCCAAGGCACCGAGAGGAGGCACGTTGGCGGGTGTCGGAGAGGCCGGGTTCTCTCCGACGGTTGATTGCAACTGCCCGAACCCTTGGTGGGAACGGGCCCAGACCGCCGCCCCGTGCGGCAAGGAGGACGACAGTCATGCTGACTATCGCCGCCGTCACCGTGTCCTGGCTGGCCGTGGCCGTGATTTACCTCATGGCCGGATCGGACTGCCGGAGACGCTGCTACTAAGAAAACCACGCCGCCCCGGAGGAAACTCCGGGGCGGTTTTTTTTGGAGGGGAAGGCGCGGGTGTGGGGGATCAAAGGGAGGAGCCGCTGTCGGTCTGCGAGGCCTGCCGCTGATTCGGCTTGGACCCTGAGGAAGCTTATTTCCCCTCGCGTTGGCGGCGGCGAGTCAGCTAGGTCTGTGCGGATATGTCCCAGATCCCGACCGAGTCGCCCAAACCCAAGCGTGGAGAACCGTGTCCCTGTGGCAGCGGCCAGCAGTTTGAAGCCTGCTGCGAGCCGGTGCTCGCGGGAACGCGTCCGGCCGGGACAGCGGAGCAACTGATGCGGGCCCGCTTTACGGCGCACGTGACACGCGACTACCGATTTCTTCATGAATCGCACCGGCCGACGGCTGGCCGACCCTATGTTCCGGAAGCGGGCGAACCGGCGGTGACCTGGACGCGTCTGGTGGTGCATTCCGAGGAAAAGGGTCCGACGCCGGACAAGGCTTACGTTGATTTTTCCGCGTATGGCATGGAGGAAGGAGTTGAGAAAGTGCTGCACGAGAAGGCCGAATTCGTGCAGGTCGGCGGACGGTGGCTGTACAATCGCGAAGTCCGGCTTGGGCCGGCGCCCTACAAGGCGGCGCCGAAGGTCGGCCGAAACGATGCCTGTCCCTGTGGCAGCGGCCGCAAATACAAGCAGTGCTGCCTGGCCAAGGCTTAGCTTCCCGCGAGTCTGGCAAAAAAAGAACCCGCCGGTAACGGCGGGTTCGCACTATGGGACTTAATAGCTTCGCTCTCAGGCAACCTTGCGACGGAAGATCGCGAGGCCAAGCAGGCCGAGGCCGAGGAGGGCGATCGATGTGCCGGCGTCAGGAACGCGCTGACCCGTGGCGGTCGCCTTGAGCGTGCCGGACCAGGTGTCGAAGATGATGCCGGTGGTCACAACGCTATCGACCCACCAGTTGACCAGCGTGCCGCCGATCGTGTAGGAACCCGAGAAGTCGAGATTACCGGTGTTCTGAACGAAGCTGAACGTGCCGCTCGACGGATTGGTCGAGAGCGACTCCTGGTTGCCCAGCAGGAACAGGCGGTCACGGAAGTTGAACGTGAAGCTGGTGCCGGGGAAATCGTTGAGCGTGTACGTCTCGATGTCAGAGCCCGGGGTGAGCAGCGTATCCGATAGGTAGAAGCTCAGCTCGAGGTAATTCGAGGTCTCCTGGTTGACGACGATGTCGGCCTTGGCCGAAGCGCCCGCGAGGAAGATCGTGGTGAGTAGGAGCAGTTTTCTCATGGGTGTGTTTCTTGAGGGCATCGGAATGTTCGCGGAAGAATTTCCACAATAGGTCCAATTGGCTGTAAGGCTTAAAGCAATCAAGATGCCAGAAGAAACTAAACATCAGGAGGTGGGCCAATAAATTTCACTATATGCTTATCTATAATTATTTAGGAGTTCATCTATTTTTGTATTTAGGGCGGGACAAAAAACCGAAGAGATAAGAAACGTAAGGAATTCCGACGCACGGCTTTGTTTATCATTCCAAGATAATACTTAAGTAGTTAATTTTAAGATATATAAAGAATCGAGACAGAGTGATGTCAGCCTTTACAGAAAAGGTGTGAAGACCCCGGGTGTGACGTGTGCAAGGGCGTGATGGGTTGAAGCGGAAAGCGGACCTCCTGTGTAGCCGGGAAAGTTGACGGAAGCCGGTGTACGCAGTCTTCGTGTGCAGGTGGGGTTATTCGTTCGGGTTGGGAACCGGATCACGATAAAGGCGTCTTCAGTTTGATAAATGCATGAGGCTGTGATCATGTCATTTCGTCCGCAGAAAAGGAGGACCCCAAAATGAAACCCCTACCTCTTGTTTTGATTCTGTGTCTGCCTGCCGTGCTCGCTGCAACCGAAGTGCAGGTGGGTGATTCCGTGGCCGAGGTGCGGCGAGTGATGGGGAGTCCTCGTGGAGACATCCGCGTGGGCGACCGCCAGGTGCTGTATTTCGAGAGGGGCGAGGTCGAATTGCGGGCCGACGTGGTTACCAAGGTAGCGCTGCTTTCGTCGGAGGAACATGCGGAGCGGGAGGCCCAGCATGCGGTGCGGGTTGCCCGGGCGCGGGAGGAATATGAAATCCTGCGCTCGCGCCGGGTGACGGAAGGGGAGGCCTTGAAGGCCCGAAAGCAGGCCGACTCGGCGTTCCTCGCTTCGCCGGTCACCTATCAGGCGGCGTTCTGGGAGGATTTCTCGCGGCGTTATCCCGAGGTGCCCTGTGCGGAACTACTGGCCGTGGCACGCGCGCGTTTGCAGGAGCAACAGGAGTCAGAGAACGTACGTCTTGCTCAGGAGCGTCGCTTGGCCGAACTCGAGGCCCGGATCCAGGAAACGGCGGAGCGGGTGGATTACCCGAGCTACGGCGGGATCCGTTATCGGACGCGCAACTACTACCGGCATCATCGTCGCGATGATGGGTGGGATGACCGTCATGAAGTGAGCTACCAGCAAGGTCCCTATCGTCTGTACGAGTATCCGCTGCCCTATGCCACGTCGCCGGGCATGCCGCCTCTGATTCCGAAGTACCGGGATGAATCGCCGGTGGTTTTCCGTCGGGTTGATGACCGGCAGGCTGACCGTGAAGACCACACCCGCCGTGCCGGGCGTGGTCGCGTCCGCTTCTGAGCCCTCGGGCCGGTTGACCGAGCCGATTCAGCGGATGCGGATCTTTCCGTCGTCTTTTTCGTCCTCGTGCTGGTCGCCGGACTCAAGTTGGCGTCGCAGAGCGGCGAGGTTGTCGACCAAGTTGGGATAACGCCGGCCGGCGCGCCGGGCGCGATCGCGGGCCCAGGCGATGCTTTCCGGGGTCAGCTTGGTCTTGCCCGCATTTTGCGGGCGGGGCTGCTCCCAGGGAGGTGGGCGGCGGGAACTCACGGCGGGGGCAGCCAAACCGAATTGCGGTCCGGGAGAAAGCTTCGAGTGAAGGTTTGCCTCGCGGGTCGGCGGGCGCTAGCTTGGTTTCGCAACCACGCTATTCCCATGAAACGCACCGCATCCGCTGTCTGGCAGGGGTCGCTCAAACAAGGCAAGGGCACGCTCACCGCTCCCGGTGGTGCGTTGAAGAACACCGAATATTCCTTTGGTTCCCGCTTCGAGTCCGGCGCGGGCACCAATCCGGAGGAGCTGATCGCCGCCGCGCACGCCGGCTGCTTCGCGATGGCCTTGTCGGCCATGCTGGGCGAAGCGGGGTTCACGCCCGAGCGGCTGGAGGCGACGGCTGAAGTGAGCCTGGATAACGTGCCACCCGCGGGCTGGACGGTCACGGCCTCGCACCTGGTTTTGCGCGCCAAGATCCCCGGCATCACCCCGGAGAAGTTCGAGGAGGTGGCGGCGAAAGCCAAGGCGGGCTGTCCCATCTCGCGGCTCCTGAACGCCAAGGTCACCCTGGCCGCGACGCTGGGCTGAGGGCGGGCGTACTTCCCGGGATCCGTTGGGCGTCAGGATTTCTTCGGCGCGGGCTCGTCGTTGCCCAGCCCCTGGCGCAGGGTGATCACGCGGCACTTTCCGTCGGGAAAGATCGTGATGGCGATCAGCCGTGAATACTCGCTGCTGGCCAGTGGCGGGATCTCGACGCCGCTCAGGGCCTTGACCATGCGGGGCAGGGTCTCCCGGTGCACGACGACCAGGGTCGACTCGCCCGGACGCAGGGTTTCCTTCACGCGGGCGACCATGCCGTCGAAATCCGGCTGGGGCAGGATCACGGGCAGGACGCCGGTGCGGCGCGAGGTGGGCGAGGCGGTCTGGCGGGTCCGCAGCGTGTCCGTCGAATAGATGTGTTTGATGTCCGCATCGGCCAGCAGTCGGCCGAGCGCCTCCGCCTGGGCCTCCCCTTCGGCGGTCAGCGGCGGATCGGGCTCGAATCCCCCGCGCTGGGCGTGGCGGGTCACGAAGATGGTCGACTGGCCCCACAGCGCGGTCGCCCACGCCAGGCCCAGGGCGACGAACACAAAGCGGGCCACGAGGCCGCGACGACTGAGGTGGGGAACCGATGTGCAGGATCGAGGTTTCATGCGCCCTATGCGAACACGCCGGATTCCCGGGTCAAGTGCGGCTGCCGGGGGAGAGTGTCCTAAGCCACGTCTGGGGGTGCGAATGCCGGTGCGTGGGATTCATTCCGTGGAAGCGCTGATCAAGTCGGACGGCTGATCCCCGCCCTCATCACTCAGCTCCCGGCGGCATGGTCCCGTATCAGTCCCGGCCCAGGGCGACGAGGATCTCGCGGAGGCAGACGGCGCCGAACAGCCCGAGGCAGAGGAGGAGGGCGAGATTGCCGGCGCGCCCGTTGGCGAGCGGACCGAGCCAGGCGCGGCGATTGTTGAGGTAGAGGAGGGTGCCCGCCAGGAAAGGCATGAAGAAGGCGCCGGCGATCGAGAAAGTCAGCACGACGGCAACCGGCTGCCGGAACCAAAGCAGCAGAAGCGGCGGCCCGGCGAGGAAACCCAGGGCGAGCAGGTAGGTGATCCGGTCGCGGCGGGCATCGGGCGCACCGCCGCGCCAGGCGGAGACCAGGTCGACATAGACGCTTGGCACGCCCTGCCAGACGCCGAGCATCGCGGTGAACACGGTGCACCAGAATCCGGCGAGGAAAATGGCCTTGGCGGCCGGGCCGGCGGCAGCCTGCAGGCGTTCCGCGACCTCGAGCGCGATCCGCGTCCCGCCGGCCGCGGGTGCGTCGACGCCGGAGGCGATGACCACGAGGGCGATACCGAACAGTCCGGTGAAGGCGTAGGCCAGGCCGACGTCCGCCCGCACCGTCCGCAGGCGAGCGGCGCCCTGCCAGCCGGACTCGCGCAGCCAGTAGGCGTAGCAGACCACGGTCAGGCTGCCGCCGATCCCGCCGAGCAGGGCCAGCACCGCGCCGCCGCTGCCGGCGGGCAGCCGGGGCCACAGCAGGCCGGCGGCCAGGGCCGCGGGATCGGGCCGGGCCAGCAGGGCGCAGACGAAGACGCAGAGGGCCATGACCCCGATCAGGGTCTTCATGACCCGCTGGAATCCGGCAAAACGATTGCCGGCCACCAGCAGTGCGGCGGCACCCGCGTGGAGGCAGCCCCAGACCGGAAGCGGGATGCCCGGGAACACGCTGGCGCCCGCGAGTCCGCAGGCGCTGCTGAGCGAGGCTCCGACCAGGAACGTCCACAGCAGCAGGTATCCCGCGAAACAAACGGAGACCCAGCGCGGCAGGCGCGTCACCCAGGCGCGGATGATCGTCTCGCCTGTGGCCAGCTGCCAGCGCGCCAGGGCTTCGGTGAGGACAAACTTGAGGGCGGCGGTCAGGACGATGGCCCACAGCAGGACCAGGTCGTGCCGGATGCCGGTGACGGAAGCCACGACGACGTCGCCGGCCCCGATGCCCGCGGCCGCGAGGATCAGTCCGGGCCCGAGGGCGCGGAGTCGGGTGAACAAAGAGTCAGGCACGCGGCGCCCAGTGTTCCGGCGCGTCCTGATCGTGGCAAGGCGGGAGGAGGTCCGGGCTCCGCGGCCCGGGAGGGCGGGTCTAGTCGGTCGCCAGGTGGGCCGGGTCTTTGTCGCACTCCACGCCCTGGCGGAGCGTGACCAGGCTGGTCCGGCCGTCGGCGAAGATCGTGACGGCGAAGAGCCGGGTGTACTCGCCGGAACCGAGCGGCTCCACGTCCTGGCCGGTGAGGGCCTTGACCAGCCCGGGCACACTTTCGCGGTGGCCGACGACCAGGGTGGATTCGCCGGGCTTGGCGGTTTCCCGGACGCGGGCGGCGAGGCGGTCGAGCTCCTTGTACGGGATGACCTCGGGCTTCACTCCGAACAGGCGGGAAGTCGGCGCGGCCGTCTGCTGGGTGCGGGTAAATTCGGTTACATAGATGTGGCGGATGCGGGAGTCGGAGAGCAGGAGCGACAGGGCGTTCGCCCGGCATTCGCCCTTGGCGGTGAGCAGGGCATCCGGCTCCTCGGGCCCGCGGTCGGCATGCCGGGAGATGAAGATGGTGGATTGCGCCCACGCGCCCGGCAGGGCGGCGAGCATGGTCAGCATCAGCACAAACCAGCGGCGGAACGATACGGATGTCGGTTTCATGGGAGTCGAGAATTCACGAACCGTCCGCGGGCATGTCAACGGCCGACGCGGTCATATCCGGTCCGGCAAAATCTCCGGCGCCGGCCGGAGGATCAGATCATTCCCAGGCCATCTCGAGCTGCGACGTCAGTGCCGGATCTGAGGGATCGAGGCCATGGAAGCCGCGGTCGTCCTCGTAGCCGTGCACGGCGTGCATCAGTTCGTAGCTTAAGACCGCCGTCGCCGCGATCAGGAGCACCACAAATCCGCCGAGCAGGACGAAGAAGAGGGTGCTCATGATAGGGCCGGTGTCTGGTCAGGCTTTTGAGCAGCCGGCCATTCTGGCGAGAGGCGCGCCGCTCGTGCGCCTCCCGCGGCCCGCGATTGCGGGCGGCATGACGTGGATGTACCCCGGGGTGCTCACTGGCAGGCTTCGCAGGTTTCGCCGTTGCGCATGGCCTCGATGCTGCAGGCCTTCTTTTCGGCCTCGGTGTAGGTCTTTTTCGCCGGGGCGGCCGCACCGACGGCGGCCTTGGTGGCGTCGAACGGCGTGGTGCTCGGCTCGGAGGGGGCGGCGACCGCGCCGCGCACTTCCTTCTTCACCGAGACGGTGGCCTTCTCGATGTTCGAGGCGCCGAGCGTCCGGAGGTAGTAGGTGGTCTTGAGGCCGGCGTGCCAGGCGTGCCGGTACATGTGGGAGAGCGTCTTCAGGTCAGGGGTCTTCAGCCAGAGGTTCACGCTCTGGGACTGGTCGATCCACTTCTGCCGGCGGGCCGCGGCGGCGATGACCCAGGTGAAGTCGACGTCGAAGGCGGTGAGGTACTTGGCCTTGAGGTCCTTCGGGATGGCGTCGATGTCGCGCAGCTCGCCGTCGAAGTACTTGAGCGCGTCGATCATCTCCTGGTTCCAGAGGTTGCGGGCTTTGAGGTCGCGGACGAGGAACGGGTTGAGCACGACGAATTCGCCGGAGAGGTTCGATTTGACGTACAGGTTCTTGTACGTCGGCTCGATGCAGGGCGACGTGTTGGTGATGTTGGAGATCGTCGCGGTTGGAGCGATGGCGAGGACGTTGGAGTTGCGCATGCCCTGCTGGGCGATCTTGGCCCGGAGCGGGGTCCAGTCGAGCCGGCCGCCGCGCGGCACCTGGATGGGGAGGCTGCGTTCCTGCTCGAGCAGGTCGACGGTGTCGGGTGGGAGGAGGCCGCGATCCCACTTGGAACCCTTGTAGGTCGAGTAGGGGCCGCGTTCGGCCGCGAGGTCGGAGGAGGCCTCGTAAGCGTAGTAGGCGATGGCCTCCATGAACTCGTCGTTGAACTCGACCGCTTCAGGGGAGGCGAAAGCGACCCCCTTCATGTAGAGGGCGTTGGCCAGACCCATGACACCCAGGCCGACCGGGCGGTGGCGAAGGTTGGAGCGCTTGGCGGCTTCAGTGGGATAATAATTGATGTCGATGACATTATCGAGCGCCCGAACAGCGACGCGCACGGTGTCGCGGAGCTTGTCGAGGTCGAGGGAGCCGTCGGCCCGGAGGTGCGAGTCGAGGATGACGGAGCCGAGGTTACAGACGGCGGTTTCGTCGTTGGAGGTGTTGAGCGTGATCTCCGTGCAGAGGTTGGAGGAGTGGATGACGCCGACGTGGTCCTGGGGGGAGCGGACGTTGCAGGGATCCTTGAAGGTGATCCAAGGATGGCCGGTCTCGAAGAGCATCGAGAGCATCTTTTTCCAGAGCTCGAGGGCCTCGATCTTGTGGCCCTGGATCTTGCCCTCGTCGGCGAGCTTCTCGTAGCGGAGGTAGGACTCTTCGAACTTGCGGCCGAACGTGTGGTGGAGGTCGGGGGTTTCGTTGGCGCGGAAGAGCGTCCAGGTTCCGCGGGCCTCCATGCGTTTCATGAAGAGGTCGGGAATCCAGTTCGCCGTGTTCATGTCGTGGGTGCGGCGGCGGTCGTCACCCGTGTTGCGGCGGAGCTCGAGGAACTCGAAGATGTCGTTGTGCCAGGACTCCAGGTAGGCGCAACCGGAGCCCTTGCGTTTGCCGCCCTGGTTGACGGCCACGAGCTGGTCGTTGTGGAGCTTGAGGAAGGGGATGACGCCTTGCGATTCGCCGTTTGTGCCGGCGATGTGGGCGCCGGTGCCGCGGACGGAGGTCCAGGAGCCGCCGAGGCCGCCCGCCCACTTGGAGAGGTAGGCATTGTCGGCGATGCCGCGCTGGAAGATGCCCTCGATGGAGTCGTCGACGTAGTAGAGGTAGCAGGACGACAGCTGCGAGTGGAGGGTGCCCGAGTTGAACAGGGTGGGCGTGGAGGAGCAGAAGCGGCGAGACTTGTAGAGTTCGTACAGGCGGACGGCCCACTCTTCCCGCGAGGCCTTCTTTTCGTCGAGGAAAAGGCCGAGGGCGACGCGCATCCAGAAGAACTGGGGCGTCTCGATGCGGCGGGAGCGCTTGCCCGTCTTGTCGATGATGAGGTAGCGGTCGTAGAGGGTCTGGACGCCGAGGAAGTCGAACTCGAGGTCGGCCGACGGATCGAGGGCGGCCGCGATCTTGGCGAGATCGTATTCCTTGAGGCGAGGGCTCAGGCGCTTGATGGCGATGCCGTGGTCGACGTAGGCGGCGAAAGCCTGCTGGTGGGCGCGCTTGAGGGCGCCAATGCCGTCGCGGACGATGTCCCAGCCCAGGACCTCCTCGTAAATGTAGGTCAGCTGGATGCGGCCGGCGAACTTGGCGAAGTCGGCATCCTTTTCGATCAGGGTCTTGGCGTTGAGGATGATCGTGTTGTTGAGGTCGCCGAGCGCGATGTTGTCGAAGAGGGCGCGGCGGAGCTCCGCCTCGATTTCGTCGGACGTCAGGCAGAGATCGAGGCCGATGGAGGCGAATTCGATGCGCTTCTTGAGGTCGAGGCCGTTCCAGAGGAAGGTGGAGCCGTCGGCCCGGGTGACGACCACCATGGTGTTCTGCTGGGTCGGCGCGGCGGCGGGTGCGGCGGTGGCGTCGTTGGAGGAATCCGTCTCGTGCTGGCGGGCGACGGCGCGGGCGGCACGGTAGAGGATGTAATCCTCGGCCACCTTGTAGTGGCCGGCCTTCATGAGCTCCTCCTGCACCATGTCCTGGACCTCCTCGATGTGGATGAAGGCCTGCTTCAATTGGAGGGCCCGCTCCGTGACGGCGCGGGTGATGGCGGTGGCGGGGGAGGGATCCTTCTGCAAGGAAAGGAAGGCCTTGCGGATCGCGATTTCGATCTTGGCGTCGTTCCACGGCACCACCTGGTGATTGCGGCGGATGAGGCGGACGGTCACGCCGTGCGTGTCGCGCTGGAGATTCAGTTTCTGGGCACGCTTGAGAAGGAGGCTCTTGGCGACATCGTAGGCATTATTGTCGACCAGGGTCTTCTCGATCAGCACGTAAAGATCGTGGAGCGAGACGCGAAGCGGGCCGCGCTCGAGCGCCTTCTTGGTCAGGTTCAGCGCGACCTCGCGGGTGACGTCGGCGACGAAACGGCGGTTCTTATCGTTGAAAATGTCCTTCTCGCCCTTCGCCAGCAACAGGTTGACCAGCGAACGTCCCACGGTGTCGGCTACCTCACTGAGGTCAAAACGCTCTTCGCCGTGCGGGCAGAGCACCTGTACTTCCGGCACCGGCACCTCCTCGTCGCGCAGGATGTCGCGCCAGTTGTAGTTGGGTTTCTGATCCTGGGGTGTTACACTAAGTTTTTTAAGGGCAAGATCTTGTGAAATAGAAGGTGTGTTCATGGCAAGAGACGGGGGGTAGGGGGCAGGGCGTGGTAACGAACTCGCTCAGAGTTCGTCGTCGCTCGCGAGGGCGAGCGCGGAGGATTTCTGGTACTCGGTGACTCGGCCTTCGAAGAAGTTTTGCTCCTTCTTGATGTCCATCATCTCGGCCAACCAGGGAAGGGGATTTTTGATGCCGGGATTGAGCGGGGTGAGTCCGCAGCCCTCGAGGCGGCGGTCGGCGATGTAATCGATGTAGGTCAGGAATTCCTCGATCGAGAGGCCGACGGCATTAACCGGCAGGCAGTCGCGGATGAAGTCCTTCTCAAGGCTGATGGCCTCAGCCATCGTGCGACGGAGTTCTTCCTTGAACTCGTTGGTCCAGATTTCGCGGTTCTCTTCGATGAGGTCCATGAAGAGGTTCCGGAACAATTCGATGTGGTTCGACTCGTCGCGCAGCGTGTAACGGAACATCTGTCCGATACCGGGGAACTTGTTCTGGCGATAGAGCGAAAGGACCATGCCGAAAAGGCCGTAGAACTGGGTGCCCTCCATGCACTGGCCGAAGACGAAGATGTTCTTTGCCAGGAGCCGTTTGTTATCAGGCAGGTTCATGTCGAGGTCGCGGCGCAGGTCGCGGGAGACCTTGTTGACGAACTCGTTCTTGCGCTCGATCGATTTGATGTCCTCGAACATCGCCTCGCACTCGTGCGGGTTTATGCCGAGGGAGGAGATCATGTAGAGCAGCGAGTCGGCGTGGATGTTCTCCTCGTGCGCGTGGCGGCCGAGGACGAGTTTGAGCTCGGGGGCCGTGACGATCTCGCGGACGACGTGCTGGATGTTGTCACCGACGATGCCTTCGGCGGCCGAGAAGTAGCCGATGCCCATGCGGATGATCCAACGCTCGATGTCGCTCACCGTGCGTGGATCGCGCCACTGCTCGATGTCCTTGCCCATCGGGATGTCCTCGGGCTCCCAGTGGTTCGCCTTCATCGTCTTGTAGAGATCGTAGGCCCACTGGAATTTAAGCGGCAGAATGTTGAAGTAGGGAACCTGGCGGCCGTTGATGACTTTCTTGGCGGCGAATGCGGCTTCGGCTTTGTCCTGATCAAGAACGAATGTCTTGGAGCCGACGGAGAACGATTTTTGCATGGCTAAACAGGGAAGAGAACGAGACTTTCTTGCGAGAAAAGCGGTGTGTGTCCCGTGGTCTAGAGACGGCAGAAAGCCTCTGGCGACTCCAAGTTGCCAAAACTTCCTGACACGTTGTCGACCACCACAGGATGTGGATGCCCGGAACCTTGACCACAACTAATGGGAATCGGGATATTCTCCGTCAATAGATTAAGCGGCTGTTTTGGAAAATATTCCGTCAATTTTGTGGTGGACAATCCGACGCGAGCCACGCGCGTTGATCTTGTGACGGAAAAAAATCTCCGATTCGCGGGTTTCCCTCGGAAAACCGCGGCTGGTGGGTGAGGAGCGACCCGTGCAAAAATTTTCTTGACGCGAAAAATCTCCAGTCGCCTTGAAATTTCAGAGGAGAAATGGCGGGCGACGAAATAAACGGCGCGTGGTTGTGTCACGGATGCACGGGCCGGATTGTTCCGGCTGAATTCCGCGGAGAGGTAACCGCTGGTCACGCGAATCCACGCTCATGCGGGAGGAGCGTCGAGCCGCTCCGGGTCGTATTCCCCTGCTTGACCGGGATCGTGCCGTTGAGACTGAGCGAACTCGTGCAGCAGAAAGGTCGAAAGCCGAAGGTCGTCGAGACTCGACACGACCTATGGCTTCGACCTTCAGGCTTTCTGCGGCATCCGTTTCGGCTGAGGGTGGGACAATCCGCCGTACGGAGGGTTGGTTCCGGCGCTCGATTGAAGCGGTCCTTTCTGTTCCAAGCCTGGGGCGAAACAGGACGTGAAGCGAAAAAAGGCGCCCGGTTTTCACCGGGCGCCTTGGGAGTAAGATCGATCCTAGCGGGAGGACTTAGAACTTCAGCCGAACGCCGGCCTGAATGCGCCAGCGAGCATCGCTGTTGTTGGGCAGAATGATCGAGGTTGCGGGGAAGTTGATCGTTCCGTCCGTGTTGAGGGTGACGGTCGGCCGGATCAGGCCGGTTGCCGTGTACGTTGCGCTGCCCAGGGCGCGGTTCTGGTTGCTGTTCGAAGTCGAGGTGGCGATGGTCTCGACGTAATTGAAGAGGTCGTCGCTGAGCCACGCGCCGAAGTTGAGGAAGTCGGCGAACAGCTCGAGCACCACAGGGCCAACCGTCTTAACTTCCTGGGTAAAGCGCAGATCCAGGCGGTTCTGCCAGCTGGTGGTGAAGGCATTGCGCGGGGCATAGCCGCCGGCGTACTTGCTGAGGCCGCTTTGATCCAGGAAGGCAAAGTAGGCGGCCTGCTGGGCGGAGGTCATGCCCGAGAAGTCAAACCGGGGATCGGTTGCGCCGGTGGGTACGGCAACCACGTCGTTGCTGCCGTTGCCGTCCTTATTGAGGTCGGCGGCGAAGGACGAGGCGCCTCCGTAGACGTAGCTGAACGGCTGTCCGGTGCGGCCTTCGTAAACCAGCGACACGATTGATTTGAGGCGGTTGAAGTAGACAAACTCCTTGCTGAAGCTGGCCTGCACACGGTCGCGGATTTCGTAGTCGGAGCGGGTGACTTCCACCTGGCCCTGGTTGAAGACGATGTTGAAGCCCCAGTTGGAGCCGGCCGTGGAACTGCCCGCCGGCTGCGCCTCGGTGGCGCGTCCGCGGGTGTAAGCCAGGGAGTAGGCCCAGCCGTTCTTGAAGGGGCGATCCAGGACGATGGCGACGTAGTGGGATTCGCCGGCGTTCACGTTGCGGAGGCGCAGGACGTTGCCGTAGCCGGTGACCAGGGGGGCGTTGCTTGCGCCGGCGGCGGTTCCGGCGGTGTTGGTCGCGAACCGCAGGCGTCCGTCGGCTCCGTAGCTGGCCGCCGTGGGCCGGTTCTGGGCGTCGCCGTTCAGCACCCGCAGGTTGAGGTTGTCGTAGAACATGGCCTCGATCTGCTTGGTGTAGACGTACTCGACCGAGAGGGTGGCGCTGAGGCCCGGGAGCTTGCGGTCGAACGCCAGGTTGCCGCGGAGGTTGGTCGGCAGCTTGAGGCCCGGCTCGATGAAGTTGATCGTCTGGGTGGAGCCCGGAGCCGGCGTGGGACCGACGCCCATCGGGTTCGCCGGATCAAAATCCGTGGCGAGGTAGCTGGTGAGGTTGGTCGGCCTGGCCGTGAGGGTGTAACGGCCGAATCCGGCGTTGCCGTAGGAGTTGGAGATCCACACCCAGGGGCTGCGGCCGAGGAACACGCCGATGCCGCCGCGGGCCTGGGTCATGCGCGCGCTGTCGAGGGAGTAGTTGAAGCTCAGGCGGGGCGCGACGCGGCTGGTGCCGTCGATGGTGCCGTCATTGCGGATGCCCGGGTAGAGCGAGCCGAACGCCGTGCTGAAGCCGGTGTTGGTGGGCGGGGCGATCGGGCTGCCGAGGACGTCGTACCGGAGGCCGAGGGTGACGCTGAGGCGGGGCAGGGGCTCCCACTTGGCCTGGGCGAAGAACCCGGTCTGCTCGAACCGGCTGAGATCGGTGCCGGGGAAGCCCGTCTGCGCGACTGAGCGGGCGAAGC
>JAEUGX010000004.1 GCA_016795545.1 Opitutaceae bacterium
AACCCTTGGTTTTGCTCGCCGTCAGGGTGAACGGGTCGAGCTCCAGAACTTCTTCTTTCGCCTCCGTGGTCTGTCCCAGGAGGAGGTTTCCCGACAATGCGAGCGCCATGACAGGGGCCCCGCGTCTGATCATTTTACTGAACAGCATTTTCATAGTAGGATGTCCACCGGCGTCGGTGGCTGCTTGTTGGTATTTGGTGTTTGGTCGCGAGATGACCGGAATGATCGCGCCAAGGGTTCTATGAGGACTCCCTCCCCCCGAATCCAAAGCAAAACTGTGGGCAAACGAAGTGACCAGTAGATTGGGCCCGCTCCGGACCGGTCGGTCTGGAGAAAATACCAGATAAAACATTTTGCCGGCCGGGGCGGGGCCACCCAGCTTCCCGGCCGAATCCCGGGGCCACGTCCACCCTGTTCGCGGCCCCGCCACGTCAACCTCGTTCCAACCTCCTCCACCCGCCCGCCATGCCCGCCGCCCTCACCGCCCCCCCGCCCTACCTCCCGCCGGCCCCGAAGACCGCCGAGACCGCCGCCACCCTCGCGACCCTCGAGCGCGACGGCTTCGCGGTGATGAAGTCCATCATCCCGCCCAACGAGGTCGGCGCCGTCCGCGACTCGGTCGCCGCCTGCGTGCGCCAGAACTCCAGCCTGCCGCCGCCCCAGGGCTACTGCACGGGCTTCCTGCGGATGAACCAGAGCATCGCGCCGTACGTGACCTCGCCCCGGCTGATGGCCGTCATCGAGTCCCTCTTCGGCGAGTTCTACCGCATCTCGCACGTCACCGGCACCATCAACGCCAAGGGCATCAAGCGCGCCAACATGCACGCCGACTGGCCCTACAACCAGGACGCCAAGGCCCGCATCCAGGCCCCGTATCCGGACGTGCTCATGAACATGGTCACGATGTGGATGCTCACCGACTACACCGTCGAGAACGGCGGCACGATCGTCATCCCGGGCAGCCACAAGCGCCACGAGGCCCCGCGCAAGGGCACCAAGCTCGACCCGATGGCCACCTACCCGGGCGAGGTCCAGCTCCAGGGCAAGGCCGGCGACGTCGGCCTGTTCGACGCCCGCACCTGGCACGCGATCGCCCCCAACATCAGCAACGAGGACCGCGTCGGCGTCATCATCCGCTTCACCCCGTGGTGGCTCAACCTCCAGCCGTCCCGCCCGGGCACGCGCGACCGCCAGCAGATCGTCGAGGCCAACAGCGGCGGCGACTCCAAGGTCGAGGCCCTGCCGCGCTCGGCCTACGAGACCCTGCCCGAATCCCTCAAGCCCCTCGTCTTCCACCTGGTCGACGAGGCCTCCTGAACATGGAGACCGTGCCAGTTGGGCGCAGCTCGGTCCGCGTGCCGCGGATCGGCCTGGGCGGCTCCCCGTGGGGCCGGGAAATCGACGAGGCGACCAGTCGCGACGTCCTCGACTACGCCCTCGAGCAGGGCATCACCCTGCTCGACAGCGGCGAGTCGTACGGCGGCGGCAACTCGCACCTCTACCGGATCAACAAGTTCGGCGTCGACGACGTCCGGGAGGTGACGCAGGAGATGCATTCCTCCGAGAAGATCATCGGCCGCTGGATGCGCGACCGGAAATGCCGCGACCGCATCCAGATCTGCACCAAGTTCAACACCGGCGGCACCGCCGACAAGATCCGGGTCGCGCTCGCGGGCAGCCTCGAGCGCCTGCAGACGGACTTCATCGACATCTACATGCTGCACCAGCCGTACCCGGACGTGCCGATCCGCGAGACGCTCGAGGCGCTCACCGCCGAGGTGAAGGCGGGCCGCATCCGGGCCATCGGCTGCAGCAACTTCTCCGCCGAGCAGCTGCGCGAAGCGCACGAGACGTCCGAGAAGTACGGCCTGGCGCGGATGGACTCCACCCAGCCGCCCTTCAGCCTGGCGGACGCCCGCGCCCGCAAGGCCCTGCTCCCGTACTGCGAGCGGCACCAGATCGCGTCGCTCATCTACAGCCCGCTCGCCGCCGGCTTCCTCGCGGGCAAGTACACCGGCTCGCGGGACAACATCCCGAAGGGCACCCGCTTCGACATCGTGCCGGGGCACATCGACGTGTACTTCTCGGACCAGAACTTCCGCGTGGTCGAGAACCTGCGCCAGCTGGCGAACGAGATGAACGTGCCGATGGTCAAGCTCGCGATGTCCTGGGTGTTCACCTACGCCGGCGTCTCGTCGGTCCTCATCGGCGCCCGCAAGCGCTCCCAGGTCGACAACGCCCTGGAGGCGATGGCGTTTCGCCTCGATCCGGCCGTCAAGGCGCGGATGGACTCCTGGCTCGACTGAGCGTCCCCGTCCGCCCATGAACGCCGCCGCGCCCGCCGCCGCCTCCTCCGCCCCCCGTCCCGACCGCGAGGGGGCGGGGCCCGTGCCGGCGCGCGCCGACGGCGCCGGGGCGGCCGCCGCGGGCCCCGCGCGGCCGGAGGGCTGCCGCTGCCCGCACTGCGACGGCGCCTGCCGCAAACGCTTGCCGCCGGCGCGTCCGTTCCGCTAGTAGCCCCTGGCCGGCCCACGCTCCGGCCAGCCATGCGACTGCCCAAACGCCCATCCCTGGTCACCGAGACCGCCGAGGTGCTCCGCGAGGGCATCGCCGCCGGCGAGTGGCCCGCGCGCCTGCCCGGCGAGCGCACGCTGTGCGAGCGCCTGCAGGTGAGCCGCACCACCCTGCGCGAGGCCCTGCAGCTCCTCGAGCGCCGGCAGCTCATCTCCGCCGGCGCCGGCCGTCCCCGCCGCGTTCGGCGCCGCGCCGCCCCCGCGCCGCACGCCCCGTCGCGCGAGATCGGCCTGCTCAGCCTCCTGCCGGTCGCGCAGCAGACGCCGCAGACGATCTACCACCTGCACGAGCTCCGGGAGCAGCTGCAGACCGCCGGCTTCCGGCTCCGGATCTTTTCCGACCGGCGCCTGGCGCGCCCGCACCCCAGCAAGTTCCTCCAGGCCCTGGTCGAGGGCAACCGCATCGACGCCTGGCTGCTGCTGTCGATGAGCGCGGCCGTGCAGCAGTGGTTCGCCCAGCGCCGCCTGCCCACCCTGGTCGTCGGCTACGCCCACGCCGGCGTCCGGTTGCCGTCGTTCGACGTCGACCTGCGCGCCGCCTGCCGCCACGCGGCCAGCCAGCTGCGGGCCCAGGGCCACGCGCACCTCGCGCTCCTCCGGCAGCCGCAGAAGGGCGCCGGTATGACCGCCAGCGAGGACGGCTTCCTCGAGGCCGCCCGCCTGCCGGGCCGGCTGCCCTGCCAGGCCCAGATCCTCGGCCACGACGGCTCCCCGGCCGGCATCCGCCTCAGCCTGGACCGCGCACTGGCCTCCGCCCGGCCGCCGACGGGCCTCGTGGTCTGCGACGCCAGCCACGCCCTCTGCGCCGCCTCCCACCTCCTCGCCCGCCGGCTCGCCGTGCCGGGCGACCTTTCGGTCCTGTGCCGCGACCACGACGTCGCCCTGGATTATTTCCACCCCGCGATCACGCGCTACGCCTACCGCAAACACCTGTACGCCCGGCGCGTCGCCCGGCTGGCCATCCAGCTGGCCACCCACGGCCGCGTGCCGCAGCGCAGCTACCGCCTGCTGCCCCAGCTCGTGCCCGGCCAGACCCTGGCGCCGCCCCGCGCGGCGGGCTGAGCCAAAGGCTCATGCCGTTCAAGCGATGGTCAAGCCGGAGGCCGATCCCGGCCCTCCCGGGCAGGGCCACGGCACGGAGACCGCAACCGCGCTCCGACGATGCCTTTCCCGCTTTCCTGAATTCCCCGTCCCTTGGGCGCGGCCATCCCTTTCCGCGCCTGCCCGAACTTCGCGGCTCAACTTTCCTGGTCCGGTCTTCCGGATGACCGGAGCCGCCCCCCTGGGGTCAGTTCCGGCCCCACTCCACCTCGTAGAACTTCAGCGGCTCGGCGCCCGTGGTCTTGTAGCCGTGCCCGACGTGGCGGGGGGCGAAGACCAGGTCGCCGGCCTTGACCTCGATGGTGTTGCCGCCGATCTCGACCAGCCCCTTGCCGGCCAGGATCACGAAGAGCTGCTCGCGGTCCGCGTGGAAATGCCACCGGGTGCCGCCGCCGGGGTGGTAGGCGGAGAGCCCCATGCGGGCCAGCACGGTGTTGGCGGTGAAGGGCCGCGGGGCCGCGATGTCGGCGTGGTAGAGCAGCAGCGCGTTCGACGCGTTGATGTGCGACGCGCCGTAGCTCACGATCGACAGCGGGTTGACGAGCTGGCGCGCGTTGGGCGCGACGGTGACGTAGCCCTCGCCGCCGGTGTGTTTCAGCTCGCGCACCCGCTCGGAGGTCACGAACGCGCGCCCGCGCTTCTCCGGCCGCGGCCCCTTCTGCACGAACTCGGCCTGCAGCACCTTGGCGGGCTGGTCGCCGCGGGCGACGTAGCTGCGCTCCGGCCCGGGCGGGATGAACCCCACGTCCGACGCGGCCGCCGCCAGCCGCTCGCCCTCGACCGTGAAGTCCACGGCGCCCGCGAGCACGATGAACACCTGCTCGCGAAAATCCTCCACGCGGTGCGGCTTCGCGCCGCCGCCGGGCGCCACCACGTGCACCCAGACCCGCGCCATGCTCGAGTTCGAGTAGTGCGCCCGCTCCGGCAGGTCCTCCGGATGCACCAGCAGCGCCGACTGCATCCCGTGGTGGAGGGCCGCGTCGGGCGGCGCCCCCAGCGTGTATTTCGTGTCGTTGAAGTAGAGGCCCGAGTCGGGGTCCTTGGAGTACGCCAGCAGGGACAGGGGGAGGGCCAGGAGGAGGGTCGCGCAAGCCAGGAGTTTCATAGGGGAAAGCGATTACCTTGCGGCGGTGGATCCGCGGCGCCCCAGCCCAGCGCGGCCACGCCCGCGGGACAACCGCCAACTTCTGGTCACATTGTTTGCCCTGACGGGCGCGCGCCTCAGTAGCGCGTTTCCACGCCGAGCCGCCAGGTGGTGGCGCGGTACTGGTTGCGGAGCACGCGCAACCGGTCGCCCTCGTACGAGCGCTCCGGCGCGTCGGTGAGGTTCTGCGCCGCCACCGTGGCGCGCCACTTCCGGGCCAGGCGCCACCACAGCGCGGCGTCGACGGACTGGACCGGCTCGCGGTGGATGTCGCGGTCCAGCGTCGGCCCGACCTGGTCCAGCGCGGCGCTCTGGTACGCGATCCCCACGGTCCCGCCGACCCGCCCGCGGGTCCAGCCGGCCTCGGCCCGGAGCAGGTGGCGGGCGCGCTCGGGCAGGACCAGCCGGTCGCCCGGCCGCGTCGGAAGCGTCGCCGCGCTGCGCGAGTAGGTGTACGCGACGGCGGGCGCCAGCTCCCCGCCCCCGGCGGCGAAGCGCCGCGTCCACTGCCCCTGCACGCCCCGGATCGAGCCGCGGTCGCCGTTCTCGATCCGCGACACCGTGTACAGGGTGCCGCCGATCGTCTCGAAGAACTGGGCGTTGTAGAAGAACGCCCGGATGTCGGTGGCATAGAGCGCGACCGACACGCGGCCCGCCGCCGCCGACCGGTGGTCCAGCGCCAGCGCCGCCGTGCGGATCGTCACCGGGTCCAGGTCCGGATTGCCCTCGCGGATCTTGTAGGTGGTCACCGAGGTGCGCCGGTAGTCGACCACGTCGAAATACTGCGGGCGCATCAGCTGCGCGAAGCCCGCGGCCCGCAGCGTCCAGGCCGGCGCCAGCCGCCACTCCGCGCCGAGCGACGGCAGCCAGGACGTGTAGCTCCGGCCGCCGGGCACCTCGCGGACGCGCAGCAGCTCCCCGTTCTCGACCACCTCGCCCCGCAGCCCGCCGTCGCCGGCGTCGGCCGCGGCGGGCACGATCACCGTGCCGCGCGTCTCCGTGCGGGTGTGCTCGCCCCGCAGGCCGGCCTCGACCATGCCGGGGCCGCGCCGCCACGAGGCGTAGGCGTAGGCGCCGGTCACCGCCTCGGCCGAGAAGTAGTTCTCCTGCTCCGACTCGATCACGGTGCGGGCGGTCGAGCGCTCCAGCTGCGCCGCGCCGGCCCGCTCCCGCGCCGCCGCCCCCACCAGGCCCGGCGGGAGCAGCGGGTAGCGCTCGTGCACGACCCGTCCGGGGTCGGCGGTGGCCGCAATCCCGGTCAGCGGCAGGCTCTGGCCGGCGTAGGGATAGTAAACCTGGCCGTCGAAGACGTTGCGGCGCTCCTTGCGCCGGTGCAGCCCGCCGCTGCTCAGCCACAGGTTGCCGCCAGCCAGGGCCTGGCGGCGCTGCCCGTCGAGCCGGTAGGCCCAGTCGCGATCGCGCGTCGTCACGATCACGTCCCGGTAGTCGGCGAGGAACGACCCCGCGGCGTTGGCGGCGAAGGCGAAGCCCGGGGCCACGATCAGCGCGGGGAACCAGGGGTCCCGGCCGTCGACCCGGTAGGCGAAGTCGAGCCCGCCGTCGCGGAAATTCCACCCCTCGGCGTCCAGGACGCTGTTCCAGCGGGCGTGGTACACGGCGTAGCGCACCGACCAGTCCCCGGCCTCGTGCCTCCCCCCGGCCTGGAAGCGCGCGATGTCGCGGCGGGTCTGCGCGAGCCGGAAGTAGCGTCGGGCGACGACCCCCGTGTAGGCGCCCTCCGCGAGCGTGCCCCGCACCGGCGCCGCCGGCGGCACGCCCGGCCGCGGCACGCCGGTGGCGGTGTCGAAGTCGACCTGGTTGATGACCGAGTCGTCGAGGTAGTCCGACCACGACGCCTGCGCGAAGACCGTGTCGGCCGCGCCCAGCCGGTGCTCGGCGTGCAGCAGCCCCGTGCGGGTGCGGGTGGAGAGCGTCTCCCGGCCGAGCGAGGGGCGCTGGAGGAAATAGTCCGACGCCGCGCCCGCGCCGGCGGGCGCCCAGACCGCGTCGTAGTCCTCGATCAGCCGCGCCGCCGCGGTCAGGTTGGCCCGCGCCTCGAGGCTCCAGGCCCGGGCCGCCGGCCCGCCGCGGCGGCGCACGACCGCCTCGAACCCCGGCTCGGCCCGGCCGACGTCGGACTGCAGCAGCACGAAGGCCCCGAGCCGGGTCTCAGCCGGCTGCGCCAGCAGGTCGCCCGCCAGCGGCAGGTAGGCCCGGAAGTCGGCCCCCTCCCCGTCCGCCTGGGCGCCGGGAGCCCGGCCGGGGATGTCGGCCGACTGGTATTCCGACGCGATCGGGTTGCGCTTCTGCAGCACCCGGTCGCGCTCGCGCGGCGAATCGGTCGCCTCGCTCTGCCCGGGAGGCGGCGCGCCGCCGGACGCCCGCGCCACCGGGGCCGCGGCCTCCGCGGCGCCGAGCGCCGCCGCCAGCAGCCCCAGCAGGCCCGCGAGCAGCGGGCGCAGGCCGGACCCGGAACACATCCGGCCGCCGTCCTCCAGCCTTGGCACTCGCCTCATCCCCCCACGCTGAGGGTCCCGGACCCGGCGCGCAAAGAAAGCGTTCTGGTCACATCACCTGCCCGCCCGGCGCCAACTGGTCATGTCGATAGACCGGTCCATCCCGTTTGAAACCCGCGCCGTTTCCCGCCTGCCTTGGCGCACCACATCCGCGCGCCATGGAGTTCTCCCCGACCAAACAACCCGGCTGGCCGCAGCTTCCCCCGGGGCTGGCCTTCCGCATGGTCAGCAACATCGCGGAGGATTCCGCGGGCCGGCTCTATTTCGTCCACCGCGGCGCCCCGCCGCTCGTGCGCTTCGACCCGGCCGGAGCCTACCTCGGCTCGATCGGCGACTCGGCACTCCATCCCTCGGTCAACTACGACCTCAGCCGCACGCCGCCGGCGCCGATCAGCCGCGAATACTGGCTCCACGGGCTGCACGTCGACCCGTGGGACAACGTGTGGGTGACCGACCTCGGCCGGCATCTGGTCCTGAAGTTCGACCCGCAGGGCCGGCTGGCCCTGACCCTCGGGACCGACGGCGTGCCGGGGGAGGACGCGACCCATTTCTGCCAGCCGACCGCCGTGGCGGTGGGACGCTCGGGCGCGGTCTACGTGGCCGACGGCTACGGGAACGCGCGGATCGCGAAATTCTCCGCCACCGGGCAGCTGCTCGCCAGCTGGGGCCGCCGCGGCACCGCGCCGGGGGAATTCAACACCCCGCACGGCCTGGCCCTCGACGCGGACGAGAACGTCTACGTCGCCGAGCGCATGAACGACCGCGTCCAGGTGTTCGACTCCGCCGGGCGGCTCCGCGCGGTCTGGCCGGGCCTGCGCCGGGCAGATGCCGTGTTGGTGACCCGGGCAGGCGAGGTCCTGGTCGGCACCGGCCACCTCAGCAACACGATCCACCGGTTCGACCGCGAGGGCCGGCTCCGCGGCGTGCTCGGACGCGGCGCGGAGGCGTTCGGCTACCCGCACGGGGTGCATGTCGACGCCGCCGGCCATCTCCATGTCGCCGACCCGGTGGCCGAGCAGGCCGCCGCCCGCCCCGCCCGCTACCTCCGCCTTTCCCCCGCCCCATGACGACCCCCGACTCCCGCTCCGCCGAGCTCCGCCAGCGCCTGACCGGGCCGATCCCCTCCCTCAAGACTCCGTTCCTCCGCGACGGCGCAGTCGACTACGCCGGCCTGCGCCGCCTGATCGACTTCAACCTCGCCGCGGGCGCGCGGGCCCTGATGCTGACCGCCGGCGACAGCCACTACGTCGCCCTGACCGAGCGCGAAATCGCCGAGGTCACCCGCGTGACGGTCGAGCACACCGCCGGCCGGGCGCTGGTCATCGCGGCCGACCGCTATTACCACACGACGCAGGCCGTCGACTTCGCGCGTTTCGCCCGGGACACCGGGGCGGACGTGCTGATGGTGATGCCGCCCGACTGGGGCGGCTCGTGCACGCCGCGCTCGCTGGTCGAGCACTACCGGCAGGTGGGCGAGGTCATGCCGGTCATGCTCGTGACCAACGTCTTCATCGCCCGCGGCCAGAAATTCGGGCTCGAGACGATCGCGCTCGTCCGCGACGCCGTGCCGAACGTCGTCGCGGTCAAGGACGACATGATCGGCGAGTTCGCCCGGAAGATGGCCCTGCTGGTCCACGGCCGCTGGGCCGTGATCTCCGGCGGGCAGAAGCAGAACCACCTGCTCACGCACCCGTACGGCTGCGACGGCTACCTCTCCACCCTGATCTCGCTGCGGCCCGCGATCGCCTGGGCGTACTGGGACGCGATCACCCGCGGGGACCTGGCGGCCGCCCGCGACATCATCCGCGACTACGACTTCCCCTTCTTCGAGCTGGTGATGGGCCTGCCCGGCGGCTTCAACGCCGGGATCCAGGCCCTGCACGAGCTGACCGGCGTGGCCGGGCGCTGGCGCCGGCCGCCCTACCACAGCCTCACCGACGAGCAGTTCGCCGGCCTGCGCGACGGGCTGCAGCGGCTGCGTCTCCTGCCCTGAGCCCCGCCACCCCATGCCCCGACTCCTCCTCCTGCTGCTCCTTTTCTGCCCCGCCGCCGCCCTCGCGGCCGCTCCGGCGCCGGTACGCGATCCCGCCTGGCCGGGGGCGCTGCCGGAGGGCTGGAAGTTCCGGATGGTCTCGAACCTCGCCACGGACTCCCGCGGCCGCATCTACGTCGCGCACCGCGGCGCGCACCCGGTCGTCATCTTCGACCGCGACGGCCGCTGCGTGGGGTCGCTCGGCGACGACGTGTTCGAGCTCACCCTGATGTACGACGTCATGAAGGACCCGCCGGCCCCGATCAGCCGCGAATACTGGATCCACGGCCTCCACGTCGACCCGGCCGACAATGTCTGGGTCACCGACTACGGCCGCCAGGTCGTCTTCAAGTTCAGCCCCGAGGGCCGGCTGCTGCTCACGCTCGGCACCCTGAACCGGTCCGGTGCCGACGAGCGCACCTTCTACCAGCCCGCCGGCGTCGCCGTGGCGCGCTCGGGCCGGATCTACGTGGCCGACGGCTACGGCAACTCCCGGGTCGTCATGTTCTCGCCGGAGGGCCGTTTCCTCAAGGCGTGGGGCCGCAAGGGCAGCGGGCCCGGCGAGTTCAACCTGCCGCACGCCCTCGCGATCGACGACGCGGGCCGCGTCTACGTCGCGGAGCGCCTCAACCACCGCGTGCAGGTGTTCGACGCCGACGGGAACTACCTGACCCAGTGGCCGGACCTGCCGCTGGCCAACGCCATCGTCCTGCGGCCGGAGGGCGGCGCCTACATCGGCTCCGGCCGCGAGCTCATCCAGGTCGACGCCGACGGCCGACGCGTCGGGAAGATCGGCGACTACGAGACCCTCGGCGCGCCGCACGGCCTGCTGCTCGACGCGGCGGGGCGGCTCTACCTCGCCGACCCGGTGAGCGACGGCGCCGCCCGGCCGCCGCGGCGCTTCACCCGGTAACATCATGTTTCCAGTCGCGCGGCCATTTCCCGCATTGTCCGCCGGCCCGCCCCCGCCCTAGATTGCCCCGCTCCTTTCCCCCCACCTCCCTCCAACCCAACGACCCGACCCATGCGCCCTTCCACCATCCGCGCCCGCTTCCGCCAGGGCAAAGCCGCCCGCTTTGCCTGCATGTATTACCCGACCGCCATGATGCCGGCCTACGCCGCCAAGGCGGGCTACGATGCGATCTGGCTCGAGACGGAGCACAACACCTGGGACCGCCGCGAGCTCCAGCGCATGATCGCGCTCCACCACCTCGCCGGCATCGACTGCATCGTGCGCACGGGCAGCCGCAACGCGACGGAGCTCTACCACCTGCTCGAGGACGGCGCCGCCGCGCTGATGATCCCGCTCGTCAACTCCGCCGCGGAGGCCCGGCAGCTCGTGCAGGCCGTCAAGTTCCCGCCCCTCGGCCAGCGCGGCCTCGACGGGGCCGGGCTCGACAACGACTTCTTCCTGCAGGGCACCGAGGGTTACCCCGCCGCGGCCAACAACGAGACCTCGCTCATCCTCCAGATCGAGACGCCCGAGGCCGTCGACGCGATCGAGGAGATCGCCGCGGTCAAGGGCGTGGACGGGCTTTTCATCGGCCCCGGCGACCTCGCCCTGCGCCTGCAGACCACGATCGACTGGACCGACGCCAAGATGGCGGCCGCCCAGGCCAAGGTCGCGGCCGCCGCCAACAAACATGGCGTCGCCTGGGGCCGGCCCGCCCGCAACGCCGAGGACATCGCGGCCATGGCCAAGATGGGCGCCCGGCTGATCGCGCACGGCAGCGACTTCGGCGGCGTGGCCTCGATCCTCGCGGCCGGCGGCAAGACCATCGCGGAAGGCCTCCGCTGACCGACGCCCCGCCTTGCCTGCGGCTCCCGCACTTCCCGCCCGCGCCTGGCTCACCGTCGGCCTCCTCTGGGGCGCGGCGTGCCTGAACTACGTGGATCGCCTCATGATCACCACCATGCGCGGGTCGGTGATCGAGGCGATCCCGATGAGCGACGCGCAGTTCGGGCTGCTGACCACGGTCTTCCTGATCGTCTACGCCATCCTGAGCCCGTTCGCCGGCTTCTTCGCCGACCGGTTCAACCGCAGCCGGGTTATCGTCGGGAGCCTCTTCATCTGGTCCCTCGTCACCTGGCTGACCGCCTACGCCCGCACCTACGAGGAGCTCCTCCTCACCCGCGCGCTCATGGGCATCAGCGAGGCCGCCTGCATGCCCGCCTCCGTCGCGCTGATCGTCGACTATCACCGCGGCTCCACCCGCTCGCTGGCCTCGGGCCTGCTGCTGAGCGGGGCGATGACGGGCGCCGCGCTCGGCGGCCTCGGCGGCTGGCTCGCGGAACGCCACGACTGGGCGTACGCCTTCAAGCTCTTCGGCTTCATCGGCATCGCCTACGCGATCCTGATGCTGCTCCTGCTCCGCGACCCGGCGCCGGCGGGCGACACGCCCGCGGCCGCGGCGCCGGCCGTCCCGCCGGTCAAGTTCACCGAGGCCCTCCGCCACCTGTTCACGAACGGCTCCTACCTGGTGATGCTGGCCTTCGCCATCCTGCTCGGCATGGTCAGCTGGGCCGTCGTGGGCTGGATGCCCACGTACATCAAGGAGACATTCGCGCTCACCCAGGGCACGGCCGGCCTCTCGACCACGGTCTACCTCAACGTCGCCGCCCTGTTCGGCATGCTGCTCGGCGGCTCGTGGGCGGACCGCTGGAGCCGGACCAACCCGCGCGCCCGCATGCTGGTCCCGGTCATCGGCCTCGCCATCGCCGGTCCGGCGATCCTGCTGATCGCGTACGGCGGCGTGCTGTGGCTCGCGCTCACCGGGCTCGTGCTCTACGGGCTGACGCGCCACTTCGCGGACGCCAACCAGATGCCGATCCTCTGCCTCGTCACCGACGCCCGCTACCGCGCCACCAGCTGGGGCATCATGACGTTCTTCAGCTGCGTCGTCGGCGGGGCCGGCATCTACGTCGGCGGCGTGCTGCGCGACGCCAAGGTCGACATCAGCAACGTGTTTCTTTTCGCGGCGATCAACGTGCTCGTCTGTTCCGGGCTGATCTACTCGCTGCGCCCGCGGCCGCAGCCCGCAGCCTGAGGCGCGCCGGCCGCGGAGCCAGGGCAAATCAATTTACCAGTCGGGCGCGCTTGCCTGGCGCGCCCCGCGGCGCGCAGGTTATGGGAGTCCGTCGGGTCCGAACCCCGCTTCCTTCGGGAACACACCATCCATCCGCCAGAGGAAATCGATCATGATGCCCGTCCGCCCTCCCTCTTCCCTCGCTGGTCTCGCCTGCCTGCTGCTCCCCGTCCTGCCGCTCGGCGCGGCCGACGCCTCCCGCTCCTGGACCGACACCGGCCCGGGCTTCGCCGCGGGGACGCTCGGCAACACCGGCCAGAACCTCTACGTCAACCGCCGCGGCGAGCTCGAGACCATCCGCCGCTATGACATCGACGGCAACGGCTGGCTGGACCTCTTCTTCAACAGCACGCACGACACCTACAACGCCCTGCCCGCCACCCTCGCCACGGCGGCCTCCGGCGAATCCGTCGCCGTCGCCGGCCTCGGGGTCGACGGCAGCAGCCGCGTGATCCCGTCCGACCTCAACCGCGACGGCTTCACCGACCTGGTGTTCATGCCCAACCGGCAGAACATCCAGAAGCAGCGCAGCTCCGTCGCCATCGCGTGGGGCGCGGCCGACGG
This sequence comes from Opitutaceae bacterium, assembly GCA_016795545.1. Classification (GTDB taxonomy): domain Bacteria; phylum Verrucomicrobiota; class Verrucomicrobiia; order Opitutales; family Opitutaceae; genus Lacunisphaera. The sequence goes on from JAEUGX010000004.1 coordinate 13,017, forward strand.
CTGGAGCACCTCCCGCCTCACCCGCCAGCTGCCGCTGAACGGCGCCACCAGCCTCGACGCCGGCGACCTCAACGGCGACGGCTGGCCCGACCTCATCAGCGTCAACAGCAGCGGCTGGCTCCACGGCCAGGGCGCGGGCAACATCGTGCGCGTGTTCTGGGGCGGCGCCGACGGCTTTTTCCTGGCGAAGTACCAGGACCTGGGCGTCCCGGAGGCGATCGAGGTGGCCGCCGGCCGCTTCGGCCCGCAGCGCGACCTGACCGCGGCCGTGCTCACCGCCGCCGGCAACGTGCACTACCTCGCCGCCGGCCCCGACGGGCGCCTGTCCGTGTCCCGCACCGTCGCGCTGCCCGCCACGGCCGCCCCGGGCGGCGCCGCCGTCAAGCCGCGCTGCCTGGCGCTCCAGCCGGGCACCGGCCCGGCGGGCGATTCCCTCTGGATCGGCACCGACGGCCCCGTGCTCTTCCGGGTGGGCGCCGGCGCCACGGACGAGGTCACCGCCTTCCCGGCCCGCCCGGCCACCCACGTCGCGCTCGGCCGACTCGATGACGATGCCTGGACCGACGTGGTGCTCACCGACCTCAAGCTCGTCTACCCGCTCGACAAGAACCCGCCCGACATCAGCCGCACCGTCACGGTGCTCTGGGGCGCGGCCGACGGCGTGAGCCTCGACCGGAGCTCGACCCTCGCCATCGCCAACGCGTACGGCACCGCCATCGGCGACCTGAACGCCGACGGCCATGGCGACCTCGCCGTCTCGGTGTACCAGGGCGCCGAGTCGATGAAGGCCTCCTCCTTCGTCCACTTCGGCACCGGCGGCCGCCAGCTGCCCGCGGCCGGCGTGCCGGTCGCCACCGAGGGCGCCCAGGGCGTGGCCATCGTCCGCGTCGCGCCGCAGGCGAAGCCGACCGCCGTGTTCGCCAACTCCCAGCGGGCCACCCTCGACAGCGCCGTGCCGGTGCGCCTCTACTGGGGCTCGGCCGCCGGGTTCTCGCCCGACGCGAAGGTCGACCTCCCGAACCTCAGCGGCTACAAGTCCAGCCTCTCCGACCTCAACGGCGACGGCCACGTCGACCTCGTCGTCATCAACGGCGGCGACGTCGGCCCGGAGACCCTGGCCCGGGCGCCCGACGCGGGGCTCAACATCTACTGGGGCGGGTCCGAGGGCTCCATCCGCGGCCCCGGCCCGACGCGGTTTGATCCCGCCCGCCGCCAGGTCCTGCACGACACCCGCCTCGGGTCGATCAACGTCGCCGACCTCAACGGCGACGGCTACCTCGACCTGGTCACCGGCGCGTTCGAGGGCCCGCCGCAGATCGTCGACGGCTCGCCGCGCTACGAGACCCACCTCGTCATCTACCCCGGCTCGGCCGAGGGGTTCAGCGAGAGCCGCCGCCAGGTGCTGCCCGTGCCCGACCGCTCGATCGGCTGCCTGATCGCCGACTTCAACCGCGACGGCCGCCTCGACATCATCATCGGCGGCTACCTCACCAACCAGGTCATCACCTTCTGGGGCGGCGCCGACGGCTACCGGCTGGACCGCCAGACGTCGCTGCCGTACACGGCGCCCATCGACCTCGAGGCCGCCGACTTCAACGGCGACGGCTGGCTCGACCTGGTGGTCGCCAGCTACGAGGACCGGGTCTCGGCCACGCACGACTCCGGCCTCTCGATCTTCTGGGGCGGGCCCGGCGGCTGGAAACAGTCCGCCTCGCAGTGGCTGCCCGCCATGACCCCGGTCGGCATCGCGGTCGCGGACGTCGACGGCGACGGCTTCCTCGACCTCGTGTCGCCCCACTACCACGGCGAGCTGTCGCGCGAGCAGCTGCCCTCCTACATCTTCTGGGGCTCCGCCGAGGGCTTCGCCGCCCGCCGCCGGACCTCGCTCATCGTCGACTCGGCCTCTGAGGTCACCATCGCCGACTTCGACCAGGACGGCAAGCTGGACCTGGCCTTCGCCGCCCACTCGGTCGATCCCGGCCACGTCGTCGAGACCCCGATCTTCTACAACGACGGCAAGCGCTTCCAGTCGCCACGCGTGACCTGGCTGCCCGTGATCGGCCCGCACTACGGCTGGGTACAGGACATCGGCAACATCGTCCACCGGCGCAACGAGGAGAACTTCACCTCGCGGGTGCACGCCTGGACGGGCGCCAGCCGCGGCGGCCGGATCGCGGTCGACGCGGCCGCGCCCCACGGCGCGCGCGTCCGGCTCCAGGTCCGCAGCGCCGCCGACGCCGCCGGGCTCGAGGCGGCGCCCTGGCGCCCCGTGGCGGGCGACGCCTTCGACCTGGCCGCGGGCGACCGCGCGCTCCAGTACCGGCTCGACCTCCTCAGCGCCAACGGCGACGCCTATCCCGTCGTCCGCAAAGTGAGCGTGCAGCTCAAATAATAACCCCCGTCCCCCCCCTCCCCCTCCTCCGCTCATGCGCAGCCTCCTCCGCCTCCCGTTCCGCGCCGCCGGCGCGGCGTGCGTCCTCGCCGCCGCCTCGCTGCCCACCGCCGCCCAGCCCGTGCGCTGGCAGCTCGATTCGTTCCGCGCCTTCAGCGAGGGCACCCTGCCCGACGCCGGCGCGGACATCTACGCCGCCGCCGACGGCACCGTGCGCCTCATCAACGCCTTCGACTTCAACCGCGACGGCCGGCCCGACATCTTCCTCCCGTGCAACCACGCCTACGGTGAGATGATCGACCTGGCCATCTACTGGGACCAGCCGGGCTACGGCCTGCAGCAGGTCAGCCACCTGCCCACCGAGGGCGGCAAGGACGCGGCGGTGGCTGACTTCAACCGCGACGGCTTCCTCGACCTCGTCGTGGTGAGCGGCTACAACGGCGCCCGCAACGAGCTGAACGCCTACGTCTACCTCGGCGGCAAGGACGGCTTCAGCAAGGACCGCAAGCTCCTCCTGCCCACCCAGGGCGCCGAGGCGGTCGTAGCCGCCGACCTCAACGGCGACGGCTGGCCCGAGATCGTCGTGGCCAACAACGGCCGCACCTACCACGTGGCCGTCGACTACACCAAGGCCTCGTACATCTATTGGAATGACGCCGGGAAGTTCTCCCCCGAGCGCCGGACGGACCTGCCCACCGTCAACGGCCGCGACGTCGCCGTCGGCGACCTCAACGGCGACGGAGCGCCCGACCTCGTGTTCGTCAGCGCCGGCAACGAGGCCGGCGAGGCCGGCGCCCGGGTCTTCTGGGGCGGACGCGACGGCTACGCCGCCGCCCGCAGCCTCTTCCTGCCGGGCGAAGGCAGCACCGCCGTGACCCTCGGCGACCTCGACGCCGACGGCCGGCCGGAGCTCGTGCTGGTCAACGGCGAGCGCCTCAAGGGCCGCGAGGGCGGGATCTACAACATGGTGGACACCGTCCAGCTCGACTCCTTCATCTACTGGAATGCGGCCACGGGCCTCGATCCCGCCCGCCGCACCGGGCTGCCGACCGTCGCGGGCACGGACGCCGCGATCGCCGACCTCGACCGCGACGGCCGCGTCGACCTGGTCTTCGCCAACAGCCAGGGTGATGCCTCGTTCGTCTACTGGGGTTCCCCCGAGGGCTTCCTCCACCGCCGGCGACTGACCCTGCCGACCCAAAACGCCCGCGCCGTGCTCGCCGCCGACCTCAACCGCGACGGACACGTCGACCTCGCGTTCGCCAACTCCAATGCGGGCAGCCGGTTCGACATCGACTCCTACGTGTACTGGGGCGGACCCACCGGGCCCTCCGCCGGCAACCGCCAGGGCCTGCCGACCTCCGGCGCGGCCGCGGTGCTGACCGCCGACCTGAACAACCGCGGGCGCAATGACCTGATCTTCATCAACAAGCAGGACGGCACCGACGCCGAGACCCCGGCCAGCCTGTACCTCTCCGACCCGCGGGATCCCGCGGTCTTCGCCGCGTCCCGCCGCATCGAGGTGGAGACCATCGGGCCCGACGGTTATTCCGCCGCCGACTTCAACCTCGACGGCCGCCCCGACCTCGTCATTCCCGGCCGCGACGGCGTCTCCCTCTACTGGGGCGACGACCGCGGCTACCGCCGCGAGCACCGCACGCCGGTGATCAGCAACTACGCCGTGTCGGCCCGCGTGGCGGACTTCAACCGCGACGGCCACCTCGACCTGATGCTGAGCGAGTGGCAGCCGGGCTCCGACCGCACGCACGTGTACTACGGCAGCGCCGGCGGCTTCTCCACCGCGGCGCGCACCGCCCTGCCCGTCAGCGGCATCCGCTTCCACACGCTCGGCGACTTCAACAAAGACGGCTGGCTCGACGTGGCCTTCCCCCTCTTCATCGAGGAGAAGGTGGTCATCTTCTGGAACAGCGCCCAGGGCTTCACCCCCGACCGCCGTTCCGAGCTGCCGGTGCGCTCCCCCGTCACGCTGGAGACGGCCGACCTCAACGGCGACGGCTACCTGGAGCTCATCGTGCCCAACATGTACGACAAGCACCCGGCGCCGGAGAAGAAGAGCCGCTCGTTCGGCGGCTCGCCCGAGGGCGACGTGTTCATCTTCTGGGGCTCGGCCGCCGGCTTCAGCGCGGACCGCCGCGACGTCCTGCCGGGCATCGGCCTGGCCGACGCGGGCGTGGCCGACTTCAACAACGACGGCCGCCTCGACCTGGCGATCTCCTCCTACCACGGCGGCGTCCACCGCCAGTTCCCGTCCTACGTCTACTTCCAGGGCCCCCAGGGCTTCACCGCCGAGAACCGGATCCTGCTGCCGACCAACTCGGCCTCGGGTGTCATGACCATCGACTACAACGGCGACGGCTGGACCGACCTGCTCTTCGCCAACCATCACAAGGACGGCAGCCACCGCAACGACTCCTACCTCTACTGGGGCGGCCCCGAGGGCTTCTCGCCGGACCGCCGGCTCGAGCTCCCCGCCAAGGGTCCGCACCTGATGACGGTGGTCGATCCCGGCAACATCTATGACCGGCGCCCGCAGCATGCCTACGTGTCGCCGGCCAAGGCGTTCCCGGCCGCCAAGCGCCTCCGGAAGCTCGCGTGGAACGCCGACACGCCGCCCGGCACCGCGGTCCGCCTCCAGGTCCGCTCCGCCGCCTCCGCGGCCGCGCTGGCCCAGGCCCCCTGGGAAAACGCGCCCGACTCCGGCCTGGCGCTGCGCGGCCCCTGGGTCCAGTTCCAAGCCATTCTCGAGAACCCGGGCGGCGGCCTGCCCGTCCTGCGGTCGGTGACCCTCGACTTCGAGTGAGCCGGCGGCGGGCGCGCTCCGGCGCGCCCGCCACTTGCCCGTTGCCTTCCCGCGGCCAGCGTTAAGCTGGGAACCGCATGTCCGACGCCGACGCCCGCCGCGCCTACTGGGCCGAGCAACTCGAGGCCGCCCGGGACTTCATGCTGCGCGCGGCGCGGCAGCCGGTCGCCGAGTGCGGCGAGCCGCTCGTCGAGCTGCCGGATGCCGCCCGGGCCGCCGGCGTGCGGGTCGGTTTCTCCACCCGCCCCCACGCGCTCGGCCTGCCCCGCATCCACCGGCTGCGCTCCGGCCTCGTCCCGGGCTTCCTCGCCGCCGCCGCCGCCATGAACCGGCGCGGCTGGGTCATGCACGTCGAGGACGGCTACCGCACGCGCGAGATGCAGCGGCACCTCGCCCGGCATCCGGCCATCTTCGACGCGATCCTCCGGACCCTCCGCTGGGAGCTCGCCGGCGAGCTGCCGACGTCCGACTTCTTCCTGCGTCGCAGCATGGCGCTGGTCGCCCTCCGGCCCAAGGTGGGGACCCACATGTCGGCCAGCGCGATCGACCTTTCCGTATTTCGCGCCGACGACGGCCGCGAGGTCGACCGCGGCGCCCCCTACCTGGAGATGTCGGAGCTCACGCCGATGGCCTCGCCCTTCGTGTCGGCCGAGGCGCAGCGGAACCGGCGCGAGATCACCGCGCTGATGCGCGAGCACGGCTTCTACGAGTATCCGTACGAATTCTGGCACTACAACGGCGGCGATGTCTACGAGGCCGTCCTGCGCGGCTCGGCGGCGCCCGCGCGCTACGGCGCCGTCGACTGGAATCCCGCCGACGGCCGCGTCACCCCGGTCGCCGACCCGGAGCAGCCGCTCAACTCCGCCGCGGAGATGGGCGCCGAGATCCAGCGGGCGCTGCAGCGGCTGCCGGCGTAGCCGTTCAGTACCCGATGCTCGGCCACCACGGGCTGTACTCGTTCTCGTCGAGCCTGGTCAGCGGAAACCGGTTGGGCAGCGGCACCCCGTGCCGGCTCCAGTGCGCGATGAGCGCGCGGTGCCCCAGGTAGCCCAGCAGGTCGATGGCGTTGCCCTCGTGCACGTTGCTGCCGTAGGCCTTGGCCACCTCGGGGTCCCAGAGCGTGATGCCGTGCGCGCCCTCGTCGTACCAGCGCAGGATCAGCTTGCAGGTCTCCTCCGGCGGCCCCGCGGTCCACAGCTTGGTCTCCCAGGCGACGACCACCGGCAGGACCCGCACCGGCGTGCCGCGGGTGATGCGGCGGTAGTAGGGAATGTCCGGCGGCGCGTACTTGCTCACGCCGTCGCCGGCGTGGAACGCCACGATCGGCGCGAGCTGGTCGACGAGCCCCTCCCGCACCCAGGTCGCCGCGTCGAGCCCGTAACGTTCGTTGAAGCGCTCCTGCGTGAGGGTCGCGGCGGAAATGCTCAGGCGCCGGCCGCCCCGGGCCCGGCCCACCTCGTCGAGCATCGCGCGCACGTCGCGGAGGAGGCCCGTCATGATCTTCGCGCGCAGCGCGTAGATGCGAAAATCCTCCGCGTCCACGCTCATGATCTCGAGGCCGTACTCGGCGCGGAACTGGTCGGCGAAGGGTTTCTCCCAGAGCATCAGCGGCATGCCGCGGTTGAAGAAGAACCCGACCCCGTCCGCGCCCGACATCTCGACCGCCTCCCGGAGGATGTCGACCACCCGGCGCCGGACCTCCGGCACCGCGTAGCTCATCAGCATGGTGCGGCGGCCCTCGCGGTCGACGCACCGCCACTCGGGATGATCCAGGTAGAAGCGGCTGTTGAAGGTCTCCTCGAACGGGATCGACGCCCCCCAGGCCTGCGGCCGCACGAACACGTGGAACTCGCGCCCCTGGCGCCGCGCCGCCCGGCTCGCCACCGTCAGCGGGTTCACGCCGTTCGCGACCAGCGCCTGCACGGATTTCGCGAAGGCCTCGTGGTGCTCCGTCGGAAAGTCCTCCGTGCCCTCGCCCGCGATCGTGCCGATCTTCGAGGGATAGCACACCAGGTCCGCCCCCAGCACGCCGAACCACCACTGGCCGAAATCGGTCTGCTCGAGGCCCGTGAAATTCTCCTCCAGCTCGGCCGCCCGGCGCGGGTGGTGCGGCCAGATCCAGGAATGGCCGTCGAAGGTGGCCACGGTCGTGCGGGTCTCGGTCCGCGCCAGGTCCCGCTCCCACGCCTGGCGCTCGGGCTCGGTGACGGGCACCAGGCGGACGTAGGCGATCGTGGCCGCCGTGTCCGGGATCGGCGCGAACTCCACCGTGTCGCCCGCGCGCAGGTCCGCCAGCGTGAGGAACTGCTCCTGGATCACGTCCCGGCGCGGCTCGAGCAGCGCGAGGTTGTTGCCCACGCGGCGGTAGACTTCCGCGCGGCCCAGCCGGGCCCGGACGCCGCTCTTCTGCGCGACGTGCAGCCCGCCCGAGACGGTGCTGAGCCCGACGTAGACCGCGTGCCAGCCCGTCCGGTCGAGCGCCACGCTCACGGGCGCCGGCGCCGTGGCCCGGTAGGCCGACAACGCCCGGCCCGAGAAGCCGGCGGTCGCGAAGGGAATGACCTTCCACTTCCCCTTCTCCCGCCGGCCCGTGACCAGCGCGGCGGCCGGCTCGGCCCGGCCGAGGTCCGTCACCAGCACCGAACGCTCATAACCCGACCACTGCCGCGCGTCGTCCGGAAACCAGCGCGGATCGATCGTCCGCGCGAAACCGAAGTCAGCCGCCGCCAGCAAAGCCGCCGGCCCCAGGGCCAGCAGCGACAGAATCAGTCGGAGCATCTTTTTCATGGTGTAAGCGCCCGCCGTCGGGCGAAAAAACGTTTGCGGATCACCCCGGCCCGCCGCGCCCACCCCACCTTCGTCCCCGGCACGGACGTTTGCCGTGGAAAGCCCGCCCGGCGAAGGGAGCGCATCACTCAACTCTCATCACTCATCTCTCAACCCTCATCACCTCGTCCCCTCAGTCCTCGACCACCCACAGCGAGTTCCGGGCGTCCACCCGGCGGCTGTCGCTGTAGTGGTGCACCGACACGGGGAAGTTCTCCAGGGGCGTCGGCCGGCAGACCAGGAACTCCGCCCACGCGCCGCCGAGGTGGGCGACGAACGCGAGGTGCAGGTGCTCGATCGTCTTCGGGCCCGTGGCCTCGCCGAAGAAGAGCACGGGGCCGGTGTCCACCTGGTAGTAACGGTGCCGGTCGCTGTAGTTCACGGTCTTGACCGGGTATTCGACCGTCACCTCGCCGCCGGGGATGGCGTAGGAGGTGCGGGCGACCACCTCGCGCGTGCCGCGATACACGTCGATGATGGCCTCGATCGAGTCCAGGCGCCGCGCCGGGCGCCGGAGCAGGTCGAGCGAATGGGTATCGAAGGCCTGCACCGGGTCCACGCTGTTGCGCTCGGGCTGCCGGCCGAGGCTGGGCGGGTTGAGCATGATGCCCTTCTCGGCCCGGTCGAAGCGCGAGAGGATGAGGAACTGGCCGGCGCCGCTGATGGCGAGCATGTCCGCGTTCGGCTGGTGCCAGACGTCGCGCTCCACGAACACCTGCTCCGTCTTGCACGAGGCGCCCAGCCCGAAGGTTTCGGACCGCCCGGAGCGCGTGACCGTGGCGAGGCACTCGAGCGGCATGCGCACGTCGTTCAGCGTCGTCGGGGGCGGACGCGAGACGGTGGTCGGCATCCGCTTGACCGTGTCGATCCGCCAGCGGATGAAGGAACGGGTGAAGTGGCAGACCTGCGGGTTGTCGTGGGCGTCGTTCATGGCGGGGTGAATTTAGCGGAGGGAGCCGGTCTGCACGTAGCGTTCGATGGCGGCGCGGCACTCGTCGGTGAGCGGATAGCCGAGGAAGCTCTCGGTGGTCGCGAAGATGCCCTTGCGCACCATGTAGTATTTGAGGCCGGTGAGCCAGCAGCTGATGTTCTTGCCGCCGTAGATCGCGTAGAGGATCTGGCGCATCTCCTCGTCCGCCGCGCGGGCCTCGTCGAGCCGGCCGGCCAGGAAGAGCTCCGCGATGCGGTGCATGTGCGGGCCGACGGCGACGGCGCCGCCGAACATGAAGCCGTTGTAACCGGCCTCGAGGTACTTGAGGCAGGCGAACTCATCGCCGTTGAACAGCAGCAGCGACGGCTTTTCCGCGCGGGCGGCGAGCGCGGCCGCCTGCCGCTCCGGCTGGCCGGAGCTGTCCTTCACCAGCCGGACCTTGGGCAGCAGCAGGATGCGCTTCAGCCGGTCGACCGGGATGGCGTGGGGCCGGTGGGCGCCGAGGTCGTAGATGCCGACGGGCAGCGGGCTCGCGGCCACCGCCTCCTCGAAATGGGCCGCGATCCGGTCCGGGGTGCCGTTCAGCAGCGTGGCGGGAGACGCGATCATCACCATGGTGGCGCCGGCCTCGGCCGCGTCCCGCATGTTGTCGACGATCCGCGCCACCGAATTGTCCGAGACCTGCGCGATCAGCTCCAGCCGCCCGCCCGCGGCGGCGGCCACCGCCTTGACCAGCCGGCTCCGCTCGCGATTGGGCAGCCAGGGGCCTTCGCCGCAGGTGCCGCCCAGGAACAAGCCGGTGATCCGGTTCGCCAAGGCATCCCGCACCATCCGCTCCACGGAGGCGTCGTCGACCCGACGGTCGGCGGTGAGGGGGGTCGGAGTGGCCGACCAGAAATGTATGACAGAGGACGATTTCATCGGGCAATGAGCTAGACTCACCGCTTTTCCTCGAACTAGCTCAATCTACTGGTAAAGCGTTGTGAGCAGATAACCCGCCGTGCTCGACATCCCCAAACGCACCTCCCTCTCATCCCAAGCCGCCGCCGCCATCCGGAAGGGCATTAACGATGGCTCCTGGAACGAGTTCCTGCCGAGCGAGCGCCGCCTGTGCGAGATGTTCCAGGTCAGCCGGCCCACGATCCGGACGGCCCTGCACCTGCTGGCCAAGGACGGCCTGATCGACATCCGCCAGGGGCGGCGCAACCGGATCATCGCCCGGCCCCGGCCGCCCGTAGCGGTCCAGAACCGGCTGGTGGTCATCGTCACCCACGAGCCGGTGCCGTTCATGTCCATTGCTTCGTATCACAGCATCAGCGAGATGCGCGCGCACCTGGCCGAGCACGGCTTCGTCACCGAGATCTTCGTCTGCCAGGCCCGGGGCGCGGTCGCCCAGCGCCGGAAGCTCGAAACCTTCCTGCGGCAGAACCGGGTCTTCTGCTGCGTGCTGCTGTCGGTCAGCCAGGAGCTGCAGCAGTGGTTCGCCTCCCACTCCATCCCGGCGCTCGTCCTCGGCTCCTGCCACCCGTCCGTGCAGCTGCCTTCGCTCGACGTCGACCAGCGCTCGGTCTGCCGACACGCGGCCGGCATCTTCCTCGGCAAGGGCCACCGGCGCATGGCCCTGGTGGTGCCCGACAGCGGGGTCGCCGGCGACCTGGCCGGGGAGCAGGGCTTCCTCGAGGCCGTCGACCAGCGCGCCCGGTCCGACGACGCCCGCGCCGTCATCCTCCGCCACAACGGCACCGCCCAGAACATCAGCGCCAAGCTCGACGCGCTCTTCAACTCGCCCCGGGCCCCCACCGCGCTCCTCGTGGCCAAGCCGTCGCACATGTTCATCGTCGTCCTCTACCTGCTCAAGCGCGGCCTCACGGTGCCGGACACCGTGTCGCTCATCTCGCGCGACTTCGACACGCTCTTCCTGAACACCCTGCCGCCGATCGCCCACTACGCGTTCGACGGCGACTCGTTCAACCACCGCCTGACCCGGCTCATGCTGCAGATGGTGGGCCAGGGTTACCTGCCGCCGGAGCCGAACCTCATGTTCCCCCGCTTCGTGCTCGGCGGCACGGTCAAGAGCCTGGTCTGAACGCGGACACCGGCCTGGCGCCTACTTTCCGCTCGCGGCCCCGGCGACCTCGAGCCGGATGAAGTCCGGCAGGTCCCACACCGCGGGCCGGCCGCGGCGCTGGCGGGACAGCCAGTTGAGCGCGGCCTGGTAGACCATCTCGTGCCCGCCGTCGAAGATCGTCACCCGCGTGCTGCCCGCGGTCCGGCGGAACAGGGGCCGCTTGGCGCCGTAGGTCGGGTCGGCCGGGGCCGCGGGCCACGCCGGCGGCAGCCGGACCTCCGCCAGCGCGAGCCGCAGGCCGGCCGGATCCAGCCGGTCCGCCTCGGGCACCACCGCATCAAACGCGCGCAGCGCGTGGGTGAACGGTACCCCCGCGTCGTGGAGCCCGTGGTTGAGGTCGAGCGGCACGCCCCGGGCGTGCGCCAGGCGGCTGAGCGGCGAACGGCGCCAGGCTTCGGCGCGTCGCCGCTCGTCCGTCGTCGGCGCGCCGCCCAGCGCGCCGCGGATGTATTCCAGATAGTGGTAGGGATTCGGCGACTGCGCGAGCTCCTCGTACCAGCGGGTGATGTCCGTGATGCCGCACCAGGCGGAGGCGCCCGCCCAGATCTCGGGGTGCCGCGCCACGACCTGGAGCGTCATGTGCCCGCCCCCGCTGGCCCCGAGCAGGTAGAGGCGCGTGTCGTCGAGGTCGGTCTGCCGCCGCGCCCAGGCCACCGCCTCCACCACGTCGGCGACCGCCCGGTCGCTGCCCATGGCGGGCGGGATGTTGTTCGGCCCGCGGAAGTTCGGCTGCAGCAGCGCCCAGCCTTGCGCGGCGCACCAGGCGAAATAGTCCTCGACCTGCCCGGGCGTGTCGTACTGCGAGCTCCAGGTGTGCAGGCCGACGAGCAGCGGCTTCGGGCCCGGTCCGGGCGGCACGTACCAAAGCGCCGGCTGGGTCGCGCCGTCGCTGCACGGGATCGCGACCTCGGCCATCGCCTGGCGCCAAGCGGGCGGTTCGGCCGCCGGCGCCGCGCCGGCCGGCCACGCCGCGCCCAGGGCCATGGCGGCGAAGAGGGCGCGGAAGCGGGACGACGGAGTCGGACGGGGCATGGGCACGTGCTCCTTCAGGCGTCGCGCAGCACCTGCATGGTGTGCCGCACCTCGATGGCGGATCCGGCCTGGCGCAGGTGCGCCTGCAGCTGGGTCAGGCACCCGATGTTGCCGGTGGCGACCACCTCGGCCCCGGTGGCGATGACCGCCGCCGCCTTCTGCCGGCCGAGCGCGGCCGCGATCTCCGGCTGGTCGAGATTGTACGTGCCGGCGCTGCCGCAGCAGAGGTGCGCGTTGGCCAGCTCGCGGAGCTCCACGCCGGGGATCGCCTGCAGCAGCTCCCGCGGCGGGCGGCGCACGCCCTGGGCGTTGGCGAGGTGGCAGGCGTCGTGGTACGCGATCCGGCGCGGGCGGCCGGGGCCGCGCGGCGCGGCGCGGAGGCCGAGCCGGGCCAGGAACACGCTGACATCCTGCACCCGGTGCCGGAACGCCTCGGCGCGGGCCTCGTCGGGCGTCCCGCGCAGCACCAGGTGGTACTCGTGCATCGCCGAGCCGCAGCCCGCCGCGTTGGTCACGATCGCGTCGACGTCCGCCGGAAAGGCCGCGAGGTTGCGGCGCGCGAAGGCCTGCGCCGCCGCCAGGTCGCCGGTGTGCCAGGCCAGGCCGCCGCAGCAGCCCTGCGCGGGCGGCACGACGACCTCCACGCCGTTCCGCGCGAGGACCTCGATCGTGGCGGCGTTGATGTCGGGCGCCAGCACCTGCTGCGCGCAGCCCGCCAGCAGGGCCACCCGCGCCCGGCGCTCGCCCCGGGCCGGCGTCACCGTGGGCAGCGCCGCCGCGGGGGGCAGCGCTGCGGGCAGCAGGTCGACCATCGGCCGCAGCGCCCGCGGCACGAGGGCGGCGAACCGCCGGCCGACCTGGCCGAGGCGCGCCGCCAGCCGGAAGCGCGCGGGGTACGGCAGCGTCCGCGCCGCCAGGAAATGGCGCAGGCGCGCCCCGAACGGACGCCGCGCCTGCGGCGCGGCCAGCGCGCGGAACGGGCTGATCAGGTCGCGGTACGGCACGCCGCTCGGGCACGCGGGCTCGCACGCGAGGCAGCCGAGGCAGCGGTCCACATGGGGCTGCGCCGCCGCCCAGGGCAGCTGGCCCTCGAGCACCTCCTTCATCAGCAGGATGCGGCCGCGCGGCGAGTCCATCTCCTGCCCGAGCTCCTGGTAGGTCGGGCACGCGGCCAGGCAGAAGCCGCAGTGCACGCAGCTCTGCACCGCCTGGGCCATCGGTGCGCCCAGCGGGCCGTGCTGCTCGGGTTTGATCGCGTGTTGCATCTAGGAAGGATCCAGCGCAGGGAAGCGTCCGGCCGGGTCGAGCGCCCGCTTGACCGCCGCCGCGACGGCCGGGTCGGCGACCCGGCCGAGCCGCAGCGGGGCGTCGCCGCGCAGGGTCAGGCCGGCCAGCCCGAGGTCCCGCAGGCCGGCGTCCAGGCGCGCGGGTTCCCCGCCCGCGGGCAGCGAGAGGAAGGCCTGGCTGCCGCCGGCGCCAAAATGCACGCGGCCATCCGCGAGGCCGGCCGCCAGGGCGGCCAGCGCCGGCAGCTGTTCCGGCCCCAGCGGCACCTTGGCCAGCAGGCCGCCGGGGTGGGCCCAGGCGAATTCGCCGACGCCGGCCCAGAATTCCGCGGCCGTGCCCTCGCTCAGGACCTCGCCCGGCCAGCGGCCCAGCACCTCGCGGGCCAGCGCGGCGAGCGCCGGCGCCGGACCGGCCAGCCGGAGGTAGACCGCAGCGTTGCGCGGCACGGCCTCGAGGGCCTCGGCCTCCCAGCGCGCGCGGCCGATGGCCGAAAACCGCGCGGCGATCTCCGCGGGGCCGGCCGCGGGCAGCCGCAGCGTCAGGCGGGCGGCCGGGCGGGGGAACACCTTGAAAGTCAGCTCGCCGAGCACGCCGAAGCGGCCGGCGCTGCCGACGAAGAACTTCGGCAGGTCGAAGCCGGCCGCGTTCTTGACGACCTTGCCGCCCATGCGCAGGAGGCGGCCGTCGCCGTCGACGAAGCGCACGCCGAGGATGAAGTCCCGCAGCCCGCCGTACCGGAACCGCCCCGGCCCGCTGAGGCCCGCCGCCACCGTGCCGCCCAGCGTGGCGCCCGCGGCGGCCAGGGGCGGATCGAACGGCAGGTACTGTCCCCGGTCCGCCAGCGCCGCCGCGATCTCGCGCACCGGCGTGCCGGCCAGCGCGGTGAAGGTGTACTCGTCGGGCTCGTATTCCGTGATGCCGCGCAGCCGCACGGTCGAGATGCGCCGGGTCCCGTCGGCCGCTGCGGCCAGGCGCGGCTTGGTGCCGGCGCCGACGGCCAGGACGCGCGGCGCCGCCCGCACGGCGTCCTGGAGCTCGGCCAGACTGGCGGGGGTCGCGGTCATACGCGGGAGATCACCCCGGCCCGCTCGAGCGGGTGCAGCCCGTGCGCCGGCCGCGCGGAGGCCTCGCCCGCGGGGAACATCTTGCCGGGATTGGCGATGCCCAGCGGGTCGAAGGCTTCGCGCAGCCGCCGGAGGCAGTCGACCTCGTCGGGCGTGAACATGTCCGGCAGGTAGTCGCGCTTCTCCACGCCGACCCCGTGCTCGCCGGTGATCGAGCCGCCCATCGCGACGCACATCCGGAGGATCCGGCCCGCCAGCTCCTCGGCGCGCTCCAGCGCGCCCGGCTGCCGGCCATCGTAGAGGATCAGCGGATGGAGATTGCCGTCGCCCGCATGAAACACGTTGGCGCAGCGCAGCCCGGCCGCGCGCGTCATCTCGTCGATCCGCCGCAGCGCCTCGCCCAGCCGCCGGCGCGGCACGACGCCGTCCTGCACGATGAAGTCCGGCGACAGCCGGCCCACGGCGCTGAAGGCGCTCTTCCGGCCCTTCCAGATCGCCAGCCGCTCGTCGGCGTCCCGCGCCACGCGCACCTCGACGGCGCGGCTCGCCGCGAGGATGGCGTCCAGCCGGACCCGATCCGCCGCCACCACCTCCCGCGGCCCCTCGAGCTCCACGATCAGGACCGCCTCGCAGCCCGGCGGGTACTCGGCGTGCACGGCGGCCACCGCCGCCTCGAGCGCCAGGGCGTCCATCATCTCGATCGCCCCGGGCAGCAGGCCGCTGGCCACGATCGCCGAGACGGCGTCGCCCGCCAGCTCGAGCGTGCGGTAGCCGGCCAGCACGGTGTGGTAGCTCTCGGGCCGCGGCAGCAGCTGGAGCGTGACCTCCAGCGCGATGCCGAACAGGCCTTCGTTGCCGACGAACAGCCCGCACCAGTCGGGGCCGGCCTGCTCGCGGCTCGCCCCGCCCCAGGTCACCACCTCGCCGGTCGCCAGCACGGCCTTGAGTCCGAGAACGTGGTTGGAGGTCATCCCGTACTTCAGGCAGTGCGCGCCTCCGGAATTGAAGGCCACGTTGCCGCCGATCGTGCAGATCGGCTGGCTCGAGGGATCGGGCGCGTAGTAGAGGCCGTGGGGCAGAGCCGCGACGGAGACGTGCGCGTTGACGACCCCGGGCTCGACCACCGCGATCCGCTGGTCCGGATCGAGACGGAGGATGCGGTTGAGCCGGTTGAGCGTGATGACGATGCCGCCCGCCACCGGGAGCGAGCCGCCGGAGAGGCTGGTGCCGCTGCCCCGCGCGACGAAGGGCAGCCGCTCGTCGCGGCAGAAGCGCACGACCGCGACGACCTCGTCCGCCGACTCCGGAATGACCACCGCGAGCGGCCGCGCCTTGTACGCCGTCAGCCCGTCGCTCTCATAGGCCGCCAGCTGGGCCGCGCCCGCGAGGATGCGGTCGGGAGACAGGACGGCGGCGAGGCGTTGCAGGACGGGGGGAGGCATGAGGGAGGTCGTCCGTCGGACGACCGCGGATCAACCCCAACTTAGGCCAAAGCGGCGCCGGGAGTTGAGGGCCGAGAGTGTCATACTGGGCGGCCCCCGCAGCCGGCCAGCGCGGCTAGATCCGCGCGACCGAATCACCCGGGACCAGCGTGGCCTCGAGCAGCACGGTCTGGATCGAGTCGTCAAGCGGGTTGCGGAGCCGCCAGAGCAGCTGCTCGACCGCCCGCGTGCCGATGCGCTGCGCCCCCACGTCGATCGTCGTCAGGGACGGCTTCAGCGCACGCACCACGGACTTCTCGTTGTTGCAGGAGATGACGCTGACGTCGCGCCCGACCTGCAGCCCGCGGCGCTCGAGCGCGGTGTAGAGATGCACCACGATGTTGTCGGCGGGCAGGAAGATGGCCGTCGGCCGGACCGCGGCATCCATCGCCCGCCACTGGTCGACCAGCGGCAGCAGCTCCTCGTGGCTGGTGAGCGCCGGCTCCGGCCAGGCGGTCACGCGGGGGCTGGCGGACTCCAGGAGCGTGAGCGCCATCTCCCGCTGCCCGCAGGCGAACATGAACTCCTTCTTGATGTGCTCGAGCGAAGACTTGCCCTTCTTGGGATTCAGGAAAGCCACGCGGCGGTGGCCGCGCTCGAGGAGGTGGCCGGCCACCAGTCGCGCCGCGCTCTCATGATTGAAGCTGCACAGGTCGCCCGGCGCGCCCTCGGGCTTGGCCCAGGTCCAGACCAGGGGGAAACGAAGGATGTTTTTGATGAGCGAATTGCTTTCCACGTCCGGCAGCGCGCTGTACTGCGACGTCTTCACGATCAGGCCCTCGACCTGGTTCTCCTTCAGGAAAGCCGGCACATGGTCGGCATTGGGCAGGTTCGCGAAGAGCAGGTTGCCGTTGATCAGGGTGATCGCCGACTCGATGCCATGCAGCACCTCGGTCAGCACCGGCACATGCAGCAGGGTGTCGTCCATGCCCAGATACACCAGGCCGATGTTGTG
Organism: Opitutaceae bacterium; assembly: GCA_016795545.1. Lineage (GTDB taxonomy): Bacteria > Verrucomicrobiota > Verrucomicrobiia > Opitutales > Opitutaceae > Lacunisphaera. The sequence goes on from JAEUGX010000004.1 coordinate 29,934, forward strand.
GGAACGCTGGCCCGCCCGCCCGCGCCCGCCGCCCGAATTCTGGCGCTTGCGCAACGGCTGGTAACGAAGCCGCGCCACCGCCTCCAAAACGCGCTGCCGGGAGTCCGGACTGACATCGGTGAAATTGTTGAGGACGCGCGAAGCGGTCCCCACCGCTACACCGGCGGCCTTCGCCACGTCTGCCAAGGTTACGGGTTTGTTCATTGAACCTCGTGTGCAATATTCCTTAGATGTCGATGAATCGCAATATAATAACGAGGGGATTCTGATGAATATGCCGGCCGATCAGCTCACGCCGCCGTTCACTCCCGGAGATTTTGTCCGGTCTGTTCCTCTCGTCGGCAGCCCTGAAATTAGGCGCGCTCGAGCCGCCACCCCCATGCGCGCATCCGCCTTTCCTCCAGAACGGCCCGGATCCCCGATACCGCTTTCCTCACCCCATTTCCCACCAGAAACGCCGGCGTGACAAGCCGGTTGGGAGATTTGAGGTGTATGAAAGTAGTTTATTTCATTAAATTCCGTCCTCAAAAAAGGCAGAAATCTTTATACGAAATAGGCCGTTGAATTGACTGATTTCAGGCAGCAAACCGGAAAATTCGCATAATATTTGCTTTAGCAAGGGCATAAATCGTCATTTGGAATGAGACGCGCCGGGACAGACTTCCATATAGTTTCACTGAAAATATTGAACTTATTATCATATGTTCATTAATTTCATTGCTTATCAATCTGAATTTAGCCAAATCACGGCTCGTCGCTCGACCCGCAAAGAGTCGAGGACCAACCCCAACCCCAGCCCCACCCCTATGAAAGTGTTACGCACTTCCATGCCGCCACGCTCGGACACGTCCCGCGATGGTGTTGATCGCAGCCTACCCCCCCTTGGCTTTCTACTGGCCTCCTTGATCCTCGCCGGATCGCCCGGGCTTGCGCAGGTTGCGCCCGAGAAGCCAATACGACCCGCGGAGGAGGTATTGGAGTTGGAGAAGGTGAAGGTCGAAGGCTTCCGGCAGGGCCTGGCCAAGGCGCGGGAGGACCAGCGGCGGGCCACCAATCTCAAGGAAATCATGTCGGTCGACGCGGCCGGCAAGCTCCCCGACAGCAACGTGGCCGAGGCGCTGCAGCGGCTGCCGAGCGCGTATCTCTCCAATTCGCGGGGCGGCGACGGACGCTACATCTCGGTCCGCGGCATCGACCCGGTGCTGAACAACGTGACCATGAACGGCCAGACCATCGGCGTTTCCGACGTCGACGGCCGCTCCGGCCGCGCCGCGCCGCTGGACGTGCTCAGTTCGTCCGCGCTGCAGTCGATCGAGGTCATCAAGTCCGCGACGCCCGACATGGACGCCCAGGGGCTCGGCGCCACCATCAACATCACGGCCCCGTCCGCCTTCGACCACAAGGGCTGGTTTCTCTACGGCTCGGGCAAGGTGGGCTACAACGAATACCAGTCCAACGGGGACATCCAGGAGGGCGATTTTAACTTCGGCACCACCTTCGGCGCGCGCAACCAGTTCGGCCTGGTGATCGGCGCGAGCTACAGCTACCGCGACTTCACCTCCTTCGAGGTCTCGCGCGAGGGCTACCGCGTCTTCGGCCGCAGCCCCAACCAGTATTTCGACGTCAACGGCGTCGCCAACCCCTACGGCGTCATCGCCGTGTCCGCCGACATGACGCTGCGCACCTTTCTCGGCAACAAGGAGCGCAAGGGCGGCAACCTCAACTTCGAGTGGCGCCCCGCCGACGGCACGGAGTTCTGGGTGCGGGGCTTCAAGACCGACTACCGCGAATACATCCGCAAGAGCCAGCTGCGCCTCCGGACGGCCAACCTCAACGTCAACCAAACCCGCTTCCTCTCGCCCACCGAGATGTTCACGACCCGCGGCGCCGTGGAGACCGAGACGGAGTACGGCGACACCTACCGGCCGGTCGACCAGCTGACGATCGGCGGCCGCCGCCGGATCAACGAAGCCTGGACCATCGACGGCAATATCACGCTGACCGGCGCCGAGGAGGACAAGCCCAACGGCGTGCTGCTGGCCGACGAATTCTCGAACAACAACTTCCAGAACGGGCTGGGCAACGTGCCGAGCAACGCGACGTTCAGCATCAACACGTCCGGGCTCTTCCCGATCTACCGGACCGTCTTCGACGACCCGGTGCGCGGCTGGCCGGGCACGGGGGACATCGGCGACCTGAGCTTCTACCCGTTCTTCCGGATCCGGCACGAGTTCTCCCACGTCAAGGAGGAGACCGAGACCTACGACCTCAACGTCAAGTGGGACCGCGAGCTCGGCGGCAAGACCGGCTTCCTCAAGGCCGGCGTCAAGGTGCTCGACCGCGCCAAGTCGGTCGACGACCGTTCGCTCCGCTACCTGCCCAACTCCACCCTCTACCTGTCCGACTCCTTCGTGGACGGCTCCACCCGGCTGCCCTACGGCATCATGAACTCCGACCTGGTCGGACGCTTCCCGATCGGCCCGGCGGACGGCCTCTACGCCCGCTACCTCGGCGCCACCCACAACACGGCGGCCTTCGACGCCGAGTTCGCCCGGAACATCGGCACCACGCTCGACCAGCAGTACAACGAGGTGACCAACACCCCCAACCCGGCCACTTCCATCAAGAACCCGTCCGCCTGGACCTTCGACACCAACGGCTCGCGCCAGAATTCGGTGGAGGACGACTACGACCTCACCGAGAAGATCCTGGCCTACTACGTGATGGGCGACTACGACCTCACCCGCCGCGTCAAGCTGGTGGCCGGCGCCCGCGTCGAGCACACGGAGGCCAAGATGTCGGCGTTCGTCCTCCAGGACCTGCGCGCCAACGGCACCTTCTCGCTCCTGCCCAACGGCCCCGTGGACAAATCGTTCACCAACGTGCTGCCCGCCGTCCACCTCCGCTGGGAGGTCTCCGACCGCATTCTCGCGCGCCTCTCCTACACGACCTCGATCGGCCGGCCCGATTACAAGGACATGGCCCCGATCGGCCGGAGCTTCCAGATCAACAGCGGTCCGGCCGCCAACATCTACACCGGCTCGCTGCAGGAGGGCAACCCGTCCCTCGAGCCCTACGAGTCGCAGAACTTCGACGCCTCGGTCGCCTACTACTTCGCGCAGGGCCGCGGCATGATCTCGCTCGGCGCGTTCTACAAGGACATCAAGAACGCGATCTACGACTTCGGCTACAACCCGCTGACCGACGACGTCAACCTCGCGGGCAAGGATTACACCCGCTCCACCGTGAACGGCATCCCCATCGTCACCTTCCGCGGTTTCCAGTTCTCGTCGCTATCGATCGCAACCAAGAACAACGCCCCGCGCAGCCATGTCAGCGGCGTCGAGATCACCTACCAGCAGGATCTCACGTTCCTGCCCGCTCCGTTCGACGGCCTCGGCCTGGCCACCAACGTCGCGCTCATGGAGTCGAAGGCCAAGCTCCTGGCCAACCGCCCCACCGGCGCCAACGAGGTCCCGTTCTTCCTCCAGCCCGACCTCGTCGCGAACGCCCAGCTCTACTACCAGTACCGCGGCTTCGAGGCCCGCGTGGCCTGGCACTACCAGGACGACGCCCTCGCCTTCGTCGGCGCCGACCCGCTCATCGACAAGTTCTGGCGCGCCCGCCACCAGTTCGACGCGAAGGTCAGCTGCAAGATCAACGCGAACTGGGGCGTCTTCGCCGAGGGCCGCAACCTCACCGACGAGCCCAACCGGACTTTCTTCGCCTACAACCGCAACGCCCTCGGCGGCCAGGACAGCCAGCCGGGCTACGATGTCACCGGGATGACGGTTTACTTCGGCGTCAGTTATCACTTCGGTCAGTGACGCCGCCACCGTCCCCCATGCCTGAAACCTCCGCCGAGATCTACCTATCCGATATGAGCCGGTGCGAGCCGGCGTCGCTCCTCTCCCGGGAGCGGCGCCGCGGCCACTGGCGCCTGATCGACTACGAGACGCCCGAGACGAAAGGCACCATGGTGTTCGCCGTGCCGGGCGAGGGCACCCCGGCGATCACCCTGCCCGTCGACGTGCGCGGCTGCTACCGCGTCTACGTCGGGATCAACTACTCGCGCTTCGACTCGGGCGACCACCTGCACAACCTGCCCTGGCCCCTCTACGGCCAGGTGCAGCTGCGCTTCGACGACGAGCCGGGCTACAGCCGCTTCGCCTACGAGGGCGGCTGGGACGGCGAGCTCGTCGAGGCCAAGGTCGCGCGCAGCATCAAGGTCTACACCAGCATCCAGGAGACGCTTTGGCGCGTCCGCGATTTCGACGGGCCCACCCGGCTCCACCTCTCGCCGATGACCGAGCCCTACTCGGACATCGCCGGCTCGCGGCTCGCCAACCTCAGCTACCTGCGCCTCGTGCCGGTGACCGGCGACGAGCTCGCCGCCTGGCGGCGGCTGCGGCCGCGCCCGGAGACGCGCAACCTCGCCATGCTCTGGTGCGCCGGCATGATCAGCGGCCACGCCATGGGCTCGCCCATGTACCACCCGACGAACCGACAGTGGTTCCGCGACGAGATCGCCCCCTTCGTCGGCACCGACATCGGCACGTTCGTGTTCGAGGCCATCCGCGGCAACCTGGCCATGTTCCCCACCCAGGTCGGCGACACCGGCGCGCCCGACGGCGGCTGGGACCCGTCCTGGGTCAATCCCCTCGCCGCCTTCCGCGACCTCGCCCGCGAGCACGGGATGAGGATCTTCGCGGCGATGCGGATGATGGGGCCCGGCTACCCGATGATCGACGTCCCGATCGCCCGCGGCCGCTTCTACTGGGAGCACCCGCAGTGGGCCAAATGCGACCGCGACGGCGCCGCCACCAACAACGTCTCGCTCGCCTTCCCCGGCGTGCGCGCCCACTGGGCCGCCCTGGCGCGCGAGGCGCTCGACCACGGGATCGACGGCCTGGTGCTCTACCTCCACCGCTGCCAGCCGTTCGTGCTCTTCGAGCAGCCGGTCGTCGACGACTTCCGCCGCCTCTACGGCGAGGACGCCCGCCAGGTGCCCATGGAGGACGAGCGCCTCCGCCGGCTCTGGGCGGGTTACGTCACCCAGTTCCTCCGCGAGCTCCGCGCCCTGGTCGACGAGCGGCCGGGCCGCCAGCTCGGGGTCTGCTTTTACGGCGCGCCCTACAAGTTCGACACGGACGACGCCTACGACCCGCTGCGCTACAACTGCGACGTCGACGCCTGGCTGCGCGAGGGCCTGGTCGACATCCTCATGCCCACCCCGAGCGCCTCGCCGGCCGCCATCGCGCGCTGGCGGACCCTGGGCGGCGCGCGCGTGCGCATCTGGCCCGACCTCATGCCCCGCATGCAGCCCGGCGCCGACTGCGCGCGGCGCGCGCGCGAGTTCTACGCCGCCGGGGCCGACGGCCTGTGCTTCTGGGATGGCGAACGCCGCCCGCCGCACGTCAGCGAATGGTCCGTGATGAGCCGCCTCGGCCACCGCGACGACCTCGACTTCCTCGAGCGCGAGGCTCCCGGCTTCTACCGCTTCTACCCGCTCACGAAGCTCTGGAACTTCTCCGTGCGCTTCTCCTTCAAGGACGGCTAGCCCGCCCGCCCCACTATGCCCGACCAGCCTCCCCTGTACTTCTCCGACCTCAGCCGCTGCGCGCCCGCCGCCGCCCTCACCCGCGAGCGCGCACGCGGCCGCTGGAGCCTCGTCGACTACGAGACGGAGGACGGCGTCGCCGGCACCATGGCCTTCGCCTACCCCAACGAGGGCGCGCCGCCCGTCACCCTCACCGTCGAGGCGCGCGGCCGCTACCGCGTGTACGCCGGCATCAACTACTCGCGGGTGCCCGGCGGCGACCACCTCCATCACTCGCCCTGGCCCATCTACGGCCAGGTGCAGCTCAAGTTCGACGACGACGTCGGCTACACCCGCTTCGCGCTCGAGGCCGGGTGGAAGGTCGACTCCGGCTGGAAGCTCAAGACCGGCATGGAGGGCCACGGCGGCGGCAGCCGCATCGGCAAGAGCATGCAGATCTACACCAGCATCCAGGAAACCTTCTGGTGCGTGCGCGAGTTCGCCGGCCCGACGCGGATCACCGTCGCCGGCATGGAGCCGCCCTACTCCGACGAGGCCGGGGCCCGGCTCGCCAACCTCGCCTATATCAAGCTCGTGCCCGTGGCCGACGCGGAGGGCGCCCTGTGGCGGCGCCTCCAGCCGCAGCCCGACACCCGCAACCTCGCCCTCGTGTGGTGCGCCGGCATGCTGACGGGCCACGCCATCGGCTCCCGCACCTTCCATCCGACCAGCCGCGACTGGTTCCGCGACGAGATCGCCCCGTTCCTGCACAACGACGTCGGGACGCTGATGTTCGAGTGCATCCGCGGCAGCCTCAGCGCCTACCGCAGCCGGATCAACGACGTCGGCGAGGACGGCAACCGCTGGGACCCCTCCTGGGTCGACCCGCTCGCGTGCTTCCGCGACCTCGCCCGCGAGCACGGCCTCCGCATCTTCGCCGCGCTCCGCATGATGGGCCGGGGCCTGCCCATGGTCGACGCCCCGATCGGTCGCGGCCGCTTCATCCGCGAGCATCCGGAGTGGGCCCGGCGCGACCGCGACGGCACCCTCACCAACAACGTCAGCCTCGCCTTCCCCGAGGTGCGCCAGCACTGGCTCGACCTGCTGCGCGAAACCCTGGAGTACGGCATCGACGGCGTCATGATCTACTTCCACCGCGGCCAGCCGTTCGCCCTCTTCGAGCAGCCCGTGGTCGACGCCTTCCGGCGCGAATACGGCGAGGACGCGCGCCAGCTGCCCCTGGACGACCCGCGCCTGCTCCGGCTCTGGGCCAGCTACGTCACCCAGTTCCTGCGCGACGTCCGCGCCCTGGTCGACGAGAAGCCCGGCCGCCAGCTCGCCGTGTCCGTCTACGGCATGCCCTACAAGTTCGACCAGGTGCAGCAGTTCGACCCCATCCGCTACAACTGCGACGTCGACACCTGGCTGCGCGAGGGCCTGGTCGACATCCTCATGCCCACGCCCACGGTGGAGGCCGGCCTCATCCAGCGCTGGCGTGCGCAGGCCCGGCCGGGCCTGCGCATCTGGCCCGACCTGCAGCCGCGCGTCATGCCCGGCGACATGTCGGTGCCCATGGCCCGCGAGCTGTACGCAGCGGGCGCCGACGGCTTCTCTCTCTGGGACGGCGAGCGCCGCCCCCCGCATGCGTCGCACTGGGCCGTGATGAGCCGGCTGGGCCACCGGGCCGAGCTCGACGCCCTCGAGAAACTGGCGACCGGCCTGCACCGCCGCGTCCCGCTGAAGAAGCTCGCCGGCCACGCCGTCGCGTTCTCCTACAAGGACGGCTGAGCCGGGAGCGAGTCCCCCGCATCACCACCGCCCTGGACCGCCGACCGATGCGCCTACGGCTCCGTCTCCGGATTGTCGACCTCCGGGCTGCTCACGTCCGGCCGGGCACTGACGCCGTCCCGCTTCCGCTGGGCCGCGATCACCTCGCGCAACCGGGCGACCGTCTCGGGCTCCCGGGCGGAAAGGTCGGTCGTCTCGCGGGCGTCCGTCGCCATGTCGAAAAGCTCCACGGGAGCCGCGCCCGGCTTCTCGCGCACGATGAGCTTCCACGGCCCCTGCCGCACGGCGAACTGGTTGCCGCGGAGATTCCAGTAGATGGGCCGCTCCTCGACCACCGGGGCCGGCCGCCCCGCTTGCGGGTCGAGCAGCGGCCAGATGTCGACGCCGTCCCAGTGCGGGTCCACCGCCGGCCGGCAGCCGGTCAGGCCGCACAGGGTCGGCATCCAGTCGGCGGCCTGCACGGGCCGGCTCATGCGCCCGGGCCCGATGCGGCCCGCCCAGTTGACGAGCGTCGGCGTGCGCACGCCGCCCTCGTAAAGCTGGCTCTTCTGCCCGCGCCAGGGCAGGTTGCTGCCCAGCCGCGGCGAGGCGGGCTGGAAGCCCGGATACTTCGCCGTCGACGTCGCGGCCACCCCGGGCACGGCGCCGTTGTCCGACGTGAACACGATCAGCGTGTTGTCCCGGATGCAGCGGCGCTCGAGCGTCTCCACGAGCCGGCCGATCGCGGCGTCCATGTGGCTCGCATAGGCCGCGTAGGTGCGGAAGGAGAGGTCGCGCTCGGGATCGGGGTCGTACTGCGTGCCGGCATAGCGGTCGAGCCAGTCCTGCGGGGCCTTCACCGGGAAATGCACGGCCGTGAACGGCACGTAGCAGAACCACGGCCCCCGCTGGCGCTCGATCCAGCGGACGGCCTCGTCGGCGATCAGGTCGGTCACGTGCCCGGTGTCCTCGACAAACTCGCCGTTGCGGTGCCACGTCACGCTGAAGCGGCCCGACTTGTAGCGGTGGTTGTAGGGGTCGACGCCCCCGGCGAGGCTGCCGTACGCGGTGTCGAAGCCGAAGCGGTTCGGGCCGAACTCCGGCCGCGACCCGAGATGCCACTTGCCGAAAAGGCCGGTCGCGTAGCCGCCGTCGCGCAGCACCGCCGGCAGCGTGCCGTACCCGTCGGGGAAGACCGGCGCGTTCGACGGCGTGGTCGCGTGCGGCCCGAAACGGCCGGGCGCGCGGCCGCTCAGCAGCGCCGCCCGCGTGGGCGTGCAGACCGGACACACGTAATGCTGGTCGAGCTCGCGGCCCGTGGCCGCCAGGCGGTCGAGCGTCGGCGTGCGGATGGCGGAGCCGTGGAAACCCACGTCGCCCCAGCCCATGTCGTCCGCCACGATGAAGAGGATGTTGGGTTTTTCGGTGGGCATCGCGCGGCCGGCAGCGTGATCCAACCCCGGCGCGCCTGGCAAGAGTCCGCCCCAAGAAAATAACATGAAACAACCGCTCCGCCTCGACTCGCCCCGCCGCGCCCCGGCATCATGCGCGCCGTGCTGAACTACCCCCCGGTCCGCATGCTGGCCACCGCCGCCGCCCTCCTGGCCGCGTCGTGGATCTGGGGCCGGGGCCTGCGGCCGGCGGACCCGCCGCCGGCGTCCCTCAACGCGGAGGAGGCGGCGGCGCTGATCGCGGCCCGCCGGCCGACGCTCGACCCGGCCCGGGCCCACCGGGTGCACCAGGCCGTTGATTACGACGCCGGTCCGGCCGCGCCCTGGTATCCGCGCGCCGAGGCGCCGGTGCTCGCCGAGCTCGCGCAGGCCGGCGTGCTCCCGCCCGTCGCCGAGCGCGTGGGGCCCGAGCCGCTCGTCCTGCGCGGCCCCGACGGACCCGGCGTCTACGGCGGGATCTGGAGCGACGCGGTCACGTGGGACGCCCAGACCTGGGACCGCATGAACCGCTACAATGCCGGCACCACCCTCGCCCGCTGGTCGCCTTCCGGCTACCCGATCGTGCCGCACGTGGCCAAGTCCTGGGAGACGTCGGCCGACCAGCGCACCTGGACGTTCCACCTGCGCCGGGGCATGCGCTGGTCCGACGGGCATCCGTTCACGGCCGACGACTTCACCTACTGGTACGAGTGGGAAATGCTCTACTTCCAGCGGCTGGGCTACGCGCTCAACGACGACGGCTATCGGCTGCTGCGCAGCGGCGGGGAGTACGGCCGGGTCGAGAAGGTGGACGACTACACGGTGCGCTTCGTCTTCCCCCGCCCGAACCCGTTCTTTCTCGAGCTGGTGGCCGGCACCTCCGTGAAGGAGCTGTTCGCGCCGCGACACTACCTGGAAAAATACCACCCCGAGCTGGGCGACCGCACGCTCATCGGCGAGATCATGCGCCGGCGGCGGCTCACCGCCCCGCACCAGGTCTACCTGGAGGTCAAGCGCGAGGACAATCCCGAGCACCCGCGGCTGAACGCCTGGATTTACCGGCGCTACCAGCCGCACGCCCCGCACGCGTTCGTGCGCAACCCCTACTACTGGGCCGTCGACGAGACCGGCCGCCAGCTGCCGAACATCGACCAGATCACGATGGAGGTGATCACGCCCGAGCTGGTCGCGCTGCGCGCCGCCGCCGGCTCGCTGCCCGCCGCCTTCGAGACCACCGACCTCGGGTTCGCCAACTACGGGCTCTTCATGGGCGCGCGCCGGCGGCACGGCTTCGACGTGCGGCATTACTACAGCGGCCAGAGCAGCCTGTGGTCGATCATCCCCAACCAGAACCTGTACCACGAGCCCGGCGACGCCGTGGGCCGGCAGAAGGCGGAGCTCCTCCAGCGGCTGGAGTTCCGCCAGGCGCTGTCGCTCGCGCTCAACCGCCGCGCCATCATCCGCGCGGAATTCTTCGGCTTCGGCGAGCCGGCCCAGGTCGCGCCCGCCCCGGAATCCCCGTTCCACCACCCCGGACTCTACCGCGCGTTCGTCGAGTACGATCCGGCGCGGGCCAACGCGCTGCTGGACGGGCTCGGCCTGACCCGCCGCGACGCCGACGGCTTCCGCACGCTGCCGGACGGCTCCCCGATGGTCTGGACGCTGCCCTACCCGCCCAACACCGCGCCCGGGCCCTTCCAGTTCGTGCTCGACGACTGGGCCGCCGTCGGCATCCGCGCCCTCGCGCGCCCGGTCACCACCGGACTGATGGTCACGATGCGCATGGCCACCGCCAACGAGTTCGCCGTGCACCCCGGCTACGTGGATTTCGTGCCGGTGATCGACGCGAAATCCTACGTGCCGCTCGATCGCTTCGCCCACTACGCCCCCGTCTACGGCACCTGGTACGACAGCCAGCTGCAGACCGGCAACCTGCGCGCCCAGGCCCGCGCCACCGCTCCGCCCGCGGACAGCCCGTTCCGCGAGGCCTTCCGCCGCTACGAGGCCGCCATGGAGGCCCCGAGCCGCGAGGAGGGCATCCGCCGCTTCAGCCGGCTGCTCGACATCTCCGCCACGAACCTCTGGATCATCTCCCTGTCGTCGCCGCCGCCGGCCATCGCCCTCGTCCGCGACGATTTCCGCAACGTGCCCGCGCAGGGCATCAGCGGCAACGTCTTCCACACGCCGCTCAACCTCGGCGTCGAGACCTTCTATTTCCAGCGGCCCGCCATGTCCCCGGGCGCCTACCAGCAGCTGAAAGCCGACCTGACCACGATCCAGCCGTCCCCCGTGCTCGCCGCCGGCGAGGCCGCCCGCCAGCAGGACGAGCACCAGGTCGTCGGCCGCCTCCTGCGCTGGCTCATCGTCGGCATCGTCGCCGCGGCCGGCGTGCTGGTCGGGCTGCGCCACCCCTACATCGGGCGGCGGCTGCTGCTGTTCATACCGGTGCTGCTGGTGGTCTCGGTGACGACCTTCGTCATCATCCAGATCCCGCCGGGCAACATCATCGAGACCCGCCTCGTTTCCCTCGAACAGAGCGGCACCAGCGTCAGCCAGCAGGAGATCGCGCGCCTGCGGGCGCAATTCCACCTGGACGATTCGCTGCCGGAGCGCTACCTGCGCTGGATCGGGGCGCACTGGTTCCTCACCTTCCGCGACGCCGACCGCGGCCTGCTCCAGGGCGACCTCGGGCTCTCCATGATCGACCCGCGCCGGCCGCAACGCGTCAACGAGCTGGTCGGCGACCGCCTGCTGTTCACGATCCTGCTCTCCGCCGGCACGATCCTGTTCACCTGGACGCTGGCGCTGCCGATCGGGATCTACTCGGCGGTGCGGCAGTACTCGCCGGCGGACTACGCGCTGACCTTCCTCGGGTTCGTGGGCATGAGCGTGCCGGGTTTCCTGCTGGCGCTGCTGCTGATGTACTGGGGC
>JAEUGX010000005.1 GCA_016795545.1 Opitutaceae bacterium
CTCGAGGCCCTGCTCAACGAGGACATCTACCTGGCCGGCTCCCTGCTCGTGGTCTTGAGCCTGCTCGGCATCCTCGGCACCCTCGTCAGCGACCTCCTCCTCATGTGGCTCGACCCCCGCATCCGCCTCGGCGCCCGCTGAACCCCCAGCATCCCTCCTCCCGCTCCCGCCCACCACCCACTTTTCCCCCGATGCGTGCTTCCCTTTTGCGCCTGGCGATCATCGCCGCCTGCCTGGCCACCGGCGCGTGGCTCTGGAGCCGTATTTTCACTCCGGGGGCCGGGCCGCCGCCGGCCGTCCCGGCCCCCGAGGTCGCGGCGCTGGAGGCGGCCCGCCGGCCCACGCTCGACCCGGCGCAGGCCCACGTGACCTACCAGCAGGTCGACTACGCCGAGGGTGCCGCCGCCGCCTGGTACCCGAAGGGGGAGTCGCCCCTCCTCGCCGACCTGGTGCGCGAGGGCGCGCTGCCGCCCGTCGCCGAGCGCGTCGGGGCCGAACCGCTCGTGCTGCGCGGTTCCGACGGCCTGGGCAAGTACGGCGGGGTCTGGAACGACGCCGTCACCTGGTCCTCGGAGGAATGGGACCGCATGGCCCGGCACACGGCGGGCACCAACCTGGTGCGCTGGTCGCCCTCGGGCTATCCCGTGGTGCCGCACGTGGCCAAGTCCTGGGAGACCTCGCCCGACCTCCGCGTCTGGACCTTCCATCTCCGCCGGGGCATGAAATGGTCCGACGGGCATCCGCTGACGGCCGACGACTTCGCCTACTGGTATGAATGGGAGATGCTCTATTTCCGGAAGATCGGGTACCCGCTGAACGATATTGGCTTCCGCCTGCTGCGCAACGGCCTCGACATCGGGCGGCTCGAGAAGGTGGACGCCTACACGATCCGCTTCGTCTTTCCCCATCCGCATCCGTTCTTCCTCGAGATGCTCGCCAGCACGGGCAGCACCAACGTGTCCGAGCTTTTCACGCCGAAACACTACCTCGAAAAATTCCATCCCGAGCTCGGCGACCAGCAGCTGATCCGTGGCATCATGGCCGCGCGCCGCTTCACCACCCCGGCGCAGGTCTACGTCGAGGCCAAGCGGATGGAGAATCCCGAGCACCCGCGGGTCAACGCCTGGATCTACCGCCGCTACAAGGCGCAGGCGCCCCAGACGTTCGTGCGCAACCCGTACTACTGGGCCGTCGATCCCGCCGGCAACCAGCTGCCCTACGTCGACCAGATCACGATGGAGGTCATCACCCCCGAACTGCTCGCGCTGAAGGCCGCCTCCGGCGGCTTCCCGGCGATCTTCGAGACGGAGAACCTGCGCATCTCCAATTACGGCCTCTACATGGCCGGACGCAAGGAGCACGGCTACGATGTCCGGCACTACTACAACGGCCAGCGCACGCTCTGGGCGATGTTCTTCAACCTCAACCTGCACCACGAGCCGGACGACGCGATCACGCGGCAGAAGTGGGAGCTGCTCAACCGCCGGGAATTCCGGCACGCGCTGTCGCAGGCGATCAACCGCCAGGCCATCCTCCGCGCCGAGTTCTTCGGCCTCGGCGAGCCCTCCCAGGCCGAGCCCGGCCCCGCCTCGCCGCTGCACAGCCCCCGCCTCGCCCGCAGCTCGATCACCTACGATCCCGCCGCCGCCAACGCCCTGCTCGACGGACTGGGCCTGACCCGGCGCGACATCGACGGCTTCCGCACGCTGCCCGACGGCTCGCCCATGGTCTGGTTCCTGCCCTACCGGTCGAGCACGCCGCTCGGGCCGCTGCAGTTCGTGATCGACGACTGGGCGGCGGTCGGCATCCGCGCGGTGGCCCGGCCGGTGACCGACGCCCTGGCCCTCGCCATGCGCATGGCGCGCTCCTACGAGATCATCGTCAAGGCGCCGGAAATGGACGCGCTGCCGCTGTGGGACCCCACCACCTACGTTCCCTACGACCGCCTGTCGCTGCACGCGCCGCTCTGGGGGGCGTGGTACGAAAGCCGGTTCAACGCACGGGCCGGCGTGACGGAGTCCCCGCCCCCGCCCGCCGACCACCCCGTCACCGCCGTCCTGCACTTCTACGAGCAGGCCATGACCGCCCCGACCCGCGAGCTGGGCCTCGCGAACTACCGCCGGATCTACGACATCGCCGCCGACGAGCTCTGGTCCATCTCGCTGGGCACGCCGCCGCCCGCCATCGCCGTCGTGCGCGACGACTTCCGCAACGTGCCGCGTCACGGACTCCGCGGCTGGTTCGTCCACACGCCGCTCAACCTCGGCGTCGAGACCTTCTATTTCGAGCGACCCGCCATGTCCCCGGGCGCGGTGGCCCAGCTCCGGAGCGAGCTGGCCCGGCCCGAACCTTCGCCGCTCCTCACGCCCGGCGCCGCGGTCGGCGGCCGCGAACCGGCCGCCGATCGGCTGGGCGGGCTGCTGCGCGGCGGCCTGGCCGCCATCGTCCTGCTGGCCGGCGTGCTGGTCGGGCTGCGCCACCCCTACATCGGGCGGCGGCTGCTGCTGTTCATACCGGTGCTGCTGGTGGTCTCCGTGATGACCTTCGTCATCATCCAGATCCCCCCGGGCGACATCATCGAGACCCGGCTGCTTTCCCTGGAGCAGCAGAACACCAGCGTCAGCCGCGAGGAGATCGGGCGCATCCGGGCGCAATTCCACCTGGACGATCCCATGCCGGAGCGCTACCTGCGCTGGATCGGGGCGCACTGGTTCCTCACCTTCCGCGACGCCGACCGCGGCCTGCTCCAGGGCAACCTCGGTCTCTCCATGGCCGACCCGCGCCGGCCGCAGCCGGTGAACGAGCTGGTCGGGGAGCGCATCCTCCTGACCGTGCTGCTTTCGCTCGGCACGATCCTGCTGACCTGGACGCTGGCGCTGCCGATCGGGATCTACTCGGCGGTGCGGCAGTACTCGCCGGCGGACTACGCGCTGACCTTCCTCGGGTTCGTGGGCATGAGCGTGCCGGGTTTCCTGCTGGCGCTGCTGCTGATGTACTGGGGC
>JAEUGX010000022.1 GCA_016795545.1 Opitutaceae bacterium
GACGGCCTGACGACCCGCGTCTTCGCCGTGGGGGTGCCCCACGCCAGCCACGCCGAGGCCACGCCGCCGGCGGCGCGCCCGGCGCCCCGGCCGGACGTCCGCGAGCTCTGGCGGTTCGCGGCCGGCGCCAAGATCAGCGCCAGCCCCGCGCTGCACGACGGCGGGCTCTTCTTCGGGTCGTGGGACCAGCAGATCTACGCCCTCGACGCCGCCAACGGGCGCCTGCGCTGGCGGCACGCGACCGGCAACGCCGTCACCACGACTCCCGCCTGCCACGCGACGACGGCCTACGCGGCTTCGCGCGACGGCCACCTCTACGCGCTGCACACCGGGTCGGGCCAGCTGCAGTGGAAGAGCCTGGTCTCGGAGGGACGCATGGCGGTCTCGCCCAACGGGAGCTGGGTCGACGCCTCCCCCGCGATCGGCGCCTACACCTGCGGGCCGCAGAAGGACAGCCCCGCGCCGGTGCGGCTCTTCGTCGGCTGCCACAACCGCGACCTGCATGCCTTCGACATCGACCGCTCGCGCGACGCCTCGTGGTTCGCGCCGGCGTCGGCGGGCGAGGGGACCGAGGTGTGGCGGTTCCCGACCTTCAACTGGATCCTGACGCGTCCGGCGGTCGCCGGGTACCGGGTCTTCTTCGGCTCGGTCGACGGCCGGCTCTACGCGGTCGACGCGCGCTGCGGCGCCCTGCTCTGGTCGTACACCGCCGGCCGCCACCTGCGCTATTCGCCGCACGTCGTCCCGGGCAGCGTGGCCTGCGAGGCGGTGTGCGGCGCGCCGCTGGTGGTCGACGACACCGTGTACTTCGGCGCCGACGACGGGTACCTGTATGCGCTGGATGCCAGCACGGGCGCGGAGAAGTGGGTTTTCCAGACCGAGAAGTGGATCTGGGGGCGCCCGCTCTGGCAGGCCAATGTCCTCGTCGTGGCCTCGGCGGACGGCCGGGTCTACGGTCTCGACGCCGCCTCGGGGAAGCGGCTGTGGGTGCACGCGACCGGCAACGCGAACTACGCCGACGTGGTCGCGCTCGGCTCGCTCGCGCTCGTGGCCTGCACGTCAGGCCGCCTGCATGCGCTCGACAGCGCGACCGGCGAGCAGGCGTGGACGTTCGACGCCGACGCCGGACTCCGGGCCGCGCCCGCGGTGGATCCGCAGGGCGTCGTCTACCTCCCCACCTGCGCCGGCACCCTCTACGCCCTGCAGGGCCGCCACGCGTAGCCCTCCCCGGGAAGGGGAGGGAAGCCCCGGGGCGCTCCCGCGCCGGGGCTCGGGACGCCGGTCACCGGGGCAGGAAGAAGCGGTCCGTGTAGAGCGTCAGGCGATTGTTCGAGGCGTTCAGGAGGGTTGGCTTGAGGAACGTGATCGTCTTGGGGAACCCCGGCGCGGTTTTTTCCTCCCAGACGTTTTCGGTCTTGTTGTTGTAGGCGAAGGTCACCAGCCAGGATTCCCAGTAGCCGTAGTCGACCTCCAGGTCGACGCGCTCAATCTTCCAGGCGTCGAGGGGGAAGTTCGGCTGGTATTCGATCTGGAAGCGGAGACCGTATTGCTGGCTGAGCGCGAGGGTGAGGCGGTCCTGTTCGCCCCAGGAGTTCGCCCGCACGAATTCGAACATCTTGTCGTCCTTGACGACGAATTCCTGCGCGGTGTTCACCTTGAACTCCTCCTGCGGCAGGGAGACCGGCAGGGTCAGGGGATTCAGGCCCTCGGGGTTGCTGGGGTCGGGGCTGGTGTCGCCGCCGTTCATGAAGAGGCGGACGGTCACGCCCGACGGCGCCTCCTTGTTGTCGTTGCCGGTGTAGAGCTTGACCCTGACGGTCCGGATGTAGGGCTGGCCGCGCGACAGGAGCTTGCGGTTCTTGTTGCTGTTGTCGGCGCTGCTGGTCGACGGGGGTTGTGCCGGAGGCGGGTGAGCGGCCGGAGGCGTGGGTTCGGCCGGGGGCGCCGACACCGGGGGGACGTTCGGGTCCAGCCGGGCCGGCGTGCCCTGGGTGGCGGCCCCCACGGGCATGCGGGTGACAGGCGGCGCCGTGGCGGGGGCCGCTGGGGGCGGGGTTCGGGTCGCGGTCGGCGGGACGGCGAGCACCGGAGTCTTGGGCGCGACGGCGGCAGGCGGGGCGGAGGCCGCGCCGCTCCGGCCGGTGGCGGCATTGAGGACAAGGTCGAACGCGCGGGTCAGTTCCGGGGCGGGGATGTTCTCCAGGGTGAAGCCGACGTACACGATGCGGCCACCGCCGAAGGCGTTCGCCACGGCCACCGGCAGGCCGCCCTCCTGCGGCGTGACGTAGCTCGTTTGCAGGGGAGAGGTGAACACGATCGCGGCGCCGTCGGGATTGACCACGCTGAACTGCGTCTCGGCCGGGCCCGGGTGCGCGACGGTGAACCGGCTGCCGTCGTGCGCCTGGACCGCTCCGGCGGAGAAGCGCTGGGCGAGGCCGTAGCAACCGTTGACGCCGATCACCTCCTTGAGGAAGGGGTGCTCGGCCGCCTCCCAGTTCTGGCCGTAGACGAGGTTGTTCACGTAGCCCGACGACACGAGGATCACGGCGCCGCCGACCTCTTGCAGGTAGCGCCGGAGATTCTCCTCGTCCTCGCGGCCCACCGTGTCGGTGTTCGCGCCGTAGGCGCCGCCCGTGTACCACAGGATCACGTTGAAGGCGCGCATCCGCTCGAGCGGCGGTCCCGCGTCGCGGCCCTTGACCACGTCCACCGCCCAGGCTTCGGCCTGGCCGTTGACGGCCGACGCCACGAGGGCGCGATAGATGTCGTCCGAGTCTGGCGTCGCGCTTTTGGGTCCGCCCACGTTGTTGGCCGAGGCATCGTCATCCACCAGCAGGATGCGCAGTGGTCCGGCGATCCGCGGGGCGGGCAGGCTGGCCAGGCTGGCCGGCGGCTTGCGCTCCGGCTTGGCGGGCTGGTTCGAGGAAAGGTTGACCGTGCCGACGGCGGCGTCGAGCGCCGGCGACACGCACAGCGCGGCTGCCGCGAGCAGGGACCGCAGCGGGTGGGGCGCGATTTGCGGCGTCCGGAGCGGGGGAAGGAGGGGTTTCATGCGCCGCCACTATTCCCGTTCCGGCCCGGGAGCTCAACCTGAATGGGGCGGCCTTGGCGCGGGCGGCGGCTCCGGCGGCCGCGCGCGGCCGCGGGACCGGAGCAGCTCCCGGAGGTTCTGGAGCGACTGGACATGGACGGCGTCGGCGCGCGCGGCCAGTCCGGCCTGCATCCGGACGTGGGCGGCCGGGTCCAGGTCCATGGCGCGCTCCAGGGCGGACGCATAGTCGGCGCTCGCGCCGTAGAGGATGCTGTTGCCGGCATCCAGGCCGTGGATCGGGGCGAAGGACTCCTGCACGACGCAGGGCTTGCGGAAACCGAGGACCAGCTGGAAATTCCCGCTTGTGCCGGCGGTGCGGTAGAACTCGTGCGCCGGGTTGGCGCCGTCGTAGGCCGTGAGCAGGAAGTCCGCCCGCTCCATCTCGTCGTAGAGCCGGTCGAACGAGACATGGCCCAGCGTACGGAACACGGGACGCAGGTGTTTCGGGATGACCGTGCCCCGGCGGTGGCCGATGATCGTGATCTCGAAATCCCGGCGGCCGCGCCGCACAAGCGCGTCGGCCGCGTCGATCACGAGGTGGTTGCTGCGCTTGGTGGACCGCGCGGCGCCGACCAGGACGAAGCGCGTGCGCCCGGGCTCCTTGGTCCGGGGCCGGACCGCGCCGAAATGGTGCGGGTTCACCACCACCGAGTCGGCGCCGCGGTAGTCGAGGCGGCGCAGGGTCACGAGGTCGGGGGTCCAGAGGCCGGCGTCGACGAGATGCCGGGCGTCGTGCTCCACCAGGATCACCTTGTCATGGTCCGCGGCGCCGATCACCCGGTCGAGGTCATAACGCTCGCCCCGCTTGGGCACCAGCTTGCCCGCGGTGGTGACGAACAGCCCCTGGGCGTGCCGCAGGCCGTGGCGGCGCAGCAGCCGCATGATCACGAAGCGCGGGAGCCCCCAGCAGTGCAGGCGCGGATGCGGGAAGCGGGCGAACAGCCCCTGGCGCAGGCAGCGTTCGGGCACCAGCACCACCACCTCGAAGCCCAGGTCGAGCAGGTAGCGGGCGTAGCCGGGCACGACCTCCGCGTGATTGTTGGTGCACGGCTCCCACATCAGAAAAGCCCCTTCCGGCCACAACGGCCGCGGCGAAAGCAGGGCGCGCAGGCCCGTGAAGACGGAGGCAATCCAGCCTCCCCTTGCGTTGTTGGCTAGCCGGTTCATCAGTCCCGGAACAGAGGTCTCGGTCGGCGGATTGCTTGTTGTGCCAGGGCTGCTGGCAAAAACGGGCCAGCTCCGAAAAGCCTTGGTCTTGAGCTCTGCAGCATGCGGCAGGGTAGGTTTCGCGGACGGCGGCTGGCGATGCTGGATTGCGTTCATGGGAGGGGGAAATGAGGAGAAACAAATGATGCAAAGGGCTTGCGTGAGTTGGTGGGAAACGAAAGACAGGGTACCGCGGTTGGTCGGCGGAGCGCTGGTGACGACCGCTTGATTCCTGCGGCCGAGTTCTTGAGACTTTAAGGACTCCCCGGATCGTTCTTCAACTTGCAGTCCTTTCCAACCCCTAGTCCGTGTCATGAAATCACGTATCCGGCTCCTCTGCCCCCGTCTCGTTCTGGCTCTTCTCCTGTCCGCCGTCGCTGCCCTGCCGCTCCCCGCGCAGCGGGCGGCGGTGGAGGCCGAGCACGGGATGGTGGCCTCCGCCCACGCGCTGGCCTCGGAGGCCGGCGCGGAGATCCTGCGCAAGGGCGGCAACGCGGTCGATGCCGCCGTGGCGACGGGGTTCGCGCTGACGGCGACCTTTCCGTCCGCGGGCAACCTGGCCGGCGGCGGGTTCATGCTGATTCACCTGGCCGAGGGTAACCGGCAGGTCGTGATCGACTACCGGGAAACGGCGCCGGCCGTGGCGACGCGCGACATGTTCCTGAACCCCGACGGCAGCGTGATGACCGACCTGGGCTCCACCCTGCTCGGGTGGCGGGCCAGCGGCGTGCCCGGCACGGTGGCGGGTTTGGCGGAGGCCTTCCAGAAGTACGGCTCCGGCAAGGTGACGTGGGCCGAGGTGATCGAACCCGCGCGCCGGCTGGCCGAGGCGCACGTGGTCACCGAGGGTGTGGCGGCCAGTCTGCGCGAGTTCACTTTCCGGCTGGGCCGCTTCGAGGAGTCCAAGCGCATCTTCCTCAACGGCGGCGCGGGCTGGAAGGCCGGGGACACCTGGCGCCAGCCGGAACTGGCGGCCACCCTGGTCCGGCTCCAGCGCGAGGGGCCGCGGGAATTCTACGAGGGGCTCACGGGCCGCCTCATCGCCGAGGCCATGCAGGCGAACGCGGGCACGATCACGCGGGAGGACCTGAAGGGCTATCGCATCCAGGTGCGCGAGGTGCTGCGCCAGTCCTACCGCGGTCACGAGGTCGTCGTGCCGCCGCCGCCGAGCTCCGGCGGCCTCACGCTGCTGCAGATGCTGGCGATGATCGAGCCGTTCGACCTCAAGGCCCTCGGCCAGGATTCCGCGGCCAAGTACCACCTGTTCGCCGAGGCGGCGCGGCGCGCGTTCATCGACCGCATCGAGTACATCGGCGATCCGGCCTTCGTGAACGTGCCGGTCGCGCGGCTCCTCGACCGCGCGTATCTCGCGCGGCGCATGGCCGACTTCAACCCGCGCCAGGCCACGCCCAGCGCCGTCATCAAACCCGGCCTCGGGCTGCCGCACGAGTCGAACGACACGACCTGCTACGCGGTCGTCGACGCCCAGGGCAACGCGGTGAGCAACAGCTACACGCTCCGCAACAGCTACGGCAGCGGCGTGACGATCCCCGGCACCGGCCTGCTGATGAACAATGTCATGGACAACATGGCGACCAAGGTCGGCCAGCCGAACATGTTCGGGCTCGTCATCGGCGAGGTGAACATCATCAGCCCGGGCCGCCGGGCGGCCTCGTCGCAGACGCCGGTGATGGTGTTCAAGGACGGCAGGCTGCTGCTCGTCACCTCCAGCCCGGGCGGCCCCACGATCATCAACACCGTGCTCCAGGTCATCACCAACGTCGTCGACTTCGGGATGCCCGTCATGCAGGCCGTCGAGGCCCCGCGCATCCACCACCAGTGGCTGCCCGACAAGATCGAGTACGAGCGTTACGGGCTGTCGGCCGACACCCTGAACGCCCTGCAGGCGATGGGCCACACCGTGGCCGTCCGCCCGACCTACCAGGGCGACGCCGAGACGATCCTGGTCGATCCGAAGACGGGCCGGAGGCTGGGCGCTTCCGATCCCCGGCAGCCGGACGCCACGTCCGTCGGCCACTGACCCGATCGGGGGCCGGCGTTCCCGCGCGGGCCGTTTATTGCATCCGGGGCCCGGCCTGGGACGTAGGGTGGCTGCATGAAAACCTATTCGGTCTGGATGATGGCGGCGGCCGGGGCCTTGGCCCTGCCGATACTGGCGCAGGAACCCGGCCGGGAACGGCCGCGCGCGCCGAGCCTGCGCGTCGACGCCGCGTTCACGGCCTCGGCCGACCTCGAGGCGCGCGGGGCGCCGGCCGGCGGGATGGCCGTGGCCCGGACCGGCGTCAGCGCCGAGTTGCCGCTGCCCGCGCTCGACTCCGGGACCTGGCCGACGCTCGGCTTCCGCTACCAGGAGCACCGGCTCGATCGCGAGGCGGGCGCGCCGCTGCCGGACCGGCTGAAATCGCTTTCCCTCAACCTCGCGGTCGCGCACCGGCTCGGCGAGGAATGGACGCTGATCGGGGCGGTCAGCCCCGGCTTCAGCGAGGCCGGCTCCGGATTCTCCTCCGCCGGCCTGCATGTCGGCGTGTTCGCGCTCGCCAACCGCCGGATCTCTCCCGCGCTGACGGCGGGGATCGGCTTCGCCTATGATTCGCTTTCCCGCGGGGGCAGCGGGCGGGTGATCCCGGTGGCCGGGCTCGACTGGGCGCCGGCCGACGGCTGGCGCGTGACGCTCGGGTACCCCCGGGCGGGGCTCGCCTATGAGTTCACGCCGGACCTGACCTTCGAGTTCAAGGTGGAGGCGGACTTTGCGTCCTACCGCGTGAACGACGATCCCGGCGGCGGCCCGGCCGGCCGGCCGGCGCTCGACCGGACCGTGGTCGAATACGAGGGGCTGCTCGTCGGCCCGGCGGTCGCCTGGCGGGCGGCGCCGGGCTTCACCGCGCGGATCTCGGCGGGCCTCGCCCCGCGCGTCAGCGCGGAGTACCGGCGGCGCGGCTATGAGCTCAAGGCGACCGACACCGTCGGGTACGTGAGCGCGGAGGCCGGCTATCGGTTCTAGGCGGAGGAGGCCGGCGGCGGCGGATCCGCCAGGACCGGCAGCCGGATCGTCACCGTGGTGCCGAGTCCGAGCTGGCTCGCCAGCGTGATCCGGCCGGAGTGGGCCTCGACGACGGCCTGGACGATGGCCAGCCCGAGCCCCGTGCGGTTGGCCGCGCGGGAGCGCGCCGCGTCGGCGCGGTAGAAGCGCCGGAAGACGTGGGCCTGGTGCTCGGGTGCGATGCCGCGGCCGGTGTCGGCTACCTCCAGCACGGCCCAGCCGCCCTCGCGGCGGGTCGTGATCCGGACGGTCCCGCGGTCGAAGTTGTAGTGGATGGCGTTGTCGAGGAGGTTGACGATCACCTGGCGCAGGCGGGCCGGGTCGCCGGCGAGGAGGACGGGGGCGAGCTGCCGCTCGAGCTGGATCTGGCGCGGCTCGGCGAGCGGGCGGACGAGCTCGGCCCCGGCGGCCGCCAGCTCGGCCAAGTCGAGCGTGGCGTGCGGGACGGCGTCGACGCCGGACTCGAGCCGGGCGAGGTCGAGCAGCGCGCCCACGAGGCGGCGCATGTCCTGCGCGGCCTCGAGGCAGGTCTCGAGCGTGGCCCGGTATTCCCCGCCGGAGCGCGGGCGGGCGAGGGCGGCCTGGGCCTCGGCGATGATCACGGCCAGCGGCGTCCGCATCTCGTGCGAGGCGTCGGCGGTGAAGCGCCGCTGCTCGTTGAGGGTGGTCTCCAGCCGGGCGAACGTGCGGTTCAGCACGGCGGCGAGGTGGCCGAGCTCGTCGCGGGGGTCGCGGACCTCGATCCGCGCGGCGAGATTGCCGGCCGCGATCCGGTCGGCGGCGGCGCCGATGGCGTCGAGCGGCTGCAGTGCCCGGCGGGCCAGGAACCACGAGCCGCCGAGGCCGAGCGCGAGCACGCCGCCCGCGGCGCCGCCGATCCACCACGCGGAGCGGCGCAGGGCGGCCTGATGTCCGGCCAGCGGCAGGCCGACCAGCACCCGCTCGCCGCGGGTCGAGAGGTAGCTGCACTCGCGGGCGCCGGCCCGCTCCGCCATGACCGGCCGGCCGGGGGCCTTCGGCTCCTCCGGGCGCGGCAGGTCGCCGGGCGCGTCGGCCGAGCGCAGGAGCTGGTGGCCGGAGGAGTCCCAGGCGGCGTAGTAGTGGTCGTCGACGTCGGCCTCGCCGAACAGCAGGCTCGCGGCGAAGCCGGGACGGAACACGCGCACCTCCGCTTCCCGCACGTGCGTCCCGCTCTGGGCCGGGCGGTTCCCGTCCTCGGCGGGCCGGGCCGGGAGCGGCGCGGGTGCCTCGCGGGCGTCGGTCGCGGCGGCGCCTTCGCCGACGGGGCTCGTGCCGCTGCGCGGACCCGGCCACGGTCCGGCCGGAAAGAAACCGCGGGCGGGACCGGCGCTCCAGAAGCGCAGGTCCCCGGCCAGGACCGCGGTCCGCTGCCGCAGCGCCTCGTCGAGGCGCGCGAGCCGCTCGCTCCGGATCCACTGGTACGCCGCCAGGCCGATCCCGGCCAGCAGCCCGGCGAGCAGCAGGGCGATCCAAGCCAGCAGTCTCCCCGGCAGCGTCGGGCGGATCATGCCGGCGGCTCCGCTTCGACGCAGTAACCCTGCCCCCGCCGCGTGGCGATCAGGCCGGGCCGCAGCTTCTTCCGGATGCTGAAGACGTGCACGTCGATGAGGTTCGACAGCGTGTCGTCGTTCTCGTCGAACAGGTGCTCGTACAGCGTGCGGCGCGAGACGACCTCGCCGCGGTGCAGGGCGAGGAACTCGAGGATGGCGTATTCCCGGGCCGTGAGCGCCACCGGCTGGCCGGCGCGGACGACGGCGCGCGCGCGGGTGTCGAGCGTGACGTCCCCGAGCGTGATCCGCGGGTTGACCTGCCCGGTGGAGCGGCGGATGAGGGCGCGGATGCGCGCGAAGAGCTCGGACAGATCGAACGGCTTCACGAGGTAGTCGTCGGCCCCGGTGTCGAGCCCGCGCACCCGGTCGCACGCCGCGTCGCGCGCGGTGAGCATCAGCACCGGCGTGCTCTTCTGGCGGCGGAGCGTGCCGAGCACGGTCCAGCCGTCGATCTGGGGCAGCATGACGTCGAGCAGCACGGCGTCGTAGTCGAGCTGCTGCGCCTTGTAGAGCCCTTCCGGGCCGTTCTCCGCGGTGTCGACGGCGTAGCCGTTCTCCCGCAGGGCCTGGGCGAGGCTGCGCAGCAGGCGCGGTTCGTCCTCGACCACGAGCAGCCTCATGGGCGGGCGCGGAGTTTCGTCGGTGGGCATGGCGGCGGGCGGTCCCGGACCGGGGAAGGGGAGGGGCGGGGCCGCGCGGAAGGCATCATGCCAGGGACTGGATTAAGATTCGATTAAGCCGGCCCGGGGGCGGGCGCGGCGGAAAAACCTGTGGGATATCCGGCCGGCTTAATTGTTCCTTAATCGGCGATATTCTAGAGTCCATCGTGCCGATCCGGATTCCGTCCCGCCTGCGCGTGCCGTCGGAACCCGCGGCCGCCTCCCGCGTCGTACCCGCTCCCTTTCATGAGTCCGCTCGTTCCTCCGTCCCTCGTGTTCACGCCGTCCGCGCCGGTCCGACCGGCGCCGGACTCCTGCCGCCCGCGCTGGTCCCGGCGGGCCCTGGCCCTGGTGCTCGCGGCCGCCGGCGCGCTCGCCGGCGGCCGCGGCGCCGCGCAGGACTACACCTTCACCACCTTCGCGGGCATCGGCAACATCTCCGGCAGCAGCGACGGGACCGGCGGCGGGCTCGGGCTCCCGCTCTTCGGGCAGCCGATCGGCGTCGTGCTCAACCGCGACGGCAATCTCTACGTGACCGACTCGGGCAACCAGCTGATCCGCGTCGTGACGCCGGCGGGCAAGGTCACGACCTTCGCCGGCACCGTCGGCGTCGCGGGTGGCGCCGACGGTACCGGGACCGCCGCGAGCTTCAACTCGCCGCAGGGCCCCGCGGTCGACGCCGAGGGCAACCTCTACGTCGCGGAGTACGGCAACCACACGATCCGCAAACTCACGCCGGCGGGCGTCGTGACGACGCTGGCGGGCACCGCGGGCACGGCCGGCACCGCTGACGGCACCGGCAGCGCGGCGCGCTTCACCAACCCGAGCGGCGTCGGCGTCGACGCGGCGGGCAACGTGTACGTGGCCGACACCGGCAACCACGTCATCCGCAAGATCACCCCGGCCGGGGTCGTGACGACGCTGGCGGGTTCCGCGGGCACGACCGGCAGCATCGACGGCACGGGCACGGCGGCGCGCTTCAACTACCCGCGCGCGGTGGCGGTGGATGCCGGCGGGACCGTGTATGTCGCCGACGCGATCAACAACACGATCCGCAAGGTCACCGCCGACGGAGTGGTCACGACCCTCGCCGGCATGTGGTCGGCCTATGGCGGCACCGATGGCAACGGCACGGCGGCGCGGTTCAACTTTCCCAACGGCCTCACGCTGGACGCGGCGGGCAACCTCTACGTGGCCGACCAGAAGAACCACACGATCCGCCGGATCACCCCCGCCGGCGACGTGACCACGCTGGCCGGCCTGGCCAGCGCGGGCGCGGGGCGCGCCGACGGCACGGGCGTCGCCGCCCGGTTCAACACGCCCTCCGGCGTGGCGGCGGACGCCGCCGGCAACGTGTACGTGGCCGACTACAACAACCAGCTCATCCGCCGCGTGTCCGCGGCCGGCGTCGTGACCACCGTGGCCGGCGCGGGCGGGACGAAGGGGGCGCGGGACGGCGCCGGCTATGCGGTGAGCCCGGCCCTGTTCTTCAATCCGATCGCGACCGCGACGGACGCGGGCGGCAATGTCTACGTGGCCGACACCGGCAACCACACCGTGCGCCGCATCGCGCCGACCGGGGAGACGGTCACGCTGGCGGGCGCGGCCGGCGTCGCCGGCAGCGCCGACGGCGCGGGGACGTCCGCCCGCTTCAACAGCCCCGCGGGCGTGGCGGTGGACGCCGGCGGCAACGTGTACGTGGCGGACACGGGCAACCACACCGTGCGCCGGATCGCCGCGAGCGGCGTCGTGACGACGCTGGCCGGCACGGCCGGCCTGCCCGGCAGCGCGGACGGCGCGGGCGGCGCGGCCCGCTTCAACGCGCCGAGCGGCGTGGCGGTGGACGGGGCCGGCAATGTCTATGTCGCCGACTTCGCCAACGACACGGTCCGCGTCATCACGCCGGGCGGGGCGGTGGCCACGCTGGCCGGCCGCGCGGGCGAACCGGGCAGCGCGGACGGGCTGGGGACGGCCGCGCAGTTCAACGGCCCGCGGGCCCTGGCCGTGGACGGGGCCGGCGGCGTGTACGTGGCGGACACGGGCAACCACACCGTGCGCCGAATCGCCCCGGGCGGGCTGGTGCAGACGCTCGCCGGCACCGCGCGCGGCGCGGGCTCCGTCGACGGCACGGGCGCCGCCGCCCGGTTCAACGCGCCCGGGGGCATTGCCGTGGACGCGGGCGGCAACGTCTTCGTGGGCGACACCAACAACCACACCCTCCGCCGCATTACGGCGGCGGGCGTGGTGACGACGCTGGGCGGCAAGGCCGGCAGCGCAGGCAATGTCGACGGCACGGGCGCGGCGGCGCGCTTCGACCATCCCGCCGGCGTCGCGGTGGACGCGGCCGGGCGGATCTATGTCGCGGACTACCGCAACCACACCCTCCGCCGGGGCGTGCTCGCGGGGTCGGACGGCGACGGCGGGTCGGGCGGGAGCGGGGGCGGCGACGGCAGCGGCGGCGGTTCGGGCGGCGACGGGGGAACTGGCGGGGACGGGAGCGGCGGCGGCACCGACGACGGCGACACCACGGGCACCGGCTTCCTGCTCCGGCCGGCCGGGGCGTGCACCGACGGCGCCGGCACGCTCTACGTCGCGGACACGGCCAACAACGTGATTCGCAAGATCGCCTCGGACGGCACCGTCACGGTGGTCGCCGGCACGGCGGGCGTCGCGGGCTCGGCCGACGCGACCGGCGCCGGCGCGTCGTTCAACGGCCCGACCGGCATCACGCTGGACAGCGCCGGCAACCTCTACGTGTGCGACACGGGCAACGCCACGATCCGCCGGATCACCCCGGCCGGCGTCGTCACCACCTTCGCCGGCTCGGCCGGGAGCCGCGGCAACGTCGACGGCACCGGCACGGCGGCGCGGTTCTCGATGCCCGTCGGCCTGGCCCGCGACACTTCGGACAACCTGTTCGTGGCGGATGCGGTGGACTGCACGATCCGGCGGATCACCTCCGCGGGCGTGGTCACGACCTTCGCCGGCACCCCCCGGGTGCCCGGCGAGCGCGACGGCACGGGAGGGGAGGCCCAGTTCAACGGCCCGGTGGGCCTGGCGATCGACAGCGGCAACATCCTGTACGTGGCGGACACCTACAACTGCACGATCCGCACTATCACGCCCGGCGGGGTCGTGGCGACGCGGGCGGGCTCGGCGGGCCTCAGCGGCGCGTACGACGGCACCGGTGAGTTCGCGCTCTTCAACCTGCCGTACGGCGTGTCGGTCGACAGCGCGGCCAACGTGTACGTGGCCGACACCGGCAACAACTGCATCCGCCGCGTGACGCCCAACGGGGTCGTGACCACGCTCTCCGGCATCGCCGGCATCGCCGGCCGCCGCAACGGCCCGAACGCGACCGCGCTCTTCAACCAGCCCCAGGCCCTCGTCGCGGCCGGCAGCACGGCGATCTACGTGCTCGACACCGGCAACTCGATCCTGCGGCTGGTGGGCGCGGCCAGCACCTCGACCGTCGCGTTGACGACGGGCACGACGTCGGGTTCGACGGGCAGCGACACGTCGAGCGGCGGCGGCGCCCTGGCGGCGCCGTTCGCGGCCGCGGCGGTCCTGCTGCTGCTGGCGCGGCTCGCCGCGGGCCGCCCTCGCGGCGGCGCGGCCGGCCCCGGATTTTTTTCGTGAGTCGGGGAGGGACGGTGGTAGGGTCGCGGCACTCCCGTTCCCCTGCCGCATGAAAATCAAGCACGTCACGTTCGAGGGCCTGGCCGCGGTCGAGCTGCTCACGCCGAAGCTGCGCCTGGTGGCGATCACCGCCCGGGGGCCGCGGATCGCGTTCTGGGGCCGGCCGGGCGGCGCGAACCTGCTGCTGTGGGCGCCCGGCAAGTACCGGCGCGGCGAGTGGGACCTGCTGGGCGGGCACCGGCTGTGGGCGACCCGGCCGGGGGCGGACGAGGCGGAGGAGACCTACGCCGTCGACGACCGGCCGGCCACCGTCGTCCTGCGGTCCGACGGCTTCACCGTCACCGGCGCGCCCGATCCGCGGCAGCGGACCCGCCGCGGGTTCACGGTGCGCGCGCTGGCGGACGACCGCGTGGCCATCGACCATTTCCTGCGCAACGACGGGGACATGCTGTGGAGCGGCGGCCTGTGGGCCCTGACCTGCACCGTGCCGTCCGCGCGGTCCGCGTACGTGGTGCCGCTCGGCGACGGGTCGGCTTGGGATTACGCGACGATCATCGCCTTCCGTACCTGGGGCGGCGGCCACGGCGGCAAGGGCTTCGACGACCCGCAGTTCCGCTTCACCGCCGAAGCGCTCGTGCTGCGTCCGTCGGGGCGCGAGAACAAGCGGATGGTGAAGGCCGAGGCCGGCCTGATCGCGATGCACGCACCGGCGCAGCGGCTGCTCTTCGTCAAACAGGCGCCCTACCGGCCCGAAGCCGGCTACCCGCTCGGCACCAACCTGGC
The DNA here is from genome assembly GCA_016795545.1 of Opitutaceae bacterium. Classification (GTDB taxonomy): domain Bacteria; phylum Verrucomicrobiota; class Verrucomicrobiia; order Opitutales; family Opitutaceae; genus Lacunisphaera. The sequence goes on from JAEUGX010000022.1 coordinate 14,011, forward strand.
GCTCTATGTCGGCCCGAAGAATTTTATGGTCGAGATGGAGACGATGGGGCCGGCCGCGACCCTGAAGCCCGGCCAGACGCTGAAACACCGCGAGACCTGGCGGCTGGCCCCGGCCCCGTCCGCGCCCACGGCGCCCGAGCTGCGGCGGCTGGCGAAGGCGTGACGCGGCGGAGTTTCAGGGTAGCCCCGCCTTGGCCGATCCCGGCCCTCCCGGTCAGGGTTACGGTCACTCCCCGCCGCTTCCCGCGTTCGATGCCCTTTCCTTGCGGCCATCTGATTTCCAGGCGAATGCGAGGGGCCCCGGAACCACGGGCGCCGAAGTTCTTCCGGAAACGTGCCGTGTCCAACGGCAGGAGTCCGCATCGGCTGGGTGTAATGGCCCGGCTCAGGCGGCGGCGACGCCGGCCATGAGCCGCATCAGGGCGGCCTCGCTGAAGGCGGCCCGGTCGAGCTCGCCGGCGAGGCGGCCCTCGCGCATGACGACGATGCGGCGGCAGAGCCCGATCAATTCCGGCAGCTCGGAGGAAACGACCAGGAGCGCCTTGCCCTCGCAGGCCAGCTCGTCGAGCAGCCGGTAGATCTCGGCCTTGGCACCGACGTCGACGCCGCGGGTCGGCTCGTCGATGAGGAGAACGTCGCAGCCGCGGGCCAGCCATTTCGCGAGGGCGATCTTCTGCTGGTTGCCGCCGCTCAGGCCGGCGGTGACGGCCTCGAGCGAAGGCATGCGGACGCGGAGGCGTTCGGTGTAGCGCCGGGCCAGGGTCTGTTCGGCCGCGCGGCGCACCCAGCCGGCGCGGGTGAGCGCCGGGAGCGAGGCCAGGGAGATGTTCTCGCGGCAGCTGAGGCCGAGGACGAGGCCCTGGCGCTTGCGGTCTTCCGGCACCAGTCCGATCCCGGCGGCCAGGGCGGCGTCGCGGGAACCGAGCGGGACGCTCCGGCCGCGCACGGCCACGCGTCCGGTGGCGGCCGGGTCCAGGCCGAAGACGGCCTGGGCGACCTCGCTCCGACCGGCGCCGACGATGCCGGCGATGCCGACGATCTCGCCGGCGCGCACGGTCAGATCGATGCCGGCGAACTTGCCGGGGGAGGCGAGGCCCTCGACGCGGAGGCACTCGGGCCCGAGCGGCCGGGTGAGGTGGAGGGGGGCGGCGGGCGCCAGCTCGCGGCCGATCATCTGCGTGACGACGCGCGGCGGATTCGTGGCCGCGATGGGCTCGGTGGCGACATGGCGGCCGTCGCGCAGGACGGTGAGGCGGTCGCAGAGCGCGAACAGCTCCTCGAGGCGGTGCGACACGTAGAGCAGGGTGAGGCCGCGGGCCTTGAGGTCGCGCACCAGCCGGAAGAGCTCGCGGGTCTCGGCGGCGGACAGCGAGCTGGAGGGCTCATCCATGACGAGCACGCGGGCGCCCGTGCCGACGGCGGCGGCGATCTGCACCAGCTGTTCGCGGCCGGTGGAGAGCGTGCCGATGAGGGCGTCGGGGTCGAGATCGGCGCCGATGGCCGCGAGCATGGCGCGGGCGCGGGCGCGGAGGGCGGCCCGGTCGACGAAGCCGGCGCGGCGCGGCAGATCGCCGAGGCAGAGATTCTCGGCGATGGAGAGGTTCGGGCAGAACGCGAGCTCCTGGTGCACCATCGCGATGCCCAGGCCGCGCGCGTCCAGCGGGGAGGCGGGCCGGATCTCGCGGCCGTCGAGCCGGATCGTGCCGCCGTCGGCGGTCTGCACGCCGGCCAGGATCTTGCCCAGCGTGCTCTTGCCCGCGCCGTTCTCGCCGATGAGCGCGTGGCAGGTGCCCCGCTCGACGCCGAAGCTGACGCCGTCGAGCGCCAGCACGCCCGGGAAACGTTTGGTCAGGCCGTGGAATTCGAGGAAGGGCAAGGGGCGGGATGCCGGTCAACCGCGGCTTACTCCGCGAACCGAGTCCGCGGCGGGCTCAGTTCCGCAGCCATTTCGTCCAGTTCTTGGCGAACTCGTCGACATTCTCGCGGGTGACGGGGATGAGGGCGCTGATCTCCTTGGCGGCGGGCGGGTCCCGATGCTCGACGAGCTTCTCGACGAGCAGCTCCACGGAACGGTGGCCCCACTGGTAGCACTGTTGGGCGAGCAGCACCGGGACGTGGCCGCTGCGGATGTAGGCGAGCTGGGCCGGCAGGGCGTCGACGGAGACGCACTGGACGGTGCCGGGCGGCCATTTCAGGGCGTTGTCGGTGAAGAGCGCCCAGCCGCCGATCATGGCCCAGCCGGTGATCTCGGGATTGGCCTGCATGACCTGCTCGACCTTGGCCGCCGCGTCCTGCGGGGTTTCCTTGTGGTAATAGACGTCGCGGATCGTGATGCCCGGATGTCGGGCGGCCTCCGCGCGGACGCCCTGGACGCGCCGCTGGAGGTTCGGGGCGTTGGGGTTGCCGGCGAGGACGGCGACCACGCCCTGGCCGTGCATGACGCGGGCGAGCTCGGCCATGGTCTGGCGGCCGCACTGGAAGTCATCGACGCCGTAGGTGACGAAACGTTTCGAGGCCGGGGCGTCCGAGTCGAAGGTCACGACCGGCACGCCCTGGTCGACGGCGCGGTTGATGGCGTCGGTGAGCTTGTTCGCGTCGGAGCAGCTGATGGCCAGCCCCTCGGCGCCCGCGAGGACCAGCTGCTCGACGGCCTCGGCCTGCTTCTGGGCGTCCTCCTCGTTGGGCGTGCGCCAGTCGATGCGGATGTCGAGGTTGTGCCGGGCGCCGAGCTCCCGGGCGGCGTCCTCCGCGCCGACGCGCGCTGCCTGGAAGACGGGGTTGCTCTGGGACTTGGCGACGAGGCCGATGGTCAGGCGGCGGGGGGCGGCCGAGGCCAGCGTGGCGCCGAGAAGCAGGAGGAGGAGGCAGGGTAGCGTTTTCATGGCGGGAAAGGCGGGGGCTCAGCCGGCCCGGGCGGCGAGGCGGCGCCGCGCGAGCCAGGTGTTGAGGTTGTCGAGGACGACCGCGGCGATGACGACCGTGCCGATGATGATCTGGCTGTAGTTCTGGTCGATGCCGAGGATGACGATGCCGCTGGCGATCATCTGGATGATGAGGGCGCCGAGCACGACGCCCAGCGCGGAGCCGCGTCCGCCGCTGAGGCTGGCGCCGCCGACGACGGCGGCGGCGATGACGTTGAGCTCGTAGCCCTGGCCGTCGCCCGAGGTGGCGGCGCCGTAGTAGCCGAGCGACAGCAGGGCGGCGACGCCCGCCGCGAGGCCGGAGAGCAGGTAGACGCCCAGCTTGACGCGCTCGACGCGGATGCCGCTGAAGCGGGCGGCCAGCTCGTTGCCGCCGACCGCGTAGACGCGCCGGCCGGCGGCGAGCCGGGCCAGGAAGATCCAGCCGGCGGCCGTGACCAGCACCATCGCCAGCAGCGGCACGAAACTGAGACCGTCGCCGGCCTCGCGGCGGACGAAGTCGCGGAACGCCGCGGGAAAGCTCCCGACCGACTGGCCCTTGGTGGCGACAAACGCGATGCCGCGCAGGATGGCCATGGCGCCGAGGGTGATGATGAACGGATGGACCCGGAGCGCCACGATCAGGCCGCCGTTGAGCAGGCCGCAGAGCGCGGCCGTGCCCAGGCAGGCGGCGACGCCGAGCAGGATGCCCAGGCCCGGCGAGGCGGCGCCGGGCCCGTCGGCCCCGTAGTGGTTGAGCACCAGGGCGCCCAACACGGAGGCCAGCGCGTAGATCGAGCCGACGGAAAGGTCGATGCCGCCCGCGATGATCACCAGCGCCATGCCGACCGCCATGATCGCGGTGAAGCTGGTGTCCTTGGCCAGTTGGGCCAGGTTCTGGGCGTTGAGGAACTTGTTCTTCTCGACGAAGGCGGGCACGCGCTCGCCCGCCGCGTTGGTGACGAACACCCGCTGGCGCCCGCCCTCCGGCGTGCGCTCGAAGAGCGGGGTGCGGACCGTGCCGCTGAAGGCGGTCAGCAGGCTGCCGAGCGCCAGGATGACTAGCAGCAGGCCGCTTTCCTGGAAGCGCAGGAGGGAACGGACGGACAGGGGCATGGGGAAACCGCCGGCCAGCCAAGCGGATGTTGGCGGGGTTGGCTAGAGCCGTTTGAAGAATTCTTCGCGGGCGTCCCGTGGCGGGCGGCCGGCGGGGTCAGGACGCCTGCCCGTAGTACGCTCCGGGTCCGTGCTTCCGCCGGAAATGCCGGCGCAGGAGGGCGGGCTCGATGGGCCGCAGGCCGGGGGCGAGGGAGAGGGAGAGCAGCGCGAGCCGGGCGACGCACTCGACGGCGACCGCGACGGCGACGGCCTGGTGCACGGTCTCGCCCCAGGTGAACGGGGCGTGGCGGTTCACCAGCACCCCGGGGAAGGCGAGGGGGTCGAGGCGGCGGAAGCGCTCGACGATGACGCCGCCGGTCTCCCACTCGTAGGCGTCGCCGCTGATCTCGCGCCGGGTCAGCCGGCGGGTCACGGGGATGTCGCCGTTGAAGAAGTCGGCGTGGGTCGTGCCCAGGATCGGGATGGCGCGCCCGGCCTGGGCGAACGCGGTGGCGTGGGTGCTGTGGGTGTGCACCACGCCGGCGATCTGCGGGAAGGCGAGGAAGAGGCGGCGGTGCGTCGGGGTGTCGGAGGAGGGCCGCAGCCGCCCCTCCACCTGGCGGCCCTCGAGGTCGACCAACACCAGGTCGGCGGGACGGAGGTCGGCGTAGGCGACGCCGCTGGGCTTGATGGCGAAGATGCCGCGCCGGCGGTCGAGGGCGCTGGCGTTGCCGAACGTCAGGTTGATCAGCCCGTGCCGCGGCAGGGCGAGGTTGGCCTCGTAGGCTTCGCGCTTGAGTTCGGTGAGCATGGGAAGGCGCGGCCCCGGACTTCAGGCGCGGATGCCCTGGGCCAGGTGGTAATACACCTCGTTGGCGCGCAGCGTCTGCTGGAAGTCCCGGAGGCGGGTGGCGGCGTCGATGACGACCAGCTCGATGCCGGCGATGGTGGCGAAGTCCTCGAGCATCTCGGCGGTGACGGCGTAGCTGTAGCCGGTGTGGTGGGCGCCGCCGGCGTGGATCCAGGCGGCGCAGGCGGTCTTGAAGTCGGGGCGGCAGGACCAGACGGCGCGGGCGACCGGCAGGCGGGGCAGCTTCGGGGGTTTCACGGCGTCCACCTCGCTGACGACGAGACGGAAGCGGTTGCCCAGGTCGACGAGGGAGGCGTTGACGGCCGGGCCGGCCGCGGCGTCGAACACCAGGCGGACGGGATCCTCGCGTCCGCCGATGCCCAGGGGGTGCACGGCGAGGGCGGGCCGGCGGGCCGCGAGGCTCGGGCAGATCTCGAGCATGTGGGCGCCCAGCACTTGGTGGCCTTGGGGGGAAAGGTGGTAGGTGTAGTCCTCCATGAACGAGGTGCCGCCCTCCAGGCCGGCCCCCATTACCTTCATGGCGCGCACCAGCGCCGCCGTCTTCCAGTCGCCCTCGGCGGCGAAGCCGTAGCCCTCGGCCATGAGCCGCTGGGGCGCCAGGCCCGGCAGCTGCCGCAGCCCGTGCAGGTCCTCGAAGGTGGTGGTGAAGCCCTTGAAGCCGCCCTCCTCGAGGAAGGCGCGCAGGCCGAGCTCGAGCCGGGCGGCGTAGCGCAGGGACTCGTGGCGCGCCCCGCCGCGGCGCAGCGCGCGGGGCGTGGCATAGAGGTCCGCGTACTCGGCGCAGAGCCGGTCGATCGCGCGGTCGTGGATCCCGACGGCCGCGACGCGGGCGGCGAGATCGCCCACGCCGTAGCCGTGGGTGGCGAAGCCGAAGCGCAGCTCGGCGGAGACCTTGTCGCCCTCGGTGACCGCGACCTGCCGCATGTTGTCGCCGAACCGACAGAAGCGGGCGCCCTGCAGGTCGTGCCAGGCGCGGGCGGCGCGCATCCAGGCGCCGAGGCGCGCGTGGACCTCGGGGTCGGACCAGTGTCCGACGACCACCTTGCGCCCGAGGCGGAGGCGCGTGTGGATGAACCCGGCCTCGCGGTCGCCGTGGGCGGCCTGGTTCAGGTTCATGAAATCCATGTCGATCGACCCCCACGGCAGGTCGCGGTTGAACTGCGTGTGCAGGTGGACGAACGGCTTGCGCAGGGCGTTGAGCCCGCGGATCCACATCTTGGCCGGCGAGAACGTGTGCATCCACAGGATCAAGCCGGCGCAATCCGGGTCCTGGTTGGCCTCGAGCATGACCTGCGTGACCTCTTCGGGGGTCGTAAGCAGGGCCTTGTAGGTCACGCGGAGCGGCAGCGGCTTGGCGGCGCCGAGCGCGGCCGCCACCCGGCGGGCGTTGGCCTCGACCTGGCGGAGCGGACCGGGGCCGTAGAGGTGCTGGGAACCGCAGACGAACCAGACGGCGGGAGAGGCGAGCAGTTTCATGGCGGGGCCGGCGGCCGTGGGGGTGGGATCGCGGCGGGGGTGGATCAGCCCTTGAGCGCGAGGAGGTCCTTCATGACGCGGGACAGGTCGGCGGAGCGGTTGCGGCCGCCGAGCGAGTCGTGGAGCTGACGGTAGAGCGCGTAGAGCTGGTCGTAGGTCTTGCGGGCCGCGGCCCGGGGGCGGTAGGCGACCCGCTTGAGGGAGGTCATCCGCCGCTGGGCGGCGGGGAAATCGGGGTGGGCGCGGGCCAGGACGGCGGCCGCGACGGCGCCGCCGAGGGCGCAGGCCTGGCTGGAGCCGGCGACGAGCATGGTGCAGCCGGTGACGTCGGCATAGATCTGCATCAGCAGCGGGTTCTTCTCCGCGATGCCGCCGGCGCAGACGATGCGGTCGACGCGGACGCCGTATTCCTTGATGCGCTCGAGGATGGCGCGGGCGCCGAAGGCGGTGGCCTCGATGAGGGCGCGGTAGATCTCGGCCTTGGTGGTGTGCAGGGTGCAGCCGACGAGGAGGCCGGTCAGCATCGGGTCGACCAGGATGGTGCGGTTGCCGTTGTGCCAATCGAGGGCGAGGAGCCCGCTCTGGCCGGGCCGCAGGCGCGCGGCCTGGCGAGTGAACTCGGCGTGCGTGGCGGCGTCGCCCCCGCAGACGACCTCGACCCACCACTTGAAGATGTCGCCCACGGCCGACTGCCCGGCCTCGATGCCGTAGTGGCCGGGGAGGATGGCGCCGGGGACGATGCCGCAGATGCCCGGGATGTCGGGCACGGATTTTTCGGCGGAGACGACGCCGCAGTCGCAGGTGGACGTGCCGATGACCTTGACCAGCGTGCCCTCGGCCACGCCGCTGCCGATGGCGCCGTAGTGGACGTCCATCTCCCCGATCGCGATCGGGATGCCCGCCGGCAGCCCGAGGCGGTCCGCCCATTCGCGGCATAACGCGCCGGCGGCGACGGTGGCGTCGTGCGCCTTGGCGTAGAGCGCGTCGCGCAGCGCGGCCAGGTCCGGGTGGAGCAGGGCGAGGAACTCCTTGTCGGGCAGCCCGCCCCACTCGTCCGAATAGAGGGCCTTGTGTCCGGCGCAGCAGATGCCGCGGCGGATCTGGAGCGGGTCGCGGACGCCGGCCAGCACGGAGGGAATCCAGTCGGCGAGTTCGACCCAGGAGTAGGCGGCGTGGAAGACGGACGGGGCCACGGTGCGGCAGTGCCAGATCTTGGACCAAAACCACTCGGAGGAGTAGGTGTTGCCGCACTTGGCGATGTACTGCGGACGGTGCTGCGCCGCCAGTTCGGTGATGCGGGCGGCCTCACGCCAGCTGGTGTGGTCCTTCCACAGCCAGCACTGGGCGTGCAAGTTCTTCCGCCACTTCGGGCTCAGGGCCAGCGGCACGTTGTTGCGGTCGACCGGGATGGGGCTGGAGCCGGTGGTGTCGACGCCGATGCCGACGACCCGGGCGGGGTCGAAGCCCCGTTGCTTCCGGGCCTGCGCCAGGGCGCCGCGCACGCTGCGCTCGAGGCCGAAAAGGTAGTCGCCGGGATGCTGCCGCGCCAAGTGGTGATCCTGCGGGTCGAGCAGGATGCCCTGCGCCCCGGAAGGGTAATTGACGACGCTGGTTCCGAACTCCTTGCCGTCGGAGCAGCGGACGACGAGAGCGCGGACCGAATTGGTGCCGTAATCGATGCCAAGCGTGAACACTTCGTTTTTCATGGGGTGGCGGCGCGGAACGGGGAACGAGGGGGCGACTTTACACCCCAAAACCGGGGTCATTGCACGTCAAAGTGTGGGAATCATCGCGTTTGCCGGCGGTCCGCAGTTGGCCGCGGGTTGCGAGCTATCAAGGGCGGGCGATCGAGTCACGGTTCGATCCCACCCCGGCGGGCGCAGGGGAGGGCAGACGGGAAATGGGGATGTGTATATTATTCATGCATTGAGTTTTACGTTAATGGTGGACTGAGGTGGATCTGGGTTCTGGCAGGTTGAGGGAGGAGGGAGGGGAGAATTTGCAGGAATCGGACTTGCCAAGGGTCGGGCCGCTCTCTCTTTTCGGCCTTTCCCGTTCCTTAAACCCATAACCACAAACTGCAGTTACGATCGCAAGGCGGCCCAGTTGGCCGACCTGTGTCTCGTCACGACATAGATCACATGAACATCACTCCGAAAGACCTCCTCGATGCCGGCGTCCACCTCGGTCACCAGACCAAGCGTTGGAATCCGCGCTCCAAGCCCTACGTTTTCGACCACCGGCAGGGCATCACGATCATCGACCTGGAGAAGACGCATGCCGCGCTGGAGAAGGCCTGCGCGTTCCTCGAGCACCTGGTGGCCAGCGGCGACGACGTGCTGCTCGTCGGCACGAAGCGCCAGGCGCAGGAGCTCATCCGCGAGGCGGCGGCCACGACGAACATGCCGTACGTCACCAACCGGTGGATGGGCGGCACGCTGACCAATTTCGAGACGATCAAGAAGTCGCTGGCCAAGTTCAAGAAGTACCAGGCGATGGACGCCAGCGGCGAGCTGGCCAAGTATTCCTCCAAGGAAGAGTCGGCGATCCGCCGCGAGATGGCCCGCATGGCCCGCAACTTCGACGGCATTTCCGGCCTGACCGGCCTGCCCGGCGCGATGTTTGTCATCGACGTCAGCTACGAGGAGATCGCCTGCCGCGAGGCGAAGCGGGTGAACATCCCCTCGATCGGCCTGGTCGACACCAATTCGGACCCGACGCTGCTCACCTACCCGATTCCGGGCAATGACGACGCCACGAAGGCCGTGCGCATCATCGTCGAGGCCATCGTCGAGGCGATCACGCAGGGCCTGGCCCACCGCGAGACCCGCCGCGCCGCGCATGCCGAGGCCAAGGCGGCCGCCGGCGCCGCCGCCGCGGGCGAGGTCGACCTGGACAAGGTCGCGCTCCCCGGCAACCTCAAGGGCCTGGTCGAGGAGGAGAAGCCCGCCGTCGCCCCGCGCAAGCGCACCGCCCGCACCGGGGCGAAGAAGTCCGCCGTCACGACCGACGAGGTCTGAGCGCCCAACCTGTTTAAAACCATGGCAACTGTCACCACCTCCATGATCAGCGAGCTCCGGGAAAAGACCGGGGCCGGACTGCTCGACGTCAAGAAGGCCCTCGACGAGGCCCAGGGCAACCCGGAGCAGGCGGAAACGATCCTGCGCAAGAAGGGAGTCGCGTCCGCCGCCAAGAAAGCCGGCCGCTCGACGTCCGAGGGCCTGATCGAGTCCTACATCCACGTCGGCGGCAAGGTCGGCGTGCTGGTCGAGATCAACTGCGAGACCGACTTCGTCGCCAAGACCGACGACTTCAAGGCGTTCTGCCGCGACATCTGCCTGCAGATCGCCGCCGCCAGCCCGCTGTACGTGCGTCGCGAGGAAGTGCCCGAGGCGGAGCTCGCCAAGGAGCGCGACATCGCCGCCGCGCAGATGCAGGGCAAGCCGCCGGCCGCCGTGCAGAAGATCGTCGAGGGCAAGCTCGAGAAGTACTACTCGCAGGTCTGCCTGCTCGACCAGCCGTTCGTGAAGGCCCCGGACAAGATGATCAAGGACATCCTGACCGAGAAGATCGCGAAGCTGGGCGAGAACATGCAGATCCGCCGGTTCGTCCGCTTCCAGCTCGGCGCCTGAGCGTCAGCCGACCACCCTCGGATATCAAGGCGCCCTCCGGGGCGCCTTTTTTGTGTCCGCGCATGATCTCACGTCAGTGGGGTGGCTAAATCCCGGCGGCCAACCCCCGCAGCCCCGCCCCGGAGGGCGGGGATCAGCCCCGGCCTTGATCATCACTGCAACGGCATGAGACCGTGCTGGAGCTCCAGATTCGCCCCCTCCGTGTATTCCGTGGGCGAACTCCTGCCGGCTCCCCGATTCGGGAGGGCTCACACATTCTCGTCCTCGAGCGCGCCGAGTTCACGGCGGTTGGCGGGAAGGTGCTGGGGGAGGAAGGAGTAGTAGAGCATCAGCTGCCAGCTGCGCGAGGAGCGGTAGAGCAGGATCGGGACGATCATGGATCCGGCCAGGGCGGCCACGATGGCCACGGTGCCGCTCAGGACGCCCCCGTACCACAGCAGCACGACCGGCAAGAGGTAGGCGACGAGGGTGACCCCGTAGTTGATGGCCATGGCTCCGAGGAAAAAGCCCTCGTCCTTCTCGATCTTGAGCCCGCAGCGGCGGCACGACTTGTCCAACTCGAACCAGGTGCCCTCCTTGAACAGGGTCTTGCCGCCGCAGTTCGGACAGCAGTTGGTGAGCCCCCGGGAGATGATCTGGCCGTGCGTGACTTTCATGGCGGATGTCACATTCATACACAGCCGCGTGCTCGAATAAAGCCGGCACATCGGAAATAATGGCGGCCGACGGCGGGCATTAGCGCCCGCGCACGACGGCGTGGCGCCCGGAAATCCATGCGCGCGGCGGCCCGCGGCATACACGGAACACGCGGCATGAGGCATTGCAGGAAATCAGGAGAAACGCAGAAGGCCGGAAAGAGGGAAGGCGTTCCACGTTTCGTCGGCCCGTTCCTGGCATCCCGATTGGACCTGCCTCCTTCCATGTCGTCCGGGTGTTCCGTGGGCACCGAAAATTTCTGCTTCCGTTTTTCCTGTCGTGGCCTACGTTGCCGCCCTGCTCACGGAGGGGTGGCAGAGTGGTCTATCGTACCTGACTCGAAATCAGGCGTGCCCGAAAGGGTACCGTGGGTTCGAATCCCACCCCCTCCGCCATCCTTCGCCCTGCGGGCTTCGGATGGCACGCCGGTCGGGTCTACACCAAAGATTGGGGACAGAGGCCGTGTAGGGTTAATGGTTATGGGTTAGTTAGCCGCACTGAGCGATGACGCGGAGGCGGTAGTTGGAGAAGGAGCGGAAGCCATAGGCGCGGCGCTGGATGAGCTTCATTTTGCGGTGGAAGCCCTCGGTGATGCCGTTGTTGCGAGTAAAGCGCCACATGCGGACGATCTCCTCGGTCCAGCGGGCGAGGGTCTGGCCGAGGGTGCAGGCTGGTTCGAGGCCGCTGGTCCTGAGCGTGGTGATCAAATCCGAGCAGTTCCTGGATATGCTGGCGGCAGGATGATTTGCTCTGGGTCTTGAGGGACAACAACCGGCAGAGTTTTTCCTTGAGGGCGTAGATGCCCGCCAGGACCGGCTGGGCGGCGAAGAGTCGGGCCAGTTGCTCGCGTTGGGCCGGGTCGAGCCGGTCGCCCCGCGTGCGCAGCAGCCCGAGCCAGGGGCGGTTCCAGCCCAGTGGGGGACAGAGCTGGCGGGCGAGTTTGAGCAGGTGCTGGCCGACCAACCGGATGGCATGGAAGCGGTCGGCCACGATCTTGGCGCGGGGGAACCACCGGCGGATGAACGTCCGGTAGGCGTTGGACAGGTCGATGCAGACGACCCGGACGCGCTCCCGGCCCCGCAGGGAGCGCAGATAGGAGCTCAGCTCCGCCTCGCTGCGGCCGGGGCTGATGTCGAAGACGCGCCGGCGATGCAGGTCGCAGAAGGTGGTCGCGAAGCGCTGGCCGCGGTGCAGGGTGTGCTCATCAATGCCGAGCACCCGCGGACACTCCACGCTTAGCCGCTCCCTGGCCTTGCGCTCGGTGAACTGGGCGTAGATGCGGCCCACGGTGGCCGGGCCCAGGCTCTCGCGCCGGGCCAGCACCGAGGCGCAGATCCCGTCGTCGCGTCGCTCATCCTAACGCCACCCACCGCGACATCTGGCCCCGCCGCCTCGTCTACCTGCGGGCTACGCAGTAAGGGCCGGCGCGCCGCTCCGCGCTCGAAAGAGCGCGGCTCCGTTGAAGCGTCGGGGATGTCCGCTCCCGCTGCTCAGACCGCCCGCGGGTTGGCCTGGCGGAAGCGGCCGGGCGGGAGGCCGTGGAATTGGCGGAAGGAGCGGTTGAAGCTCACGACGTCGCTGAAGCCCACGGCGGCACTGGTTTCCTTCAGCGACAGGTCGGTCGACGACAGCAGGCGCCGGGCCTCGCTCATGCGGCGTTCCCGGAGCCAGGCGCCCGCGGCTTGGCCCCGGTGACGGCGGAACAGGCTCCGGAAATGGCTCTCGGACATCCCCGCCTGCCGCGCGACGGCCTGCAGGCTCGACGCCTGCGCCAGGTTTCGCTCCGCCCACGTGATCGCCGGCTGGAGCCGCGCGGCTTCGTCGGGCTTCGCGCCCCGGGGCTGCGGCGCCTCTGCCAACTCCAGCAGCAGGGCCCGGAACAGCGCCAGCCGCAGCGCATCGTCGCCCGTCCGCTCCCGGAGCACATGCAGGCGCCGCAGCAATGCCAGCACCACCTCGCTGCCCGCCACCGCCCGCAGGATTCCGGGCCGGCCGCGGCGCGGGATGACGGGCGGGAGTTCCGCCGGAGTGGCGGCAAAATGCTGCACCCACGTCACCCCGCCCGGGTCGCTGATCGTCCCGACAAAATCCGTCCCGGGCGGGATGAACACGGCGTCATGCGCGTACAGCGCCAACGTCTCCCCGCCGCTCACCAGGTGCAGGTGGCCCTCGAGCAGGACGATCAGGTCGTGGTGCGCCCAGCGCGCCGGCCCGATCCGACTGCCGGCCCCGTACGTGCCGATGCCGTTGATCAAGAGCTTCATGGCCGGCGGGTCGGGAGACCCGGGTGGGGGAAGAGGCGGGGACGGATGGCTGGCATGGGCGGGGCAATCCGATTTATCATCGCATCATCGGAATAATCAATAATTTTGCCTGCCCTCCTCTAAGTGGGTGGCACACTTTGCTTATCGGTAGAGTCAATCAACCGATCTTCCGTTCCCCTTCAAACTCCACGCCATCCGCCCATGAATGCCCAGGTTTCCGCCACCATCGACATCGACACCAACCGCCGCCTGTTGAACCGCTACCGGTACGTGGCGCACGAGGCCATGCACCTCTTCGCGGGTTGGATGCCGCGGGCGGCGCGGTTCGAGCTCAAGTGCGAGATCGGCCGGACCATCTGGGAGAATTCGCTGCACGTGAACGCGCTCTACCTGCGCCTGCGCGAGATCCAGTCGCCCGCCTTCCAGAAGCCGTCGGACCAGGCGATGGTCGTGCTCATGGACGAGATGCTGCACGCGCCGGACGAGTACGCGCTGGCGCTGGCCTATTACCGGGTGGTGACGCCCAGCCTCATCGAGGCGCTGGAGAACCACGAGACGGCGACCTTTCCGAACAGCGACCTGCCGAGCGTCTATGCGATCAAGCACATGCTGCTCGACCTGCGGGCGCAGCGGGAGCGGATCGAGCCGATCCTCCAGCAGGCCGAGGGCGCGGGCAAGATCACGGCCGCGGCCCGGCAGTGGGAGGAGTACATCCGCGGCCTGCTGGCGGCGGCCGGCGGAGTGAGCGGCCTGAAGCCCCGCACGAAGGCCCCGGCGGCCCCGGCGGTGCGGGTGCCGTTCAAGGCTCCGCGCGAAGCCGCCCGCGACGAGCGCTTCACCAACCTCGGCGCCGATTTCGTGGCGATGCCGCCGGAGGAGGAGCACGCCCGCCACACCGAGGAGGAGTTCGAGCGCTACTCCACGGAGATCCTCGCGGCCGAGACGGTGGCGGTGGTGATGTACCAGGTCGAAGGCATGCCGTGGGAATTCGAGTTCGATTCCGCCCGCCACCTTTACGACGAGGTGCGCCACGCGCTGATGGGCTATGAGTGGATGCGGCAGCACGGCATGGATCCGTTCCAGTCGCCGCAGTACCTGCAGGTCTTTCGCTGGCGCTGCCAGTTCCCGCCGGTGATGCAGTACTGCATGCTGACCATGGGCAACGAGGTCCACGCCTTCCCGTACCGCCATCGCCGCGTCGAGGCCCACCAGAAGCAGGGCGACCAGCTGAGCGAGCAGTTTGTCCGCTACGACATCGCCGACGAGACGCAGCACGTGCGCTTCGGCAAGCGCTGGCTGCCGGACCTGATCAAGCATATCGGCGAGACCCGGCCGCTCGAGAAGTACATCGAGGACGCGCTGGTGGTCTGGGAAACCCAGTACCGTTCGGGCAAGCTGCCGGTCAACGTCGAATAAAGCCGGGACGGCATCCCGCGCGCGCGGCGGTCGTCAGCGTCGGACGGGCCGCCGGAGTGCCGGCTCCGCATCTCATTCGAGCCACCGCTTGAGCACCTGCCGCAGCTGGGCGCGGGCGCGGTAGAGGCGGGTTTCGACGGCCTTGGGCGTGACCCCGGCGATGGCGGCGATCTCGGCGTGGGACTTGTCCTCGTACTCGAAAAGCAGCACCGCCTCGCGGAGATCCGCGGGCAGGCCGGCGATCGCGGCGCGGACGGCGGCGGCGCGCTCCTGGTCGGCGAGCGCTGATTTCGGCGTCGCCTCGCCCCCGGCCTCGGGCACCAGCGCCAGCGCAACCGTCGGCCGGCGCTTCCGGCGTCGGTCGTGGTCCCGCGCGAGGTTGAGCGCGATCTGGAACATCCAGGTGGAGAAGGTCGCGCCGGGACGGAAGCGTCCGCAATGACGGTAGACCCGCACGAACGTCTCCTGCGCCAGGTCCGCGGCGTCGGCCTCGTTCTGGGTCCAGCGGTAGAGAAAACCCCGCAGCGGCCGCTCCCAGCGCGCCATCAGCCGGTCCAACGCCCGGCGCTCGCCGCCTTGCAGCGCAAGGAGGTCGGAGCCGTCGGGGTCCGGTGCGGCAGGCGTCATTTCAGCCCCAGCGGGCCGGCATGTTGGTGGCGCGAAACCTTGGGCTCGACCAGCGCCAGGAAGCGGCGCCCCTGCTCGGGAGCCATCTGGGCCGCGATCCCGCGCAGGTGGCCGAGCGTGGCTTCGTTGCAGATGCGTTCGAGCCGGGCGATCTCCGCGCGCAGCGCGGGGTCGGACGGAGCCGCGGCCAGGCGCGTGCGGGTTTCCTGGATCAGCCGGCAGTGTTCGGCGCAAACCGGCTGGTAATCGGCCTGGAGCCGGCTGATCGCGGCCGCCTGGTCGTCGGTCAGCGCAAACTCGCGCCGCAGCCACGCCGCCTGGTCCTCGTCCCGCGGCGCCGCAAAATGGCGGGTCAGGGCGTAAGATCCGGCCGCCACGACGGCGGCCAGCGCGACCAGCAGGACATAGCGTCTCATGGCGACGGATGATGATGCCCCGTCATCTGCAGCGGGTCGACCCCGCGCACGTACGCCGCCGCCATGCGGTCGGCATGGTCCTGCCGTGATTCGCGCAAGCCGGTGCCCGCTCCCGCCAGCACCGCGATGCCGGCGGCGAGAGGCAGGGCCCAGCGGAAGAAAGCCTTCTCCGGCCCGGCTTGCCCGCGCGCCTCGACGCGGGTCCACACTTCCGCGGCAAAGTCGGGCCGAGCCGCCGGCTCATGCCGCCACGAGGACAGCAAACGGGACAGGGAATCGGGTTCTTTCATGCCGGTAGATACGCTGGGTCCGGGGCAAACCCTCGGGATATTTCGCGGAATCGACCCCCGATTGGAAGCCGCAAGCTCGCGCCGACGCAAGCCCCGCCGACCGCGGCAAACCGCGATTCCAAACTCGGTTCTGAAAACAGAATACTACTTTCAGCCTATTAGCGCAGATGCCCTTTAAGGTTGAGGGTTTGGATGGGCAGCGCCTATAAACCGGCAAAAAACATCCCCTATGCAAAACGACTCTCGAGTATTGCGTCAGGCGTTGCGCCTGGTTTGTCCCCTTGCCCTGCTGGTGACAGGTTGTGCGGCGGCGGCCGCTCCGTCCACGCTGGCTGAATTCCAGGCCAGGGCGGCGCAGGCGAATGCGGCGCTGGAGCTGCCGGTGTATCCGGTGACTCCGGATGCGGTCCGGGCCCAGGCCGACGAAGCCATCAAGGCTGCGGAGGCGGGTCTCGCCGCGATGGCGGCCCAGGATCCGGCGAAGCTGACCTTCGCCAACACCTTCGCGGCCTACGATGCGATCAACGCCCGGGTGAGCAACGTCTTCCAGCAGACGGGCACGATCGCGGAATCCAGCATCGAGCCGGCCATGCGCGACGCGGCCAACGAAACGCAGGTCAAGCTCCAGCAGTGGAGCGTGGGGCTGGACTACCGCGAGGACATCTACCGGGTGCTCAAGGCGGTGGCCGACCAGAAGCGGAAGCTGGCCGCCGACGAGCAGCGGCTGGTGGACGAGCTGATGCTCAACTACAAGCGCGCGGGGCTGGCCTTGCCGGCGGCCGAGCGCGCCGAGGTGGAGCAGCGGCGCAAGACGCTGGCCGGGCTGGAGACCGACTTCGCCGTCAACATCAACGCCGCGCGCTCCCCGCTGGACTTCACGGCCGAGGAGCTGGCCGGAGTGCCGCAGAGCTTTCTCGAAAGCCCCGGCGTGCGCCAGGAGGACGGCCGCTACCGCGTGATGCCGAACATCACGTGGCATGCGCTCACCCTCGCGGAGAACGCGGACCGGGCCGAGACGCGCCGCCGGGTCGCCGTCGCGCGCACCCAGCTGGCGCGGGAGACGAACATTCCCGTGTTGACGAAGCTGGTGGCGCTGCGCGCCGACATCGCGCGCCGGCTGGGCTATGCGACCTGGGCCGACTACCAGCTCGAGACCCGGATGGCCAAGAACGGCGCCGCGGCGGTCAAATTCGAGGAGGACCTGGTGGCCGGGCTCCAGCCGAAGTACGCGGAGGAGGTCGAGACGCTGCGCCGCCTGAAAGCCGCGCAGGTCGGCCAGCCGGACGCCCGGCTCGAGTCGTGGGATGTCAGCTACTACATGAACCGGCTGAAGAAGGAGCGCTTCGCCGTCGATACCGAGGCCCTGCGCGTGTATTTCCCGTACCAGGCGACGCTCGACGGCATGTTCGCCATCTACCAGCGGATCTTCGGACTGCGGTTCACCGAGGTCGCCCCGCCGTACGTGTGGGCGCCCGGCATCCAGCTCTACGTCGTCGCGGACGCCGCCACCGGCGTGCCGATGGGGGCGTTCTACCTCGACATGTTCCCGCGCGAGGGGAAGTTCAACCACTTCGCCTGCTTCCCGCAGAAGTCCGGCAGCGTGCTGGCCGACGGCCGCTATGACCTGCCGGTGGCCGCGCTGCTGTGCAATTTCCCGGCCCCGACTGCGGAGCGCCCGTCGCTGCTCAAGCACAGCGACGTCGAGACGCTCTTCCACGAGTTCGGCCACGTCATGCACGCGATGCTCGGCCGCTCGCGCTTCGTCGCGCAGACGGCGTTCGCCGTGCCGCGCGACTTCGTCGAGGCGCCCTCGCAGATGCTGGAGAGCTGGGTCTGGGACAAGGCGGTGCTCGACACCTTCGCCGCCGACTACCGTGATCCGGCCAAGAAGATCCCCGCCGACACGATCGCCGCGCTGGTCGCCGCCCGCCAGGCTACGGAGGGCTACCTGACCCGCCGCCAGCTCTCGCTCGGCCTCATCGACCTGGCCCTCCACCATGTCTCCGCGGCCGAGGCCGCCGGCCTGGATGTCGTCGCCGTGAGCAACGCGGTGACCGCGCGCGTGACCATCGCGCCGCCGCCGGACACGGCGTTCGTGGCGTACTTCGGGCACCTCGCGGGCTATGATGCCGGCTATTACGGCTACCAGTGGGCCAAGGTGCTGGCCATCGACATGGCCAGCGTCTTCCAGGCCGCCCCGGGCGGATTCCTCGACGAGCAGGTCGGCCGCCGGCTGCGCGACCAGATCTACGCGGTCGCGCACACGCGCGACGTCGGCGAGTCCGTCGAGAAGTTCCTCGGCCGGCCGCGCTCGCAGGAGCCGTACCTCAAATACCTGGGCATCAAGCCGCATTGACCCGGCGTTGCCTGCCGGCGGGGCGCGGGCCCGGCCGGCCCCCGTTTCCCGGCGGCCGGTCCGGCGCGCCATCCTCCAACCCCGCATCCCCATGAGCCCCCTCCGCACCCTGCTTGGCGTAGCCGCATTCGTTTCCTGGCTGCCGTCCGCCCCGGCGGCGGTCGCGGCCGACCTGGCCGGATTCCAGGCGCAGGCCGCCGGCGCCGGCCTGGTGCTGGCGCTGCCCGACTATCCCCGCACCCCCGAGCAGATGCGCGAACGCACGGAGGCCGTGCTCGCGGAAGCCGACGCCGCGCTGGCGGCGCTCGCGGCGCGCGACGGCGCGAAGGGGGCGTTCGCCGACACCTTCGCCGAGTACGACGCCGTCGTCAGCCGGGTCACGACCTGGCTGAACCAGGTCGGCCTGCTGACGGAGGCGCATCCGGACGCCGCCGTGCGGGACGCCGGCCGGGCGGCCGAGGCCCGGCTGGAAGGCTGGGGCATCGCGCTCGAGTACCGCGATGACCTTCGTCGCGTGCTGCAGGCCTACGCCGACACCCGGCCGGCGCTCGACGCGACGCAGCAGCGGCTGGTCGAGCACACCCTGCGCGACTACCGCCGCGCCGGCCTCACGCTGCCGCCCGCCGAGCGGTCGCGCGTCGAGCAGCTGCGCAAGCAGCACGCCGAGCTGGTCCAGCAGTTCTCGCTGAACATCAACCAGGCGCGGGCCCCGCTGGATTTCACGGCCGAGGAGCTGGCGGGCGTGCCGGCGACATTCCGGGAGAGCCCCGGAGTGCGGCAGCCCGACGGGCGCTACCGCGTGCTGGCCAACGTCACGTGGCAGATGTCGGCGGTCATGGAGTCGGCCGACGACCCGGAGACACGCCGGCGGTTGCTCGTGGCCCGCCAGCGGCTGGCCAGGGAAAAGAACGTCCCGGTCCTGGCCAAGCTGGTGGTCCTGCGCGCGGAGATCGCGCGGCGGCTGGGCTACGCGACGTGGGCCGACTACCGGACCGAGACGCGCATGGCCGGGTCCGCCGCCGCGGCCCTGAAGTTCGAGGAGGACCTGGTGGCCGGGCTCCAGCCGAAGTTCGACGCGGAGCTGGAAACGCTGCGGCTCATGAAGGCGGAGCACACTGGGCAGCCCGCGGCCCGGATCGAGCCCTGGGACGTGGCCTACTACACGAACCGGCTGCTGCAGCAGCGGTACGCCGTCGATACCGAGTCGCTGCGCGTATATTTCCCCTACCAAGCGGTGCTGGAGGGCATGCTGGCGGTGTACGAGCGGATCTTCGGGCTGAAGTACACGCGGGTCGAGCCGCCGTACGCGTGGGCGCCGGGGGTCATGCTCTACGTCATGGCGGACGCCGCCACCGGCGCGCCGATGGGGGCCTTCTACCTCGACATGTTCCCGCGCGAGGGAAAATACAACCACTTCGCCCACTTTCGGCAGAACACGGGCCGGGTCCTGTCCGGCGGGCGTTACGAGCTGCCGGTGTCGGTGCTGCTCTGCAACTTCCCGCCGCCCAGCCCCGACCGTCCCTCCCTGCTCAAGCACGCCGAGGTCGAGACCCTCTTCCACGAGTTCGGCCACGTCATGCACAACCTGCTGGGCCGCGCCCGCTACCAGAGCCAGACCTACTCGGGCGTGCCGCGCGACTTCGTCGAGGCGCCGTCGCAGATGCTCGAGAACTGGGTTTGGGACCAGGCGGTGCTCGACACCTTCGCCGCCGACTACCGCGATCCGTCCCGCCGGATTCCGGCCGAGACCATCGCCGCGATGGTCCGGGCCCGCGAGGCCGTCGAGGGTTACGCCACGCGCCGGCAGCTGAGCCTGGGCCTGATGGATCTCGCCCTGCACACCCTGTCCGCCGACGAGGCCTGGACCGCCGATGTCGTCGCCCTCACCAATGCGGTGGGCGCTCGCGTGGCGATCGCGCCGCCGGAGGACACGGCCTTCGTCGCTTATTTCGGGCACCTGGCGGAGTACGATGCCGGTTACTACGGCTATCAGTGGGCGAAGGTGCTGGCCCTCGACATGGCGAGCATCTTCCGGGCGGCGCCGGGCGGGTTCCTCGATGCGCAGGTCGGCCGTCGCTTGCGCGACGAGATCTACGCGGTGGGCAACACCCGCGACGTCGGCGTGTCCGTCGAGAAATTCCTCGGCCGCCCCCGCTCGCAGGACGCGTATCTCGAGTACGTGGGCGTGAAGAAACCGTGATGCCCCGGCCGGATTCGGCCGGCATTCCCCCAACCGTGCGCATCCCCGCCTGATTCCGCCGCGGGCCTCCGCGAATCCCACCAGTCGCGCCAAGGGGGAAGTGACGGGATCTTAGGCCGGCCGTTGCCCTCACCACTCAGGTGAACCCTTATTCCCTCGGCTCTGCGGCCATGGGTTGGCTCGCACGTTCAGGCGCGGAGGGGCGGGTGATCCGCGTTGAGTTTCCTCGGGCAGGGCTGGCGACCGGTCCGGCCCGAAATACCGCCGAACCAAAAGTACCGGCGGTGGTCGATTCAGGGAAGAGCATCGCTTTGAACGCAATTCATCACAGTGACCGGCCGGTCGACGTCGAGGAACGGCGCGGGGTAGCCCGCTTGATCCGGCGTGTTTGCCTCCTGCGCGAGCAGGGAGAGGTTGCGGACGCGGAGAAGCTGCAGGCCGGCGAACTGGCCCGGGCGATCCGTGACCACCGGCTCCAGCACGGCCCCGACAGCCTGCCGGAGAGCGAGTTGCGGGAGCTGTATGTCGTCGAGGCGCGCCGCGCCGCGGACGCCCTTGCGCTGGCGGAGCTGCTGATCCCGCAGCTCACCCGCCAGCCGACGGCGGCCCGGACCCGGAGCGAAGCGGTCGCCATCCCCGTCCCGATGCCTCCCGCCGTGCGCATGCCGGAAGCCGGCGTGCCCGCCATTCCCGACCTGCTCGACGCCATGCTGGCGGCCGAGCGCAAGGCGCGCCGGCCGATGCCGGCGTCCGCGCACTGATCCGCACCCTCCCAGATCCGTCCCAATCATGACAACCGCCACCACCATCGAAAAGAAACCCCTGACCGCCACCCCCAACGTCGAGCGCCCGGCCGAGGCGGCCCCGGCCCGCCGCCCGGCCGACAAGAAACGCGTGCTGGTCGGCTTCGACCTCGGCACCAATGCCTCGTGCGTGCTCGCCGGCCCGGCCGACGGCCGCGACATCGCGGTCAGCAAGGTGATCCCGACCGTCGTCGGCTACGCCCGCGAGGGGCTGGTGGACGGCATCATCGCCAACAACGCCACGACGCTGATCGGCGACGAGGCGCTGCAGCATCGCCTGCAGCTTCGGATGGTCGCTCCGCTCGAGGACGGCATCATCGCGCATGCCGCCGCGGCGCGCGACTTCATCCGCCGTGTGCGTGTGGTGATCGACCCGTCCGGCACGGCCGAGATCCGGGCCGTCATCGGCGTGCCGGCCAACGCCGGCAACACCGCGCGCGAGGACATCCGCACCGGCGCGGCGGGGGTGTTCGACCGCGTGCTGCTGATCCCCGAGCCGTTCCTGGCGGCGCTCGGCTTCCGCGACGATACCCGGCTCGGCCAGGCCAACTATGTCGACCCGGTCACCAACTCGCTCTTCATCGACATCGGCGGCGGCACGAGCGACCTGTGCCTGATCCAGGGTTTTTTCCCCACGCCCGAGGACCAGGTGAGCCTGGCCTTCGCCGGCGACGCCATCGACAAGCTCATCGAGGACGACCTGCAGCGCACCTACCCCAACAACGGGCTTTCGCGGGCCACCGTGCGGCAGATCAAGGAGGAGCACTCCTACGTCGGCCCGATTCGCAAGCCCATCGACGTCAAGGTGCTCATCGGCGGCAAGAGCCACACGCTCGAGCTGGGCGAGGTGATCGGCCGCGCCTGCAACCAGCTCCTCGACCGCATCTACCCGGCGCTGACCGGGCTGATCGCCCGCGCCCCGTCGGACTCGGTGGCCCAGCTGCTGCAGAACATCGTCATCACCGGCGGCGGCAGCCGCATCCGCGGCATCGACACCGTGCTCCAGCAGCGGCTGGCCGACGAGGGCTACGAGTCGCCCAAGGTCCGGGTCGCCGGCCCCGAGTACAAGCGCTTCGTGGCCGTCGGCGCCCTCAAGGCCGCCCGCGGCGCCCGCGAGGACCAGTGGCAGCACCTGCTGGCGTGAGGCGGGCCCGGCCGCCCGCACCCACTCGCCCGAGAGCGTTTTTCCGCCACCGGCACGCTCCCCGCGCCCGGCGCTCAACTTGCCGACGGCGGGCCGGAATTCAGGCAGGGGGAGCGATAAGCCACTTGGCCGGGTGGTGTCCCTGCGGGAGCCGGCGAAGTGCCAGGGGAGCATCCGTCATGGCCAAGTCCTGTCCTTCCCGGGCTCAGACGTTTTCGAGCAGCTTGTAGAGACGCGCGACCATCGGGGTCGCGTCGTCGAGGAGACCGGCGCTGATCAGGGCGTTGTCGAGGATCTGCTCGGCGACGAGTTTGGCGCGGTCGGGGGCGGCGGTGTGGGTCGCGAAGAGCCGCTGCATCACGGCCGAGCGCGGGTTGATCTCGAGGTTCACCCGCAGCGGCGTGTCGGCGCCGTCCTTGTTCATGGCCTTCATCATGCGGCGCATGTGGGGTGACATAAACTTGTCGGCGTTGAGCGCGAGGGCCGGGGAGTCGACGAGCCGGTCGCTGGCCTTCACCTCCGCGACGCGCTCGCCGAGCGTCTCCTTCAGCCAGGCGGTGAGCTTGGCGGTGTCCTCCGCGCTGAGCGCGCCCTCGGGCGGCTTGG
Organism: Opitutaceae bacterium; assembly: GCA_016795545.1. Lineage (GTDB taxonomy): Bacteria > Verrucomicrobiota > Verrucomicrobiia > Opitutales > Opitutaceae > Lacunisphaera. Next base: position 36,806 of record JAEUGX010000022.1, read on the forward strand.
GCAGGTCGGGGAGCTTGACGTCGGCGTGGTCGGCGGCGGTGAGCCGCTTGCCGTCGAACTCGCGGACGTTGTTCATCACGTATTCGTCCACGGCCTCGTAGCAGAACAGGACCTCCAGGTTGCGGGCGCGGAAACCCTCCAGGTAGGGGCCGCTCTCGATGGCGGCGCGGTTGGGCCCGACGAGGTAGAAGATCTCCTTCTGCTCGGAGCCCATACGCGTCACGTAGTCGCCGAGCGAGGTGGTCTTGCCCTTCTCGGTGAGCGACGACTCGAAGCGGAGCAGCTTCACCAGCTGGTCCTTGTGCGCGAAGTCGAGGGCGGCGCCCTCCTTGAGGAAGACGCCGAATTCGCGGTGGAACTCGGCATAAGCGTCGGGCCGGTTCCGGGCCTCCTCGTCGAGAAACTTGAGGAAGCGCTTGGTGATGACCTTGCCCAGCTTGTCGAGCAGGGCCTTGTCCTGCATCGTCTCGCGCGAGATGTTCAGGGGCAGGTCCTCGCTGTCGACGACGCCCTTGAGGAAGCGCAGCCACTCCGGGAGGAGGTCCTTGGGCTTGGCGTCGATCAGGACCTTGCGGCAGTAGAGCGAGACGGCCGGCTCCAGGCGCGCGAAGCCCAGCTTCTCGCTGTTCTCCTTCGGCACGAAGAGCAGGGCGTTGATGGCGAGCGGGGCGTCGGCGCTGAAGTGCAGGCGGAGCCGCGGCTCGTCGAACGCGTGGGCCTGGAACTTGTAGAACTCCGTGTACTCCTCCTCCTTGATCTCGTTCTTGTTCCGGAGCCAGAGCGCCTGGATGGTGTTGACGCGCTTGCCGTTGAGGTTGATCGGGAAGGAGACGAAGGCGCTGTAGCGCTCGAGGATCTCCTTGATCCGCCCTTCCCGGCTGAACTCCGCACAGTCGTCCTTGAGCTGGATGACGATCTTGGCGCCGCGGCGCTCGCCCTCGCTGGGCTCGATCTCATAGCTGCCGGAGCCGTCGCTCGACCAGACATGGCCGGGCTCGGCCGCGCGCCAGGAGCGGGAGTACACCCGCACCGACTTGGCCACCATGAAGGCCGAGTAGAAGCCGACGCCGAACTGGCCGATGAGGTTGGCGTTCTTCTGTCCGCCCTCGCCGAGCGCCTGGAGGAAGGCCTTCGAGCCGGAATGCGCGATGGTGCCGAGGTTATCGACCAGTTCGGCGCGGGTCATGCCGACGCCGAAATCCTGGATCGTGAGGGTCTTGGCCTGGTCGTCGGTCGTGACGTTGATCTCGAGCTCCAGCTTGTCGTCGAAGATCTCCTTCTCGGTCAGCTGCGTGTGCCGGAGCTTCTCCAGCGCGTCGGAGGCGTTGGACACCAGCTCGCGCACAAAAATCTCCTTCTCCGTGTAGAGGGAGTGGATGACGATATCGAGCAGCTGCTTGATCTCGGCCTGGAACTCGAATTTCTGCGGGGTGGCGGTGGACATGGGTGGAATTGTGGGTGGAAGAGGGGAGATCGAGGATCGGAGATGACGGGTGGGGAGGTCGTTACAATAGCTGGGATCTTAAAATTGCAAGAGCGGGGGCGGGGAGCGCAGGGGGAGGACTGGAACCGTTGCCGCGATGATCAGGTCGGACGGCCGAGCCCCGCCCTCCCGGGCGGGGCTACGGAACGCAGGCCGCAACCGCGTTCCGAAGACGCCTTGCCCGGGTTCCTCATCCTTTCCTCGACGGCCGGCCATCCCGGTGGAGCGATCCTTCAACCGGGACCGGCCGGCCCGCGGGTCATCCGCCCAGGTAAGCCGCCTTCAATTCCGGGTTGGCCCGGAGGTCGTGCGACGGCCCCTGCATGACGATGCGGCCGGTTTCCAGGACGTAGGCGTCGTGGGAGATCTCGAGCGCCAGGTTGGCGTTCTGTTCCACGAGCAGGATGGTGATGCCGTGGTGGCGGTTGATCTCGACGATCTTCTCAAAAATGGTGCTGATGAGCTTGGGCGCGATGCCGAGCGAAGGCTCGTCGAGCATGAGCAGCTTCGGGTCGCCCATGAGCGCGCGGCCGATGGCCAGCATCTGCTGTTCGCCGCCGGAAAGGGTGCCCGCGGCCTGGCCGAGGCGCTCCTTGAGGCGGGGGAAGACGCTGAAGACGTACTCGCGGTTCCGGGCGATGCGGGCCGGGTCGCGCTGGAGGTAGGCGCCCATGGCCAGGTTCTCGTCGACGGTCAGGTTCGAGAACACCATGCGCCCCTCGGGCACGTGGCCGAGGCCGCGGGCGACGATCCGGTGCGGCGCCAGCGCGGTGATGTCCTCGTCGCGGAACCGGATGGCGCCCGCCTTCGCCCGCAGCAGGCCGGAGATGGTGCGGAGCGTGGTGGTCTTGCCCGCGCCGTTGGCCCCGATGAGGGTGACGATCCGCCCGGCCTCGATCGTGAACGACACGCCGCCGAGCGCGCGGATGGCGCCGTAGGAGACCTCGAGGTTCTGGACGGAGAGCATGGCGGGCCTCAGTGGTGGGCGAGGGAGTTGTGGTGGTCCTCGCCGAGGTAGGCCTCGATCACCTTGGGGTCGGCCTGGATCGCGGCGGGCGGGCCCTCGGCGATCTTGACGCCGTAGTCGAGGACCGCGATCCGCTGGCAGCAGCCCATGACGACCTTCATCGAGTGCTCCACCAGCAGCACCGACAGGTCGAACTGCTGCTGGACGCGCTGGATGAGGCGGATGAGGTCGACCTTCTCGGACGGGTTCATGCCGGCGGCCGGCTCGTCGAGCAGGAGCAGCTTCGGCCGGGTCGCCAGGCAGCGGACGATCTCGAGGCGGCGCTGCTCGCCGTAGGGCAGGCTCCGGGCGGGCGCGTCGCGGAAGCGCAGGAGATTGAACAGCTCGAGGAGCGCCTCGACCTCCCGGCGGATCGCGGCCTCGTCGCGCTGGAAGCGCCCGAGCCGGAGCAGCGGCTGGAAGGCGCTCGTGGTGCGGTGCAGGTTCATCGCGGTGCGGACGTTGTCGAACACGGACAGCGAGCCGAAGAGCCGGATGTTCTGGAAGGTGCGGGCGATGCCGAGCGCGGCGATCTCGAACGGGCGCAGGCCGGCGAGAGAGCGGCCCTGGAACTTCACGTGCCCCTCCGTCGGCTGGTAGACCCCCGTCATCAGGTTGAAAAGGGTGGTCTTGCCCGCCCCGTTCGGGCCGATGAGCCCCACCAGCTCGTGCTCGCCGAGGGTGAAGTCGACCGCATTGACGGCGCAGAGGCCGCCGAAGCGGATGGTGGCTTGTTCGAGCTGCAGCAGGGCGGCCATCAGGATTTCGCGCGTCCGAACCGATACTTGAAATTAAAGAGCCCCTGCGGCCGGGCGATCATCAGCACGATCAGCAGGAACGAGTAGAGGATCATCCGGTATTCCGCCACCGAACGCAGCACCTCGGGCAGCAGGGTCAGCAGGATCGCGGCCAGGATGACGCCGACGGTGTTGCCCATGCCGCCGAGGATGACCATGACCACGATCTCGATGGAACGGTTGAAGTCGAAGCCCGCGGGCGAGATCGTCTGCTTGAAATGCCCGTAGAGGCCGCCGGCGACGCCGGCGAAGAACGCGCCGATGACGAAGGCCACGATCTTGTAGCGGGTCGTGTTGATGCCGATGGCCTCGGCCGCGATCTCATCGTCCTGCGTGGCGATGAACCCGCGGCCGTAAGTGGAGTGCACCAGGCAGTGGACGGTGAAGATCGTGACCGCCGCGACGGCCAGCACCCAGAAGATGTTCGTGTAGGCGGGAATGCCGTTGAGCCCGAGCGCACCGCCGAGCGGCTCGATGTTCATGAAGATGACGCGGATGATCTCACCGAAGCCCAGGGTCACGAGGGCGAGGTAGTCGCCTTTGAGCCGGAGGGACGGGACGCCGACCAGCAGGCCGGCTACGGCCGCGCTGAGGCCGCCGGTGACTAGCGCCGCGAGAAAGAGCGCGCCCTGGCCGAAGGCGCTGCCGCCCTCCTCGCCCAGGAGCCGGGGGCCGAGGAACAAGGTGACGGCCGACGACAGGTAGGCCCCGACCGCCATGAAGCCGGCGTGGCCCAGCGAGAACTGGCCGGTGAAGCCGTTGACCAGGTTGAGGCTCACGGCGAGCGTGATGCTGATGCCGACGCCGACGAGGACGTCGAGGTAGTAGGGGTCGATCCGGTCGGAAACGGCGAACACCCCGTAGAAGACCGCCAGGGCCGCCAGCAGCGCGACGTGGGGCCGGGGATAGCGGGTCGGGGCGGGGGCGGTCATGGGCGGGGCGGCGGCTTCAGACCTTCTCCACCGAGAACCGCCCGAGCAGGCCGGCGGGGCGGAAGAGGAGGATGATGATGAGGACCGCGAAGGCGATGGCATCCTTGTAGGTCGACCACTGGCTGCCGTTGACGAAAGTCTCGACGATGCCGATCAGCAGCCCGCCGAGCGCGGCGCCCGGGATGTTGCCGATGCCGCCGAGCACGGCCGCCACGAAGGCCTTGAGGCCGGGCAGCGTGCCCATGAGCGGGTCGATCGACGGGTAGTTGAGCGCGTAGAGGATGCCGCCGGCCGCGGCCAGGGCGGAACCCAGGCCGAAGGTGAACGAGATCACGACATCATTGTTGATGCCGACCAGCGACGCCGCCTTGGGATTGAGCGACACGGCGCGCATCGCCGTGCCGATCTTGGTGCGGTGCACGATGTACTCGAGGCCGAGCAGGAGCAGCCCGGCGACGGCGATGACGACGATCTGGTTGCTGGAGATGTAGACGCCGCCGACCTCGTAGTTGGTGACCGGGAACACCTCGGGGAACGCGCGCGGCGTCGCGCCGAAGAGGTACTGGCCGAGGTTCTGCAGCAGGAGCGACATGCCGATCGCCGTGATCAGCACGTTGAGGGTCGGCGCGCCGCGCAGCGGCCGGTACGCCAGCCGCTCGATCAGGATGCCGAGCCCCGCGCACAACGCCATCGCCCCCGCCAGCACCAGCAGCCCGCCCCAGAGCGTGCCCTCCGGCACCAGCCGCCCCAGGTAGTAGCCACCGAACGCCCCCACCATAAACACGTCGCTATGCGCGAAATTGATGAACCGGAGCACCCCGTACACCATCGTGTACCCCAGCGCGATCAGGGCGAACACCGCACCCAGGGAGATACCGTTGAGGAGCTGTTGGAGGAATTCGGTCAAAGAATGGCTGAAAGTTGAGGGTTGAGAGTTGAGAGACCAGAGCTGGCTACTCAAGTGATTTTCTCAGACTGCTTATCATTCGGGCAAGCACCTGGCTTCCCGGTACAGCAGTTCGTATTCCCGGGTGCCTAAATAGTTCTCGTTGCGACTGATTTTGCCTGGGCGACGACTTCATAGAGCGAGCCCGTGGCGTAGTTCAGGAATCTGGCAAAGTCCGCCGGAGGCCGGGCTGCACCTTCCGCGATGTTTGAGGAAACTGAATACGCCGGTCGGCGTATCTAGATTGGCAAGACCGTAACGCTCTTCCTCCGGGAACAGCCTGCTGGCGCGGTAGACCGAGCCTGCGAACGTGACGGCCTTCTGCCAGACCTCCCCTTTTCCGAAGTTGAACATGGGTTGTGAGTCGAAGCTCTCGACCCTCGACTCTCAACCCTCAACCGGGGCGGCGCGGGCCGCGCCGCCTCACGGCTCCACCGTCTCGACAAATTTGAACTGGCCGTCCTTGACGGTGATGATGACGGCGGCCTTCTCGGCGTTGCGCTGGGCGTTGAGGGTGGTCTTGCCCGTGATGCCGTGAAAATCCTTGGTGGCGGCGAGGGCGTCGCGGAGGGCCGGGCCGTTGGTGGTGCCGGCGCGGCGGATGGCGTCGGCGAGCACCAGCATCGAGTCGTAGCCGAGCGCGGCCATGGCGTCGGGAGTCTCGCCGCCGAAGCGCGCGCGGAACTTCTGCACGAAGCCCTGCACCTCCGGGGTGGGGATCTCGGGCGAGTAGTGGGTCGAGTAGAAGACGCCCTCCACGGCCTTGCCGCCGAGCTCGATGAGGGCGGGGGCCTCCCAGCCGTCGCCGCCGAAGATCGGGACGTGGAGGCCGAGCTGCCGGGCCTGCTTGGTGATGAGCGCGGCTTCGGTGTAGTAGCCGGGCACAAAAATGGCGTCGACCCCGGCGGCGCGGACGGCGGTGAGCTGCGCCTTGAAGTCCTTGTCGCCCTCGGAGAACTTCTGCTCGACGGCGATGACGCCGCCGTCGGCGAGGAACTGCTCCCGGAAGAACTTGGCGAGGCCGACGCTGTAAGCGGACGACACGGAGGTGAGCAGCGCGGCGCGCTTGGCCTTGAGCGTGTTCTTGGCGAACTTCGCCAGCACGGTGCCCTGGAAGGGGTCGATGAAGCACACGCGAAAAACGTAGTTGCCCATCTCGGTGACGCGCGGGTTGGTCGAGGACGGCGAGATCATCGGCACCTTCTCCTTCTGCGCGATCGGCGCGGCCTCGAGCGAGCGGCTGGAGGCGACCTCGCCGAGGATGGCGATGACCTTGTCGCGGGAGATCAGCTTCTTCACGGCGGTGGCGGATTCACCCTGCTTGCTCTGGTTGTCTTCGGTGATCAGCTCGAGCTTCCGGCCGAGCAGGCCGCCGGCGGCGTTGATCTCCTCGGCCGCGAGCAGCGTGCCCTTGTGCGAGGACTGGCCGAAGACGGCCTCCTTGCCGGTGAGGGAGGCGAATTCGCCGACCTTGATGGCTTCCTGGGCGGGGAGCGCGGCGGCGAGCAGGAGGGAGGAGGTGAGCAGGCCGAGCAGACGGAGCGGGGACGGGATGGGCATAAGAGGATGAGTTGGGGGTGACTAAACGCAGCCGACCGGGCCTTTCAACCCGCAACTGCCGCGCGGCGGGCGGCCGTATCCGTTGCGACCCGGCGGGGCCGTCCCGGTTCCCCCGGCGGCGGTTTGGCTTGGCGCGGCGGCGGCCGGGTGTTTCACTGGACCCGGATTGAATCTTCTCGACCGCTACCTGCTCGCCGAATGGTTGAAGATGCTCGGGCTGCTGCTGGCGGCCACGATGGGGCTGCTGCTGATGACCGCGCTTTATGACAACCTGCGCGATCTGATCCAGGTGGGGGCCGACGGGGGGGACATCCTGATGTATTACGCGACGCTGATGCCGAGCTTCCTCTCGGTGGTGCTGCCGCTGTCGATGCTGCTGTCGCTGCTCTTCGTGCTGGGGAAGCTGCACCGGAACAACGAGCTGACGGCAATCCGCGCGGCCGGCCTGAACATCTTCGCGACGACGCGCGCGCTCTGGCTGGCCGGCATCGTGTTCTGCGGGGTCTCGCTGCTGCTCAACGCCCGGGTGGTGCCGTGGTCGGTCGAGACCTCGCGCGGCCTGCTCGAGAGCTTCGAGTTCCGCGCGGAGGCGCGCCGCGCGCCGGAAGCCAGCCTCGGCCTGGTGTCGAGCGTGGCGTTCGACAACCAGCGCCAGAACCGGATGTGGTTCATCAACCGCTACAGCCGCTTCTCGGAGACGGCCTACGGGGTCACGGTCTCGGAACTCGACCGCCACCGCCGCGAGCGGACGCGCATCATGGCGCGCGAGGGCAATTTCGACGCCGTGCGGCGGTCGTGGACCTTCCGCGACGGCCGCGAGATCTGGTTCGATCCGGACCTGGGCGAGGTCATGCGCACGGTCACGTTCAAGTCGAAGGCGATGCCCCACTTCAACGAGGACCCGGGCCTCATGCTGCTGATCGACCGCAAGCCGAACGACCTTTCCTTCAACGAGCTCGAACGCATCACCGACTACTTCTCCTCGGAGAACAACCCGAAGGTCGTGCGGTACGAGGTGCGCTACTACAGCCTGCTGTTCGACACGATCGGGCCCCTGATCATCCTCGGCATCGCGATCCCGTTCGCGGTGTCGGGCGTGCGGGTCAGCCCCGCCGTCGGCGTCTCGAAGTCCATCGGACTGTTCTTCACCTACTACATCCTGACCAGCCTCGCCACCCTCCTCGGCGGCAAGGGCTTCCTCGAGCCGATGTGGGCCGCCCTGATGCCGAACCTGGCGATGACCGGACTCGCCGCCTATTTCTTCGGCCGCATGCGCTGAGGCGATTGGGCGGTTCCCGGGGACGGCGGCGCGGGCGCTACGGCAGGAACGGCGGCGGCCAGCGGAGGAACTCGAGCTGCGCGATGCGGTGCCAGTTCGCGTAGAGGATGATGGCCCAGACCGCGATGCAGTTGATGTAGGCGATGAAGACGGCGGCACTGCCCATGTCTTTGGCGCGTTTGGCGAACGGCCGCTTCGCGAGCGAGATGTCGTCGATCGTCCATTCGATGGCCGAGTTCAGCAGCTCGGCGATGACGATGAGGAGGAGCGAGGCGATCATCACCGCGGTCGACACCGCGTTGACCGGGAGGATGATGGCGAAGGGGGTCAGGATCGCCACGAACAGCAGGTCTTCGCGGAACGACGGCTCGTGGCGCACCGCGGCCCAGAATCCTTCGACGGCGTACTGGACGGACTGGAGGAAATTCCGGAAGTCGCGTCGCTTCGTTTCGGGCGGAGGCACGGGCTCGCTCACGGGGTCAGTCCAGCGGCTGCCTGGAGGGCGGACAATGCTAAACGCGGCCGGCACCGGCGGCGGGTCCGTCAGCCTTCCCTTGCGGGCTTGGGGTCCAGCCGGCGGCAGGCCTGGGCCACGGTCTCGTCGTGGCAGCCGAGGTACTCGAGCAGGCGGCGGACGAACCGGCGGCGGGCGTCGTCGTCGATCGTCATGACCGCCCAGAACGGGCTGCCGTCGATCGGGCGAGCCTGGTTGCGGGCGCGAACCGCGTTGACCTCGTCGCGACCGAGCGCCAGGAAGCGCCGGCCGCTTTCCTGCTGCGCGACGAAGGCGGCGAAGTCGCGCGGGAACCGCCGGGCGCACCAGGCGAGGACCGACAGGTAGCGGCCGTCGGCGTCAGGCTGCGCGGCAAACGCGGCGGAGGCGAGGTGGAGGCGGAGCAGGTCGTCTTCCGCGACCGGCCGGCCCGGAGGTGGCTCGATCCTGGGCACGGACGCAGGCTGCGCCCGTTGCCCCCGCGGGGCAATGCCGCAGCGGCCGGCGGCCGAAAACCCTCGATGAACGGCTCGAGGCGGGAACCGGTCCCCCTTTTCCCGGAGTTGGGACGGCCGAGTCGCCGGGCGTTCATGGCGCCAGCGGAAAACGGCGGACGACCTCGTAGCGGGACGCGCGGCCGGCCGCCGGGGTGCTGGTCATCAGGTGGAAGGCGTCGACGCGGAAGGGCGGGGCCTCGAAGCCCCCGTTCCTTTCCAGAAACGCGGCGAGTTCCTTGGGCGCGTGCGCGTCGCCGATGCGGCCGACGGTGAAGTGCGGGTGGAAGCTGGGCATGGCCAGGCCGGGGTCGACGCGCAGCAGGGCCTCGTCGACCTGCTTGCGCAGCTGGAACAGCCGGGGGTGCGCCCGCCCGACGCCGGCCCAGAGCACCTTGGCGGCGCCGCGCGGCGGGAAGACGCCGAGGCCGGCGGCGGGGAGGATGAACGGCTCGACCCGCACGCGTTCCAGGGCAGCGCCGAAGGCCTCCCGCCGCTCCTCCGGCGCGTCGCCGATGAAGCGCAGCGTCAGGTGGGAGTCTTCCGCCGGCACCCACCGGACGCCGGCCAGCGGCTCCGCCAGCGCGGCGAGCTCCGCGCTCACGGTGGGGGGTGGCAGAAGGGCGACGAACAAACGGGAGGTGGCCATGGTCGGGGCGGGTCAGGAGGCTGCGCGGCCGGCGCCGCAAGCGGAAAGCGCGGCCGCCGCGCTCGCGAAGCGGAAAGCGCGCCGCGCCTAACCGGCGAAGAACCGCTGGATCTTCTGCAGGGTGGCGACCAGGCGGTCGATCTCGGCCTCGGTGTTGTAGAAGTAGAAGCTGGCGCGCGAGGTCGAGCTGAGCCCGAGCTTGCGCATGAGCGGCTGGTTGCAGTGGTGGCCGCCGCGGAGGGCGACGCCCTCCTGGTCGGCCATGGTCACGACGTCGTGGGCGTGCACGCCCTTGAGGTCGAAGCTGACCACCCCGCTGCGGTGGCGGGCGGGCCCGAGCAGCCGGATGCCGGGCACCTCGGCCTGGAGGCGCGCGTAGGCCAGGGTCGCGAGCTGTTCGTCGTGGCGCGCGATGGCCTCGCGGCCGAGGTCGTCGAGGTAGTCCAGGGCGCGGCCGAACGCGATGGCGTCGGCGATGTTGGGCGTGCCGGCCTCGAACTTCTGCGGCGCCGGGGCCCACTGGCTCTCGAAGTACTCGACGTTCGAGATCATGGAGCCGCCGCCGCGGTAGGGCGGCATGGCCGCGAGCAGCTCCCGGCGCCCGTAGAGCACGCCGATGCCCGTGGGGCCGCACATCTTGTGTGCGGAGGCCGCCAGGAAGTCGCAGCCCAGGGCACGCACGTCGAGCGGCAGGTGGCCCGCGCTCTGGGCGGCGTCGACCACGCTGACCGCGCCGACCTTCCGCGCCGCGGCGCACAGGTCGGCGGCGGGGTTGATGACGCCGAGCGTGTTGGAGACGTGCGTGAACGCGAAGAGCTTCACGTCGGGCTTCAGCACCCGGTCCAGCTGCGCGAGATCCAGGAGCCCGGAGTCGCCGGCGACCACCGGCAGGTAGCGCAGCTGGGCGCCGGTGCGGCGGGCCAGCAGCTGCCAGGGCACCAGGTTGCTGTGGTGCTCCATCTCGGTGAGCAGGATCACGTCGCCGGCCCGCAGGTTCGCGTCGCCCCAGGCGCTGGCGACCAGGTTGATGCTGTCGGTGGTGCCGGAAGTGAAGACGATCTCGCCGGGCTCGGCGGCGTTGAAGAACCGGGCGGCGCGCTCCCGGGCGGCCTCGTAGGCGAACGTCGCGCGCATGGACAGCGCGTGGATGCCGCGGTGGACGTTGGCGTTGTCGCGCCGGTAGAACTGCGTCAGCGCGTCGATCACGCACTGCGGCTTCTGCGCGGTGGCCGCGTTGTCGAGGTAGACGAGCGGCTGGCCGTTGACCTGTTGGTCGAGGATCGGGAAGTCGGCGCGGAGGTTCTGCCAGGCGGGGGACATGAGGCGGGAGGAGGAGTGGGCGGGACGGGAAAGGGGGCGGCGGTCAGTCGCCGGGCTTCTCGGTGGTGACGGGCTGCGGGTCGCCCTTGGCGGCGTTGAGGGCGGCGTGCCAGCCGAGGGTGGCGCACTTGATGCGGGCGGGGAACTGGTGGACGCCGGCCAGGGCGGCCAGGTCGCTGAGGTTGTCGTCGTCGACCTGGCCGGTCGTGACGAGCCGGTGCACGTCGGCGTAGATGGCCTCAGCCTCGGCGATGGTCTTGCCCTTGAGGTGGACGGTCATGAGCGAGGCGCTGGCCTGGGAGATGGCGCAGCCGCTGCCCTGGAAGCTGAGGTCGGCGATGCGGTCGCCCTCGAGCCGGACGTAGACGGTGATCTGGTCGCCGCACATCGGGTTGTTGCCCGAGCCGACCCGGTTCGCCGTGGGCAGCACGGAGTAGTTCCGCGGGCGGCGGTTGTGGTCCAGGATGACGGACTGGTAAAGGTCGGTGAGGTCGTGCATCGCCGAAAAAGAAGGGCGAAGCTACGCTGCCCGGCCGATTTGGCAAACAGAGAACTGCGCCGGTCCGGCGCGGCCGGATCTCACCCGGCGGGGCCGTTGGTCACGGGCGGCACGGTCGTGCCGGTGGGGGGCGGGACCAGCTGCATGACCCGCGAGATGAGCCGGCGGACGCGCATGACCCCGACGATGCGGCGGCTCGCCTGGTCGGTGACGACGGGCAGGCTCTTGTAGCCGTGCTCGCGGAAGGCCGAGGCGGCGATGAGCGTGGTGTCGGTGGCGGCGATGGCCGCGGGGTTCTTCGTCATGAAGTTGCCCAGGGGCGTCTCCGGCGGCGCGCCCGTCGCCTGGGTGCGCAGCAGGTCGGTGAGGGTGATGAGGCCGTCGAGGCGCGCGCCGTCGGCGGACACGTAGAAGAAGTCGGCGGGATCGCGGGCGAAGCGCAGGCTGACGCCGTAGAGGGTGTCGTCGGGCCGGAGGAAGGGCTGCGGGGCGGGCTCGATGAACTCGGTCAGGGGGAGGCGGCGCAGCGCGTCGGTGACGGCGGGCCGCTCCTGCCAGATCGCGCCGGAGCGGCGGACGATGGCGGTGGTGAGCGCCTGGCGCAGCGGCGCGAGCGACTTCGAGATGCTGCTGAAGACGTTGCGGCCCATGACGACGATCTCGGCCGCGGTCCGGGCGCGCACGGAGGCGCTGCGCGGCCGTTGGTTGATCAGGGCCTGCTCCCCGAAGAAGTTGCCGGGGCCGAGCGTGGCGATGACCTCGCCCTCCGTGCGGCCGGGAAGCACGCGGATGATCTCCACCTCGCCCTGCTCGATGACGTAGAAGTTGGCCGGCGGCTCGCCCTGGCGGATGATGTAGTCGCCGGGCTCGTAGTGGGCGTGGGTGACGCGGTCGGTGACATCGGTCTTGATGTGGCTGAGGTCGCGCGGGAAGAGGAGGAGCCACGCCCAGTCGAAGCCGACCTGGATGCGGCGCGACCAGGCCGGGAGCTTGAACAGGTACACGCCGCGCCAGGTGAACCAGGCCCAGAAACCCGAGAGCTTGAGCCCGAACAGCTCCGCGACGGCGCTGTGCCCGCCGATCGAGCAGAGCTGGCCGAGCACGCGGAACGCGAACGGCCGGGTCGGCTCCCCGCGCAGCCCGCGCAGGATGTTCTCCGCGCACTGCCGGCCCTGGCGCTCGGCGAACTGGCCGGTGGGCGGCGAGGGCTGGCCGTCGACGGCGTTGAGGATGTGCGCGCAGTCGCCGATGGCCCAGGCCTGGGTCTGGCCGGCGATCCGCATGTCGGGCCGGGTCAGCAGCCGGCCCTTTTCCATCGGGGCCTTGAGCCGCGCGACGACGGGCGCCGTGGTGCTGCCGATGGTGCACACGATGGTGCCGCCGCGGACGAAATCGTCCTTCAGCCCGACGCCCTCGCCCGTCGCCAGTTGCACGCGGGCGTTGAGCTTCATGGTGACGCCGGCCTTTTCCATCTTGGCGCGGGCGAACTCGCGCAGCGGCGGGCTGATCTCGGGGAGCAGCTGCTCGCGCGAGTGGATGAGCGTGACGCTCACGTCGGCGTCGCGGATGTTGGCGTAGAAGCGGAGGCTGCTGCGGACGAGGTCGTTGACCTCGCCCGCGATCTCGACGCCGCTGTAGCCGCCGCCCACCACGATGAACGACAGGTACCAGCGGCGCTTCTCCGGGTCGTCGCACACCTCGGCCTTCTCCATCTGCTGGAGCACGTGGGTGCGGAGCACGGCGGCGTCGCCGACGGTCTTCAGCGGGAACGCGTGGTCCGCCATGCCCGGCACCACGTTGAGATTGGAGACATTGCCGCAGGCGATGACGACGTGGTCGTAGTCCAGCCGCCGGGGCAGCCCGTCGTGGCCCTCGAACTCGAGATGCCGCCCCACCAGGTCGATGCTGCGGACCTCCTCGGTCCGGCACTGCACGCCCGGCAGCAGCTGGCGCAGCGGCACGATGACGTCGAGCAGGTTGAGCGACGAGCCCACCGCGTCGGCCAGCAGCGGGCTGAACACCAGGTGGTTTTCCTTGTTGAACAGGATGATCTCCGCGTCCCGCGGCCGCAGCCCCGCGCGCAGGGTCTGGGCGCATTTCACGCCGCCGAAGCCTCCGCCGATGATGACGATGCGTTGCGCTGCCATGCGTGGGTAGGCCGCGCAGTCTGCGCGCGCGCGCGACGATTGCAATGCTGGGCGCAGTCGGGCGGCGGCCGCGCCGACCGGACCGGAAGCGCGGCATGAAACTGGGCGGTTGTTTCACCGTCGGTTGCGGTTGCTTTGGCGCCGCGCTCCGCGCCATCATTCGCGGACACGAGGTCGCTCCGCGGTGCGCGCTTGCGTCGGGCCGAGCGGCCAAAATCCACCCCACCCCATGCCTCCTGCAAAGATTGCCCCGCGCGCGGGTTTCGTCCGACTGATAACGCTGCTGTCCCTGCCGGTCCTGGCCCCCGCGGCCGCGCCGGCGGCGGAGCCGGTGGCGCTGTGGTTGTTCGACGAGCCGGCCGGGCTCTACCCGAGCACGCCGCTGGACAGCAGCGCGGGGCTCGACGCGCCGCTGGTGCTGGGCCTCGGCGGCACGGTGGTCGAGGGCCGCTTCGGCCAGGCGCTGGCCACGGAGCCGTACCCGCCGATCGAGATTCCCGACCACGGCAACGACACCGCCTACCTCTGGCGGTTGCCGGTGCCGCCCGGCCGCACGCGCGAGCCGCTGGCCTGGCCCAACGCGCAGTTCACCGCCCTGATGACCTCGGGCGAGCGGCACCTGCGCAAGGAGGTCACCTTCGCCAGCCCCACGCGCACCGACCTGAATCTCGGCGATTTCGACTGGACCGTGGAGTTCTGGTACCGGGCGGCGCGCACCCCGGCCGCGGCCGGGGTGGTGTTCGAGATCGGGACCGGCCCGCGCGGGGAGAACGCCCTGGTGACGCGCCTGCTCGTGGAGGCGGACCGCTTCGTGCTCGAGAACCAGCCCGCCGGCGTCCGGCTCGCGGTGCCTTCGGCGGCCCCGGCGCTGGGCGACCCGGACAGCTGGCACCACTATGCCTTCGTGTACGGCGCGGACGACCGGCGGCTGGAGCACTATGTCGACGGCCGCCGGCAGCCGGCCGCGGCGCCGGCGGCCCTGCGGCGGCTGCCGGCCGGTGACGAGGACTACCTCAGCCTCGGGCGCGACGGCGACTGGCAGCGGCCGCTGCCGGGACGCCTCGACGAGCTGCGGTTTTCGCGCGGCCGGGTCTACGCGGGGGATTTCCCCCCGCCGGGCAGCTTCGCGCCCCCGCGGCCCCGGGTGCCGCTGGTCCGCGGGCTGCCGCTGCTGTTCGGGGCGGACGCCCCGCGCGCCGGCGTGGTGGCGCTCGGGTCGCGCAAGCACCTGCTGATCGACGACGCGCTGTTCGAGCGCAGCCGCGACATCACGTTCGCCGCCCACCCGCCGCTCCGGATCGAGCGCGTGATGGACGGCACGCAGGGGCAGTTCCGCAAGCACCTGACGGTCGTCGAGGATGACGAGGGCCTGATCCGGATCTTCAACGGCGGGCCGGACGACCGCCTGATCGTGCACGTGTCGCGCGACGGCCTCAGATTCGAGGAGCCCGACACGGGCCTCCACTACGGGGGCCGGCGCAACGTCGTGATCGACGCGCCCGCCGCCCTCGGCCGTCCTATCATCGACCCGAACGGGCCGCCCGAGCACCGCTGGAAATATATCAGCGGGGTGGAGGGGCGCGGCGTCTACCTCTTCACGTCGCCCGACGGATGGAAGTGGACGCGGCAGCCGATGGCCGCGCTCAATTTCCGTTCCGGCTCGCAGTCGGGCCTCTACTACGACGAGCAGCGCGGGCTCTACGTGGGGCTGCACCGGACCGGGTTTCCCTTGAGCCAGGGCGGCGGGACGCGCCGGGAGTTCGTGCGGGCGGAGACGGACGACATTTTCCGCACGTGGCCGGTCCGGTGGATGACCCAGGCGCAGGTCCGGGAGATCGCCAAGACCCGGTCGCTGCGCTCGCCGCAGCCGTGGTGGCTGGACAACGGGCCGCTGACGCCCGGCGACTTCGGGATCGAGCTCCCGACGGTCTTCGCCCCCGACGACCGGATCGACCCGCCCGGCAGCGGCGTGTACGTGCCCAAGGCGACCAAGTATCCCTGGGCGCCCGACGCCTATGTGGCTTTCCCCGCGATGTATTTCGACTACGAGGAACCCGCGCAGCCGGCGACCCGCCGGGTGCTCTACGAGGAGAAATCCCGCGGCCTCGGGTCGGGCCAGGTGGAGACGCAGCTGGCGGTGAGTCGCGACGGCCTCGCGTGGCGGCGGTTCCCCGCGCCGGTGTACGTGGGGGTGGGGCGCTACCAGGGCCGGGACCTGCACCAGATCTACATGGGCGAGGGGCTGGTGCGGCGGGGCGACGAGATCTGGCAATACTTCTACGGGCAGGAGGAATACCACTCGCCCGCGCGCCGGAATCCCGCGGGCAACGGCATCTACCGCACGGTGCAGCGGCTGGACGGGTTTGTCTCCGCCGAGGCGCCCTACGAGCGGCTGGGCGAGATCGTCACGCGGCCGCTGACCTTCGCCGGCAACCGGCTGGTGCTGAACATCGACACCCGGGGGCTCGGGTACGCGCAGGTCGGGTTCACCGACGAAGCCGGCCGGCCCGTGCCCGGCTACGGCGTGGAGGACGGCGTGTTCATCAACGGCAACTTCGTGGCCCACGAAGTCGAGTGGCTCGGCCGCGGCACCGACGTGTCGGCGCTCGCCGGCAGGACCGTCCGGCTGGTCATCCGCATGCGCAACACGTCGCTGTACGCGCTGCAGTTCGTCGTGCGTTGACCTGCCGGCCCCGCGCCGGTCGGCTCACTGCTTCGCCAGCGTCCGGATCGCCTCCGCGAAGAGGTCGATCTCGTCGAGTTTCGTGAAGATATTCGGGGCGACGCGGATGCACTCCTGTTCCTTGCCCACGCGCCGCCGCCGCACGTGGATGCCCCACCGCTGCTGTAGCTTGTCGACCGCCTCCCGCGCATCGACGCCCTCGAGCGCGAGCGAACCGATGGCGCAGGCATGCGCGGGGTCGAGGTTGGTCAGCAGGCGGACGCCCGGGACGTCCGCGAGCGCCCGCATCCAGCGCGCGCGCAGGAACTGCAGCCTGGCCGCCTTGCGCTCGCCCCCGATCTCCTCGTGGAAGGTGATCGCGTCCGAGATCGCGGCGCGCAGGGCGATCGGGTGCGTCCCGATCTCCTCGAACTTCCGGATGTCGTCGCGCATGCCCTCGCCCGCGGCCATCAGCGGCCAGAGGGTCGGGATGACCTCGCGCCGCACGTAGAGCAGCCCGGTCCCGATCGGGGCGCACAACCACTTGTGCAGGCTCGATCCGAAGACGTCGCACCCGAGGTCCGCCACCGTGAAGGGAAAGTGCGCGAACGTGTGCGCGCCGTCCACGATGGACACGATCCCGCGCCGGCGCGCCTCCTCGCAGATCTTCCTCACCGGGAAGATCTGCCCCGTCGTGTACGTCATGTGACTGATGAGGATCGCCTTGGTGCGCGACGTGACCGCGGAGAAGACCTGGTCATAGAGCAGGTCGAGCGACGGTGGCGGGGTGGGGAAGCCCACGAGCTTGAGCACGATCCCGTCCCGGCGTTCACGCTGCCGCCACGCGGTGATCATCCGCGAATAGTCCTGGGTCGTGCTCACGACCTCGTCGCCGCGCTCCAGCGTCAGACCCATCTGGGCGATCTGGAGCGACTCGCTGGTATTGCGGGTCAGGGCCAGTTCCTCGGTGCTGCATCCCAGCATGGCCGCCAGCCGGCGACGCACCATTTCCACTCCGGGATTGATGAATTCGTCGACCAAGTAGGACGGGCTCATGTTTGTCGCCGTCCAGTACCGGTCCATCGCCTCGTGGACCGTGCGCGGAGCCGGGCTGACGCTGCCGGAGTTCAGGTTGATGTGATTGGCATCGAGTCCAAACGCCCGCCGGATGCCGAGCCAGTATTCCTCGTCCTGCGCGACTTGCTCGGCCGGCAGTCCGACGACCGATTTGCTCGATTCGCGAGCCAATCCGCCCGCACCGGCGCTCAAGGCCAAGGGCAGGCCGCCCAGGGCGGCGACAAAAGACCTGCGTTCCATAGAAACGGCTACTTACCGGGGGCGGTAGCGGTGTCACGATGGAAATAAGCTGAATCTAAACCGCTTAGCAGCTGCGCTGCTCTGTTCGCCAAGGATGCTGAGGCGGATACCACTACACCACCACTCGACCACCACCACGGGCGTGCATGAGCCGGGATAAACGATGAAGGCGGGCGCATGGCAGCCGAAGACGTGCCCGGAACCGTCGGCTTCGGCCGCCGGGGCCGATGAGACTGGCGAGGGTTGCCGCTGTGGAAAGAACAGCCAAACGGCTGGCAAAATGGGCGATCTCCGTAATCCTTCCCGGAATCACCTGCCAATGACGACACGCTGCGCACTTCCGGCATTGTGGTCATGCAGGCGGGTGCGCAGGTCTTCGGTGAAACCGATGTAGCGTTTTTTCGGGGTGGCGACGGTTTCGAGTAGATAGACGTAGTACATGGGGTTTTTTGGCCCGATGTGCGGTTTTTCGTCGGCGGGAGTTTTTGCCCTCCTGCGCTGAAGCTTCCGCCGTCGCCAAGGCTTTGGCGGACAAGTCGGAGGGCATCCTTCGCCGAACCCTGGGGGAGCCGATGGACCTCGCGAGTGTGCGGAAGACCGGCGTGCCATCCGAAGCCCGCAGGGCGAAGGATGGCGGAGAGGGGGGGATTCGAACCCCCGATACCTTGCGGTATACGCGCTTTCCAAGCGCGCGCATTCGACCACTCTGCCACCTCTCCGGGACTACTGAAACGGGCGAGTTAAGGGAAATGCGACCGGTGCGGTCAACGGAAATTCCTTCGCGGCGGGCCTCGCGCTTGTGACGCACGTTTTGCAAACAAAACCTCCTTGCATGGAGGGGGTGGGGTGGTAACTTGGATTGATTTTTACACGCACATGGTCACCGCCAACACGGAGCTCGCCTATAACAGCAAAATTGAAGGGGACATCGTCGTCACCCGGGCGGATGCAGCCATTAATTGGGTTCGTACTAACTCCATGTGGCCTATGCCGATGGGTCTGGCATGCTGTGCTATCGAGTTGATGGCCACGGCTTCCAGTCGGTTCGACATTGCTCGTTTCGGGGCCGAGGTGATGCGGTTTTCCCCTCGGCAGGCAGACTGCATGATCGTGGCGGGCACGGTAACCTATAAGATGGCTCCGATCGTTCGCCGCATTTATGATCAAATGGCCGCTCCCAAGTGGGTGATCGCGATGGGTGCGTGCGCGAGTTCGGGTGGGATGTACCGCAGTTACGCGACGCTCCAGGGAGTCGACCGGATTGTGCCGGTGGACGTGTATGTGAGTGGCTGTCCGCCCCGGCCGGAGGCTTTGCTCGACGCGTTGATGAAGCTGCAAGACAAGGTCAAACGCGAGCGTTCGGTATCAAAGCTGCTCAGCGCCTAGGACATCAACGCTGCCGCGCATGACCACCGACGTCGACCTTCCGACCGCCGTAAGCCAGCAATTTCCCTCGGCCACGTCCCGGGCCAGCCTCGACTGCCCGGCGTTCAACATCCCGGCCGGCGAGGCGCTGGCCCTGTTGCGGCACCTGCGGGATGTGCGTGGGTATGATTTCCTGATGGATGTGACGGCCATCGACTGGAGCGCCGCGCAGTCGCCGCGCTTCACCGTGGTCTGGCACCTCTATTCGAGCACCGGGCACACGTACGTGCGGGTCGCGTCCGACTGCGCCAGCGACACCGAGCCGGCCATGCCGACGGCGACCGGCCTGTGGGCCGCGGCCGACTGGCATGAGCGCGAGACCTACGACATGCTGGGGATCCATTTCACGGGACACCCGGACCTGCGCCGCATCCTGATGTGGGACGGGTATCCCTACTTCCCCCTCCGGAAGGAGTTTCCGCTCGCGGGCCTGCCGACGGAGCTGGCCGATCCCGAGATCGCGGCCGAGGTCCGCGCCGGCGTGATCGCGGCCCCCATGGCCGGCGGGCCGTTCGTGGCCCAGCCGGGCGAACCGATGAGCGCCGCCGAGCCCCGGGCCAAGGACGAGGCCTGGAACGAGGCGAAGGAGAAGCCGCAATGAGCGCCGGGACCGACCTGCCGCGCCCGACTACCCACGGACAACCGCAAAACCCTCCCCGGATGGCCACCGAATTTTCCTATCCCGATGCAGCCGCGAAGGCCGCGAGTTTTCCGAAGGAGTTCGATCCCGAGAAGATGTCGCTGTCCATGGGGCCCTCGCACCCGTCCACGCACGGCGTGCTGCGCATCCAGTTCGAGCTCGACGGCGAGATCGTGACGAAGGCCGACCCGGTGGTCGGCTACCTGCACCGCGGCGACGAGAAGATCGCGGAGAACATGACCTACAACCAGTTCGTCCCGTACACGGACCGGCTGGATTACCTCGCGCCGCTGGCCAACAACATGGCCTACGCGATCGCGGTCGAGCGCCTGGCGAACCTGGAGGTGCCGCCGCGCTGCCAGGCGATCCGCGTGATCACGGCCGAGCTGGCGCGCATCTCGGCGCACCTGATGGGCCTCGGCGCGTACGGCATCGACGTCGGCGCCTGGTCGGTCTTCATGTACGCCTTCGAGGAGCGCGAGAAGCTGTACAAGCTCTTCGAGGAGCTGACGGGCGCGCGATTCACGACCAGCTACGCCCGCATCGGCGGCCTGCCGCGCGACCTTCCCGAGGGCTGGACACAGCGGGTGGACGCGTTCTGCGAGCAGTTCCTGCCGATCCTCGACGAGATCCTGTCGCTGCTGTCCCGCAACAAGATCTTCCTGGACCGCACGGTCGACGTCGGCGTCATCACGCGCGCCGACGCCATCGCCTACGGCCTGACCGGGCCGAACCTCCGCGGCTCGGGCGTGGCCACGGACCTGCGCAAGGACCGGCCCTATTCCGGCTACGAGCAGTATGAGTTCGACGTGCCGGTGGGCGCGAAGGGCGACTGCTACGACCGCTACCTCTGCCGCGGCGAGGAGATGAAGCAGTCGGTGCGCATCATCCGCCAGGCCACGGCGAAGCTGCCCGGCGGCGAGTGGTACGCGAAGGACGCGCGGCGGATCTTCGCGCCGCCCAAGGACAAGATCCTCACGTCGATGGAGGAGCTGATCAACAACTTCATGATCGTCACCGAGGGGCCGCAGATGCCGGCCGGCGAGGTGTACTTCGAGGCGGAGAACCCGAAGGGAGTGCTCGGCTTCTACATCGTGAGCAAGGGCGGCGGCGTGCCGTGGCGGATGAAGATCCGCAGCCCCTCCTTCTGCAACCTTTCCATCCTGCCCAAGCTCTGCGTCGGCAACCTGGTGTCCGACGTAGTTTCCATCCTCGGCTCGCTCGACTTCGTCATGGGCGAGTGCGACCGGTGACGCGGCAGGCGTGAGCAGCAAGTGGCGCGCATGACCCCTCATTCCCTTACAGATCCCGGTTGCACGCACGGCGGCGGCGGATGGCCGCGCCGGGTCGCCTTGCCCGCCGCCCGCCGTCCGCGGCCCGCCCCTTCCGTCCGATGAATCTCAAGCCCGAAACCCTGCAGCGGATCGACGAAGTGATCACCCACTACCCGGTGAAGCGCAGCGCCACGCTGCCGCTCCTGCACCTGGTGCAGGAGGACGCGGGCTGGATTTCGCCCGCGGCGATCGAGTGGATCGCGCGGAAGCTCGAGCTGCAGCCGATCAACGTGTACGAAGTCGTCACGTTCTACCCGATGTTCCGGCAGAAGCCCATCGGCCGCCGGCACGTGAAGGTGTGCCGCACGCTCTCCTGCGCCCTGACGGGCGGCTACCGGGTGTGCGAGCAGTTCCAGCGCGAGTTCGGCTGCCGTACCGGCGAGGTTTCCGCCGACGGCGAGGTCACCATCGACTTTGTCGAGTGCCTGGCAAGCTGCGGCACCGGCCCCGTCGTCATGATCGACGACGACCTCCACGAACGCGTCGACGCCGCCCGAGTCAAGGCCTTGAGCGACGAAATCCGAACCGCGGCCCAGCGCCGCCCCCCGGCCCCATGAAAAAATACCGCATCCTGCAGGTTCCGCCGGTGCGCTTCGGCCTCGTGCTGGGGCTGATCAACGGCTTCGTCGGCATGCTCGTGGCCCCGGTGCTCCTGCTGACGCTCGGCGCCGCCGCGACCGCGGCCGACCTCAACTACGCGCCCAAGCTCCTCGGCATCCCGTGGCTCTTCGCCGGCGCCGGCGCGCTGTTCATGCCCTTCATCCACGCCGTCGGCGGCTTCGTCGTCGGCGTCCTCCTGGCCATGGTCTACAACTTCGCCGCCCGCTGGACCGGCGGCATCGAGATCGTCCTCGGCGAATGACCCCCGCGCTTCCTCCCATGCCCGTCCCTCCCCAACGCCGCCTGATCTTCGCCCACGTCGACGAGCCCGGGTACACCAACGACATCGGGTGCTACCTCCGGCACGGCGGCTACGAGGTGATGAAGCGCGCCTTCGCCCGCAAGCCCGAGGAGCTGATCGACGAGGTCAAGAAGTCCGGCCTCCGCGGCCGCGGCGGCGCCGGCTTCCCGTGCGGCGTCAAATGGACGCTCGTCGACCGCAAGAGCGGCAAGCCGATCTACCTGATCGTGAACGCGGACGAGTCCGAGCCCGGCACGTTCAAGGACCGCTACATCATCCACCAGGACCCGCACCAGCTGATCGAGGGCACGATGATCTCGTGCTTCGCCAACAACGTGCGGCAGGCCTACATCTACATCCGCGGCGAGATGCCCCACGGCGCGCGGATCCTGGAAAAGGCGATCCAGGAGGCGCGCGACCACCATTTCGTCGGGAAGAACATCCTGGGGACGAACTACTCCTGCGACATCTTCGTGCACCGGGGCGCCGGCGCCTACATCTGCGGCGAGGAGACGGGCCTGATCGAGTCGCTCGAGGGCAAGCGCGCCAACCCCCGCATCAAGCCGCCGTATTTCCCCGCGGTCCTCGGGCTCTACCAGTGCCCGACCATCGTCAACAACGTCGAGACCCTCTGCCACGTGAAGCACATCGCCGACATCGGCGGCGAGGCCTACACGAAGATCGGCACCCCGAACAACACCGGCACCCGCATCTTCTGCGTGTCGGGCCACGTGCAGCGGCCCGGCTACTACGAGTTCGAGTGCGGCAAGATCACGCTGGGCCAGCTGCTCAACGACGTCTGCGGCGGCCCGCGGCCCGGACGGAAGTTCAAGGCCGTCATCCCCGGCGGCTCCTCCGCCAAGGTCATGCGCTTCGGCGAGCGCTACAAGGGCAAGCGCAAGGTCGGCGCCGAGATGGTCGACTACGACTGGGGCGTCGAGGACGTGCCCATGGACTTCGACTCGCTGGCCATGATCGGCACGATGGGCGGCTCGGGCGGCGTGATCGTGATGGACGACTCGGTCAGCATGGTGGAGGCGCTGGCCAACATCAACGCGTTCTACTCGCACGAGAGCTGCGGCCAGTGCACGCCGTGCCGCGAGGGCTCGCTGTGGATGAAGAAGATCACGACCCGCATGGTGCACGGCACCGCGCGCGCCGAGGACGCCGCCCTGCTCAAGGGCGTGGCCGACCAGATCCCCGGCCGCACGATCTGCGCGTTCGGCGAGGCCTGCTCCTGGCCGACGCAGAGCTTCATCGCGAAGTTCGGCGACGAGTTCAAGGACTACCACGCCACCAGGCAGTCCGCCAAACCCGAGGCCGCTCTGCCCCTGATCTGATTTTCGCCCGCAAATCACGCCAATGCACCCTAATCGAAGACCAGCCTTGCCCGATTCGCGTCCCTTCGCGTGATTCGCGGACCCAATCCGTATTTTCGATGATTTCCGCTCCCAAACCCGACCTCGTCACCGTCAACATCGACGGCAAGGACCTCGCCGTGCCGAAGGGCACGAACGTGATCGAGGCCGCCCGCCAGCGGGGCATCGAGGTGCCGCACTACTGCTACCCCCCGAAGCTTTCCGTCGTGGGCAACTGCCGCATGTGCCT
>JAEUGX010000048.1 GCA_016795545.1 Opitutaceae bacterium
CCGATCGCCGGCGGCGAATGCCTGACCGCGATGTACGAGTGGCGGGTGTTCACCCGCGAGGACTCGTTCGACATCGGCCAGCCCGACGCCTCCTTCACCGGCGGGCTGGGGGAGTTCCTCAACGTCGCCAAGCTCCTGGAGGAGCGGGGCCGCAAGATCGCCACCCACGCCTGGGGCGCGGGCGCGTCGCTGATGCAGAACATCCACGCGGGCTTCGCCGCGGCCAACACCTGCATCCTCGAGATGCCGCCGGACTACGCCGGGCTGCACTCCGAGCTGATCGACGGCGGCCTGGTCATCAAGGACGGCTACGTGCTGCCACCCGAGCGCCCCGGCCTCGGCATCGTCCTGACCGACGACATCCGCCGCCGCTACCCGTTCAAGCCGGGCAGCGGGGAGTTCAACAGCGTGCCCGGCAAGATCCTCACCGACTGAGCCCATGAAAGTCCTGATCGACGTGGCGGTGGAACCCGCGGCCCTGGCCGCCCTGCAGCGCGCCGGCGGCCACACCATCGACTGCCTCACGCCCCCGGCCGAGGCCGTGCGGGCGCTGGACGCGGCCCGCATCGCGGACGCCGACGTGCTCTTCTGCACGTTCCCGCCGTCTAATTTCGATGCCATGCGCGCCGTGCGCTGGGTGCAGGTCGCCTCCACCGGCTATTCCCAGCTCTACCCCCACCACCTGCACACCCGCGGCATCCGCGCCACCAACTGCCGCGGCTGCTTCGACGTGCCGATCGCGGAGTGGAACATCGCGATGATGATCAACCTCGCCCGCGACCTCCGGCAGATGGTCCGCAACCAGGACGCCGCCGTGTGGGACCGCTCCGCCGCCTTCCAGCGCGAGATCCGCGGCCTCACCGTCGGACTCTGGGGTTACGGCGGCATCGGGCGCGAGACGGCCCGGCTGGCGAAGCAGCTGGGGCTGCGGGTTCACGTGCTCGCCCGCCAGGGCGTGGCGCCGCTCCGTGACGTGTACAGCGTGCCCGGCACCGGCGATCCCGAGGGCGTGCTCCCGGACCGGGTCTTCCGCTCGGGCCAGGAACTGGAGTTCCTGGGCGGGCTCGACTTCCTCGTGGTCGCCATGCCGCTGACCAAGGCCACCGAGGGCCTCATCGGCGAGCGCGAGCTCCAGGCGCTGCCGCGGACCGCCTACCTCCTGAACCCCGCGCGCGGCCCCATCATCCGGCAGGACGCCCTGCTCCGCGCGCTGCGCGAGGGCTGGATTGCCGGCGCCGCGCTCGACACCCACTACCATTACCCGATGCCGCCCGACCACCCGCTCTGGCGCTTCCCCCACGTGCTGTTCACGCCGCACATCTCCGGCTCCAGCCTCAGCCCGCGCTTCCTCGAGCGGCTCTGGGACATCTTCGCCCAGAACCTCGCGCGTTTCACCCGCGGCGAGCCGCTCCTCAACGAGCTCACGCCCGCCCAGCTCGCCGGCGGCTGAGGCCGGGACGGCCGCTCGGTTTCCGCCGCCAGGCACCACCAACCCCCGCGCCCGCCCGCCATGCCACCGGCCCGGCTCAACTGCGCCCTGCTCGGCCTGACGCACCCGCACTCCGGGGCGCTCCTGCAGACCCTCACCAACCTGCCGGAAATCGGCCGCGTGAGCCTGTGGGAGGACGCACCCGGGGCGGGCCGGTCGCCGGCGATCCCGGCCTCACGCAAG
The DNA here is from genome assembly GCA_016795545.1 of Opitutaceae bacterium. Lineage (GTDB taxonomy): Bacteria > Verrucomicrobiota > Verrucomicrobiia > Opitutales > Opitutaceae > Lacunisphaera. The sequence goes on from JAEUGX010000048.1 coordinate 1,673, forward strand.
GTCGCGCTCGTCACCCGCGACGCCGAGGCCGCCCTCGCCGCCTGCGACTTCGCGATCGTGTGCGTGCGCAACGACCGCGCCGCCGCCCTGGCGCACCGGGTGCTCGCGGCGGGCCGGCACCTCCTGGCCGAAAAGCCCGGCGGGCTGACCGCGGCGGAGATCGCCGGCGTCAAACGCGCCGCGGACCGCGCCGGGCTCCTGGCCTCCGTGCTCTACGCGCGGCGCGCGCATCCGCTGGTGGCGGCCGCGCGCGACATCCTGGCCTCCGGCGCGCTCGGGCCGCTGCTGTCGCTGGAGGCGCGCTTCCTGACCACGCAGGTGCGTTTCCGCGACCCGCGCTCCTGGCTCTTCCGCCGCCGCCTCGCGGGCGGTGGCATCCTCAGCTGGCTCGGCTGCCACTGCATCGACCTCCTGCAGTACGTGCCGGCGGACCGGATCACGGCGGTCTCGGCCTGCGCCGCGCGGCGCTCCGGCGAGCGGATCGACGTCGAGGACTCGGCCGCGCTCGCCCTCCGCTTCGCCTCCGGCGCGGTCGGCACGCTCCACGTCGGCTACACCCTGGCGTTCAGCGGCGGCGGCTACCTCAACCCGGCGGGCAACGATGCCTATTTCGCCTGCAACGGCCGCGAGGGGAGGGTGGTCTGGCCGGTGCTGACCGATCCCCGGCTCCGGATCGAGAGCCCCGGCCGGCGGCCGATCCGGGAACGCACGTTCCGGCTGCGCGCGACCAGCTCCTACGGCGGCGTCAGCGGCGAGCGCTTCCTCCGGCAGTATGCGCAGGCCCTGTGCGGGCGCGCCGCGCTGCCCGCCACGCTGGCCGACGCCGTCAGCACGGCGCGCGTCATCGAGGCCGCGTATGCCTCGTCGCGCACCGGCCGGACCGTGGCCGTGCGGGCCTGAGCGGGGATTTCCGGTCTGGACATGTCCGCGGGCTCCCGCCGGACTGCAGGCATCCGCATGAAAAAGACGCCTACCCTGCGCCTGACTGAAGGCGAACTGCACGAGCTCAAGCGCTGGAACACCCCCACCATCTACAACGGCTGGGAGCAGATCACCCGGAAGGACGCGTCCCGGGACGGCTTCAACCTCGAGCCGACCCACGACTACATGCCCGCCCTGGGCGCCATGGTCGGCTACGCGGTGACGGTGGTCTGCGAGCCGAGCCGCGAGGGCCACCGCGCGCGGAATCCGCGCGCCTGGAGCCAATACCGCCGCTACCTGGCCTCGCTCCCCGGCCCGAAGGTCGTCGTCGTGCAGGACCTCGACAAGCCCACGATGTACGGCTCGTTCTGGGGCGAGGTCACCGCCAACTTCCACCGCGCGCTGGGCTGCGTCGGCACGATCGTCGACGGCGCCGTCCGCGACGTCGACGAGATGACCGCGGCCGGCTTCAAGGCCCTGGCCCGCGGCACCTGCGTGGGCCACGCCTACTCCTGCCCGGTGCGCTGGGACGGCGAGGTGCGCGTCTTCGGCCGGAAGATCCGGCCGGGCCAGCTCATCCACGCCGACAAGCACGGCTTCCTGGCGGTGCCGCCGGGCGAGGAAAAACACCTCCTCGAGGCGGCGCGCTTCATGGACTCCAACGAGTGCCGCACCCTGATCGCCGCCGGCCGCGACACCTTCGGCAAGACGCCGCGGGAGATCTGCGACGCGCTCGACCGGGCCGGCGAGGAGTTCGGCCGGGCCGCCAAGGCGAAGTTTTCCCGCCGGGGAGAGTGGTAGCGCCGCCGCGGCGGCGCCGGGAAACGGATCGCACCATGGCGGCCACGGAAAGTTCCGCGGGGACCCGAGCGGGGGAGGACATGCGCCGGTCCGGACGCATCCTGATCACGGGGGCGAACCGCGGCATCGGCCTCGCGCTCGCCGGCCATTTCCTCGCGCGCGGCTGGCGGGTGGCGGCGGCATGCCGCGATCCGGCCGGCGCCCGCGCGCTCGCCGCCCTGGCCGCGCGGCATCCGGGGCGGTGCGACGTGCTGGCGCTCGAGGTGCGCGACGCCGCGAGCGTGGCCGCGCTGGCCGCGGCCCTGGGCGCCGGGGGCGACACCCTCGACGTGCTGGTGAACAACGCCGGCATCAACCCCGCGCCGCGCGAGCACACCGTGGCCGACGTGGCGGTGGCGGCGGTGGCGGAAGCCCTCGACGTCAACCTGCTCGGCGCCCTGCGCGTCCTGCAGGCGGTGGTTCCGCTGCTCCGCCGCAGCGGCCGCCCCCGCGTGGTCAACATCTCCTCGGGCGGCGGCTCCATGACCAGGAACTCGGCCCCCGCCGGCCGGCCGCAGACCGCCTACTGCCTCTCCAAGGCTGGGCTGAACATGCTCACCGTCCGCGCCGCGCGCGACCTGCCGGAATTCACCGTCGTCTCCGTCTCCCCCGGCTGGATCCGCACCGACATGGGCGGCCCCGCGGCCGAACTCGACCCGGTGGCGGCGACCGCCGATCTCGCCACCACCATCGAGCAGCTCCAGCCGCACCACAGCGGCCAGTGGCTCAACCGCTTCGGCCAGCCCTCGGAGTACGCCTGGTGACGGCGCCGGGAGCGTCCCGCCTTCGCGGGCCCCGCGGCCGGACTACGGGACAAGGATCACCTTCAGCTGGCCGCCGCCGGGGCGGCTCAGGCGCTGGAACCATTCGGCGCCCTCCCGCAGCGGGGCGACGGCGCTGACCAGCGGCTCGGTGCGGATGACGCCGCGGCCGAGGAGGTCGAGGCAGAGGGGATATTCGCCGGCGGAGCCGCAGGTGCCGGTGATCGTCAGCTCGCGGGTGACGACGCGCTGGAGCGGAAAGTCGGCGGTGACCGGGGCCAGGTTGCCCACCAGCACGGCCCGGCCGCCGGCGCGCAGCGTGGCCAGGGCGAGATTGACCGTGGGCCCGATGCCGACCGCCTCCAGGCAGACGTCGGCGCCCTGGCCGCCGGTGAGGCGGGCGACCTCCCCGGGCACGTCGGCGGCGTCCGCCCGCAGGGCCTGCGTGGCGCCGAGCCGGAGGGCCAGCTCCAGCCGGTCCGCGGCGAGGTCGATCGCGATGACCTGCCGCGCGCCGGCCCAGCGCAGGGCCTGGATCACCAGCAGGCCGATCATGCCGGCCCCGACGACCACCGCGGCGGTGTCGTCCGCGACCGCCGCCCGGCGCACGGCATGCACCGCGATGCTGGTCGGCTCGACGAACACGGCCTGCGCGTCGGTCAGCCCCCCCGGCACCCGGTGCAGGATGCGCGCGGGCAGCGCCAGCAGCTCGGCGAAGGCGCCGTGCTGCCGGTACTCGCCCGGCGAGACCCCGACGACGCGGCGGTGCAGGCAGAGATTGATGTCGCCGGCGCGGCAGCGCGCGCATGTCCCGCACCACACCGTCGAGTCGAACGTCACCCGCTCCCCGGCCGTCCAGCCGCGGACCGCCGGGCCGACGGCGGCGATCTCGGCCACGGCCTCGTGCCCCATGATCAGCGGCGGCCGCCGGCGGCCGCTCGCGCCGTCCCAGCCGTGGAGGTCGCTGCCGCAGATGCCGCAGGCGCGGACGCGGAGCAGCACCTCGTCGGCGGCCGGCTCCGGATCGGGCAGGTCCACGTAGGCCAGCTGTGACGGGGCGGTCAGAAGCAGCGCTTTCATGGTCCGGAACGGAACGGGTGGCGGCACCGGGGACGGCCGCCGGGCGGCCGCCGGTCGGCGAGGGCGAGCACGACGCTCAGTCCGGGGGTGATCTGGGGTGCAAACACGGGGCGGGGTGCGGGGACAAAGCCATGAATTCCGGGCGAAGGCAATGACGGGCGGAAAAAAGGCGGCGGCGGACGGGGGGATGCAAGCGGCCGGACCGCGGGAGGCGAGACGAACGCGGCGCGGCGTGCGTCATCACGGCCGCGGGGGCTGCCGGCCGAATCCCCACGAGAACGGCGCGTTCAGTTGCTCGCCTCCGCCGATCCGCACGCCGCGGAACATGGTCTCGGCCATGGCCGTCGAGCCCAGCAGGCGGGCGACGTCGATCATAAGTTCCGCGTCGGCGACCAGGCGCTCGACGTCCTCGCCGGGATAGCCGGCCCAGTACTTCAGGTCATGCAGGAAGCCGGCCGGGTAGAGGCTGACGCCCTGCCAGTCGTCGAACCAGCCCGTGCAGCCGTCGCTCCGGAACGGGCGCGGCGGCGGGTCGCGTTCGATTTTCCGCCAGAGCTGGGGCAGGCCGTAGGCGACGCAGATTTCGCGGATCCGTTCCAGCGGCACTTCCTCGCCGAGGGCGGGTAGGGGCGGGCGCGGTGCCGGCGGGGGATCGGCGGCCAGCGCGGCGCGGAGCCTCGCGGCCACGGACGCGAGCGCGGCGGGCGCGACGCGCCGGGCCTCCTCGGGCTCCGCCGGCGCCTCGCCGGCGAAGCGGGGGATGACGTGCAGGTGGGCGTGCCCGACCGTCTGGCCGGCGGCGCGGCCGTTGTTCATCTGCAGCTGATAGCCGTCGCAGCGCAGGCCCGCCCGCGGGAAGGCGGCCGCCACCGCGCGCGCCACGTCCGTCATCGCGTGCAGCGTGTCGGGAGGCACGTCCCCGAAGGTCTCCGCGTGCCGGACCGGGACGACCAGCGTGTGGCCCGGGTTGCGCGGCCCGATGCTGAGGAAGGCCAGCACCCGGTCGTCGCGGTGGACGAGGGCGTGTTCGCGGGTGCCCGCGACGATCTCGCAGAAGACGCACGGCGGCGGCGCGGCGTGGACGACGGGGCAGACCGGAAGCAGCAGGAATACGAGGCGGTCGAGGCGGAGCTTCATCGTGCCCGCCTTCTAGCCGCCGCGGCGGCGCCTTCCAACCGCAATTCCGGCCGGTCGCCGCCTACTTGATCTGCAGCAGCTCGACCTCGAAGATGAGCGCCGAATTCGGCGGGATCTTCCCCGTGGCGCGCGGCCCGTAGGCGAGGGCGGCGGGAATGAAGAGCTTGAACTTGTCGCCGGCCGCCATCAGCTGCAGCGCCTCGACCCAGCCGGGGATGACGCCCGTGACGGGAAATTCGGCGGTGTCGCCGCGCTCGACGGAGCTGTCGAACACCGTGCCGTCGATGAGCGTGCCGTGGTAGCGGACCACCACGGTGTTGGCCGGCAGCGCCTTCGGGCCGGCGCCGCGCTGCAGCACCTCGTACTGGAGCCCCGAGGCGGTGACGACCACGCCCGGCCGGGCCTTGTTCTGCTCGAGAAACGCACCGCCCGCCGCGAGGTTCTTCGCCGCGGTCTCGGTCGACGCGGCGCTCATGCGCTGCTGGAGCGCGACGAAGGCGGCCTCGAGGTCGGCTTCGGCAATCCGGATCTTCGCGCCCGCGAGTCCGTCGGCGATGCCCGCCGCCAGCGCGGCCTGGTCCGGCGTGAAGCCGCCCTGGCGCGCCATACCCGAGCCCATGTTGTAGCCGATGCCGTAGCTCACGCGCTGCTCGACCGACTCGAGCGCCACGCCGCCGGCCGCGGGCGGGGCGGCCGGAGCGGCCGCTGGGGCGGGCGACGGCGACTTGGAGCAGGCGGTCAGTCCGGCGAGGAGGCAGAGGGCGAGAAGGAGGCGGAGGATCATGGTGCGTGGAGGGAAGTGGACCGAGAGTTGAGGGGGAGGCGGGGACCGAGTCGAGTGTCGAAAGCAGCCGGGTGAGGCCGCGGCGAAAATCCTTGCCGCCGTCCGGATCTGCCGCCGTCGTGGCACGAGATTCACGCCCCCGCGCCGCCGCCTCGCCATGGCCAACAACGCTCCCGCCTCCCCGTCCGCCTTCATGCTGCTCTTCCGGAACGCCGGCCCGGAGACCCACGCGCACCTGGACGCCGGGCAGAAGGCGCGGCTCGCGCAGCAGTGGAACGACTGGTACGACGGACTGGCGGCGCAGGGCAAGGTGCAGCACGGGCGCCCGCTGGGGCTCGAGGGCCGGGTCGTGTACGGTCCGGCTGCGCGCGTCACCGACGGACCCTACGCCGAGGCCAAGGAAGTGGTCGGCGGCTATTTTTTCCTGACCGTCGCCAGTCTCGACGAGGCGACCGAGATCGCGCGACGGTGCCCGGGGCTGCCCCTCGGTCTCTCCGTGGAAGTGCGGCCGGTGGCCGACGTGAGCCCCGTGCTCGACGACGTCCGCGGCCGGCCGCCGGCCTGAGCCCGCGCCGCCGCGGGCTACTTCCGCCGGGGAGGCTTTCCCGGCTTCGGTTCCCCGAACCGGGCCTTGAGCACCACGCCGATCACCAGCACGGCGAGCGCGATCGCGACGAGGAGGACGAAGAGCTTTTGCATGGGAGCGGCGATACCGAGTCCAGGAGCCTTGCCAGTGCATGCCGGCGCTGCGCGCCGGCGGCGATCGAAAAGCGCCGGGGCTCCGGCCGCGCCCGCCGAGGCCGATCTGAAGTCAATTTGCATCGGGCCGGGCCGCGGGTTCGCGCTTGTGGGCCCGGCGGCGCCGCGGTATTTTTTCTGACGGAAATCCGGGCTGTTCCCGGATGGGTTTCACCCCAAACGAGCACACACCATGGTTACGCTGATACTGCTGTTGGAAATCGCCGTGATAATTTTTTTCGTCGCGGCTATCTGGAAGGTATTCGTCAAGGCCGGCCAGCCGGGATGGGCGGCGATCATCCCGATCTACAACATCTACATCCTCCTGAAGATCGCCGGCCGGCCGGGCTGGTGGCTGCTGCTGCTGCTGATCCCGCTGGTCAACCTCGTCGTCAGCATCATGGTCGGCATCGACGTCGCCAAGGCTTTCGGCAAGGGCGCGGGCTTCGGCGTCGGCCTCGCGCTGCTCGGGTTCATTTTTTATCCCATCCTCGGCTTCGGCAGCGCCACCTACCTCGGCGCGGGGGCGGGACCGGCTTCGGGGACCGCCCCCGCGCCGGCGACGTAGCGGCGAAACCCCGCGGGAAAAACACCCTCGCTTCCGGTTCCTCCCGGGGCGGCCGGCGTCAGCGGGCCGCCTCTTTTTTTCGGGCGGCCTTCAGGTTCGAGCGCGAACGCCGGGGCGCGCCCGCCAATCGCGCCACCCTCAACGCGGCGCTCGCGACCGCATGATTCCCGCTCAGCGCTTCTGCTCGGCCGGCTTGCCCTTGGCGACCGGACTCACGATCGCGGTCGTGGCCCCGACGGCGGGCGCCTTCCGGCGCAGCGCGGACCGGAAGGGTTGCGGCACCTGCTCGGCGGGAACGGTGATCGCCTTGCCGTCGGCGACCAGCAGGAAGCGGTCGTTCTTCGCGTCGTAATTTTTCACCACGACGTTCCGCAGCTTCAGGCCGTTCGCGAGGTCGAAACGCGCGTAGGCGAGGGGAGCGCCCGCTTCGGCCGCGGCCAGCACGCCGGCGCCCAGCAGGCCGACGAGCAGGAGGGTTTTTTTCGCGAGATTCATGGGGAAGCGCTCCGACGGATTGGACTGCATACGAATTCCCGGAGCGCACAAGGAAGTTGCGCGAAAACCCCGCCGCTCCGGAACGCGGCGGCTCCAGGCGCTTGAACAGCGGACGACCTCCCGCGGATCGGCCGCCAGGGGCTTGGCCGCTCGCCACTCCGGTCCGGGACCATGGAGCACTCGCCCGTCCAAGGCTGCGCAGGTTTTTAATGTTTATACTTTGCGATTACTGGAAGTTCCCTTTGTGACCTCCGATTTGGCAGCAATTTGTGAATAAATTTTAGCAATTCATTGCGTGAGTTTACTTGACTGGATGGGGCAAAATAGGGAGAAATGGGGCGTTTTGGGAGAGGGACACCCGAAACGCATCCATGGCGCAATCAGGCACAAACGTTTATTCCGGCCGTTTTGAGCACACGCTCGACGACAAGAATCGTCTGACGATTCCGTCGCTCTGGCGCTGGGGCCACACGGACACGGAGACGTTCCTGGCGATTCCGCATCCGGACGCGTACATCGCGGTGCTGCCGCCGCTGCGGGTGCAGAAGCTGCTGGCGCAGGTGTCGGAGATGCGGCTGTCGGACCGCGACGCGCAGGCCGTGAAGGCGCGGATTTTCTCCGACGCGCTCTCGTTCACCTTCGACAAGCAGGGCCGTTTCGGGATCAACGCCGCGCTGCTGCAGCACGCGGGCATCGGGAAGGACGCGGTGCTGAGCGGCATGGGCGACACCTTCAACATCCTCAGCCCGGCGCGCTGGACGGAGCTGCATCGCAGCACGGCGGGCGAGAACTTCGGCGACATGATGCGCCGCATCGGACTCTAGCCATGAAGAATCTCACGCTCATCCGTCCGCAGCCCCTGCCGAAGCTGTCGCCCGTGTTTTCCGCGAACCGGCGCTCCCTGCTGCGTGATCCGATCGCGATCGTCCTGCCGTGGAAGAAGCTCCATGTCCGCGCCCGCACTTGACTTCCCCCGGCACGCCATGACCACGGGGCACCAACCCGTCCTGCTGCACGAGGTGCTCGAGTACCTCGCGCCGCTGCCGGGCCAATGCCACCTTGACTGCACGTTCGGCGGCGGCGGCCACACGCGGGCGCTGCTCGCGGCCGGCGCCCGGGTGGTCGCCCTCGACCGCGATCCGGCGGCCCAGCCCCGCGCTGCGGCGCTGGCGGCGGAGTTCCCCGGGGCGTTCCGCTTCGTCGACCTGAACTTCGGCGAACTGGCGGCGCTGCCCGACACCGGCTTCGCCGGCATCCTCTTCGATCTCGGCGTGTCGTCATTCCAGCTGGACGACGCCGGCCGCGGTTTCGCCTTCCGGCAGGACGCCGAGGCGGACATGCGCATGGATCCGCGCCAGGGCCAGCCCGCCGGCCGCTGGCTCGAGGTGGCCGACCACGCCGCGCTGGTCCGCGCGGTCCGCGACTACGGCGAGGAGGAGCACTGGCGCCGCGTGGTGTCCGCCCTCGAAGCCGCCCGCGGCACCGGCGCGCTGCGCCGCACCGCCACGCTGGCGCAGCTGATCGCCGACGCCATTCCCGCCGCCGCCCGGCGCGCCGGCCGGATCCACCCGGCCACCCGCGCGTTCCAGGGCATCCGCATCGCGGTCAACGACGAGCTCGGCGCCGTCGCGCGCGCGCTCCCCGCCGCCCTGGACAAGCTGGCCCCCGGCGGCGTGCTGGCCGTCATCAGCTTCCACTCGCTCGAGGACCGGCCCGTGAAGCAGTTCTTCCGCCGCGCCTGCGGCCTGCCGGTCGACGCCGACGATGCGACGCCGCAGCAGCTGCGCCCGAAGCACGCCGACCTGCTCACCCGCAAGCCCGTGACCCCCACCGCGGCCGAGGTGGCCGCCAACCCGCGCAGCCGCTCCGCCAAGCTCCGCGCCCTCCGCAAGCTCTGATTTCCCCCGCCCGCCATGAAACCCCCTCCGGCCAACGCGCACGTCAACCGGGTCATCGTCCTGACCCTGCTCCTGCTCGTCTTCTCCGGCACGCTCGGCCTCGGCGCCGTGTGGGTGCGGCAGGAGATCTCGCAGACCGCCAACCGCAGCCGCGCCCTCGAGGTGCGGATGGCCGACGTCGAGCGTCGCCTCGACGAGGTCAACGCCGAGGTCGCCGCCGCCGTCAATCCCGACGCGCTGCTCCGCCAGAACGAGGCGATGCACCTCGCGCTGGTCTCGCCCCAGGAGCCGCAGGTCGTCCGCGTCGGCGAGGACCCGGTCCTCCGTCTCGCCGCCAAGCGCAACCGCGAGCTCTTCCGCCTCGAGCGCGCCGCCCCGTCCGCGGGCGACGACTTCACCTTCCGCGTCGTGAACGCGTCGCTGCCCTGATCCGATGTCCAAGGGTTTCGCCAACAATCGCATGACGCTCCTCGCCGTGGGGGTCCTGGCCTGCTTCCTGGCCGTGGGCGTGCGGCTGGTGCTGCTCCAGGTGGTGGACCGCGAGGACTACCTGCGCGCCGTCGACAAGGCGCGGCGGCAGGTGGTGATCGAGCCGGCCCGTCGCGGCACGATCCTGGACGCTCGCGGGAACCTGCTGGCGACCAGCCGCTCGGAGATCACCGTCGCGGTCGATCCGTGGGCGCTGGCCGAGTACCTGGAATCCGACCGCAACGAGGCCCGGCGCCAGCGCAAGGAACGCGAGGAGCGGGCCAAGCGCGCGCAGCTCGCCGCCATGCTCGGCCTGCGCCCCGAGGAGGTCGAGCGGGCCTTCGCGCCCGGCATGCGCACGGTGAAGGTCGAGGACGACCGGACCGACGGCAACCCGGACGGGCGGGTCAAGGACCGCTGGGTCAAGCTCCGCGAGGGCGTCGACGAGCCGACCTTCGACCGGATCGGCGCACTCGGCGTCCGCGGCCTCACCTCGCAGCGCGTCTACCGCCGCGTCTATCCCGGCGGCGGCCTCGCCGCGCACCTCATCGGCTACCTCAACAAGGAAGGCACGTCGGTCACCGGCGCCGAGCGCCACTTCGACCTGTACCTCAAGGGGGCCGACGGCTGGATCGAGTCGGAGAAGGACGGCGCCCGCCGCGAGCTGGCCCAGTTCCGCTCGCGCGACGTCCCGCCCCGCAACGGCCACGACGTCGTGCTCACCATCGATTCCGTGGTGCAGCACATCATCGAGAACGAGCTCCGCCTGCTGGCCGACAAGTACTCGCCGCACTTCGCCACCATCATCGTCAGCGAGCCGCGCACCGGCGCCATCCTCGGCCTGGCGAACTACCCCAGCTTCGACCTCAACCAGTACAGCAAGGCCCCGCTCGAGGCGCAGCGGAACTACGCGGTCACCGACATCGTCGAGCCCGGCTCCACGTTCAAGATCGTCGCGGCCGGCGCCGCCCTCGACCTGGGCCTGGTCACGCCCGGGACGACCTTCGACTGCAGCAATCCCGTGGTCAACTACCGGGGCCGCGACCTCAAGCTGCCGAAGGAGGACCACCCGTTCGGCATGCTGAACGTCGGCGAGATCGTCAGCCACTCCAGCAACCGCGGCGCGGCGCAGTTGGCGATGCTGATGGGCGACCAGGCCTTCTACGACTACGCGCGCCGCTACGGCTTCGGCCGCAGCACCAACTTCCCGCTCGGCGGCGAGGTCCGCGGCATCCTCGAGCCGCCCGCACGGTGGGACGGCCTGACCATCTCCCGCATGCCGATGGGCCACGCCGTCGCGGCGACGCCGCTCCAGATCCACATGGCCATGAGCGCGGTCGCCAACGGCGGCGCGCTGCTGCGCCCGCAGATCGTGCGCGAGATCCGCGACGCCGAGGGCAACGTCGTCCGCACCTTCGCCCCCGAGAAGCGCGAGCAGGTCCTCAAGCCGAGCACGGCCGCGCTGCTGGCGCAGCTGCTGCACGGCGTCGTCGGCCCGGAAGGCACCGGCAACGGGTTCGACATCCCGGGCTTCGAGATCGCCGCCAAGACCGGGACGACGCAGAAGGTCATCGACGGCCGCTACGTCAACAACCGCCACGTCGCCTCCTTCGTCGGGTTCTTCCCCGCCAGCCGCCCCGAGGTGGTGCTGACCGTCATCGTCGACGACGCCCGCGTGCCCAACGGCAATGCCTACGGCCGCGCCGTCGCCGCCCCCGCTTTCCATCACGTCGCGGAACAGCTCATCCAGTACCTCGACATCAAGCCCGTCCAGCCCGCCACGCGCGGACTCCTGGCCATGCAGGGAGGTGCGCGGTGATCGGCTACCTCCTGCCCAACTACCCCCTCGTCGCCGCCTTCCGCTCCCTGCCGCTCCAACGGACCAGCGCCGCCCGTCGCACCTCCAAGCGAATCATTAAAATGGCAACCAAGCTTTCCGACTCCTTCTCCGAGGGCGACATCGTTGCCAGCAAGGGCGACCTCACGCGCCCGATCTCCGGCCTGGCCATGGACAGCCGGCGGGTGATGGCGGGCAACCTGTTCTTCGCGCTGCCGGGCCGGCGGGCGGACGGCAACTCGTTCATCGACGAGGCGATCAGCCGCGGCGCCGTCGGCATCGTGGCGGAGCGGATCCCTTCGGTCACGGCGGCCAAGGTCACGTACGTGCAGGTCCGCGACGCGCGCCGGGCGCTGGCGGAGGTGGCGCAGCGCTACTTCGGGTTCCCGGACCGCGCGCTCGACCTGGTCGGCGTCACGGGCACCAACGGCAAGACGACCGTGACCAACCTGATCAAGCACCTGCTCTCGACCGGCACCCAGAGGGTGGGGCTGATCGGCACGGTCAATTACGACCTCGGCGCCCGCATCGTGCCGTCGTACCGCACGACTCCCGAGTCGCTGGAGCTTTTCGGCATGCTGGCGCAGATGCGCGACGCCGGCTGCCGCCAGGCCGCGATGGAAGTCAGCTCCCACGGCATCGACCAGCTCCGCGTGCTGGGCGTGCAGTTCGGCGTGGCCGTGTTCACCAACCTCACGCGCGACCACCTCGACTACCACCAGACGCTGGAGGCCTACTTCGAGGTGAAGTCCCGGCTCTTCAACGGCGGCACCGGACAGGCCCCGCGGGCGGCGGCCATCAATCTCGACGACCCGTTCGGCCGCCGGCTGGCGGCGGCGGTGCCGGCCGGCGTGCGTGTAGTCACCTTCGGCGAGGATCCCGCCGCCACCGTGCGGGCCGAGGACGTCCGCCTCAACTTCAAGAGCACCCGGGTCCGGCTCGTCTGGCCGGAGGGCGCGCTCGAACTCGAGAGCCCGTTCATCGGCCGCTACAACGTCAGCAACCTGCTCGCCGCCTTTGCGGCCTGCTACGCGCTGGGCCGGGATCCGCTCGTGATCGCCGCCCGCCTCAAGAGCTTCCCCGGGGTGCCCGGGCGCATGGAGCGGATCGAGGAGGGGCAGCCGTACAACGTGCTGGTCGACTACGCGCACACGGACGACGCCCTGCGCAACGCGCTGGGCATGCTCCGGGTCATCACGCCGGGCCGGCTCCTGGTCGTCTTCGGCTGCGGCGGCAACCGCGACCGGACCAAGCGCCCGCTCATGACCGCCGCGGTGCAGGAATACGCCGACCACGCCTGGGCCACCGCCGACAACCCGCGGACGGAGGCGCTGGCGCAGATCTTCTCGGACATGCGGGCCGGCGTGCGCGAGCCGGGAAAAATCACCTTCGTCGACGACCGCCGGCGCGCGCTCAGCCTCGCGCTCGACGCCGCCCGGGAGGGCGACTGCCTGCTGATCGCGGGCAAGGGCCACGAGACCTACCAGGAGTTCGCGGACACGATCGTGCCGTTCGACGACCGCCAGGTCGTGCGCGAGCTCATCGGCATCAAGCGCGTCAAGCCGAGCTGACCCGATCCCAACCTGCGCCGCCCATGCCCGCCTTTTCCGCCCGCAAGCTCGCCGCCTGGACCGGTGGCACCTGGACCCGTGAGCCGGGCGGGGCGCTGACGGGCTTCAGCCAGGACACGCGGACGCTCGCGGCCGGGCAGGTCTTCGTGGCGCTGCGGACCGAGCAGCGCGACGGCCACGACTTCCTCGGCGCGGCCGTCCAGGCCGGGGCCGCGGCCGCGCTCACCGGCCGCGCGGTGGCCGGGACGGACCTTCCGCAGCTGGTGACCCGCGACCCGCTCGCGGCGTTCCAGGCGATCGCCCGCGAGCACCGGCGCGAGTTCCGCGGGGTGGTCGTCGGCGTCTCGGGCAGCGTCGGCAAGACCTCGACCAAGGACCTCCTGGCCCAGCTGCTCGGCGGCGAGCCCGGGGTGCTGGCCACGGCCGGCAACCTGAACAATCACCTCGGGGTGCCGCTGACGCTCACGCGGCTCGACCCCGCGATCCACCGGGCGGCGGTGATCGAGGCCGGCATCAACGCTCCCGGCGAGATGGCCGTCCTGGCGGGCCAGATCGAGCCGGACCACAGCCTGATCACGCTCGTCGGGCCGGCGCACCTGGAGCGCCTCGGCAGCCTGGCCGGGGTGGCGGCGGAGAAGGCGCAGCTGCCCGCGGCCAACCGCCCGGGCGGGCTGGCCGTGTTTCCGGTGTCGTGCTGGGCGCATGCGCCCTTCCGCGCGCTGGCGAACCCGCTGGTCCTCGTGCCGGAGAACGAGGCCATGACGCCCGTCTCCGCCCGGACCGTCCGGTTCAACGTCTTCCACCGCCCGGAGCGCACCGAGGTGACGCTCGACGGCCGGCGCCGCTTCATCCTCCGCCGCGTGTCGGCCGGCATGGCGCAGAACGCGGCCCTGGCGCTCACGCTCGCGGGCGAGCTCGGCGAGCCCGACGCCGCGCTGCAGGAGCGCCTGGCCGGCTGGCAGCCCTCGCGCTGGCGCGGCGAGCTGCGCCGGAGCGGCGAGGCCACGGTGTACTGCGACTTCTACAACGCCAACCCGGCGTCGATGACCGACGCGATCGACGCGTTCGCCGCGGCGGTCCCGGCCGACCTGCCGCGCCTCTACGTGCTCGGCTCGATGGAGGAACTGGGCGCCGAGGCCGCCGCGTACCACCGGGAGCTCGGCCGCCGGCTGCACCTGCGGCGGGGCGACTTCCTGTTCGCCGTCGGCGGCCAGGCCGGCGCGCTGCGGGAGGGGCTGCTCGAGAACGGCAACGATCCCGCGCAGCTGGCGGTCATCACCGACCTCGCGCCCGTCCGCGAACGGCTGGCGGGCTTCCGCGGCGCCGTGTTCCTGAAGGGAAGCCGCCGCTACCAGCTGGAAACCGTCCTGGAGCCGGCGGCCGCCGGAGCCCACTGAGCCATGCCCCCCGGCCACCCTCCGCCCGCGGCCCGCGCCGCCCGCCCCGACGAAGGAGCGCGCCATGCTTAGCTACCTCTCCGACTACGCCGAGTTCTGGGGGCCGCTGCGGCTCCTGCACTACATCACCGTCCGCGCGGTGGGCGCCGCGGTGACGGCCCTGTTCATCGGCTTCCTCGTCGGCCCGTGGCTGATCGGGCGCTTCCGGGCGCTCAAGTTCGGCCACGGCTACATCGACGAGCGCACCGGGTCCCTTGGCGCCACCTATTTCGACAAGAAGCACACGCCGACCATGGGCGGGCTCATCATCTTCGTCGCCCTGTTCGTGAGCGCGGTGCTCTGGGCCGAACCGAATGTCTGGGTGTTCGTGGCGCTCTTCGTCTACACCGCGCTGACGGTGCCCGGCTGGCGCGACGACTACCTGAAGGTCGTGCACAAGAACAAGGACGGCATCCGGTCGTGGGAGAAGATCGCCTGGCAGTCGCTGGCGACGGTCGGCGCCCTGGCCCTGCTGCTGTGGCATCCCGCCAGTTCCGCGAAGATCCGCGAGCTGTGGGTGCCCTTCCTCAAGACCGCGCTGATCCCCAGCATGCCCTGGTGGCTGCTGCTCGTGCTGATCTACCTCTGGATCGTCGGGTTCAGCAACGCGATCAACCTGACCGACGGCCTCGACGGCCTCGCGGTCGGCTGCACCATCACGGTGGCGCTGGTGTTCGGGATCATGGCCTACGCGGCCGGCAACAGCGTGATCGCGCAGTACCTGCTCATCAGCTACGTGCCGGGCACCGGCGAGCTCACCGTCGTGTGCGCCGCCCTGATCGGCGCGTGCATGGCGTTCCTGTGGTACAACTCCCACCCGGCGGAGGTCTTCATGGGCGACACCGGCTCGCTGGCCCTCGGCGGCCTGATCGGCGTGATGGCCTTCATGATCCACCAGCCCCTGACGCTCGTGATCGTCGGCGGCGTCTTCGTGCTGGAGGCCCTGTCGGTCATCCTGCAGGTCGGCTGGTTCAAGTTCACCCGGCGGCGCACCGGCACGGGCCGGCGGCTCTTCCTGATGGCGCCGCTCCACCACCATTTCC
Source organism: Opitutaceae bacterium (assembly GCA_016795545.1). Taxonomy (GTDB): domain Bacteria; phylum Verrucomicrobiota; class Verrucomicrobiia; order Opitutales; family Opitutaceae; genus Lacunisphaera. The sequence goes on from JAEUGX010000048.1 coordinate 17,250, forward strand.
AGAAGCTGGGCTGGCCCGAGACGAAGGTCGTGCTGCGCTTCTGGGTGCTCTCCCTCGGCTTCGCCCTCGCGGGCCTCGCCACCCTCAAGCTCCGCTGAACCCCCCGCCGCCATGCCCATCGACTACAACTTCGAGCATGCCCCCAGCTTTCGCGACCTCACCCAGACCGGCCTGCTGCTCTTGCGCCGTCCGATCGTCCGCTCGCTCGCCCAGCTGCGCCGCCTGCGCCGCGGCCAGCCCGCGCCGGCGCAGCCCGCCGGGCGCGGCGCCAAACCCTTTCGTAGGAGTCCGCTGACAGGTTCTTTATACTAACAATCGGAACCTTACTTTTTCTGTCAGCGGACACCTACTTTTCCTTTATCCGCGCCCGTGCCCACCGTCTCCAATCCCCCGCTCGAGAACCCGACCCTCGAAGCCCTCATGCCGACGCCTCCCGCTAGCATTGCCGTGCTCCTGCAGCGTCCGGTCGCCGTCTTCGGCGCCGGCGTGAGCGGGCAGGGCGTGCTCGCGCTGCTGGCGGCGATCGGCGCCCCGGGCACGCTCTACGACGAGCGGGCCGAGGGCGCGGTGCGCGCCTTCTCGCCGAACCGGGCGGCCACGCACGGCCTCGTCGTGTACAGCCCGGGCTTCGCGCCGGAGCATGCGTGGCTGGCCGCCGCGCGCGCCGCCGGCTGCACCTGCCTGGGCGAGCTCGATTTCGCCTCGCTCTTCTGGCGCGGCGAGCTGCTGGCCGTCACCGGGACCAACGGCAAGACGACCCTCACGGAATTCCTGGCCCACGCGCTCGGCACCGCCGGCCGGCGCGCCCGCGCGGCCGGCAACGTCGGCTACCCGTTCAGCCGGTTCGTGGTGGAGCAGACGGAGCACGTGGATGTCGCCGTCGTGGAGGTCAGCTCCTTCCAGGCCGAGACGCTGGAGTACCTGCAGCCGACGGGGCTGATCTGGACCAATTTCGCCGAGGACCACCTCGAGCGCCATCCCGGCCTGGCCGCCTACTTCTCGGCCAAGTGGCGTCTGCTCGAGCGCACGCCGCCCGAGTCCGTCTTCGTGGGCTCGTCCGTGCAGCGGTACGCGCGGGAGACCGGCCACCGGCTGCCGGCGCCGGGCGTCGTCGCCACCGAGGGCCGGCCCGCCGACCCGCGGCTCGCCGGCACCGCCTTCGCCGGCTATCCGCAGTACGAGAACTTCCTGCTCGCCGCCGCCTGGTGGCGCCGCCGCGGACTGCCCGAGTCCGCGCTCTACGCCGCCGCCCGCAGCTTCCCGCTCGGCCGGCACCGCCTGGCGCGGGTGGGGGAGAAGCGCGGCGTCGCGTTCTGGAACGACTCCAAGGCCACCAATTTCCACGCGGTCGAGGCGGCCCTCGCCACCTTCGCCGCGCCAGTCCTCTGGATCGGCGGCGGCAAGGCCAAGGGCGGCGATCTCGCCGGGTTCGTGCGCCGCATCGCCCCGAAGGTCCGCCATGCCTTCCTCATCGGCGAAACGCAGCCCGAGCTGGCCCGGCTGTGCCGCGAGCACCGCGTGCCCGCGACGCCCTGCGGTAGCCTCGAGGACGCCGTGCGCGGGGCCTTCGCCAAGGCGGCCGCCGGCGAGCATGTGCTGCTCAGCCCCGGGTTCGCCAGCTTCGACATGTTTCGCGGTTACGACGACCGCGGCCGCCAGTTCGAAAACCTTGTGGAGAACCTGTGAATAACTCCGCTTTTTAGATAGCAATCAACCAACCCTGCCACTCATATTCCCGCCATGAAAATCCTGCAGATCTTCGGAGCAGTAATTGCGGTCCATCTGCTCGCTTTCGTCTTTATTTTCGCCAGCCCGGGCTGCCAATCCGGCCCTCGCAACGTGCCCACGCCCGACGCCACCGTGCCCGCCGGTCAGCCGGCGGCGCCGGCCGCCTACGATCCCGGGCTCGTGACCCCGCAGCCGGTCGACCTCCACGCCGGCGGCACGACCTACCTGCCGGCGCCGGCGGGCGGCCACGCCTCCCCGACGCGCCCCGGTTCCGCCAACGCGGTGGCGGTCACGCCGGCCAAGCCGGCCGCGGACGTCGCGCCCGTCACCACCTACACCGTGGCCCGCGGCGACAGCCTCTGGAGCATCGCCAAGCGGAACAACCTGACCGTGGCCGAGCTGGCCAAGGCCAACAATGTCTCGACCGGCACGACCCTGCAGCCGGGCAAGAAGCTGATCATCCCCGGCAAGCCCGGCGCGGCCCCCGTCGCCGCGCCCGCCCCCGTCGCCACGGCCGACAAGCCCGCCGCCGCGGCCCGCTCGGGCGAGGTCAAGACCCACACCGTGGCCGTCGGCGAGAGCCTCGGCGTCATCGCGCGCCGGTACGGCATCTCGGTCGGCGAGCTCGCCGCCGCCAACACCATCACGGATCTCTCCAAGGTGCGCGCCGGCCAGACCCTGGTCATTCCCGGCTACAAGGGCGTGACCATCAACAAGGCCGCCCCCGCGCCGGCCAAGGCCGCGCCGGCCCCGGCGACCGAACCCGCTGCCCCGGCGGTCAACACGCCGCATTTCGAGATCAAGGCGCCGCCCGTCG
>JAEUGX010000067.1 GCA_016795545.1 Opitutaceae bacterium
AGCGCATCCGCCAGATCGAGGCCAAGGCCCTGCGCAAGATGCGCCATCCGACGCGCATCCGGCAGCTGCACGGGTTCTTCGACGCCGAACAGATCGACAACGCGCAGAACCTGATGAAGGTCGCCGCCACCGCCCGTCCGCCGGGCAGGGAGCCGGTGCCGAGCGGCGAGACCGCGGAGGACGGGGCGGCGGATTTCGGCGCACCGGGCGGGCGGGCCGTGGCCGCGACCTTCATCAGGTTCTGCGCGTTGTCGATCTGCTCGGCATCGAAGAAGCCGTGGAGCTGGCGGATGCGCGTCGGATGGCGCATCTTGCGCAGCGCCTTGGCTTCGATCTGCCGGATGCGTTCGCGGGTGACCTTGAATTGCTTGCCGACCTCCTCGAGCGTGCGACTGTAGCCGTCGATCAGCCCGAAACGCAGCGAGAGCACGCGGCGCTCGCGCTCCGTCAGCGTGTCGAGGACGTCGATGATCTTTTCGCGCAGCAGCGAGTACGCGGTCATGTCGTACGGGTTCTCGGCCGACTTGTCCTCGATGAAGTCGCCGAAGCTGGTGTCGTCGCCGTCGCCGACCGGCGACTGCAGCGAGATCGGCTGCTGGGCCATCTTCATGATCTGCTGCACGCGCTCGACCGGGAGGTTCATCTCGTCGGCCACTTCCTCGGGCGTCGGCTCGTGCCCGTATTCCTGCAGGAGCTGTTTCTGCACCTGCATGACCTTGTTCAGGGTCTCGATCATGTGCACCGGGATGCGGATGGTGCGGGCTTGGTCGGCGATCGAACGGGTGATGGCCTGGCGGATCCACCAGGTCGCGTAGGTGGAGAACTTGTAGCCGCGGCGGTATTCGAACTTCTCGACCGCCTTCATCAGGCCCATGTTGCCCTCCTGGATCAGGTCGAGGAAGGAGAGTCCGCGGTTGGTGTACTTCTTGGCGATGGAGATGACGAGGCGAAGATTGGCCTCGACCATCTCCGTCTTGGCCTTGTGGGCCTCGCGAATGAAGCCCCGCGCGGTCTTGAGGGTGTCGAGCAGCGATTGCGGCGCGATGCGCATCTCGGTCTCCAGCTGGCGGAGCCGCTGGTTGACGGCGCGGACGTCGATGCCCGCGTCCTTCTTGGACTTCGGGTGCTTGGCCCGGTGGAGGTCCAGGAAGCATTTCTCGACCTCGTGGATCTTCGGACGGAGCTCGAGGAGGAAGTCCTCGAAGACCTTGAGCTTGAAGAAATATTTCGCGTAGCAGCCGCGGAGGACGTTGTCGCGCTTCTTGAAGCGGATGAGCGCGTTCTTGCGGGCCTTGTCGTCGCGGGCCTTGAGGGCGTCGTGCCACGCCTCGGTGGCGATGGTGTCGTTGCTGCGGGTGGTCTCGACGAGCTTCTGGAGGTTCTTGAAGTACGCCTCGCGGCTCTCGATCTTCTTGTCGATGACGAGCCGGTCGAAGCGTTCGGTGCGGAGGATGAGCTTCTCGCCGAGGTCGGCGAGGTGCTTGCCCACGGGCCCGAGGGCGAAGAGCGCGGATTGCGCGTTCATCTCGGCCGTCTCGATGCGCTTGGAGATCTCGACCTCCTGCTCGCGGGTGAGCAGCGGAACCTGGCCCATCTGCTTGAGGTACATCCGGACCGGATCGTCGAGGATGTCGTTGTTCGACGTGCGCGACTCCTCCTCCTCGGCCTCCTCCTGGCGCTGCTTGTAGTTGTCGACCTCGTCGGGATCGAGGATGTCGATCTCGAGGTTCTGGAGGATGGAGATGACGTTCTCGATGTCCTCGGGGTTGTCGACGGATTCGGGCAAGGCCTCGTTGATGTCCGCGTAGGTGAGGTAGCCCTGTTCCTTGGAAAGGCGGATCAGGTAGCGGATCTTCTCGTTGAGATCGCCGGAGAGGTTCTCCAGCGCCTTCTCCTTGAACTCCTTGGCCGCGTCGGCGGTGGCGGCCAGCGGCGCGCTGTGCTTGGTCGGCTCCGGCTGCCGGGCGGCCGGTTCATGGTGCGCCTTGGCCGGCTCGGCGCTGTGCGATTTGGCGGACGGATGGTCCTTCGACGGTTTCTTGGCGGGTGCAGCGGGCTTGGATTTGCTCGGCATGGAGAAAAGGGAGGGCTGGGCGGAGGGTGGGCGGGCGCCGGCGGTGACGGACTTTGCCTTTCAGGAACCCAGCGAGAGCTTCGGCGGATTGAGGAGCTGGCGGGTGATTTCTGCGCGCTGTTTCAACAATGAAAGTAAGTCAGGATCACCATTCGTCCCTTTCGAGGCTATTTCAAGTTCTATTTGACGCTGCTGCGGCTCGAGGAAGCGGCGCTGGAGCGAGCGCACGCCCTCGTTGGCGATCTTGGTCAGGTCCTCGTCGCCCGGAGCCTCGAAAAGCAGCGAGGCCACCAGGGACTTTTCCTCCTCAGTTTCAAGGAGTTGATCCAGGCCCTCGCGGCCCGACCAGCCGTTGTGCGCGGCCTCGGCGAGGATCCGGTCGAGCAGGCGTCCGGCGGCGTGCGTGGCGTCGATCCACTCGTGCGGCAGCTGGGCGGCCAGGGCGTGCAGCAGCGGCTCGTGGTGGAGGCACAGGAAAAGCAGGTGGGCCTCCGTCGCGCGGGCGTGGGAATCCCCGTTGGCCGCGGCGGCGGGCGCTGCGGGGGCGGCGGCGGCCGCCGCGCCGTAGCGGGAGCCCGACTGGCGGGCCAGGAAGGCGCGCAGGTCGCGCTCGAGCGCGGCGGGCGGCACGCGCAGGTATACGGCGATCTCGGCCAGGAACGCGGCGCGCGCGACGCTGGACTCGGCCTGCGCCAGGATCTCGAAGAGCGCCTGGGCGGTGCGGGATTTCTGCTCGGGCGAGGCTGCGGCCGGGTCGGGGAGGAGGGAGCGGCAGGCGAACTGCATCGCGGTCGGGGCGCCGGCGCGCAGCTCGGCGTACGCCGCCAGGCCGCGCTCGAGAAAGAGCAGGTCGGGGTCGAGCTTGGTCGCGCCGGCCGCCACGAGGAAGCGCACCTCGAGCCCGGCCTTCAGCGCCATCGGGAGGAACCGGAGCGCGGCCTTCTGCCCGGCGCTGTCGCTGTCGAAGAAACATTCGACCTGCGGGTGGTAGCGCCGGAGGAGGCCGAGCTGGCCGTCGGTGATGGAGGTGCCCTGGGGCGCCACGGCGGTGCGCAGCCCGACGCTCCAGCAGCGCAGGGCGTCGAGCTGGCCCTCGACGAGCACGAACGGGTGGCCCTCGCCGACGTGCGCGCGGGCGCGGTCGAGGTTGAAGAGCAGCTGGCTCTTGGTGAAGATCGGGGTCTCCGGCGAGTTGACGTACTTCGCCTCGCGGGCCGGGTCGTCGGCCGGCGTCAGCTCCAGCTGGCGCGCGGTGAACGCCACGACGCGGCCCTGGTGGTCGCGGATGGGGATCATCAGCCGCCCGCGGAAGCGCGGGCGCAGGGCGCCGAGGGTCAGCACGGCGCCGTCCCGGACGTAGAACAGGCCGCACTGCCGTAGGGCGTCCTCGGAGAACTTCCGCTTGTACAGCCCCGCGGCGAGGGCCCCGTCCTCGGGCGGGGCGAAGCCGATGCGGAACTCCTCGGCCAGCTCCGGCGTGAAGCGGCGGTTCCGCACCCAGTAGTCGCGGATGAACTCGCCGGGCGGCGTCGCCGCGAGGAAGGCCTGCCGGTAGTGGTCGGCGGCCAGGTCGTGGATCTCGAAGATCTCCTGGCGCAGCGAGCGCGTCTCGCGCGACGGCCCGCCCGTGCCCTCCTCGTATTCGAGCGGCACGCCGAAGCGCTGCGCAATGGCCTCGACCGCCTCGGTGAAGGCCAGGCCCTCCGTCTCCATCACGAAATTGATGGCGTCGCCGGCCTTGCCGCAGCCGAAGCATTTGAAGAAACCTTTGTCGGCGGAAACGTTGAACGACGGCGTCTTTTCGGAGTGGAAGGGGCAAAGCCCCTTGAACCGCCCGCCGCCGGCCTTCTTGAGCGCGACCACGCGGACCACGATGTCGTGGATGTTCACGCGGTTCTTCAGGTCGCGCAGGCTGCTGGCTTTGATGACGGGCACGGCGGGATGTAAGCTGTAGTCCCGGCCGGGGACGCCCGCCGAGCACAAAATCCCGGTCCGGCCGGTTGCCGCCGCAGGAATTTCATGGAAATTGGGCGGAAATTAAACTTTTAACCGGATTGGGGGTCTGTCACGTTTCGCGCCCGTCGCTCTCGACGTCCGGCGCGCCCATTCCATGCGTTTCCTCTCCTGCCTCCTTGCCCTCGTTGTCTCCGTGGCCGCGGTCACCGCCGCCGACCCGCTCCCGCCCAAGGATCCGGTCTGGGAGCACAAGCTGGGCGATTTCAGCGACGCCGACTACCGGTACGCGGTCGAGCAGATGCTGCAGGATTACGAGCGCACGACGGGGCGGCGGCTGGTGCCGGGGGCGAAGAAGAAGGTCGGGCTGAAGATCTACGCCGACTCGGGCCCGGGACTGGCGACGCCCTTCGGGCTGGTGCGGGGCGTCATCGCCGCCCTGGAGAAGCGCGGTTTCGTGAAGGAGAACATCTTCCTGGTCGGGCTGAATCCGCTGCGCCTGCGGCTGACCGGCTACCTCCCGTCGTTCTCCAGCGGCGCGGTGCCCTTCCCGGGGCATCCGGTGTACGTGCTCGAGTCCGGCAAGTTCTACGACCCGATCTGGTTTTACGACAGCCCGCTGCCGTCGCGCTTCGACCCGATCAGCAACGAGCGGGCGGTGGAGGCGGCCGCCGGCGGCAAGGCCAACACGACGATCGAGGAGGACCGCAAGAGCTTCCTGGCGACGCCGCTCTTCCTGGACGCGGATTTCTGGATCAACCTGCCCGTGTACACGGACCACCCGGTGCTGGGCATCAACGGCGCGCTGGTGAACGCGACGCTCTGGAACGCCAGCAACACCTTCCGTTTCTTCAAGAGCCCGGCGACCGCCCCGGCGGCGGTCGCGGAAATGGCGGCCATCCCCGAGCTCCGGGAGGGATGGGTGCTGAACATCACCAGCCTCCAGCTCTACCAGTTCATCGGCGGGCCGTACTTCAACTCGCTCTACACGGTGTCCGAGCGCCGGCTGTGGATGTGCGCGGACCCGGTGGTGCTCGACGCGCTGATGCTCGAGCGGCTGAACGCGGCGCGCAAGCGCACGGGCTTCGACCCGATCACGGAGGACGACGCCCGGCTGCTCGACTTCGCGCAGCAGCTCGGGGTGGGCTCCACCGACACGGGCCGCGTCCAGTGGATGCGGGTCGGGGCGGAGCAGCCCTAGCCGCCGGCCCCGTACTGCGCGCTTGTGTCCCGCGTCCGCCGGCGCATTTTCGGCGGCGATGAACCCCGGCTCCTCCTTCGCGTCCTCCTTCCGGGGACGCCGCGTGCTCATCACGGGCGGGCTGGGCTTCATCGGCTCGAACCTGGCGCGGAAGCTGGCGGGGCTCGGCGCGCGGGTGACCGTGCTCGACAGCCTGATCCCGGAATACGGCGGCCACCGCCGCAACCTGCGGGGCTGCGAGCGCAAGGTGAACGTGCAGATCGCCGACGTGCGGGACCGGCACATCCTGCCCGAGATGCTGCGCGGCCAGGACTTCCTCTTCAACCTCGCGGGGCAGACGAGCCACATGGATTCGATGACCGATCCCGAGACCGACCTCGAGATCAACTGCCGCGCCCAGCTGACGCTCCTGGAGGCCTGCCGCCGGCACAACCCGGGGCTGCGGGTCGTGTTTGCGAGCACGCGCCAGATCTACGGCCGGCCCGATTACCTGCCGGTCGACGAGCGGCACCCGCTGCGGCCGGTCGACGTCAACGGCATCAACAAGCTCGCCGGCGAGGAGTATCACCTGCTCTACAGCCAGGTGCACGGCATCGCCTCCACCGTCCTGCGCCTGACGAACACCATCGGGCCGCGCATGCGGGTGAAGGACGCGCGGCAGACGTTCGTGGGGGTCTGGATCCGGCAGATCCTGGAGGGCCGCCCGATCGAGGTCTGGGGCGGCGGGCAGCTGCGCGACTTCACCTACGTCGACGACGCGGTCGAGGCCTTCCTGCTGGCCGCGGCGCATCCGCGCGCGGTCGGCGGCGTGTTCAACCTCGGCGGCGTCGGCCGGATCAGCCTGCGCGAGCTGGCGGAGACGCTGGTCGACGTGGCCGGGCAGGGGAGCTTCCGGGTCCGGCGGTTTCCGGCGGACCGCAAGAAGATCGACATCGGCGACTACTACTCCGACTTCACCCGCATCACGGCGACCCTCGGCTGGCGGCCGCGCGTCGGGATCCGGCCGGCGCTGGCGCGGACGCTGGCGTACTACCGGAAGGAGCTGCCGCATTACCTCTGAGAGCATGAACGTCCCCCGGATCCTCCCCGCCGACCCCCGGGCCGGTTACCTCGCGGCCCGGGCCGACATCGACGCGGCCGTCGCCCGGGTGCTGCAGGGCGGCACCTACATCCTCGGCCCCGAGCTGGAGGCGTTCGAGCGCGAGTTTGCGGAATGGCTCGGCGCCGGCGGCGCGGTCGGGGTGGCGAACGGCACCGACGCGATCGAGCTCGCCCTGGCCGCGGCGGGCATCGGCGCCGGCGACAAGGTCGTCACGGTCGCGAACACCGTCACCGCCACCGTCGCTGCCATCCAGGCCGCCGGGGCGCGCCCCGTCTTTGCCGACGTGGAGCCGGGCACCCTGCTGCTGGACGTCCCGGCGCTCGAGGCGATGCTGGCCACGCTCCGCGACCCCAAGATCAAGGCGATCGTGCCCGTGCACCTCTACGGTCAGGCGGTGGACATGCCCCGCCTGACGGAGCTGGCCCGGGCGCGCAACCTGGTGGTCATCGAGGACGCCGCGCAGGCGCACGGCGCCGCGGTGGGCGGCCGCCGGGCCGGAACCTGGGGCGCGCTGGCCTGCTTCAGCTTCTACCCGACGAAGAACCTGGGGGCGTTCGGCGACGCCGGCGCCGTGACCGGCGGCGACGCGGCGCTGCTGGAAAAGGTCCGCCTGCTCCGGCAGTACGGCTGGCGGAGGCGCTATGTCAGCGACCAGCCGGGCCGGAACAGCCGGCTCGACGAGATGCAGGCGGCCATCCTGAGGGCGCGGCTGCCGCGGCTCGACGCCGAGAACGCCCGGCGGGCGGAGATCGCGGGGCGCTACCTGGCGGGACTCCGGGGCGCGGCCCTGACGCTGCCGTCCGTCGCCGAGGGCCGGACCCCGTGCTGGCACCAGTTCGTGGTGCGGTCGCCGCGGCGCGACGAGATCCGGGCCCAGCTCGAGGCGAAGGGCATCCTGTGCGGCGTGCTTTATCCGATCCCGGTGCACCGGCAGCCGGCCTATCACGACGCGGCGCTGTCGCTGCCGCAGACCGAACAGGCCTGCGCCGAGGTGCTGTCGCTGCCCCTGCATCCCTGGCTGACCGACGAGCAGGTGGAGCGGGTCATCCGCGAGATCCGCAGCGCCGCCGGGGCGGCCTGAAATCGCGCTCGCGCCGCTACGGGGGTTCGTGGCAGGGTGGCGGCCTATACCCGCCCCCTCCATGAACCCGCTTCTCCTGAAACTCCGCCTTCCTGATTTCCGCGTTGCCGGCCTCGGCCGCGCGCTCGCCGTGACGACGCTGCTGGCGGCCGCCGAGGCGGCCGCTGCCGCCGCCGGCTGGGAGGAGCTGCCGCCGCTGCCCGCTCCCAACGGCGGCCAGGCGGCCGGCGCGGCCGGGGGCAAGGTGATCGTGGTCAGCGGCACCAACTGGGAGGGCGGAGTCAAGAACTGGCTGAAGGCCGTGCACGAGTTCGATCCCGCCCGCCGCGCCTGGCGCACGCGGGGAAACCTGGAGCAGGCGCAGGCCTACTCGCTGGCGGTCGAGTCGCACGGCTCGCTGCTGGTCCTCGGCGGGTCGACGGGCGCCGGCCCGTTCGGCGGCGTGGCGCGGGTGGATGCGCACGGGGCGTCGCAGTCGCCGCAGGGCGGCCTGGCGACGCCGGCGGTGCTGGCCGCCGGCGGCCGGATCGGGCACGAGCTCTTTTTTGTCGGCGGCACGGATGACGCCGCCAACGTCGCCGGATTCCGGCGCGACGCGTTTGCCTGGGATCTCCAGACCGGCCGGCAGCGGGCGCTCGAGCCGTACCCGGGCCAGGGCCTGGGATCGGCCGGCGGCGCCGCGGCCGGCGGGGAGCTCTTCGTGTTCGGCGGGGCGCGCTGGGACGCGGAGAACAAGGCCATCGTCAACCTGACCGCGGCCTACGCCTACTCGCCCCAGACGGGAAAGTGGCGCCCGCTGGCGCC
>JAEUGX010000068.1 GCA_016795545.1 Opitutaceae bacterium
GATGCCACGTGCGGTTGTCCTGGTCGTACCGGTGCAGGCGGGTGGTGCGATCCCGGTAGACATAGCAGTAGGCAAGCTCGCCGTTGGGTCCGGCCCGCCAGTTCAGGACCGTGCCGTCCCGGGGCGGAGCGTACACCTGCGAGGTTTCCGCGCTGCCGGCCGACCTGGAGGCGCGATCGGTTCGGATCTCGACCAGGCCCTGGTCGCGTCCGCCGTCCCGACTGGATTGGCGGATCCAGACCAGGGCGCGGTTCGGCCGGGCCCGGGGGATGCCGACGAGCGTCGTGGCGTCATAGGCGTTGAACTGGGTCTGCTTCCGGAGGCCGTCCCGCTGGATCGAGAAGAGGCCGAAGGCGTAGCGGTTCTCGCGGATGACGTTGTAGAGCAGCTGCTCGTCGGAAACCCAGCGGAACGAGCTGATGTCGAGCTCTCCGTGGGCCTTCACCGCGGAGGCCGTGTTCCGGTCCAGGTCGTAGATCAGGAGCGAGTGACGCTCCTGCTCGTCGGTGACGATGGCGCCGAAGTAGCGTCCGCCGGGTGCGAGCTTGAAGCTGCCGATCTGCGGTTCGCGGGCGAGCTCCTCGATGGTCAGGGCGGCGGGGGGCGTGGAGGCCGGCCCGGGTGCCGGAGCCAGTAGTCCGGACAGCGCGAGGCAGGCGGCGGCCAGGTTCGTCCGGAACGGCCGCGGGCGGCGGGAGGCGGGGTGGGGCATGGGGGCTAGCCGCGCTTGGCCCAGCGGCGGGTTTCCTTGAGTTCGGGGCGGCGGGCCTCGATGACGGTGCCGGCGACGGCGGCGTGCCGGCGCAGTTCCTGGAAGGCCGCGGGGGACACGCGCCAGTTGAGGCTGGAGGCGACCTCGGCCACCGGGGCGACGCGGCCCTCGAAGGCGAAGGCCAGCTCGATGCGGGTCTCGCCGCCGGCGCCGTCGAGGGTGGCGCGCAGCTGGCGGAGGAAATCGGGCGTCGCGGGGTGTTCCGGGCGGAGCACCCAGGTGAGGCGCCGGATGGCGCCGGGCAGGTAGGAGTCGAGCGGGTAGCACTCCTTGACGTTCAGCCGGGCGCCGTCGGGCCCGCGCATCACGGTGCCGAGCACGGCGACGGCGGTGTTCTCGGCCAGCGTGCGGCCGTGGCTCTCGAAGGCGTCGGCGTACATGTTGACCGCCACCGTCGCGCGCTTGCTGGCCAGGTTGAAGAACGCCCACGGCCGGTTGTCCTTGCGCGAAAGCTTCTTGGTGATGCCCGAGGCGATGCCGCAGAGGCGGAATTCCATGCGGTCGCCCTCCTCCAGCACCTGCTCCTCGGTGTGGGTGGCGAGCGCCTCGGCCAGGCCGGCGAAGGCGTTCATCGGGTGGCCGGAAATGTAGAATCCCAGGAGTTCCTTCTCGAACTGGAGCCGGTTGGCGGCGGTGAGCCGGCGCTCGGGCGTCGCGGGCCCGGCGGCCTTGGCCTTGCGCGGCTCGCCGGCGGCGGCGCCGCCGCCGAAGTCGAGGCCGGCGTGGTCGTCGGGGCCGCCCGGGCCGGCGGCGACGGCCACGGGGGCGCGGCGGGTGTGGCGCAGCAGGCCGGCGAACTCGCGGGCCAGCTCGTCGGGCGCCGGGGGCGGGGCGCCGCCGGCGGTCTCGCCGAGGTCGAAGAGCATCGACTCGGCCGGCTCCGCGGGCTTCGCGGCGGGGACGTCCCGGCGCAGGGCCGGGTATTTCCGCTGCAGCTCGGCCAGCGCGGCCAGGGTGTCGTCGATCTGGGCGAAGAGCTCCTCGCGCACGGCGCCGCCGAAGTCGAACGCGCCGGTGGCCACCAGGTTCTCCAGAACCCGCTTGTTGATGGCCCGGGAGTCGGCGCGGAGGATGAAGTCGGCGAAGTCGCGGTACGGCCCGCGCGCCTCGCGCTCGGCCAGGATCTTCTGGGCGGCCTGTTCGCCGACGCCCTTGATGCCGGCCAGGCCGAAGCGGATGCTGCCCGTGCCGCCGGCGCCGGCGACGGGGGTGAACATCTCGCGCGACTCGTTGACGTCGGGCCCGAGCACCTTGAGGCCCATGGCCTCGCACTCGGCGATGAAATGCGCCACCTTCTCGGAGTTGCCGAGCTCGGAGCTGAGCATGGCGGCCATGAACTGCACCGGGTAGTTGGCCTTGAGGTAGCCGGTCTGGTAGCTGAGGACCGCGTAGGCCGCCGAGTGCGACTTGTTGAAGCCGTAGCCGGCGAACTTGTTCAGGATGTCGAAGATCGAGTCGGCGGTGCGGGCGTCGATGTTGTTCACCCGCTTCGCCCCCTCGACGAACTTGGCGCGCTCCTTGGCCATCGCCTCGGCGTCCTTCTTGCCCATGGCCCGCCGGAGCATGTCGGCGCCGCCCAGGGTGTAGCCGGCGATGATCTTGGCCGCCTCCATGACCTGCTCCTGGTACACCATGACGCCGTAGGTCTCGCGGCAGACGTCCTCGAGCAGCCGGTGCGGGAACTTCACGGTGCTCGGGTCCTTCTTGCCGCGGATGTAGTCGGGGATCCAGTCCATGGGCCCCGGGCGGTAGAGCGCGATGAGCGCCACGATCTCGTCGATCGACGCCAGGCTGATCTGGCGGCAGAGGGCCTGCATGCCGCCGGACTCCAGCTGGAAGACGCCGGTGGTGCGGCCGGAGTTGAGCAGCGCGTAGGTCTTGGGGTCGTCGAAGCCGACGGCCTCGAGGTCGAACTTGGGGTCGGCGGTGCGGCGGACGTTGTCGACGGCGTCGGCGATGACCGTGAGGGTCTTGAGGCCGAGGAAGTCCATCTTCAGCAGCCCGAGCTTGCCGACGGCGTTCATGTCGTACTGGACGGTCACGTCGCCCTCCTGGAGGGTCAGCGGCACGAACTCGTCGAGGGGGCGGTCGGTGATGATGATGCCGGCCGCGTGCTTCCCGGTGTTGCGGACCATGCCCTCGAGGACGAGGGCCTGGTCGACGATCCGGCGCGCGGCGGGGTTGGCGGCGATCTCGCCGCGGAGCTCGGCGGACTTCTCGACGGCCTTGGCGAGCTCGATGTTCAGCTCGTCGGGGATCATCTTGGCCAGCCGGTCGGCCTCCACGTAGGGCAGGTCGTGGACGCGGGCGACGTCGCGGATGACCATCTTGGCGCCGAGGGTGCCGTAGGTGATGATGTTGGCGACGCAGTCCTTGCCGTATTTTTCGCGGACGTAGTCGATGACCTCGCCGCGGCGGCGCATGCAGAAGTCGATGTCGAAGTCGGGCGGCGAGACGCGCTCGGGGTTGAGGAAGCGCTCGAAGAGCAGCTTGAAGCGCAGGGGATCGAGGTTGGTGACGCGGAGCAGGTACGCCACGAGGCAGCCGGCGCCCGAGCCGCGGCCGGGGCCGACGGGGATGTCGTGGCGACGGGCCCAGTCGATGAAATCCCAGACGACGAGGAAGTAGTCGACGAACCCGGTCTTGTTGATGATCGCAAGCTCGTAGTCGAGGCGCTCGCAGAGCGTGCGGGCCAGCGCCGGGTCGGCGGCGCGGTCGGGCGCGCCGTAGTCGACCTGGTAGCGCTGCCGCAGGCCCGCGATGCAGAGCTCCTTCAGGTAGCCGGGCCGGTCGGTCTTGACCTCGGGCGGCAGGGGGTATTTCGGGTAGCGTTCGGAGCCCTTGGGGAAGGGGATGGCCAGGTCGCACATCTCCGCGACCAGTTGGGTGTTGGTCACCGCGGCCGGCAACTCGGCGAAGGCCTGGGCCATCTCTGCGCGCGATTTCAGGAAGAACTGCGTGCCGCTGAAACGCATGCGGTCGGCATCGGCGATCTTGGCGCCGGTCTGGATGCAGAGCAGGGTGTCGTGCGGCCCGGAATCGGTGGCGCGGACGTAGTGGACGTCATTCGAGCAGACGACCTTCAGCCCGAATTCCTCCCCGAGCCGGAGCAGGCCGGGGATGATCTGCCGCTGCTCGGGGATGCCGTGGTCCTGGATCTCGACGAAATAGTTCTCGCGTCCGAAGATCTCGACGAACCGGCCGCAGGCCTGGCGGGCCTCGGACTCGCGGCCGTGCAGGAGGTGCTGCGGCACGAGGGAGGCCAGGCAGCCGGTGAACCCGATGAGTCCCTTGGCGTGGCGGGCGAGGGTCTCGAGGTCCGTGCGCGGCTTGTAGTAGAAGCCGCGGAGGTGGGCGTCGGACACCAGCTTCAGCAGGTTCTGGTAGCCGGTCAGGTCGCGGGCGAGCAGTCCGAGGTGGAAGATGTTCTTGCCCTCGTCGGAGCGGCCCTGGCGATCGAGGCGGGACTGCGCGGCCAGGTAAAGCTCGCAGCCGATCAGGGGCTTGATGCCCTTGGCCTTGGCCTGGTTGTAGAATTCGATGGCGCCGTAGAGATTCCCGTGGTCGGTCAGGGCGAGGGCCTTCATGCCCAGCTCCGTGGCGCGGTCCATGAGCCGGTCGATGCGGCAGGCGCCGTCGAGGAGGCTGTAGTCGCTGTGGACGTGCAGGTGGACGAAATTCTGGTCAGCGGAAGCCACTGAATCCGAAGGGAACTGCGCGCCCATCGCTGGGCAAGCGTTAAAGCGTAAAGTTATTCACCCCGGGGATTTAGATTACTGCGTCCGGACTCGCAAGCCGGGCGGCCCGAAGCGCGCGGCCGGAGCCGCGGTGGGCCGCGGTGCGGAGAACAAAATTGGGGTTGACGGTGGCGGAGGGCGCTGGCTTCTTGCTCGTTTTCTCCACCGCCAATCCGTCCCTTTCCCATGCCAATCGAGATCAAGATGCGTAAGAACGAGCCGATCGACCGTGCGCTGCGGCGCATGAAAAAGAAGCTCGAGCGCGAGAACATCATCAAGGACGTGCGCGCCAAGCGCTACAACGAGAAGCCCTGCGAGCGCCGCCGCCGCAAGGAGAAGGTCATGGCCTTCACCGCGATGCTGCGCCGCCGCTACGCGGAATAAGCCGGCCTCACGTTGCACCGTTTCCGACCGGGCGCCGCAGGGTGTCCGGTCTTTTTTTGGCCGCGGGGGGGCGGGCGCCGCCGGGGCGCCTTTACTTGCCGGCCCGATCCTGTCCTAGTGGGCGCCAACGCATGAAGCCGATCGTCGCCCTCTCCACCTGCTGGTGTTCGCACCGGCACCAGGACGGCTACGCGATGCTGCGCGAGATGGCGGACCTGGGCTTCGCGTGGGTGGAGCTGAGCCACGGCATCCGGATCACGCTGGTCCCGGGCGTCCTGAAGGCGGTGGAGGAGGGCGTGGTCAAGGTCGCCTCCTGCCACAACTTCTGCCCGCTGCCGACCGGGGTGGCGCACGCCGCGCCGAACCTGTACGTGCCGTCGGCGCGCGATCCGCGCGAGCGGGACCAGTGGCTCCGGCACAGCCGGCGGACGATCGACTTCGCGCGGCAGGTGGGGGCGGCGAAGGTGGTGCTGCACCTGGGGGCGGTGGAATTCTCCTGGTTCAGCCCCGTGCGCAAGGTCGAGGCCTTCCTCGAGTCGCGGCCGGGCGCCGACCTCGGCGGCGACGAGGCCTACCGCCGGGCACTGGCCCGGGCGATGGACAAGCTGCGGGGGCGGATGCCGCCGTACTGGGAGAAAACGCTGGCCGGCCTGCGCGAGCTCCTGCCTTACGCGGCGGAGAAGGGCGTGCGGCTGGGCTTCGAGAACCGGGAGAAGTTCGAGGAGCTGCCGCTCGACGACGCCCACCCGGCGCTGCTCCGCACGCTCGGCGCCCCGGAGGCCTGCGGCTACTGGCACGACACGGGCCACGCGCACATCAAGCAGAACATGGCCCTGCTCGATCACCGCGCCCACCTCGAGGCCAACGCGGCGCGGGCGATCGGCTTCCACCTGCACGATGTCAGCGCCGAGGGGCGCGATCACCAGGCGATCGGCAGCGGCCGGATCGACTTCGAGATGGTCAGCGGCTTCTGGCGTCCGGAGCACACGCTCGTCATCGAACTGAGCCCGCGCCTGACGCCGGACGAGGTGCTGGCCTCGAAGCGGCGGGTGGACGACCTGGTCGCGGCCCGATTCGGCCGGTAGCGCGCGCGTGATGACCGGGCTCAGGACCAGCATCGGACGGCTGCGGGTGATCGGTTTCTGGGAGGCGGTGTCCTTCCTGTTGCTGCTGGGCGTGGCCATGCCCCTCAAGTATTTCGCCGGCGAACCCGGCGCCGTCCGCGTGGTCGGCCTGGTGCACGGCTTGCTGTTCATGCTTTACGTCGGGGCGGCCATCCAGGCCGCAGTCGAGCACCGGTGGACGTGGCGGCGCACGGCCGTGGTGCTCGTCGCGAGCCTGCTGCCCGCCGGACCGTTCGTGGTGGACGCCAAGCTGCTGCGTGAGCCGGCGCCGTAGGGAATCCCGCCGGGCCGCGGACGCCGGCTAGCGATCCAGCAGCTCGCGGATCCACCGCTTATGCGGACCGGAAAGCGTGAGGTGATCCAGCTGCGCGAGCGGCACCCAGCCGAGCGCCGGGTCCCGGGCGACGCGCGCGCGCAGCGCGGCGGAGGGTGGCACGGCGTAGATCGACTCCGTGATCTGGAAGCGGGTGATCGTCCGCCGCTTGACGGCCAGGAGGGAGGCCGGGACGACGTCGACGCCGAGTTCGGAGGCCTCCGGCAGTTCGTGAAGGCCGGCCAGGCGTTTCGCCCCGGCGTGGCTGCGGCGGAGCAGGAGCCGGCCGTCCTGCTGGCACCAGGCGCGGGCGACGGCCTTCCGCTCGACGGCCTTGGGCTTGAGCCGCGGGAGTCGCTCCGGCGAGCCGTCCGCACGGGCGGCGCAGAAGCCGGCGACCGGGCAGTCCGGGCATCGCGGGTTCTGGCGCAGGCAGACGGTCGCGCCCAGCTCCATCATGGCCTGGTTGTGGGTGCCGGGGTCGCTGCCGGCGATGAGGGCGTCGGCCAGCAGCGTGAAGTGCCGGGCGGCCTCGACCCCGTCGCGGAACAGGCGGGGCTCGGCGGTGAGGCGGGCCAGGATGCGGACCACGTTGCCGTCGACGCACGCGGCCGGCTCGCCGAACGCGATGCTGGTGATCGCCGCCGCCGTATAGGGTCCGATGCCCGGCAGTTCACGCCAGTCCGCCGGCGAACGCGGCGGCGCCGGGAGGGCCGCGAGCGCGTGCGCCAGGCGGTGCAGGTTGCGGGCCCGGGAATAGTAGCCAAGCCCCTCCCACAGCTTCATGACCCGATCCTCGGGCGCCGCCGCCAGCGCCGCGAAATCCGGCAGCGCGCGCAGCCAGCGGTCGAAGTAGGGCAGCACCGTCGCGACCTGCGTCTGCTGCAGCATGAACTCCGAGACGACCGTCTTGTACAGCGAGGGCGCCTCGCGCCAGGGCAGGCGGCGCTGATGCGCGCGGTACCAGGCGTGCAGGGCCCGCTGGAATTCCTGCCGGCGGGCGGGCAGGAGGGCGGACACGGCTTCTGCGTGTTTCCCGGAGGGACTTGCGGGCGGGGCGGGTCGCGGGATCTGCATGGCCGGAGCGGTTTCGCCAAGAAGACGGGCCCGAAGGCGGCGCGCCACTTTTTTGTGTGTTTTTTGGCCGTTTTCTGACCATGTAGCGGCATGGCCAGAACGCCGGACTCGGACGCCGAGGCACCCAAGAAGATCACGACCTACACCCTCAAGCTCGACGACGGGCAGATGGAGAAACTGCGCGCCGCGTGTGCGGCGAAGCACTGGGAAGGCGTGGAGGTGCCGTATGCGCGCTTCGCGTTCAAGGGGCCGAAGGTGAACGTGACGGCCTACACCAGCGGGAAGGTGGTGGTGGCCGGGAAGGAGACGGAGGATTTCGTGCAGAACGTGATCGAGGCGGAGGTCACCGGCGCGCCGAAGCTCGGCTATGACGAGGTGCTACACCCGGATTGGTACGAGCCGCACGCGGGCCTGGATGAGAGCGGCAAGGGCGACCTGTTCGGGCCGGTGGTCGCGGCGACGGTGATCGCGGACGGCGACGCCGTGCGGACCTGGCTGCAGGCGGGGGTGCGGGACAGCAAGACGGTCGTGGACACGCAGATCCTCAAGCTCGACGAGCTGATCCGGGACACGCCGGGGGTGGTGGTGGAGACGACCTACTGCGGGATGCCCAAGTACAACGAGCTGATGGCCAAGCCGTATGCCAGCCTGAACCGGCTGCTCGCCTGGCAGCACGCGACGGCGTTGGCGGAGGCCCTGAAGAAGAAATGGGTGCCGCGCGGGCTGCTCGACCAGTTCTCCAAGGAGCCGCTGGTGCAGCGGGAACTGAAGAAGAAGGGCCTGGAGCGGTTCGACCTCGCGATGCGGACCAAGGCGGAGGAGGACCCGGTCGTCGCGGCCGCGTCGATCGTGGCACGGGCGGAGTTCGTGCGCTGCCTGCAGGAGCTGTCGCGCCGTTTCGGCGCCAGGCTGCAGAAGGGGGCGGGGGCGCAGGCGAAGGCGCAGGCGGCGGAACTCGTGCGGAAACTCGGGGCGCGCGCCCTGGGCGATTTTGCCAAGCTGCATTTCCGGACGTCGTACGAGGTCGTAGCCGAGGCCGGCAAGCTCGACGAGCTGCCGCTGCCGGTGCCGAAGGAAAAGACGGAGTGGCGGCGGTAGGCCGCTCGCGTCTTGCATGGCGGCCGGGCGTCCTTACAACCCCGGCATGGCTAAACGACGCCAGCTCCGCGGGTTCGACCTGAAGCAGATGGTTGGCTTCGGCGGGCTCATCGGCGTCGACGAGGCCGGCCGCGGGGCCCTGGCGGGTCCGGTGGTGGCGGCGGCGGTGCTGGTGACCTCCGACTTCCTCGAGAGCCGCTGGGCGGTCGGCAAGTCCGGCCGGGTCAATGACTCCAAGCAACTGACGGCGGCGGAACGGGAGGAGCTGTGGCATGAGTTCGAGGGCCTGGTCGCCGAGGGCCAGATCCACGCCAACTTCGGGGCGGCCACGGTGGCCGAGATCGAAACGGCCAACATCCTCGGGGCGACGAAGCTGGCCATGCGGCGGGCGCTGGAAGGCATCTACCCGCCCTCCGCCTTCGAGCAGAAGGACGAGCCCGACCTGTTCGCCAGCGAGGCGGAGAAGGCGGCCTTCACGCCGACGGTGTCGTGCCGGATCCTGATCGACGGGCTGCCGCTGCGCCATTTCCCGTACCCGCACCAGGGCGTGGTGAGCGGCGACGCCCGTTCGCTGTGCATCGCCATGGCCTCGATCATCGCCAAGGTGACCCGGGACCGGCTGATGGACGAGCTGGACCAGGCGCATCCCGGCTACGGCTTCGGCCAGCACAAGGGGTACGGCACGGAGGAGCATCGCGAGGCCATCCTGCGGCTCGGGCGCTGCGCGGTGCACCGCGACAGCTTTCTCCGCAAGCTCTTCGCCCAGCCCCGCGACCTCGAGGGCCAGATGATACTGTTTGATTGAAGGCCCGCCTCGCTATTGTTTCGCGCCATGGCTGTGAAGAAGAGTAGTCCGCTCGACAAGGTGCTCGGCCGGGTCGACCGGCTGGACGCCGCGGCGCTGCAGACGCTGGTGCAGCGGCTGGCCCGGGAGCGGGCGATGCTCGACACGGTCTTCAACACCCTGCAGGAGGGCGTGCTGGTCATCACCGCCGACGGGGAGATCGACTATGCGAACGACGCGGCGGCCCGGCTGATCGGCTTCAACCGCGACGAGGGCGGCGCGCCGGCGACGCTGTGGCGGCTGGTGCCCGGCCTGCGGGCCTCGTTCGACGAGGCTCCGCCCGGCTCCGGCCGCTCTCCGGTGCTGACCCGCGAACTGGAGCTGAGCTACCCGAATCCGCGCGTGGTGCGGCTCTACATGGTGCCCTTCGGGCAGGGCCTGGCGGAAAGCGAGGGGCCGCGGTTCGCGGTCATCCTCACCGACATCACGCGCGAGAAGCAGAGCACGGCCGACCTGATCGAGAACGAGAAGATCTCCTCGATCCTCCTGCTCGCGGCCGGCGTGGCGCACGAACTGGGGAATCCGCTGAACTCCCTCACCATCCACTTGCAGCTCATCGGGCGGAAACTGAAGAAGCTGCGCGCGACTCCGGAAAGCGCCTCGCTCGAAGAATCGATCAAGGTCTGCCAGGACGAGGTGACGCGTCTCGACGGCATCATCCGCAACTTCCTCGAGGCCATCCGCCCCCGGCCCCCGGACCTGGCCGAGGTGAATATCGTGGAGGTGATCGAGGACGTCCTGCGCTTCCAGGCCAAGGAGCTCGACGACCGCGGGCTGGCCGTCGAGGGCGAGCTGCCGGCGAGCACGCCGGTCATCATGGCGGACCGGAACCAGCTGAAGCAGGTGTTCTTCAACCTCGTGAAGAACGCCATGGAGGCCATGCAGCCGGGCGGCAAGCTGTCGATCCGCGTCCGGGCCGACGACGAATCGGTCTTCATTCGGATCGCCGACACCGGTTCCGGCATCAAGACCGAGGACCTGGCCCGGATGTTCTCCCCTTACCACACGACCAAGGTCGGCGGCCACGGACTCGGGCTCATGATCGTCCAGCGCATCATGCGCGACCACGGCGGCCACATCGGCATCGAGAGCAAGGAGGGCGTGGGCACGGTGGTTACCCTCCAATTCCCGCAGAAGCACCGCCGCGTGCGGATGCTGCCGAATCCCGCCTGAGGGCCGTGCGGCGCTAGGGGACGCGGTTGCCGTCCGTGATCATGACGATCGACTCGGCGTTGACGGCCATCATGTCGCCCGCGGAAAAGACCAGCAGCAGCACGCCCTTCAAGGCCTGCGCCGTCCGGATGCCTTTGATCGCGATCACCTTCTGGTCGCTCTTCATGTGGATCGTGACGCTCTTCAGCGACATCTGCCGAATGGCTTCGGCATAGCCGGCGGCGAGGTCGGCCGCGGGCGTGGGGATGTTGACGATGGTCGGCGCCGGCGGCACCGGATTGGCTTCGGGGGCGGGACCGGCGAAGCCCGTGACGGCGAGCGAGGCGGAGAGCAGGAACAGGGTGAACGATTTCATGGGGGGTGGGTGTTGCACGCAGGATCGTGCCGGCGAGACTAGGACTTCGGCCGCGCGGGGCGAGCCGGAAGCCCGGGGCCCGAGCACGGCCTCACCTCAGGCGAACGGAACCGAGCCGCCGCTCCGGGTCCTCCGCGGAGCCGTAGTAGACCTCGTAGGCCCCGCTGGGCAGCCCGGCGATTTCGGCATAGTGAAAACGCCCGGCCACCTGGTTCTTCTCGATGACCTGGGTGACGACCTCGAGCGTGAGCACGCCCTGAGCGGCCCGGCGGACCTTGATGCGGCGGACGGTCAGGCCGGAATTCGCCAGGGTGGGGGCGCGCGTCACGGCCGTCGTTCCGGTCGCGTCGTACTCGACCGGCAGCAGGAGCCGGCCTTCGACCAGGACGGGTTCGTTGATCTTGATTCCGCCCGTAGCCTGCACGAATTCCCAGCTGCGGGTGGTGGCCGTGAGCCAGCCGACCAGTCCCGCCTCGGCTCCGCCTGCCAGGAGAACGAACGCGAGGATCACCGAGATGCTGGTTGGGACACGCAATGAACCTATAGTCTCCGCTGGCGGAGAGCGGTTCCGAAATCACGCTCCTTTCAGGCGTGGAACCGAAAAAGCAGGGCCAAGCCCGCCAATCCGCACCAGGAAGCACGAAGCAAGCACGCGCAGCCCGGTGGTGCGCCTGACCGTTGTCCGCCAGGGCGGCCGAGAATCCCGTTGCGCGGCCCCTCGCTTCCGCGCTGCCAGTCAAAATGAGCGGATAAACCCTCTGCGGAATTCAGGTGGAGTCGCCCCGACTCCGCCGGTGATCGACCGGCCTGTGTCAGCTCGTCTCATTTCCCGTTGACCGGGTCTGGTTGGGTGGGCTTCATGAGTCCATGGTGCCGAGCGTTCTGATAGTCGACGACGAGAAGCACACCCGCGAAGGCCTGCAGCAGGCGCTGCAGGAGAACTACGATGTCTCGGTGGCCAGCAGTGCGGACGAGGCGTTCAACTTGATGGAAGCGCAGGAGTTCGACGTGATCGTGACGGATCTGCGGATGCCGGGCAAGAGCGGGCTGAAGGTCATCGACAAGGCGCTGGCGCTGCCGCACAAGCCGGCGGTGATCATGATGACCGCTTACGGGAGCATCGATTCGGCGGTGGAGGCGATGAAGCGCGGGGCGGTGGATTTCCTGACCAAGCCGGTGCAGATCGAGCGGCTCGAGATCCTGATCCAGCGGGCGCTGAAGACCAAGACGCTCGAGGTGGAGGTGAAGCAGCTGCACGAGCGGCTCGACGAGAAGTTCAGCATGGAGGGGATTGTCGGCCATTCGCCGAAACTGGCGGAAGTCATCGAGCGTGTGAAGCTGGTGGCGCCCTCGAAGGCCACGATCCTGATCGAGGGCGAGACCGGCACCGGCAAGGAGCTGATCGCGCAGGCGATCCACCAGGCGAGTCCGCGGGCCCGGGCCCCGTTCGTGCCGGTGCACTGCGCGGCGCTGCCGCCCACGCTGCTGGAGAGCGAGCTTTTCGGCCACGAGCGCGGGTCGTTCACCGGGGCCACGGAGCGGCGGACGGGCCGGTTCGAGGCCGCCGACGGCGGGACGGTGTTCCTCGACGAGATCGGCGAGATCGGCCCCGAGATCCAGGTGAAGCTGCTCCGCTTCCTCGAGACCAAGAGCTTCGAGCGCATCGGCAGCACCAAGACGATGACGGTCGACGTCCGGCTGGTGGCCGCGACCAACCGCAACCTCGAGCAGATGGTGAAGGAGGGGAAATTCCGCGAGGACCTGTTCTTTCGCCTCAACGTCGTGCGGATCACGACGCCGCCGCTGCGCGAGCGCACGGAGGACATCCCGGTGCTGCTGGAGCACTTCATCAAGGTCTACTCGAAGGAGAACGGCTACGAGCCGGTGACGGTCGAGCCCGGAGCCATGCGCTACCTGCAGGCCTACCCGTGGCCGGGCAACATCCGCGAATTGAGGAATTTCGCCGAGAACGCCGTGGTGCTGCGCCGCGGCGGCAAGCTCACGGAGTTCGACCTGGAGCCCAAGTACCGGGGCGAATCGCCGCCGCCGCCGTCGATGGTGACCCCCACGCCGGCCAACCCGTTCTCGGTTGAGGACAACGAAAAGCGGCTGCTCAAGGAGGCGCTGATGAAGGCCCGCGGCAACCGCACCAAGGCGGCCACCCTGCTGGGCATCAGCCGCCGCACCCTGCACCGCAAGATCGCCCAGTGGCCGGAGCTGGACGTGGTGGACCGCGGATGAACGCGGTCCGATCCCGCCGGGCGCGGCCGGAGCCGGCGGGGCTTCCGGCATGAAGAACGCCCAGGAATTCATCCACTGGCTGGAGCAGGGCCGGGGCGCGCGCTGGCTGCGGCGGGCGGGCGTCGCCGCGGGCGCGCTCCTGCTGACCGTGGTCTTCGCCCACCGCCAGTACCACGGGTTGCCGACGGAGTTCGTCATGCAGCAGGCCGTCGTCGCGCGGCAGCTGGCGGCGGGCGAGGGGTTCACCACGCCGGTGAACTACCCGCAGACCTTCGCCCTGCTCGAGGCGCGCGGGCAGCGGTTCGACGAGCGGCGGCCCTACCCGGAGCTGCACCACGCGCCGCTCTACGCGCTGACGCTGGCGGCCGTTTTCGCCGTGACCCCCGAGAGCGCGTGGCGGCACCGGCCCACGCCGCCCAACGGCTGGCTGCCCGACTACCTGGTGCTGGCGGTGAACCTCGCGCTGTTCTGGGTGGCGGTCGCGCTCGCGTGGCGGCTGGCCCGCCGGCTCTTTGACGAGCGCGCCGCCTGGCTGGCGGCCACGGCGACGGCCGCCTCCGTCACGCTCTGGCAGCAGACGGTGATGGTCACGGGCCTGCCGGTGTTCCTCGTCCTGATCCTCGCCCTCTTCAACGTGCTCGCGGGCCTCGAGGAAAGGCTGGAGCCGGGCGCGGCGCCGGTCCGGCCGGTCGCGCTCCGCACGGCGGCGCTGGGCCTGCTGGGCGGGCTGGTCTGCCTCACGGAATATTCGGGCGGGCTGGTCGCGCTCGTGGTCGGCGCGCACCTCGCCTGGCGGCTGCCGGGACGGTTGCGCGCGGTCGGCCTGGGCCTGTTTGCGGCGGCGTTCGTCCTGCCGCTCGCGCCGTGGCTGGCCCGCAACGTGGCGGTGGCTGGTCACCCGCTGGGCCTGGCTTGGCAGAACCTGGCGCTGAAGGCCGGCGACTCCACGGCCGAGCCCGCGGCGCAGCGCAACACGGCGTCGGTCGAGCCGCCCGGACTGGACCTGAACAAGCTCGGCAACAAGGGCCTGACGGGCATGGAGAACAACCTGCGGGACCGCCTCTGGTCCGGCGGCGGCCTCATGCTGACCGCGTTCTTCGTCGCGGGCCTGGCCTACCCGTTCCGGCATGGCCCGGCGAACCGCACCCGCTGGTGTTTCGCCGCGCTGGCCCTCGTGCTGCTGGCGGGGCAACCCTACTTCAACTCGGGCGAGAGCCCGCGGCTGCCGGCCTACTACCTGGCGCCGCTGATCATCGTGTTCGGCGCCGGCTTCTTCCTGGTGCTGGTCGACAGCCAGCCGCAGCTCAGCCTGCACTGGAAATGGGCGGTGGCGGCGCTGCTCTTGCTGCAGGGCCTCCCGCTCGCCCGCGACTGCCTGGAGCCCCGGCGCATCCACTTCCACTACCCGCCGTATTTCCCGAACCTCTTCATGGAGCTGGAAAAAGACGTCCGCCAGCGCTTCCTGCCCGGCACCGGGGTCGCGACCGACGTGCCCGCCGGCACCGCCTGGTACGGCCGCATGCGGGTGTGGGCCAAGCCGGAACGCCTGCGCGACTTCTCCCGCATCATCGTCGAACAGAACATCGGCGCGCTGCTCCTCACCCCCGTGACGCTCGACCGCCCGTTCTTCTCCGAACTGGCGGCGCGGACCGACGACGCCATCAGCCTCCAGGACGCAGGCGGGTGGGGCGGCGTGTACGCCGGCCTGGTCACCCGCCGGATGCCTCCGGCCTTCCCCCTCAGCCTGCCGCCGCAGAAGCTCACGGAGAACATGGTCCTGCTCGTGAATCCCCAGACCGTCATGCGGGGAAATTGATTTGCCACCCTCCTCGGAATCGCCCTAAGTCGGGCGCGACAAACGCCTTGGCCTCATGAACAAACTTATCCGCCTCGTTCCGCTCACCGTCTTCCTGCCTGCGTTTGCGTTCGCCGTCTATGCGCCGATCCCGGAGCAGGAGCAGGGCAAGGCGCTGACGTACCGCCTGGGCGCTTCCGCCTACCACGACAGCAACATCTTCGGCGCGGCCGCGGGCGAGATCGACAGCATGGTGTACAACGTCACGGGGGCGCTGAGCTACAACGGCTCCGTGACCGACCAGACTTTTGTTTCCGGCTCCTATGAGCTGAGCAACGACCACGTGGCCGACCGCCCGGGCAAGCAGAATCTCACCAACCACCGGCTGGCCGGCCGGGTGGCGCACTCGTTCTCCCAGGCGAGCAACATCGACCTCAACGCGCTTTACCAGATCAACAAGAACCCGGAGTCGCTGCTCTCGGGCACGACGCTGAACACGGACCAGTCGCACAAACGCGCGCAGTTCGACGGCCGGTTCACGACCGCGACGGGCCAGAAAACGGGACTGATCGGCAAGTACCGGTTCATCGACTTCGCCTACGATGACGCCACGCTCGCCGACAACCTGGACCGATCGGAAAACCTGCTGGGGGTCGAGCTGTCGTACGCGGCGCTGCCCGAGACCAAGGTGGTCGGCGAGTACCGCTTCCAGACCATTCGCTACGACGACAACACCCCGGTCAAGGACAAGGACTCCCACTTCCTGATGGGCGGCGTCGACTACAATCCCGGTTCGCGGACGCTGATCTCGGCCCGGCTCGGCTTCGAGCAGCGGAACCGCGACGCGGGCGGCGACACCACCGCGCCCTTCGTGGAGCTGACGACCCGCTACACCTACTCCGAGGGTTCGTTCCTCGCCGCCGGCTACACCCATTCCCTCGAGGAGGCCTCCGACACCACCAATTACCTCGACTCCAAGGTCAACCGGCTGTTCGTGAACGTGCAGCACCGGCTGAGCGGCACGTTCACCGCTTCCGGCTCGCTCACCTACGAGCCCGCGCAGCTCCAAGGCCGCGGCACCGTGCCCGATGCCGACGAGAAGACCGCCCGCTTCGGCGTCGGCCTCGCCTGGCAGCCCGGCAAGAACTGGACCGTGGCCGGCACCTACGACGTGGACGACATCAGCTCCGACGTCGCCAATCGCGAACAGAACCGCGACCGCATCGGCGTTTCCGCCCGCTTCACGTTTTGACCGCGGCTCCGGCCCAGCCAGATGGCATCATCCCCGGCTAGCAACGACAGCGCCACGCTGGGCGACTTCGTCGGCTTGTTGCGGCTCCGGAAGTCCCTCGTCTTCCTGATCCTCGCGATCGTGGTGCTGACGACCCTCGGGGTCACGGCCCTCCTGCCCAAGTGGTACCTCGCCACGGCCAAGATCCGGGTCGAGAAGCCGGAGAGCGAGGTCAAGCTGTTCCAGTCGCAGGCCAGCAGCTACTACGACCCCTATTTCGTCCAGGACCAGTTCGAGATCATCCAGTCGGAAAAGATCATCTACCCGGTGATCGCCGAGCTGCAGCTCAACTCGATCCTGGGCCGGCAGCTGAACGACGGCGTCGACCTGCCGTCCGCCGTCACCTACCGGTACCTGCTCGACAAGATGCTCCGCGTCGAGTCCCGGCGCAGCACGTCGCTGATCGAGCTCAACGTCTACGCCCGCGATCCCCGGCTGGCCGCCGCCATCGCCAACGCCATCGCGCGGGTCTACGCCTCCGACCGGGTGGCCCTGGCCACGTCCGACCAGCGCGAGGGCCTCACCCAGCTGCGCAAGGAGCTCGACAAGCAGGAGCAGGCGGTGGTCGCCCAGCGCGACCACGTGGAGAAGCTGCGCAAGGAGCTCGACATCGCCGGCGTCGACCTCAGCCAGCGCTACACGGACATGGACGTCGAGACCCTGCGCCAGATGCAGAATTCGCTGATCGCGCTGCGGGTGGACGCCATCGGGCGCAAGACCCGCTGGGAGCGCTTCCGCACCATCCCGCCGGCGGAGCGCCGCAACCTGGTCAATTCGGAGCTGATCCAGGACACCAACATCCAGAACCTGCTGCAGGCGTACCTGGTCTCGGACCAGAACGTCACGCGCCTGAAGGCGCGCCTCGGCGAGGCGCATCCCGACCTGATCGGCGCCATCGAGAACAGCGCGAAGATCCAGGAGCAGCTCGACCGCCAGCTCCGGGGCTACGAGAGCTCGCTGGAGATGGCCTACAAGGAGGCCGATGCACGCGTCACCGAGTTGGAGCGCCAGCTCGCGCAGGCCAAGGTCGACCAGATCCTCTCGGCGCGCGAGCGCATGCGGCCGTTCGAGGAGGCCACCACCAAGCTGGAGGACGAGCAGCGCCTCCTGACCACGCTCAAACTCACACTGCGGCAGCGCGAGATCGACTTCCAGGTGCCGAAAAAGACGATCGAGATCCTCAACACCGCCGAGCCGGCGAACTTCGCGAGCAAGCCCAACTGGGCGCTGAACACGCTGTTCGCCTTCGTCTTCGGTGCGATCCTCGGCGTCGGCGCCGCCGTCCTGCTGGAATATTTCGACACCAGCTTCCGCAACGTCGCCGACGTCGAGACCAAGCTGAAGCTGCCCGTGCTCGGAGTCATCCCCTTCATGCGCGAGCCGGGGGAGGTCCACGACCCGAGCTCGCCCGAGGGCGAGCCCTACCGGGTGCTGCAGACCAATCTCAACCTCGCCCTCCGCGCCGGGCAGCCGGCCGTGCTCGTGGTGTTGTCCTCCGGGCCGGGCGAGGGCAAGTCGACCACGCTGCGGCAGATGGCCCTCTGCATGGCCGCGGCGGGCGAGCGCGTCCTGCTGATCGACTCCGACGTGCGCCGCCCGACCCAGCACAAGCTGGCCGGCCTGCCGCGCGAACCCGGCCTGACCGATCTCGTCCTGAACAAGGCGGCCTGGACCGAGGCCGTCCGGCGCGACCGCTCGGGGCTGCTGGACTTCATCCCCGCCGGGGCCGCCGCGAACAACGTGACCCTCAGCCTGCTGTACGCCGGCAAGCTGCGCGAGCTGGTGGCGGAGTTCCGGGGACGCTACGACAAGATCCTCTTCGATTCGCCGCCGATCATCGGCGTCAGCGACGCGTCCGTGCTGGCCAGCATCGCCGACGGCGCCATCCTGCTCATCCAGCACCGCCGCAACCCGGAGAGCATGGTCCAGCGCGCGCGCCAGATCATCGAGGGCCTCAAGGTGCCGATCATCGGCGTCGTCCTCAACCAGGTCCCCACCGGCACGGGGGAGGACTACGGGTACTACACGAGCAACTACTCCTACTATTCCCACGACAAGGCAGCGGCCTCCGGCCGGACCGAGGGCGGCCGCGCCTCCGAGCGCCTCGACTTGACCGAAAAAACCAAGCGCCGAAGCTGAGCCGGGGCAAGGCCGGCGGGGACTCCGGCAACGGCCCGCGGAACACGCGGAAGACACGGAAGGGGGAAGGCTTGGCCTGGAACGCTGGGGGGGCACGAGCAGAACGCGGAGTCTGGCGCCCATCTGCGCCAATGCACGAGCCCTGCCGTGAGCTTGGCTCAGTCGGGCATGCGGGGGAGGATTGAGTGAGAGCGGGAAGAGCCGATTCGCGGAGTCCTTCCGCCGTCCGCCACGCGCGCCCACATCGGGGCCACCGTTTCCAGCCCCTTACATTCCGTGTCCTTCGTGTATTCCGTGGGCTCTGGTTAAATTCGACTCGGCCTTCTTTCCGGCTTAGATGACCGCAGAGCGCGGTGGCGGCAGGGCGGCGATCCGGTCCATGATCCGCTGTGCCGCGACTTCGTAGCGCGCCTTGCCGGCGGCGGGGTCGTCGTAGTCGGCGGCGGCGATGGGCGGGCCGAAGACGATGGTCACCGGCGTGCCCAGGCGGGGCAGGCTCCGTCCCTTGCCGAAGGCCTCGAACGAGCCATACACGCGGCAGGGGACGACCGGCACGCCGGTCTTGCACGCCATCAGCCCGACGCCGGCCTTCGGTTTCTGGAGCCGTCCGTCCGGCGAGCGGGTGCCCTCGGGAAACAGCACGATCACCCGCTGTTCTTTCAGCGCCTGGAGGACCCGCTTGATGGCGCCGACGTCCCCGCTGTCGCGTTCGACCGGGATGGTCTCCACCCGGTCAAGCCACCACGAGAGGACCCGGTTGCTCCAGAGGCTCTTGCGGGCGAAGAAGCGCATCTGCCGGAAGACCTGGCAGCCGACCAGCGGCGGATCGAGGTGGCTGGCGTGGTTCGAAGCGATGAGGAAGGGCCCGTCGACCGGAAAATTCTCGGTGCCGACCACCTCGCCGCGGAACCACATCTCGTAGATCGAGTGCGCCAGGTAGTGGAAGAAGCCGTAGAACGGCTTCATCTTCAGCTGGTCGGGCGTGTGGGGCATGGCGCGGAAGAAGGGTCAGGCGGTCGCGGCCGGCAGCCGGGTGGCGATCATGGCCGCCATCCGGGCCACCACCTCGTCGAGGGTCAGGTGGGTCGTGTCGATGTCGGTGGCGCCTGCCGGGCAGGTGAGCGGCGAGGCCTTGCGGGAGGAGTCGATCCGGTCCCGCTCGGCGATCGAGTCCTGCTGGCCCTCGCGGGCGCGGCGCTTGGCGCGCTCGGCCGGGTCGGCGTGCAGGAAGAAGCGGAAGTCGGCCTGGGGAAAGATGACGGAGCCGATGTCGCGCCCTTCCATCACGAGTCCGCGCAGGCCATGGCGGCGGGCGACGTCGGCCTGGCCCCGCTGGTAGCCGAGCAGCGTGCCGCGGACCTCCGGCACCGCGGCGTAGTGCGAGACCTGCTCGTTGACGCGCGCGCTGCGGATCTCGGGGCCGGCGGGGCGACCGTCGACCAGCATCTGTGCCGAGCGCCCGGTCAGCCGGGTGTCCAGGCGCAGCCGGTCCAGCGCGGCGCTCAGGGCCGGCAGGTCGGTCGGCGGCACGCCGCGCTGCAGGAGCTCGCTGGTGAGCTGCCGGTAGAAGGAGCCCGTGTCGACATGGAGCAGGTCGAAGCGCTCGGCCAGGATCCGCGAGGACGACGACTTGCCGGAGGCGGCCCCGCCGTCGATCGCGACGATGATGAAGGGTGTCGGCGCCATGGCGCTCAAGCAGAGCCCGCGCGGAGGCGGTCGAGCAAGGCAAAGAATTCCGGGAAGGTCTTGGCGCAGCAGGCCGGGTCGAGGATCGTCAGCCACGGACGGCCGTCGCCGTGCCGGTCATGGCAGCCGAGGATGCCGAAGCTCATCGCGAACCGGTGGTCGTGGTAGGTCTCGATCTCGACGCCGGCGACCAGCGGCCGCGGGTGGATCTCCAGGGAGTCCTCCGCCTCGATCACATGCTGGCCGAGCTTGCGCAGCTCGCGGGCCATGCCGGCGACCCGGTCGGTCTCCTGCCGGCGGGTGTGCGCGATGCCGGTGAGGCGGGTCGGCCCGTCGAGCAGCGGGGCCAGCGCCGCCAGGGTCAGGAAGGTGTCGGAGAAGTCGTTGAAGTCGGCCGCGATGCCGGTCGACGACGGGCCGAACGCCACGCGGTCGCCCTCGAAGCGGATGTTGCCCCGGCGCGCGAGCAGCCGGATGAACTCGACGTCGCCCTGCAGCGCGTCCGGCCCCGCGTTCAGGCCGCCGAGGCGGAGCTCCCCGCCGCGGAACGAGACCAGGGCCGCGAAGTAGCTGGCCGCGGTGGCGTCGCCCTCGATGGCATACTCGGCCGGCCCGGCGGCGAACTGCCGCACCATCTGCTCGGTCATGGCCACGAACGGACGGGACACGGTGCCGCCGACGAGGCTGACGGCCAGCGGCGTGCGGGCGTGCGGCGCCACCATCAGCAGCGCCGACAGCAGCTGGCTGCTCTCCGAGGCGTCGAGGCGCACCGGCCCGCCGCGCAGCCCGGCGGTGCGGAGGGTGAACGGGAACTGGCGGGCGGTGGCGGTGGCGCCCTGCGTGGCCAGGGCGTCGAGCAGCGCCCCGATCGGGCGCCGGCGCATGGCCGCGTCGCCGTCGAAATGGTAGACCCCGTCGGGCCGGAGGCAGACGAACGCCGTGAGGAAGCGGGCCGCGGTGCCGGCGTTGCCGACGTCGAGCACGGCCTCGCGCGCCGGGATCTCCCCGCCGCGGCCGGTGATCCGGAGGGTCAGCGCCGCCTCGTCGGTCTCGACCGCGAAGCCCAGCGTCCGCAGGGCGGCCACCATGATGCGGGTGTCGCGGCTGAAGAGCGCCCCGTGCAGGGTCACGGGCCCGTCGGCGAGCGCGGCCAGGATCAGCGCCCGGTTGGTGATGCTCTTGGACCCGGGCAGGGTGAGCGTGCCGCGGACCGGGCGGGTGAAGGGGACGATGGGCAGGGCGGGGGGCAGGTTCACCGGAAAAGCGCGCGGGTCACGGGATCGGGCGGAACTGGTCGCGGTACGCCTTGCCGCGCTCGATGACGGCCTGCACCTCGAACCAGTCGCGGTTGGCGAGCGCGCGCTCCATGCCGTGCAGCTCCTCCTGGTAGCCGCGCAGGGCGCGGAGGACCTCGTCGCGATTCTGCTCCAGGATGGTCTTCCAGAGGCGCGGGTCGCTGCCGGCGATGCGCGTGGTGTCCCGCAGCCCCCCGCCGGCGAAGTTGCGCCAGGCCGGGTCGCGCCGGTTCAGGCAGGCGCAGAGCGTCGAGGCGATCACCTGCGGGAGATGGCTGATGTGCGCGACGATCTCGTCGTGGGTGTCGGGCGCGCAGGTGGCCACGTCCGCGTCGCAGGCCCGCCAGAAGGCCGCGACGCGGCCGGTCGCGGCCGCGTCCGTCTCCGGCAGCGGCGTGACAAACACCGTGCGGCGGGCGAACAGGTCGGCCCGGCCGTGCTCCCAGCCGGTCTTTTCCGAGCCCGCCATGGGATGCGAGCCGACAAAGTGCGCGCGCGGCGCCAGGGCCTGGTGGCCGGCGCGGCAGATCTCGCCCTTGACGCTGCCGACGTCGGTCACGAGCGCGCCCGGCGCGAGGCCCGGGGCGGCCTGGCGGACCAGGGGCACGATCTGGTCGACCGGCGCGCAGACGACCACGAGCTGGGCGTCGCGCACCGCGTCCGCCGGCGTGTCGGCCACCCGGTCGCACCAGGGCTGGCCCTGCAGCTCCAGCCGGGTTTCGGGCCGGCGGGCCCAGAGCACGGTGCGCCGGGCGCTGCCGTAATGGCGCGCCGCCCGGGCGACGGAGCCGCCGAGGAGGCCGGGGGCGAGGATGGCGATCTGGTCGAACACGTGGTGCAGGGAGCAGAGGGAAACCAGGAATGGCTCCGAGGGAACACAATTTTCCGGCCCGGGGGCGGCCCGGTGCAGGGGGGCTCAGCCGCCCCCCAGCTTGGTGAGGCGGGCGAACTCGGCCGGCTGCAGCGGCATGACCGAGAGCCGGCCCTGACGCACCAGCCCGATCGCCTGCAGCGCGGCGTCGGCCTTGACCGCCGCCAGCGGCACGGGGCGGGGGAGCGGCCGGACCGCGGCGAGCTCCACCGCCACCCAGCCCGGCTCCTTCGCGGTGGCGTCGGGGAACGCGGTCCGGGTGACGCGGGCCACGCCCACGACGCTCTTGCCGTCGCCGCTGTGGTAGAAGAGCACCTGGTCGCCCGTTCGCATGCCCTTGAGATGCAGGCGGGCGGCGTAATTGCGCACGCCGGTCCAGTCGGTGCGGCCGTCGCGGACAAGATCGTCCCACGAGTAGGTTTCGGGTTCGGACTTCACGAGCCAGTATTGCATTGTCATCGGAGGAGCCGCTTGGTCGGATGCGGGGAATGGACGAGCAGGACCCGGAGTTAGAAAAAAAAGCCCGCCGGGCACAAACGATTCTTTACGCGGTCATGATTTTCTTCGTGATCCTGCCGTTTATCTTGCTGTGGCTGAAAAATCGGGGAGTATTCGGCTGAGCCGCCGCCCCCACGCATGAACAAGACGCTCCTGGTCATCCGGGTATTTTTCATCGCCCTGTGCGCGCTGGCCAGCTGGCTGCTGTGCTACACCGTCGAGGAGTGGGACCACCGGCGCGGCCTGGCGGTCGCGATCGGGCTGATGATCGGCACGCTGGTGGTGCTGGTGGACCTGATGCTGAAGGGCTTCTCGCTCCGCGGCCTGACCGCCCTGACCTTCGGCCTGGCGGTCGGCTCGGTGGTGGCCTGGCTCATCTCGAACTCGCCGCTGCTGAACAAGGGCGATCCGCAGACCATCTACCTGGTGCAGATGGCGCTGTTCGTGATCTGCACCTACCTCGGCACCGTGATCGCCCTGCGGGGCAAGGACGACTTCAACCTGGTGATCCCCTACGTGCGGTTCGTGCCGCACGAGGTCGACGTGCCGCTGGTGGTGGTGGACACCAGCGCGCTGATCGACGGCCGCATCGCGAAGGTCTGCGAGACGCAGTTCCTGACCGCGGCGCTGATCATCCCGAGCTTTGTCCTGACCGAGCTGCAGGGCATCGCGGACTCGGCCGACCCCGTGAAGCAGGCGCGCGGCCGCCGCGGCCTGCAGGTGCTCAACGAGCTGCGCGCCATCAAGCACCTCGACATCCGCATCCACCAGAGCGAGGTGGCGCGCCGGCAGGACATCGAGGCCAAGCTGGTCTTCATCGCGCAGTCGCTGCGGGCGAAGCTGCTGACCACCGACACCAATCTCGCCACGATGGCCAAGTTCCAGGGCGTGCCCTGGCTCAACCTGCACGCGCTGGAAAACGCGCTGCGGCCCGAGATCGTGATCGGCGAGAGCATCGCCATCGACCTGGTCAAGGCGGGCAAGGAGGAGGGCCAGGCGCTCGGTTACCTGAACGACGGCTCCATGGTGGTGGTGAACAACGCCCGCGCCTTCGTGGGCAAGCGGGTGACCGCCGAGATCATCGGCGTCCTCCCCAGCGCCGGCGGCAAGATGGTCTTCGCGCGCCTGCTCGGCGAGATGTCCACGACCGTCTGATCCGGGCCGGACCGTTGAGCGGTGAGCGATGAGGGTGAGGCGCTCAATCCCGCCGGGATGGCCGGGCGGGGAGGATTCCGGAATAACGCGGAGGTGGGCCCGCTAATCACGCGAAAGCGTGCGAATGGAGGGGTGGGAGGATGGGTTGAGAGATCAGGAGGCTGAGCCCGATTCCGCACTTCCATCCGGCCTTCCTCATTTTCCTTTCTCGGCTCCCTCCCCTCGATTCGTCCCCTTCGCGCCATTTCGCGGGCCTGCCTTGTCCCATCCTTTTCCGTGTGCTCCGTGTATTCCGTGGGCTGTGCCAGTAGTTGTCAGGGGTGCGTTTAAGGGGTAAGCGGCTTGATCATCGCTTCAACCGTTTGAGTCCGCATCGGCTAGGCGGGGGGGCGCAGCCACTCGGTCAGCTCGGCCTCGGAGTGGATCTCCGCGTACTGTTGGTAGTCGGCCGCGAGCAGCGCGGCGTAGCTCGGGTCGGCGAACCGGCGGCAGTGCAGCAGCACCTTCGCGCGGTGACCCGGGGCGCGGACGAGCCGGCCGAGGGCCTGGTTGACCTTCTGGAGTCCCGGCACCTGGTAGATGCGGCGGAACGCGGCCTCGCGGCCGAGGCCGGCCAGGGCGTCGGCGCGGGCCTGCTGCACGGCGTTGACCTCCGGCAAAGCGGGTCCGACGACCATGGCGTGGGTGACCCGGCCGCCGAGCAGGTCGATGCCCTCGGCGAAGCTGCTGCCGAGCACCAGGAACAGCGCGTCGGCCAGCAGCAGGTTCTCCTCGACCCAGGCCGCCTGCGTCGCGAGGTCGGGCAGGCGGGGCTGCAGCGCCACCCGCAGGACCGAGCCGCGGTTCTCAAGGGCCCGCCGCACGGCCTCGGCGTAGGCGTAGGAGGGAAAGAACACCGCCACGCACGCCACGGGGCCCGGGTTGGCCGCCGCGGCAGCCGTCGCGGCGGCGGCGAGCTGCTCGACCGCGCCGGCGGTCGTGCCGTAGTGTCCGCCGCGCTGGCGATAAGAGGTGTCGACCCGCAGGTCGACCGCCACGTCGTAGGCTCCGGCCCGCCATGGCGCGCCGGCGGCCAGGGTCGTGTAGGACGGCGCCGCCAGGCCGCAGGCCTCGGCGGTGAGGTCGTAGGGCTGGAGCGTGGCCGACATCAGGATGGCGCCGCCGAACGCCTGCAGGGTCTCGCCGATGGCCGGGGCCGCGTCGAGGCAGGTGAATTCGAGTTCGCCGGCCCGGGCCGCCCACAGCAGCTTCCGCAGGCGGGTGTCGGCAAGGAAGTCGGCGAGCGCGCCGAACCGCCAGAGCGTCTCGTTATGGCGCGGACCGAGCGCGACGGGATCGACGGCGGTGGTGGCGGCCAGGTCGGCCAGGCGGGCGACGAGGTCCCGCAACTCCGCCTCCGTCGCGGGGTCGAGCGCGTCGGCCGGCCCGAGCGTGGCCAGCAGCCGGGCCCAGGCCTCGACGGCGAGCAGGAGCGGCGCCGGCGCACGCAGGTGGTCGAGCTCGGCCAGCAGCCCGTGCGCCTCGTCGGCGGTCGCCCGGTGGGAGTGGGCGCCGGCCACGCGGGCCGGCAGGTTGTGCGCCTCGTCGATCACCAGCAGGGTCTCGGCCGGGTCGAAGCCGGGCTGCTCGAAGAAGAGCCCGCGATTGGCGGGGGCGAACACGTAGTTGTAGTCGCCGAGCCAGACGTCGTTGAACGCCAGGGCGGTGCGCGTGATCTCGTACGGGCAGAGGTGGGCCTCGCGTCCGGCGGCCTGCAGGGCCTCCAGGTCGCGCGGCAACGATTCGTCGAGGTGGAAGCGGGCCAGCCCGCTGGCCGGCCAGCGCTCGGCGGCGCCCCGGAGGAAGGAGCAGCCGTCGCGCACGCAGTGGAAGGTGTGGTTGATGCAGTGCTCGGCTTTGTTCCGAACCTGCCAGGTGGCGACCGGCGGGGCGGCCGGCCCGCCGGCGCCGGCGGCCATGGTCCGCAGCGTGTGCATGACCGGCAGCTGGCCGGTCGACTTGCCCGTGAGCCAGATCAGCCGGCCGAAGCGGCCCGCGCGCATCTGCCCGAGGGCGAACTCGAGCACGCATCCGGTCTTGCCGTAGCCGGTGGGCGCCTCGAGCAGGAGGATCCGGGGGGCGGGTTCCGCAGCGGGGGAGGCGGCGAAGGCCGCCGCGAGGTTGGCCTGGATGTGCTCCTGCCCCGGGCGGAGCGCGGCGTAGGGCGGACGAAAACGCAGGTGGCGGCGGCGGGCCGTGGCGCGAAGCCGCTGGTCGAGGAAGGCGACCAGGGCCTCGAGCTGGTGGTGCACGAGCGCCTCGTCGAAGGGCGTGAGCGCGACGGCCTGGACCAGGCCGGAGCCGGCCTCGACGAAGACGAGCTCGGCCGCCAGCGGGGCCCGGCCGCCGGCGGGCTCGGGCGAGGCGCGCAGCAGGACGAGGTAGGCGGCGAGCTGGCGGAAATACGCGGGGTAGTCGGCCCGCAGTTCGGCCTCGTCGGCGGGCAGCGGGCGCAGCACGGACTTGACCTCGCGCAGCCGCCGGCCGTGCGGGGCCGGGCCGGGCAGGATCTGGTCGATCCGCCCGCCGAGCTGGATGGTCCAGCCCCGGTGGGTGAGGCGGCCCTCGATGGCGACCTCGAACTGGAGGCGGGGATCGGGCGGCCCGCCCGCGGCGTGCGCCTGCTCGGCGCGGGCGCGGAGCTCCTGGTGCCAGTGCTGCCCGAGCTGGGCGCGCCAGAGGCCCGCCGGGCCGCCGCCCGACTCGCGCGGCCCGATGGCGAAATCCGCGAACTCCCCCACGCTCAGGCTGGCGGTCTTGGCTTCGAGGGAGAATACCATGGGTCCCGCGGATTAGGGGCAGGAAACGGCGGAACGCAACGACGGGCGGTCAGAGCCGGAGCTCGGTCTCGGCCTGCACCCACTGTTCGAGGCTGGCGGCGAGGCGCGCGACCGTGGCGGCGTCGGCGGTCTGCTCGGCGAGCGGCTGGTTGAGCAGGCGGGTGGCGGCCGCGCGGTCCTCGGGGGGCAGCCGGGGCCACCACTGCTGCTTGGCCGGATAACCCTCGTCGCGCAGGAAGCGGAAGAGCGCCTTGAGCCAGATGATGTCGGGCCGACCGCCCTCGGCGAGGGCGCCGAGGCTGGAGCGCAGCAGGGCGGCGATCTCCGCCCGCGACTCGTCGGGCACCGGGTTGCGGCTGACCAGCGCGCCGATCGCCGCGGCGGCCCGCAGCGCGGGGTAGGAGCGCCCCAGGCCGTCGTGGCGCCGGACCAGGCGGTGCTCGCGCACGAACCAGGTGCGGCCCTGGTTCGACGACTCGAGCCAGAGCTCCGTCTCGTCGCCGAGGTCGAGCGGGGCCGCCGCGGCCGCCGACCGCCCGCGCGGCAGCCGGGCCAGGCAGTGGAGGAGGCCGTGCTCGGCGGAAAAGGCCGTCACCTGCTCGAACGTGTCGGAGCCGGACGGCAGCTTCGCCAGCACGAAGGCCTGGGTCTGGAGCTGCGGTCCGGGCATCGGGTGGGAGCGGCGGCGGGGCGCGCCCCCGGTCAGCCCTGGAAGTCGAACGGCAGGCGGGTGAGCCCGCGGGGGCCGGCGTTGGGATCGGGCGGCCAGACCGGCAGGACGGCGCCGCAGGAGATGACGGTCTTCATGCCGTCGGCGATGGTCATGTCGAGCTCGACGAGCTCGCCCCGCGGCACGTACAGGAAGAAGCCGTTGACCGGGCTGGGGCAGGTGGGGATGAAGACGGCCCAGCGCTCGTCGGCGAAGTGCACGTGCGGCTCGCCGCGGCCGGTGTTGGTGACGAAGCCGATGGTGTGCACGCCGGGGCGCGGGAACTGGACGAGGACGACCTTGCTGAACTGCGCGCGGTCCTTGGCGCCGAACGTCTCGATGAACTGCTTCACACTGTTGTAGAACCGGCCGATGCCCGGAATGCTCTGGATGAACCGCTCGGCCATCGCTCCGACGAAGCGGCCGAGGAAGAGGCGCGAGACGAAGCCGAGGAGGGTGACGAGGATCAGCGCGATGACGGTGGCGGCGATGTCCCAGAAGATGCTCGGAAGGTGCGCCAGCGCCTCCGGCAGGTACGGGGCGAACAGCGGGGTGAGCGAGCCGCCGACCACGCCGATGACGATCTTGAGGGCCCAGATCGTGACCACGAGCGGGGCCACGAGCAGCAAGCCGGTGAGGAAGGCGTTGCGCAGGGAGGTGAAGCGGGATTCAGGCATGGGGGACGAGCGCGCAGTGAACCACAGTTGGCCGGCGATGCCCACAGATTTTTTCCGGCGGCGGCCTACGCGAATCGGAAGCCGGGGATGGCGCCGTGGGCGCGCAGCACCGCCAGGGCGCGCTGCTCGGCCGCGCGCATGCGGCGCTTGCGGGCCGGCTGCAGGTCGTCGTAGCCGCCGAGGTGCAGCCAGCCGTGCACGAGGTAGAGGGTCAGCTCGGCCGCGAAGGCCGCCTGCCGGGCCGGGCGCCGGGCGCCGGGTGGCAGCCCCACAAAGCGGGCGGCGGTGTCGGCCGACACGCAGATCTCGCCCGCGCTGCCGGTGGCGGGGTCGCCCGCGAAGGTGATGACGTCGGTGGTCGTCGGGTCGCCGAGGAAGTCGGCGTGGATCCGCGCCAGAGCCGGATCCGTGAGGACGACGACGGACAGCTCGCCGGCCGGCCGGCCGGCGGCGGGCAGGCGGATGCGGTCGGCGTGCTCCTCGAGCAGCCGGAACGCGCGGGCCACCGCGTCCGCCGGCACCCGCAGGCGCGGATGCCGGTTGGTCAGGACGACGGTGCGCTCGGCCGGGGTCATGCGCCCGCCTCAGCCCTTGGCGCCGGGGCCGATCGGCTCGGCGGCCTTGTCGCGCTCGTACGCGTCGATGATCCGCTGCACGAGCGGGTGGCGCACGACGTCGGCGCCGGTGAAGTGGTGGAAGTCGATGCCGGGGATGTCGCGGAGGACGCGCGGCGCCTGCATGAGGCCCGAGAGCTTCGAGCGCGGCAGGTCGATCTGCGTGATGTCGCCCGTCACGATCATACGCGACTCGTCGCCGAGCCGCGTGAGGAACATCATCATCTGCTCGGGCGTGGTGTTCTGCGCCTCGTCGAGAATGATGTACGCGTTGGCCAGCGTGCGGCCGCGCATGTAGGCGAGCGGCGCGATCTCGATGACGCCCTTCTCCGACAGCGTGCCGACGTCGTCGGGGTCGAGCATGTCGTGCAGGGCGTCGTACAGCGGGCGCAGGTAGGGCAGGATCTTCTCGCGCAGGTCGCCGGGCAGGAAGCCGAGCGCCTCGCCGGCCTCGACGGCCGGGCGGGTCAGCACGATGCGCTGCACCTGCCCCTTCAGCAGCGCGGAGATCGCCGCGGCCATGGCGAGGTAAGTCTTGCCCGTGCCCGCCGGCCCGATGCCGAAGACAATGGGGTGGCGCAGGATCGACTGGAGGTAAAGTTTCTGGCCGACGGTTTTCGGCACCACGCTCTTGCGCTGCGTGGTGATGACCAGCGGCTCCTGGAAGAGCGCGCGCAGCGCCGCGCCGCCGTCGCGGGAGTGGAGCTCGAGCAGCCGCAGGAAGTCGGGCGACCGCAGCGTGAGCCCCTGCGCGCGGCCGGCGTTCAGCAGGTTGAAGAACTCCGCCGCGCGCGCGACCGCCTCGGCCGGCCCCTCGAGCTTCAGCCAGTCATCCCGGGTGGTCAGGCGGACGCCGAGCGCCTGCTCGGCGCGGGCGAGGTTGTCCTCGCTGGCGCAATACAGCTGGCTGAGGTGGCGGGCGCTGGGGAACTGGAGCGTCTGGGCGGCGGGCACGGGGCGGGGATGGGTCGTCGGGTTCAGGCGGTCCGCTCGGCGAGGACCTCCCGCAGCCGGGCGTACATGGCGGCCAGCGACTGCGGCAGCACCCGCGTCGCGGCGAGGACGGGCATGAAGTTCGTGTCGCCTTCCCAGCGCGGCACGATGTGGCCGTGCAGGTGGGGGATGCTGCCGCCGGCGGCGGAGCCGAGATTGAAGCCGAGGTTGAAGCCGTCGGGCCGGACGGCGGCGCGCAGCAGGTCCTTGCCGAGGATGATGATGTCCATCAGGTCCGCGCGCTCCGCCGCGTCCAGCTCGGTCAGGTCGGTGGCGGCGCGGAACGGGATGGCCAGCAGGTGCCCCGGATTGTAGGGGTAGCGGTTGAGCATGAGGTACGACAGCCGCGTGCGGTGCACGATCAGCGCCGTGGCGTCGTCCCCGAGCTGCGGCAGGGCCGCGAACGGATTGGAGCCCTCCGGCAGCCGCGGCGCCTCGATGTATTCCATGCGCCAGTAGGCGTGCAGGTGGTCCATGATTTGATGCGATGTAAGGCGCTGGGGCGCCGTTGTCAAAGTCAGGCCCGGGCCCCGCCGGACGACAAGCATCACGCTTGACAGACACGATACGCCACGAGATATGACGATCGTCATATAAAGATCTTCCCATGCGTTACCCGACTCACCACAAGCACGGCACGCGCGCCCGCATCCTGCGGGCGGCGAGCGAGGTGTTCCGGGAGCGCGGGGTGGCGTCGACGGGGGTGGACGCGGTGATGCGGCGGGCGGGGCTGACGCATGGCGGGTTCTACGCGCATTTCCGGGGGAAGGCGGAGTTGGTGGCGGAGGCGTGCGCGGCCGGGTTCGACGCGGGGCGGGAGAATTTCGAGCGGATCGCGGCGCTGCCGACGCGGCGCGAGCGGGTGCGGGCGCTGGTGTTGAGCTACCTCAGCGCGCGGCATCGCGACCATCCGGCGGCCGGCTGCCTGGTGGCGGCCCTGGGCCTGGAGGCGGCGCGGCCCGGCGGCGCGGCGCGGCGGGGCTACGCGGCCGCGCTCCAGCGGCACCGCGCGCGGCTGGCGGCGGCGCTGCGGCTGGCCGACGATCCGGCCGAGAACGAGCGCCTGGCGACGGCGCTGCTGAGCCAGCTGGTCGGGGCGCTGATCCTGGCCCGGTCGCTGGCCGACCCGGCGGAGAGCGGCGCGGTGCTGCGGCACGCGCGCCGGACCGCGCTCGAGCATTTCGCACCGCCCCCCGCCAACCCGGAACACCCATGAATCCTGCCTCCTCGCCCGAACGCCGTCGCGTCGTCATCACCGGAATGGGGGCCTGCACCCCCGTCGGCCTCGGAGCCGCGGCGACCTGGGAGGCGCTGGTGGCGGGCCGTTCCGGGCTCGGGCCGATCACGCGCTTCGACGCCCGGGACTGCCCGGTGCGCATCGCCGGCGAGGTCCGCGGTTTCGATCCGCTGCGGCCGCTGGCGG
This sequence comes from Opitutaceae bacterium, assembly GCA_016795545.1. Classification (GTDB taxonomy): domain Bacteria; phylum Verrucomicrobiota; class Verrucomicrobiia; order Opitutales; family Opitutaceae; genus Lacunisphaera. The sequence goes on from JAEUGX010000068.1 coordinate 31,084, forward strand.
CGCCGCTGTTCCCGCGGGGGGCCGCCGCCGAGCCGGTGGTCGCGGCGTTCACGGCCAAGGACGCGAAGAAGTTCGGCCGGTTCACGCACCTCGGCTGCGCCGCGGCGGTGGAGGCCTACGCCGACAGCGGCCTGGATGCCCGGCGGGCGGAGCTGGCGCCGGAGCGGATGGGCGTGAACCTGGGCGTGGGTCTGGGCGGGCTGCCCGAGATCGAGGCGACGCACGAGACCTGGCGGCGCGAGGGCTACCGGAAGATCTCGCCCTTCTTCATCATCCAGATCGCGCCCAACCTGCTGGCGGGGCAGGTCAGCCTGCTGCTCGACCTGCGCGGCCCCAATCTGGCCGTGGCCTCGGCCTGCGCGACCAGCGGGCATGCGCTCGGGGAGGCGGCGGCGGCGATCGCGCGGGGCGACGCCGACGTGATGCTGGCGGGCGGGGCCGAGTCGACCATCACCCCCCTGGCGATCGGCGCCTTCGCGCAGATGCGCGCGCTGTCGAAGCGCAACGACGACCCGGCCCGCGCCTCGCGACCCTACGACGCGGATCGGGACGGCTTCGTGCTCAGCGAGGGGGCGGTGGTGTTTGTCCTCGAGGAGCGGGCGCAGGCGCGGGCCCGCGGGGCCCGGATCTACGCGGAGCTGCGCGGCTACGGGGCCACGGCGGACGCCCACCACCTGTCCTCGCTGGCCCCGGCGGCCGAGGGCTCGCAGCGTTCTATGCGCGCCGCGCTGGCCCAGGCCGGGCTGGCGCCGGCGGAGATCGACTACGTCTCGGCCCACGCCACCTCGACCCCGGGCGGGGACAGCGAGGAGGCGGCGGCGATCGCGGCGGTGTTCGCCGACCACCGGGGGAGTCTGAACGTCAGCGCGGTGAAATCGATGACCGGGCACCTGCTGGGCGGCGCCGGGGCCATGGGGGCTTTCGCCGCCGTGCGGGCGATCCACGACGGCGTCGTCCCGCCCACGATCAACCTCGACACGGTCGAGCCGGCGTGCGCCGAGCTCGGCCTGAACCTCACCCCGAACGCCGCGGTGCGCCGCCCGGTCCGGGCCGCGCTGTCGAACTGCTTCGGCTTCGGCGGCACGAACGCTTCGCTGGTGTTCGCGGCGGACGCAGGCTCGTGAGCGCGCTCCTGCTGCAGGCGGCCGAGCGGCGCGGGCTCGCGGTGCCGCCGCCCCCGCACGGGCCGGAGAGCCTGGGCGAGCTGGCGGCCGCGCTCTTCCTGCGTCCGCGGCGCGGCCTCCGGCGGACGCCGCGGGAGCAGGCCTACCTCGAGGGCGCCCGGCCGCTGCGGCTGCCGTCGCCGGCGGGTCCGCTGGCGGGCTGGGCCTGGGGCGACCCGGGCCGGCCGGCGGTGGCGCTGGTGCACGGCTGGGAGGGGCATGCGGCGCAGCTGGGCGCGTTCGCCGCCCCGCTGGTCGCGGCGGGATTCCGGCCGGTGGCCTTCGACGCGCCCGGGCACGGGGAGTCGCCGGGCGACGAGGCGAGCGTGCCGCAGCTCGGGCGGGTGCTGGCCGCGCTCGAGGCGGCCGTGGGTCCCTGGGCCGCGATGATCGGGCACTCGATGGGCGCGGCCGCCGCGGCGATGGCGACGACCTGCGGCTGCCGGCCGCGCGGGCTGGTGATGCTGGCGCCGCCCCAGAGCCAGGACGAGCCGGCGCGCCGGCTGATGGAGCGGCTGCGCCTGGACGCAGAGGTCCGGCCGCATTTCCTGGCGGCGCTGGCGCGGCGGACCGGCCGGGAGCCGGCGGAGACCGACCTGCGGGTGGTGGCGCGGCGCGCGCCGTGCCCGCTGCGGGTGTTCCATGATCCGGCCGACCCCGACACGAGCTATGCGGCGGCGGAGGAAACGGTGGCGCTGTGGCGGGGCGCCCGGCTGGTGCCGTGCCCCGGCCGCGGGCACCACCGCATCCTGGCGACGCCCGCAGTCGTCGCGCAGGCGGTGGACTTCATCCGCGCGCCGGCGCCCTAGCTAGGGCGCGGTTTTGGCGGGGATGGAGACGAACTCCGAGGCCCTGGCCGGGTCGAGGTACCGGCGGGCGTAGTCGGTCAGCTCGGCGGCGCTGACCGACTCGGTGTCGCTGAGGCGGGTGCGGCTCCACTCGATCCGCTCGGGGAATTCCTGGCCGGCGGCGAGCACGGTGCCCAGCCAGTAGGGATTGGTCCGCTGCGACTGCTTGATGCCGGCGAGCATGGGCTGCTTGGCGCGCACGAGCTCCTCGTCGGTGACTCCGTCGCGGAACAAGCCGGCGGCGACCTCGCGCATGGCCCGGGCGATGACGTGGGCCTGGTCGGGCGCCACGGTGGCGCTGGCGGTGAGGTAGCCGAACTTCGGGTAGGTGTCGCTCAGGTTCGCGCCGGCGTCGGGCGAGTAGGTGCCGCCCATCTCCTCGCGGATCTTCTTGCGCAGGCGGTCGTCGAGTACGCTGGCGAGGAGGTTGAGGCGCCGGCTGACGCGGGCGTCGCGGGCGTCTGTGGCCGGCCAGAAGAGGACGACCAGGCCCTTCGGGATCTCGGTCGGCACGCGGTACTCCCGGGTCACGGGTGCGGGGGGAAAGCCGACCTGCCGTTCCGCCTCGTAGGCGGGCTTGGCCGCGCGCGGCGGCAGCGCGCCGAAGGTCTGGGCCACGGCGGCGACGGCCTCGGCGGGGTCGAAGTCGCCCACGATGGCCACCTCGACCGGGCCGCGGGCGAACTCCGGCGCGAGCCAGGCGCGCACATCCTCGGCGGTGCGCGCGAGCGCGGCCTCCTGGGGCGGCACCCCGAAGCGCGGGTCGCCGTTGGCGAGGAGGCGCTGGGCCTCCGTCTGCAGGGGGCCCTCGACCGTGTTCGCGAGGCGGGTGTAGTAGGGCTCCAGGTTGCGCCGGGTCTGGCGCAGGCCCTCGGGCCGGTAGCCGGGGTCGACGAGGTAGGCGCACAGCAGCTGCAGCTGCAGGGTCAGGTCGGCCCGGTTGGTGGTGCCGCTGAGGTTGAAGGCGTCGTTGTACACGCCGAAGCCCTGGGCGACGGTCCGGCCGGCGAGCACGCGCTGCAGGTCGTCGGCGCTGTGGCGGCCGAGGCCGCCGAGGATGAAGGAGCTTCCGGTGACCAGGGCCAGGCCGGGTTGGTTCGCGGGTTCGGTCAGCCGTCCGCCGCCGACGCGGATGTTGACCCGGATGCGGCCGGCCTCGAAGTCGGTGGGCTTGAGGTTGAGGCGGACACCGTTGGTGAAGCGGATGAGGGTGATCCCGAGGTCCTCGACCGCGCGGCTTTCCGCCACCGCGCCGGCGGGACCGAAGTCGGTGTAGGCGAAGGTACTTTCCGCGACGGCGGGCGGCGCGGCGACGGCGACGGCCTGGCTGGCGGCAAAGGCGGCCGCGATCTCCCGGTCGGCGTCGTCGAGGCGGAGGTTGCCGGTCACGAAGATCCGCCGTCCGATCCTCTCGTCCCAGAGCCCGCGCAGCGCGGCCAGGCAGGCGTCGACGTCCACCGTGTCGAGCGCCGGCTGGTAGAGGGCCAGCTCCGCCGCGGGGTGGGTGAAGACCTCACGGTCGACGAAGGACGAGACCAGCTCGCCGGCGAGGCTCGGGGAGCGGCGGGTGGGCGCGGTGCGCACGGCCTGCTCCAGCCCGTTGCGCATCTTCGCCACGGCCTCGCGCAGCTCGGCCGGCTGGAAGCCGTGCTGGAGGGCGCGGCGGAGTTCCTGTTCGCCGACGGCCAGGGCGGCGCGCCACTGCTCGGGCTTGCAGGTGAGCTCGACCGAGGCGTTGCGGAAGAAATCGAACTGCTCGGTGGCCCCGACGGAGCCGCTGAGGAAGGGCGCGCCCTCCTGCTTGGCGAGGATGGCCAGGCGGCGATTGAGCATGCTCAGGGCCAGCGAGCGCGGCAGGTACTTGAGCCGGTTGGCCGCGGTGTCGGGCTCGTAGGCGTAGGGGGTGAGGGTCTGGATCGCCACCTGCACCGCCGGCGCCTCGGGCTCGGGCAGCAGGCGAGCGACGACGCCCGGCACCTCCGTGACGCGGCCCAGCGGCGGGGCCGGCCGGGCAGGGGCCCGGGCCGCGAGCGGGGCGAAGGCCTTGACGAGCTGCGCCTCGACCACGGCCGGGTCGAAGTCACCGACCGCGACCACGCTGAGCAGCTCGGGCCGGTACCAGGTGTCGTAGTAGTCCACGAACTGCGCGCGCGGCGCGCCCGAAATGACCGGCTCCAGGCCGATCGGAATGCGCTGGATGAAGCGCGCCTCGGGCAGGAGGAACTCGAACTCGCCGATGAACTGGCGGAAGGCGATGGAGTCGCGCGCGCGCTTCTCGCTCAGGATGATGCCGCGCTCCTTGTCGATCTCGGAATCGAGCAGGAGCAGCCCGTCGGCCACGTCGGTAAAATAGGTGAACGCCTCCTCAAACCGCGACGCCCCGGTGTCCGGCAACTCGAGCAGGTAGATGGTCCGGTCGAAACCCGTCGAGGCGTTGGTGTCGCCGCCGAAGCTCATGCCCAGGCGCTGGAAAAACTCGACCATCGTGCCCGGCGCGAAGTGCTTCGAGCCGTTGAAAGCCATGTGCTCCAGGAAATGCGCCAGGCCGCGCTGCTCCTCGGTCTCATTCAGGGAACCGGTCCGGATGACCATCCGCAGGCTCGCCCGGCCTTTCGGCTCCGCGTTCTTCAGGATCGCATAACGCACGCCGTTTTCCAATCGGCCCCATTTTACGGCCGGGTCGGCGGGCAGGTCGCTGCCGTCCTGGGGGAAGTGCCCGGCGAGCACCGCCAGGGGGACGAGCAGGTAGGCGAGCAGCAGACAGTGGAATTGAAGGGAGGGGCGCGGATTCGTCATGGGCCGAACCTGTCTAACTCGCGTAGGACTGCAAGTTTCCAACAATAGTCCTTTATGCCTAAAAGCGGGATAAGGGGCCGACTTTTTTGTGGCCAAAAGGGTGGTCCGGTTGCTAGCTGGGGGCGTTCATGAGAGCAAAAGCCAAGTCCAAGCCTGAGGTCATCAATGCCACCCTGGCCAAGGCCAAGGGACCGGTTTCCCGGTTCCTGGCGCACCACTACCGGCATTTCAACGCGGCGGCGTTGATGGATGCGGCGAAGGGGTATGAGGCGCACCTGAAGGCCGGGGGGAAGATGATGGTGACCCTGGCGGGGGCGATGTCGACGGCCGAGCTGGGCATTTCGCTGGCCGAGATGATCCGGCGGGACAAGGTGCATGCGATCGTCTGCACCGGGGCGAACCTCGAGGAGGATGTCTTCAACCTGGTGGCGCACGACTATTACGAGCGGGTGCCGCACTACCGGCACCTGACGGCGGCGGACGAGCAGGCGTTGGTGGAGCGGCACATGAACCGGGTGACCGACACCTGCATTCCCGAGATGGAGGCGATGCGCCGGATCGAGAAGGCCGTGCTGGAGGAGTGGGTGAGGGCGGACCGGGCGGGGGAGCGGTATTTCCCGCACGAGTTCATGTTCAAGATCCTGCGCAGCGGGAAGCTCCGGAAGAGCTATCAGATCGACCCGAAGCATTCCTGGATGCTGGCGGCCTGCGAGCGCAACCTGCCGATCATCGTGCCGGGCTGGGAGGACGCGACGCTGGGCAACATGTACGCCGCGGCGGTGCTCCGGGGCGACGTCCGGAACGTGCACACGGTCCGCACCGGCATCGAGTACATGACCTGGCTGGCGGACTATTACCTGAAGCAGGCCCGCCGGCTGCGGAATGGCGAGGGCAGCATCGGGTTCTTCCAGATCGGGGGCGGCATCGCCGGCGATTTCCCGATCTGCGTGGTGCCGATGCTGCACCAGGACCTCGAGCGCGAGGACGTGCCGCTGTGGGGATATTTCTGCCAGATCAGCGACTCGACGACCAGCTACGGCAGCTATTCCGGCGCCGTGCCGAACGAGAAGATCACCTGGGGAAAGCTCGCGGCCTCGACGCCGAAGTTCATCGTCGAAAGCGACGCCACGATCTGCGCCCCGCTGATCTTCGCCTGGGTGCTGGGCCAGTGAACCGGGGGCGGGCGGAGGTCGAACATCCCCGGCCGCTGGTTCAGGCGCCCGCGGCGCATTGCAGATTGCGCGCGGGACCGGTTGGCGGCAGAAGTGGCGGGATGAAGGATGGCATCGCGGAGGCCCGGCCGACAGGCGAGGGGGGACGCGCGTCCGCCGCGGCGTGCGGCGGAGCCGGCCTGCGCGCGGCGACCTTTGACTTTCGACCGGCATGATCTGGCTCTACCGCCTCCTGTTCCTGCCCTTGCTGCTGCTGGCTTCGCCCTACTATCTGTGGCGGATGCGGCGGCGCGGGGGGTATGCGGAAGGATTCCAGGGGCGGTTTGGCGCGGTGCCGGAGCTGCCGGCGCGGCGGCCGGGGATGCGGCGGATCTGGCTGCAGGCGGTGAGCGTGGGCGAGGTGCTGGCGGTGGCGCCGCTCCTGGAGGCGTTCCAGCGCGACGGGTGCACGGAGGTCTACCTCTCGACCACGACCAGCACGGGCTACCGGCTGGCGCGGGAGAAGTACGCGGGGCTGACGATCGGCATCGGTTATTTCCCGCTCGATTTCTGGCTGTTCAGCGCGCGGGCCTGGCGCCGGGTCGCGCCGGACCTGGCCATCCTGATGGAGGGGGAGCGCTGGCCCGAGCATGTGCACCAGGCGGCGCGGCGCGGCGTGCCGGTGGTCAGCATCAACGCCCGGCTGTCGGACCGCAGCTTCCGGCGGTCGCGGCGCTACCGGCTTTTCCTGCGTCCGCTCGCCCGCGGCCTCACCCAGGTGCTGTGCGCGTCGCGCCGGGACGAGCAGCGCTTCCGCACGCTGGGCTTCCCGGCCGGGAAGCTGCGCACGACGGGCAACCTCAAGCTCGACGTCCGGATCCCGCCGCTGGCGGAGGAGGCGCGCGCGCGGCTGCGCCGGGAGCTGGGCCTGGGTCCGGGGCTGCTGCTGCTGGGCTCCTCGACCTGGCCCGGCGAGGACGAGCCCTTGCTGGCCGCGCTGCGCACGGCGCGGGCCGGCGGCCGGAGCGTGTCGCTGCTGCTGGTGCCGCGTCATGCCGAGCGCCGCGAGGAGCTGCGGGCGCTGCTGGAGCGGTCGGGATGCTCCTTCCACTTCCGTTCCGCGGGGCCGGCGCCCGGCGAGGTCGACGTGGCGGTGGGCGACACGACGGGCGAGCTGCGGGCGTTCACGCAGCTGGCGGACGTGGTCTTCGTCGGCAAGAGCCTCGCGCCGCATGACGGCGGGCAGACGCCGGTGGAGGCCGCCGTGCTGGGCAAGCCGGTCATCCACGGCCCGCACATGACCAATTTCCGGGAGATCATCCGCACGCTGAGCGAGGCGGGCGCGGTGCGCCGCGTCGAGACGCCCGCCGAACTCGCGGCGGCGGCGGTCGAGCTGCTGGCCGATCCCGGCCAGCGGGCCCGGCTGGCGGCGGCCGCGCGCGGCTGGCACGAGATCAACCGCGGGGCGACGGAGCGCACGCTGCAGGCGATCAACGCCCTCCTGCCCGCCCGGGCGTGACGTCCGCGAGGACGCGGGCGACGATGGCGCGGGCGGCGGCCGGCCGGGCGAGCCGGCGCAGGTTGGCGCGCCACTGCCGCCAGCCGGCGGCGTCGTGCGCGAAGGCGGCCTGCAGGGTGGCGACGATCGCGTCGGGCGTCTCGGCCAGGGCGCCCGCGCCGTGGCGGCGGATGAGCTCGCAGTTGCCCTCCTCCTGGCCGGGCACGACCTGGCTGACGAGCAGCGGGCAGAGGGCGTTGATGGACTCCTGCGTGGTCGCGCCGCCGGCCTTGCTGATGACGACGTGATGGGACATGAGCAGCTCCGGAATCCGGTCGGTCCAGCCCAGGACCTCGGTGCGGGCGGCGGCGCCGGCGGCGAGCACGGACAGCTGGCGGCGCAGGGGTTCGTCGCGTCCGGCCGTGAGCGTGAGGCGCCAGCCGCGAAGCGCCAGGAGGCGTCCGGCGATGGCGAGCGCGGGGCGGCGGCCGGTGTTGATCATGAAGAGCACGCGCCGTTCGCCGCCCCGGGCGGGGTCGGGCGGGACGAGGCCGGCCGGGCGGTCGGCGAACGCGGCGGCCACGGGGAAGCCGGTGACATGGACCGTGCCCGCCGGCAGCCCCTGGCCGCGGAGCCAGGCGGCGGAGTCGTGGTCGGTGACAAACCAGCCCGCGGACGGCGTGCGGTACCACAGGGAATTGATGGTGAGCGCGTCCGTCACCACGGTGTAGTGCGGACAGAACGCCTGGCCGCCGCGGCGCAGGTCGTTGAGCAGCCAGGCGTAGACCGGGTAGGTGGACAGGATCGCCGTCGGCCGCCGGGCCGCGATGATCCGACCGAGCAGCTGGCGGTGGCCGGCGAGGGCGCGGAAGAGCAGCGGCGCTCGCGGCGAGCGGTCGAGCCAGCGGTAGACGCGGCTCCAGACCTGCGGGGCCGCGTTGATGAGCCGGAGGTAGCCGCGGCGGGAGGCGTCGTTCAGGCGCGGGGCGCGCAGGGCGAAGGCGTCGACCAGCTCGGCCTCGACGCCGGGCAGCTCGAGGCAGGCGGCGCGGAGCGCGCGCGCGGCGCTATTGTGGCCCTCGCCGTAGCCGGCGGTCAGGATCAGGATCCGGGTCATGGGCTCAGGCGAGCACGGGCCGCGGAGACGGCTCGTCGACCTCGGCCTCGGCCTCGCCGCGGGCGGCCGCCGGCGCCGCGGGGTGCGCGGCCGCGAAGTCGCAGTAGCGCACCAGCTCGAAGCGCCCGTCCAGGTGCTCGACGATGGCGGTGAGGGACTCCACCCAGTCGCCGGAGTTGAGGTAGTGGATGTCGCCGATCATCTTGTCGGCCGGGGTGTGGATGTGGCCGCAGATGACGCCCGCGCAGCCCCGGTCGCGGGCGAGCGCGGCGACCTGCTCCTCGAACTTGCCGACGAAGCTGACCGCCTGCTTGACGCGGGCCTTGATGGCCTGGCTGAGCGAGAAGTACTCCTGGCCGCGGAGGGCGCGCCACTGGTTGTAGATCCGGTTGAGGCGCAGCAGGAGCGCGTAGCCGGCGTCGCCGAGGTGGGCGAGGAGGACCAGGTTCTTGACGACGCCGTCGAACACGTCGCCGTGCAGCACCAGGTAGCGCCCGCGCGCGGTCTCGAGCACGTAGTCCTCGGCCAGCGTCAGGCGCTCGAACTGGAGCGGCAGCAGCCGGGCGAGGAAGTCGTCGTGGTTGCCGCGGAGATAGACGACCTCGGTGTCGCGCTTCTGGACCAGCTTGAGCACGCGGCGGGCGAAGCGGGTGTGGGCGCGCGTCCAGGAGCCGCCGCGCCGGAGGCGCCAGCCGTCGATGATGTCGCCGTTGAGCAGGAGCCGCTCGCAGCGGACGTGGCGCAGGAAGTGGGTGACCTCCTCGACCTTGCTGTGCGGGGTGCCGAGGTGGATGTCGGACAGGATCACGGTGCGGACGCGGAGGCCGGGCTTGCTCATGGGCGGGCGGGGGCGGGGCGGTGGGCGGCGACGACCTCGGCGAGGTCGGCCTCGAACTGGCGGACGACCTCGTCCCACGACAGGGTGAGGGCGGTGGCGCGCGCGGCCGCGGCGAGGCGGCGGCGCAGGTCCGGCGCGGCGGCCAGGCGCACGGCGTGCGCCAGGAAGGCGGCCTCGTCGCCGACCGGGGCGACCAGGCCGTTGTCGCCGTGGCGGATGAAGACGCGCGCGGCGGCGTAGTCGAAGGCCACGACGGGGAGGCCGCTGCCGAGGGCCTCGGTGATGACGTTGCCGAAAGTCTCGGTCACGCTGGCGTGCAGGTAGAGGTCGCCCGAGGCGTAGTGACGGGCGAGGTTCACGCCCGTGTAGAAGCCCGTGAAGACGGCGGCGGGGCGGAGGCGCTGGTAGGCGGCGAGGAGCGGGCCGTCGCCGACCAGCACCAGGCGGGCGCGGGGCGCGCGGGCCCGGAGGGCGTCGAAGGCGCGGAAGAGCAGCGGGTAGTTCTTCTCGGCGGCGATGCGGCCGACGTGGAGCACCACGAGGTCGCCGGGCTGCGCGCCCCAGGAACGGCGGAGCTCCTCGTCGCGCAGCTGCGGGGTGAACAGCGCGGTGTCGACCCCGCGCGACAGGAGCCGCAGGTTGCGGTAGCCCTCGGCCGCGAGGCGGTCCCGGAGATCGGGGGTCGGCACGAAGGTGCGCTGCGTGCGGTTGTGGAGCCGGCGGAGCCAGGCCGACACGGGGCCGCGCAGCCAGCCGATGCGGTAGTCGCGGGTGTACTGGTCGAAGTTGGTGTGGAAGCTGGACGTCACGGGCAGCCCCAGGCGCCGGGCCGCGGCGATGGCCGAGGCGCCGAGCGGGCCCTCGGTGGCGACGTGCACGAGGTCCGGGGGATGGGCGGACCAGAGGGCGTGCAGCCGGCGGCCGGCGGGCAGGCCGAGGCGCAGCTGGGGGTAGCCCGGGATGGGCACGCCCGGGAGGCGGACCTGGCGGCAGGCCAGCCGCTGGGTGACGCTGTAGCGCGGCGACTCGTGCCGCTGGCGGGGGCGGACGACGGTGAGGCGGTGGCCGCGGCGGGAAAGACCGTCGACGAGCCGTCCGAGCGTCATCGCGACGCCGTTGATTTCAGGAGCGAAGGTTTCGGTGATTAAGGCGAGATGCAATCGGTTGGGCCCGCAGCGGCGGCCACCTGCCGGCCGTCGAGCACGGCCGGAGCATGCCCGCCGGGCGTGAAGAACGGGTGGCGGCGGGGTGACATTCTTGTAAAACGTCCCGGGGCGGCCGCAGGAGAAATTCGCAAATAGAGGTTGCGCGGGCCTTGCGGAGGTTTCTAACGTCTTGCTTTTAGTTTGATGCAAACCCACGGGCCCAAGCGCATCTACACCCCGCAATCGCTCGAGTTTTGGTTCGGTCGCCTGGAGGCCGAATGGGAGGGACAGTTCGACGCGGAGCAGGTGGAGCGCGGGCATGAGATCTACCGGCAGGGGGAGATCCGCGAGATCGAGCTCGGGGCCGCCGACGCCATCATCCACCGCAAGATCGAGAAGCGGGAGGAGTACGCCGTGATCGAATGGGAGGGCGAGCGGCTCAAGGTGCGCTCGTCGTCGACCGACCTGCTGCTGGCCAACGCGATCGCGGTGGCCGGGCTGCACGAGATCGAGGAGCTGCTGGTGGACGAGATGACGGCGCTGCTGCCGGGCTCGGTGCCGCCGATGAGCCCGGCGAACCACGGGCACAGCGCGGCGAACGGGGCGGCCGGGGCCAAGTCGGACCAGCCCGCGCGCGAGCTGGTGCTGAGCTTCACCACCACGGCGGACGGGCTGGTGTTCCTGGCCTACTGGAAGAGCGGGCGCAGCCGCATCCCGGCGCTCGGCAACAGCGCGAACCCGCCGACGGCGGCCGAGCGCGCCAAGCTGATCGCGCTGGCCACGTACGCGCGCAAGGCGCATTTCCGCTACAACCAGACGACCCACGCCTACGCGCTCGACGCGCTCGCGGACATCCCGGGTTTCCTGCGCGACCTGCTGCCCCACTGGAAGAAGCAGTTTGCGATCGAGATCGACGCCAAGGTCGAGCACATCAAGCAGGGGGCGCGGACCATCGAGATCGAGGCCGTCGCCGACCGCCGCGGCGCCGCGGGCCTGAACCTGCGCTGGATCTTCCGCGCCGGCGAGAAGCTGCTGACGGACGAGCAGGCGGCCGCGCTGCTGAAGCACGGGCGGACGCCCATGCTGCTGCCCGACCTGGGCATCGTCACGATGGCGGCGGAGAAGTGGGAGAGCTTCAACCAGTGGCGGCGGAACCTCGAGGAGACGCAGGCCGACGGCGAGATCCCGCCCTACCTGGTGTTCTCGCTGTTCAACGACCAGCGCATCAAGGTGACGCTCGGGGCCGAGATCGACGCGTGGCGCCAGCGGGTGATGACGGCGCCGGCCGCGCCCCCGGCGCTGCCGGAATTCCTCCGCAACTACCAGCGCCGCGGCGTCGAGTGGCTGCATCACCTGTGCGAGACGGAGTGCCACGGGCTGCTGGCCGACGAGATGGGCCTGGGCAAGACGGCGCAGGTCATCGCGCTGCTCAGCTCGCGGCCGCTCGCCAAGCTGCGGCACCTGGTGGTCTGCCCGGCCAGCGTCGTGCCGGTGTGGCGCGAGGAGCTCGCGCGCTTCCATCCCGGGGCGGTGGTGGAGACGCTGAAGTCCGGCCAGGACTTCACCACCAACAAGGCGCCGTGCATCTGGCTCGCGAGCTACACGCAGCTGCGGAAGCACCGGGCGCTGCTCGACGGGGTGGAGTTCGGGTACGCGGTGCTGGACGAGGGGCAGTTCATCAAGAACCCCGACGCGAAGGTCACGCAGGCCTGCTTTGCCATCCGTGCCCGGCACCGCCTCGTGCTGACGGGCACGCCACTCGAGAACCGCCAGCTCGACCTGTGGTCCATTTTCCGCTACCTGCTGCCCGGCCTGCTCGGGTCGCGGGCGACGTTCGAGGCGGCGCTGGGCCAGGACCGCGAGGGCACGATGGGGCGGCTGCGCCGGCAGGTGGCCCCCTTCATCCTGCGGCGGACGAAGAACGAGGTCGCGACGGAGCTGCCGCCCAAGGTGGAGATGGACCTGCTGTGCCCGCTGACCGAGGTGCAGCGGGCGGAGTACGCCCGCATCTGCACGGAGGGCCTGGCGCGGCTGGGCGAGGACATCACGGTGGCGCTACGCGAGAAGTCGTTCGGCTTCCTGGCGCTGCTCACGCGGCTGCGGCAGGTGTGCTGCGACCCGGACCTGCTGCCCTGGCTCAACGCGCCGCTGGCCGACAGCGGCAAGCTGCAGCTGCTCGTCGAGAAGCTCGGCGAGGTGGTGGGCAGCGGGCACAAGGTGGTCATCTTCTCCCAGTTCGTCACGCTGCTGAACCGGGTGCGCACGGCGCTCGACGCGCACTACCCGGAGCTGCCGCGCTACGAGATCACGGGCATGACGGTCGACCGGCAGAAGCCCGTGCAGCAATTCCAGACCGCCCAGGGGGCGGCCGCGATGCTCGTCAGCCTGAAGGCCGCGGGCACGGGCATCACGCTGCATGCGGCCGACTACGTCTTCCTGCTCGACCCGTGGTGGAATCCGGCCGTCGAGGACCAGGCGATCGACCGCGTCCACCGCATCGGGCAGACGAACACGGTGTTCGTCTACCGGATGGTGACCGCCGGCACGATCGAGGAGCGGATCCAGGTGCTGAAGTCGGAGAAGAAGCAGCTGTTCAACCAGGTCGTCGGCGGGCACACGGGCGACTTCGAGTGGACGAAGCATTTCTCGTCGCTGAACAGCCTGATCCAGCTCGCCGCCTCCGAGAGCGGGGAGGCGGAGCTCCTGAACGCCTCGGTGGCGCCGCCGGCGCGCAACGAGTAGCGCATGATCGAGCCTTGTCAGGCGCCGGCCACGATGCATGGTGAAGGCGTGGACACGCCGCCATCGCAACACGCCCTGACCGCGGCCGGGCCCCAGGGAGCCGGCGCCTCGTGAAGGAAGTGGTGCCGCAGATCTACGCGCGCCTGCTGCGCCTGCTGCGACTCCGGCTCTGGATCATCGAGAAGCTGCGGCCCTCGCCGTGGCAGGAGACGCTCTGCTGGGCGGCCGGGGCGGGGGTGCTCGGGGCGCTGGTGGCGCTCGGGTTCCGCCTGGGGATCGACCTGGTGCACTATCTCATGACCGGCACCGCCGAGGGCATGGTGGATTCCTTCCGGGAGCTGGAGTGGTGGCAGCGGCTCAGCATCCCGGTCACGGGCGGCGTCATGGCCGGCCTGGTGCTGCTCTTCGGCCGGCGGCTGCACCGCGGCGAGAGCTCGACGGATTACATGGAGGCGATCCTGATCGGCAACGGCCAGCTGCCGGTGCGCGCCAGCATCGTGAAGAGCACGGCGGCGATGTTCTCCATCGCCTCGGGCGGCTCGATCGGGCGCGAGGGCCCGATGGTGCAGCTGTCGGCGGTGGTGGCCTCCTGGCTGGGCGGGCTCGGCCGGCTGTCGGCGCCGCAGATCCGGCTGCTGGTGGCGTGCGGCGCGGCGTCGGGCATCGCCTCGGCCTACAACGCCCCGATCGCGGGCTCGTTCTTTGTGGCGGAGATCATCCTCGGCACGATCGCGATGGAGAGCCTCGGGCCCCTGGCGGTGTCCGCGGTGGCCGCCACGCTCACCATCCGCGCGGTCTCGGACGCGCACACGCTTTACACGGTCCCGGCGTTCACCCTCCACTCGCTGTGGGAGATCGGGCCGTTCCTGGTGCTCGGGGTGCTGGCCGGGACGGTGGCGCCGTTCTTCCTCCGCACGCTGCGCGTCGTGGAAGGCTGGTTTGCCCGGACCAAGCTGCCGGTGCCGGCGCGCCTGGCCCTCGGCGGCCTGGTGGTCGGCACGCTGGCGGTCTGGGTCCCGGAGGTGTGCGGCAACGGCTACAGCGTGGTGGTGGCGATCCTCAACGGCCAGCTGGTCTGGACGGTGCTGGTGGTCGTGCTGCTCTGCAAGTGGGCCGCCACGGCGGCCTCGTTCGGCTCCGGCGCGCCCGGCGGCGTGTTCACGCCCACGCTTTTTATGGGGGCGAGCCTCGGCTACCTCTTCGGCTACGGCGTGCACACCGTCTGGCCGCTGGGCGCCGCCGACCCCCGGGCGTTCGCGCTGGTGGGCATGGGGGCGCTGCTCGCGGCCGCCAGCCACGCACCGGTGATGGCGATCATCATGCTGTTCGAGATGACGCTGAGCTACGACATCATCATGCCGCTAATGCTGTGCAGCGTCGTCGCCTACTACACGGCGCGGGGGATCGAGGGGCAGTCGCTCTACAGCGAGGCGCTCCAGAAGAAGGCGGCCGAGCAGCCCGCGGCGGCGCCCCTGGCGGGCGTGGTGGCCGACCTGGCCAAGCCGCAGGCCGTGCCGGTGCTGCTGACGGCCCGTTTCGAGGAGATCGCGCGCAAGTTCCTCCAGTCGCGGCAGGAGGATATCTACGTGACGACGACGGACGGCCAGTATGCCGGCGCCATCTCGCTGCATGACATCAAGCCCTATTTGAACGACGCGGCCGTGGCGGCGCACGTCATCGCCGGGGACCTCCTCCGCGACGACGTGCCGCCCATCTCGATGCTCGCGCCGCTGGGAGAGGCCCTGCGCCTGTTCGCCGCGCACGCGGGGCAGACGCTGCCGGTGATCGATCCCGTATCCGGGAAGCTCACCGGCACGCTGGTGAAGAACGACGTCCTGCTGGCGCTGCTGGAAGGCCGGAGCGCCCGGGGCAAGCCGTAGCGCGCCGGGCCGGCGCGCGCGCGCGCCTCCGGGAGGGAGGCGGGGCGTGGCCCCAAGTCCCCGGCGGGGCTATTTCCCGCTTTGTCACACGGGCGTCACGGAACCGTAACATGACGCCGCTATGCTGCGGTCCTGTCCCCGGCACTCCCCGCCGGAAACAGACCCAACCAGGCAAGATGACCGTACAGCATATGTTCAAAGCAAAACTGAAACTGCTCGCCACCGCGGTGTTCCTCTGCGGCGCCGGGCTCGCGATGGCCCAGGACAGCGGCCCCTTGATCGACATTCTCGTGCGCAAGGGACTGATCAGCGACCAGGAGGCCGAGGATCTCCGGGCCGAGCTGATCAAGGATTTCGCCGCCAACACCTCGGCCGGCAAGCTGAACGTCGGATCGCACCTGACGGAATTCAAGCTGGGCGGCGACGTCCGCCTGCGGCACCAGGTCGAGACCCAGGCCCCGCAGAACGGCACGGTCTCCAATGAGCGGACCCGCGAGCGGTTTCGCTTCCGCTTCAACGGCGACTTCCTCATGCAAAAAGGCTGGGGGGCCGGCTTTGCGTTCGAGACCGCCCCGGCGGCCGACTCCGGCAACCAGACCTTCGAGAACGGCAACAACGACTACAGCCTTTATCTGGCCCGCGCCTACGTCTCGTGGCGGCCCAGCATGAACCTGCTGCTGACGGGCGGAAAGCAGAAGAACCCGTTCTTCACGACGGACATGATCTGGGACGCGGACATCAACCCGCAGGGGGCGACGGAGATCTACACCCATTACCTCGGGAGCAAGGACACGCTCGAATTCCGGGCGGGCCAGATCCTGATGGACGACAACACGGAGTCCGCCGGCGGCCGGGCCGGCCGGGACGCCTGGCTGTTCGCGCAGCAGGCGGTCTATACGAAATGGTTCGGCAAGGACGCCATCGGCAACGTCGTCAACAGTTTCATCCTCGCCCCCGGGTTCATGGTCTACAACGACTCGACCCTCAGCGGGCTCGACAACGAGACCCCGTTCAACGGCACGACCGACGGGCTGGCGGTGTTCACGCTGCCGGGCGAGGTCAACTGGATGAACGTCGTCGGCGCCGGCACGGGCCTCAAGCTCTACTGGGACTTCGCCTACAACCTGGAGGCCGAGCGCCGCGTGCGCCGCGTCTACGGGCTCGCCGGGCAGCCGAAGGACGCGACGGCCTGGCTGGTCGGCCTCGGCTACGCCTACGGCGCGGGCAAGGTGCAGGGCGACTACAGCCTCAAGCTGGACTACCGCAGCGTCGGCACCGGCTCGGTCGACGTGAACCTCAGCGACTCCGACTGGGCGTTCGGGCGGGTGAACCAGGAGGGCTTCAAGCTCGCCGGGACGTACAACCTGACCGATTTCGCTAACCTGGCGGTGACCTATTTCTACACGACCGACAAGCGCGAGACGCAGACCAGCGCGGTCGGCAACCTCGACCACTCCCAGATCCTCCAGGTCGACCTGGTGGTGAAATTCTAACCTGAAGAAAACGGACACACCCATGAAAAAACTACTCGTCACATTCCTCGCGCTCGGCGCCGCCGCGCTGGCGCCGGCCCAGAAGATCGTCATCAAGGGTTCCGACACCCTGGGCGCCAAGCTGGTGCCGATGCTCGCGGAGGACTACAAGGCGCGCCACTCGGGGGTCACGTTCGAGATCGCCGCCGAGGGCTCGACCACGGGCATCGCGGCCATCATCGACGGCACGGCGCAGATCGGCATGTCGAGCCGCCGGGCCAAGCCCACCGAGGTCTCCCAGGCCACGGCGAAAGGCGTCACGATGAAGCCCACGATCGTCGCCTTCGACGGCATCGGCGTGATTGTCAACGCCGGCAACCCGCTGACCTCGCTGACTAAGCGCCAGATCGAGCAGATCTTCGCCGGCGACATCACCGACTGGTCGCAGGTCGGCGGCACGCCGGGCAAGATCTCGATCTACACGCGCAACACCTCCTCGGGCACCTATGCCGATTTCAAGGAGCTGGCCATGAAGAAGCGCGACTACGCGTCGTCGGCCCAGAAGATGGCCGGCAACGAGCAGATCGCCGCCGAGGTGGCCAAGAACGCCAACGGCATCGGCTACGTCGGCCTCGCGTACCTCCACGACCCCGGCATCAAGACGGTGTCGATCGAGGGCGCGCTGCCGACCGAGGAGTCGGTGATCGGCAAGAAGTACCCTTACGCCCGCCCGACGTTCTACTACACGAACGGCGAGCCGACCGGCGAAGCCGCGAAGTTTGTCGAGTTCACCCTCAGCGACGAGGGCCAGAAGATCGCCCGCAAGGTCGGCTTCGTGCCCGTGCGTCCGCTGAACTGAACCGACCAGACCAGGGTGTCCATCGGCCGCCCGCCGCCCATGCCCGGACGGCGGGCGGCTCCTTTTGTAACGCAACTGTAACCTGCGTCGGTTGACCGGCCCGCGCGGCCGCGCCGAAGCTTCCGCCCGACTCCGCCACCCATGCCCGCCACCGTCGAATCCCTGCCGGCCGCCCGCCCCTCCACGCGGGAGGCGCTCCTGCGCCGGCGCCGCGGCTGGTTTTTCGGCCTGACCGGCGACCAGGTCGTCAAGTACGTGTTCCAGGGCAACGCCGCGGTCTCCATCGTGGTGCTGGCGCTGATCACGTTCACCATCTTCCGCGACGCCGTCGGCTTCATTCCGAAAAATCACGCCAACCTGGTGATCTACCGGCTGGCGGGGCTGGAGTTCGTCGATCTCCTGCGGGAGCAGGTGGCCGCGCACAGCGCCATCTCCCGCTATCTGGCCAGCGTCCGGGCGGGCCAGCTGGCGCGCCTGACCAAGGACGGCGGCCTGACGCCGGCCGAGGCGATGACGCGGCTGGCGGCGTTCGACGCCTTCGCCAACCGGTTTGCCGACACGCTCGGGGAGCACGAGGCGCTGCTGGGCAGCCTGACCGACCTGGCCACCTCGCTGAAGGAGCGGAAGAAGGTCGCCGAGGACCTGGCCGAGGCGCGCCAGAACCTGCTGGGGGCGGTCGCCGGCGCCCCGCCCGAGCGGGCGGCGGCGCTGCGGGCGGAGGCCGACGGCATGACCATCGAGGTCATCGACTTCAAGGCCGAGATCCAGCCGCTGCTGGCGCTGCGGCCCGAGATTTTCGCCGCCAACGAGCGGCAGCGGGCGGCGCTGCAGGAGCTGCTGGCGGCCCCGCCGGCGCTGCCGGTGCCGGCGGCGGACCGCCCGCTGGATAAGTTCGGTGAATTCGTGAACCGCTACCTGGCGGAGATGGACGTCACGGCCCGGCGGCTGGCGACGTGGAACCAGGACCGGCCCATCGGCTGGATGGAGGCATTCAACGCCTTCGCGTTCGGGCGGCAGTGGGTGACGGCCAGCTTTTGGCAGGACTGGTACGGGGTGATCCCGCTCCTGACCGGATCGCTGCTGATCGCGTTCCTGGCCCTGCTGATCGCCCTGCCGCTGGGCGTGGCGGCGGCGGTGTACGTGAACCAGGTCGCGCGCCCGGCGGAGCAGCGCTTCATCAAGCCGTACATCGAGTTCATCGCGGCGATCCCGAGCGTGGTGCTGGGCTTCTTCGGCATCGCGATGCTCGGCGAGACGCTGCGCCGCGTCTCGCAGCTGCCGGGGCTGGACTGGGTGCCGGGTTTCCCGATGGCCGAGCGGTTGAACGCCACGACGGCGGCCTGCCTGCTGGCGCTGATGGCGATCCCGACGATCTTCTCGCTGGCGGAGGACGCCATCAACAACGTGCCGCGCGCCTACCAGGAGGCGTCGCTGGCCCTGGGGGCCACGCGGCTGCAGACGATCGTGCGGATCACGGTGCCGGCGGCCCTTTCCGGCATCATGGCGGCCGTGCTGCTCGGGTTCGGCCGCGTGATCGGGGAGACCATGGTGGTGCTGCTGTGCGCCGGCAACCGGATCGCGATCCCCGATCTCGGGGCCGGGTTCGGGGTGGTCTTCCAGCCCGTCCACACCATGACGGGCATCATCGCGCAGGAGATGGGCGAGGTCGTCCGCGGCAGTATCCACTACCGCGCGCTGTTTATGGTCGGCGTCGTGCTTTTCCTCATCTCCCTGCTGGTCAACTGGCTCGCCCAGCGGATTGTGCGCCGCTACCGGATCTCGATCGGATGAGCCCGCCCGCCACCACCGCCGGCATGATCTACGCCCGGCCGACGCCGGCCAAGCGTGCGGAGCGGGCCGTGTTCTGGCTGCTGCGGCTCAGCACGTACTTCGTGCTCGCGTGCGCGGCGTGCATCTTCCTCGACATCGGGCTGAAGGGCGGGGCGGTCGTCTTCCGGAAGGAGGCGCCGTTCATCAACGTGCCGTTCCTGACCCGGGCGCCGGAGACGCTGAATGTCCTCGAATTCGAGGGGCGGAAGCTGACGCTCGGCGACGCGGCGTTCCGGAAGTTCCGCGCGGAGCACGAGGCGGCCCTGAAGGGGGTGCGCGTGGAGACCTACGTGTACTCCGCCGGCGGCATCTTCCCGAACATCGTGGGCACGGTCCTGCTGGTCGCCGGCTCGATCTTCATCGCGCTGGTGCTGGGCGTGCTGAGCGCCATCTACCTGAGCGAATATGCCACGGAGGGGCCGTTCATCCGCTTCCTGCGGCTGGCGATCGTGAACCTTGCGGGCGTGCCCTCGATCGTGTTCGGGCTGTTCGGCTTCGGGCTATTCGTCATCGCGTTCGACTTCGGCGTCTCGCTGCTGGCCGGCTGGCTGACGCTGGCCCTGATGGTGCTCCCGATCATCATCACGGCCTCGGAGGAGGCGCTGAAGGCGGTGCCCAAGGGCTACCGCGAGGGTTCGCTGGCGCTGGGCGCCACCAAACTGCAGGCGATCACGACCAACGTCCTGCCGTACGCCCTGCCCGGCATCCTGACCTCCTCGGTCCTGTCGATCGCGCGCGTGGCGGGCGAGACCGCCCCGATCATGTTCACGGCCGCGTTCGTGGTGCGCGACGAGCTGCCGTGGCAGGTGCAGCAGTGGACGGACTTCTTCTTCCAGGGAGTCATGGCGCTGCCGTACCACATCTACGTGGTCGCGTCCAAGATCCCGCAGAACGAGTACACGCGGGACGTCCAGTACGGCACGGCCTTCGTCTTTCTCTTCACCGTCGCGGCCATCGCGATGACCGCGGTGGTGCTGCGCCTGCGGCTCCGCCGCAAATACAAATGGTAACCACCCTCCCGCCCATGTCCGAACCCGCCGCCCCCTCCACCGCCGCGCGCCCTGTCACTGTGGCGGCGGCCGCTCCGGCCGATCCCGCGGCGCGCGCCGTCATCGAGATCGACGATGTCGACTTCAGCTACGGCCCGTCCCGGGCGCTGCACGACATCTCGCTCGCTATCCACGAACGCAAGGTGACGGCCTTCATCGGCCCGTCGGGCTGCGGTAAGAGCACGCTGCTGCGCTGCCTGAACCGGATGAACGACCTGATCGACGGGGCGCGGGTAACGGGCGGCGAGATCCGCATCGACGGGGTCAACATCTATGATCCCCGGGTGGACGTCATCGAGTTGCGCAAGCGGGTCGGCATGGTCTTCCAGAAGTCAAACCCGTTTCCCAAGTCGATCTACGACAACATCACCTACGGGTTGCGCATCCAGGGCATGAAGAACAAGGCTCGGCTCGACGAGATCGTGGAGCGCAGCCTGCGGGGCGCCGCGCTCTGGGACGAGGTCAAGGACCGGCTGCACGAGAGCGCCCTGGGCATGTCAGGCGGCCAGCAGCAGCGCCTGTGCATTGCGCGGGCGATCGCCGTGGAGCCGGAGATCATCTTGATGGACGAGCCCTGTTCGGCGCTGGATCCCATCGCCACGGCTAAGGTGGAGGAGCTGATCCACGAGCTGAAGCGCGATTTCACGATCGTGATCGTGACCCACAACATGCAGCAGGCGGCGCGGTGTTCGGACCGGACGGCGTTCTTCTACCTCGGCAAGCTGGTCGAGTACGCCGAGACCCGCACGATCTTCATGAACCCGGCCAATCCGCAGACGGAGGCCTATGTTTCCGGCCGGTTCGGCTGAGTGCCGGCGCGCCTTCCCCTTCACCCTCTTCCCGCCAACCGCCCCACGCCATGAAACGATTCTTTGACGCCGAACTGGAGAATTTCCGCTCGCATCTGTTGCAGATGGGCGAGCGTGCCATCGACCAGACCCGGCTGGCGATGCGCTCGCTGACGGACGCCGACCTGGCGCTCGCCGACAAGGTGATCGCCGGCGACGATGAGCTGGACCGGCTGGAGGTGCAGATCGACGAGGAGGCGATCCGCTACATGACGCTGCGCGGGCCGGTGGCCTCGGAGCTGCGCCTGATCGTGGTCGGCATGAAGGCCAGCCATGACCTCGAGCGGGTGGGGGACGAGGCGACCGGCATCGCCCGCCGCTCGCGCAAGCTGGCGATCGAGCCCCGGCTGGAGCTGTACGCCGACCTGCCGCGCATGGCGAACATCGCGCTGGAAATGCTGCGCGACGCGCTCGACTGCTTTGTGCAGGAGGACGAGCACAAGGCGCTGAGCGTCATCCGTCGCGACCCCGAGGTGGACAACCTGAACCGGCTGCTCTATCGCCGGCTGACGAGTTTCATGATCGAGAAGCCCGAGACGATCTCGCGGGCGCTCGAGCTGATGTTCATCTCCAAGTCGATCGAGCGCATCGCCGACCACGCGACCAACATCGCGGAGGAGATGGTCTTCCTGTCGAAGGGCGAAGACATCCGGCATAGCGACCTGACGAAACAAATCGCGCCGCCCGGCGACTCGGCGCCTCCGCTACCCGGCAACGGCAAATAACGTCCGCTCCATTGGGCGCGGACGAAACCCGGGAGCCCGCCGATCCGCGCGAAAGGGCGCGAGTCAAGCTGGCTGCGGCAGGGAGCGAGCGGATCGAGCGGTTCGCCAGTACGGTGACCGCAACATCTTCCGGGAACGCCGATTGGCGGAATGAGCGGATCACCCTCGGCGAGGTGAGGTACATCGGCGGTTTCGCGATTTCTTGCCCGCAAAAAAAGAGACCGGCCGTTAGGCCGGTCTCTCGTTCATTCCCGCCAGCAAACCTCCCCAAGTATTGCCGGCGGGGATGAAATTGCTTGCGGAACCTTAGAAGCGGAAGCGGAAGCCGCCGCCGATGTTGGTGCCTGCGCGGGTCCGGGTGGCGAGAACGTTGCCGGCATTGTAATGCGACTCGTCGGCGGCGTTCGTGATGTTACGCCACTCGAAGTACGCCTGATAGGTCTTGGCGCGGCCGAAATCGTAGCTGGCCGTGAAGTCCCAGGTGCTGCGGGAGTCCCGGAGGCGGTCGAAGATCTCGCTGGCGCCGACGGAGGTGATGTAGCGCCCTTCCTCCGACATCGCCAAGCGGAAGAAGTACGCCTGGTAAGCGTAGTAGACCGAGGCGTTGAATATGTAGTCGGGCTGCTCCGGCAGGCGGGGCCGGTCCGTCCGGGTGGCGTGCTGGAGTTCCGAATCGAGCTTGGCGTAGTTGAGGTCCACGCCCAGGCCGCTGAGGAAGCCCGGCAGGAAGTCCAGGTTGCGGCGGAACGAAGCCTCGAAGCCCTTGATCTCGCCGGTGGCGCGGGCCTGCACCGAGGTGCGGGTGTAGGTCTGGCCGTTGAGCTGGATCTGGTCGGTGATCGTCAGCGGGAAGTTGACGATGTCCTTGGTGAAGATGCCGACCATGAACTGGCCGAGCGGACCGCTGTACCAGTCGAAGGAGAGGTCGATGTTCTCGGACTCCAGAGCCTCGAGGCCCGGGTTCGGCTGGTTGATCGTGAGCGCGATCGGGTTGATCGTCTCGACGCCGTAGATGTTCGAGGCGTCGGGCCGGCCAACCGTGTTGGCCCAGCTGGCGCGGATGAACATGTCGGGGCGGATCTCGAACTTGACGTGGGCGGAAGGCAGCACGTTGTCGTATTCGCCGTTGAACTCCTTGTAGGTGCCGCCGGTGGCCGCCGTGAGACGCAGGAACTTGTCTTCAGTCTTCTCATAGCGGACACCGCCGATCAGCGTCAGGCGGCGCTTCTTGTAGGTGCCCATCACGTAGCCGGCGGAGATGTCTTCGTCCGCATTGTACATGTTGACGTCGCCCGGGAGGATGCCGACAACTGGAGGTCCGAAGGAGCTCGAGTTGTTGGCATAGAACGACTTGGCCGTATCCGGATTGGGGATCACGCCGAGGTTGATGCCCTTGTCGTCGAAGCTGGTGATCGCGCCGCCGTTGCCGAGATTGGCGAAGGACAGCGTGCTCGAAGACAGCGGGCTGTAGGTGATCGAGTTGTTGGGATTGGCCTTCCGCTTCATGCGGATATAGATGCCGCTCTTGATCTCGAAGGAGGCGCCGTCGTTCAGCTCGAATTCTTTCCGCGCGTTGATGTAGGGCGTCTTTTCGGTTTCCCAGTCTTTGCGCAGGGTGGAGGTGGCGATCGTAGCGATGCGCTGCGTGGCCGGGTCGAGGAGGACAGCCGTTGAACCTGCGGTATTGGAGAAGAACTTAATGTGCTCCGAGCGGATATCGACGCGGATCGGGTCGGGGGTGGTGGCGTTGGTGCCGTTGAAGAACAGGTCGTTCTCATAACGCTCGAGCGAGCGAGCGCGCTGGAAGCCGTAGTCGAGCTTGATGCCATTGCTCAGGTCGGTGGTGCCGGTGAACTGAACACCTTCGTTCGTCAGCCACCAGGTCCGGGAGCGCCAGAGGCGGATCAGGCGAGTGGTAGCGAGACCGCCGGTCGCGGTATAGTCAACCGGAGCACCGCCCGAGAGAACCGGGAGGATGTTGCTGTAGGTGTAGCGGTGGGTGTACTCATCCTGGTAGGCATCGGACTTGAAGCCCCGAAGGACGAGCCGGGTGTTGTCGCCCAGGCGGGCGGCAAAGGCGACGTCGGCGCCCAGATTCTTGCGCTCCACGTCGACCAGCTGGTAGCGGAAGCCCTGGGGCAGGTAAGCCTGGCTGCCGCCGGTGAGATTGCTCAGAACCGGCTGGTTCACGGAGTACTCGGTGAAGTAGTAGTCAGAGAGGCGGTGATTGGCCGAGACGATGAAGGCGTACTTCTTGTCCTTGCCGATCAGGTCGCCGTAGATGATGTTCTCGCGGTCCTGGGCTTCGCCGCCGTTCTCGTTCCAGCCGTAGTACACGGACCCGCTGATGTGCCGGGCCGTCAAGTCGAGCGGGTTGCGCATGATCACGTTGGTGGTGCCGCCGATGCCGTCTGCAGGCATGTCGGGCATGGCCGTCTTCGTGAGCACGATCGTGTCGATGAGGGTGTTGGAAACCGTCACCAGGTCGTTACGGCGGATTTCACTGTCGCCGACCGGCAGAGTGAATCCGTTGACCAAGGTGCCGTTGTACTGCGGGCGGGCGCCGCGGATCGTGACGAACCGGCCTTCACCGCCGCTCATGACCATGGAAACACCGGGCAGGCGGCGGAGCGCCTCCGCGGCATTCAGGTCGGGGAAGGTGCCCATCTTGTCAGCCGAGATGATGTTCACCAAGTTGGTGGCCTCTTTTGTGCCTTGGATGGCCTTGGCCTGGCCCTGGAGCGCACCTGCAACCTTGAAGGTGTCTAGTTTCAGGACGTCTTGCTCCTTTTCCTTGGTTTCGACCGCGGGAGCGGTGGTTTGCTGGCCCACGAGGGGCAGCGATCCGATCAACAAAGCGAGCGCGGAGAGCGCGCTTGCTTTGAGCAGGGTGGCATTCCGGGGAATGCACGAAGGTGCACTAGCAGAGGTGCAGTTCATTTGGAGGGTGCTTGACGTTTTTGTTGGAGGCGCGTGCGTGACGGATAACGCGGAGGATTGAAGCTGCGGAAAGCGTGGTCTCCGCAGCCCGTTCAAAGATATATTTAAATCTTTTCGGGTAAGTCCAGTATCTTTCTGATCATAGTTAGCGATTATTCTGTGTTAAACCGAGGTTACGCCGGGAACAACTCGCGCCAGAAAGTAGCGGCTTGTTTCAACTTAATTTTCTACCTGCAGGCGGCCGATTTCACCGATTTTGAGATTTGCTAGTTATTGAAAATAAGCATCATGAAGCTTACATACGACTATCAGTGACAGGACGTCTTCAGAATTTGGTGTATCACCAGACGAAACGAATTAACAATTTACCCTTGCCGCATTTAGATTTTTAACGTTACTGCAAAATCGTCCCATGGACATCAACTCAGACATCGCCTACGACTACATCCGAAAGCGGATTCTGAATGGGGAGTATTCCCCAGGGCAGGCGTTGATGGCGAAGTCGCTCGCGGCGGAATTGCGTTTAAGTCCCACTCCGGTGCGTGACGCATTGCGGCAGTTGGAAGCCGACGGCTTGGTGACGATCAAGGCGCGGCTGGGTGCGAGCGTGAACACGATGGACCTGAAGGAATTTCAGGACTTGTGCGAATTGCGGCTCATCCTGGAGTCGCACACTGCGGGTTTGGCGGCAATGCGTCGCACGGACAGCGATCTGCGAGGTATTTGGCTGGGTCTGGAAGCGATGACACGCCTGACCGCCGAGCTCGAAACCGCGGCGAAAGAACAGCCGTTATTCCACGAGCTGGAGAATGCGGATGTGCGTTTCCACCTGGCGATCATCAGCGCGGCGCGCAATGACATGATTCGGAAGCAGATTCTCCGGCTGCACCTGATCAACCGTCTGGTCCCGGGCATCGGCATCAAGGGACCGGAGGACGTGGATCCGGATTCTCCGGCGGAACGGGCAAAGCGCAATGCACATCGCCGAGAGGTGCTGGTGGAGCATCGGACGATTTACGATGCGATCGAGCGGCGCGACGTCGAAGGCGCCAGCAAGGCGATGAAGAAGAGTCTCGAGGGCATGTTCGACCTGCATATCCGGGCCATTGCCCACGCCGAGCAGGACTCGATGGCCAAGGAATACTCGGTCCAGAAATCGTAGGACCGGACAGGGGCGACTTCGGCGACCGGCGCCGTGGCGACGCCTCTTACTGATAGCCAAAGTACTTGCAGACCTTCTCGGTCGCGTAGCCGATCAGGCCGCACACCGGGAGCGTGAAGACCCAGGCCCAAAGGATGCGTTCCACCACGCCCCACTTGACGGCCCCGAAGCGCTTCACCGCGCCAACACCCATGATCGAGGTTGAGATAGCGTGGGTGGTCGAAAGCGGAATGCCGAGGGTGGAGGCCACATGGATGATGACCGCGGCGGTTGTTTCCGCGGCGAAGCCATGGACCGGCTGGAGCCGGACCATCTTATGTCCCATGGTACGAATGATGCGCCAGCCGCCCGCCGCGGTGCCGGCGGCCATCACGATCGCGCAGGTGATGATGAGCCAGCGATCGACTTTGAATTCGGGGGTGTGCAGGAAGGCGGCCCAGGCCGGCAGATTGTCGAACGCACCGCTGTTGGTGCCAGTGAAGAGCGCCAGCGCGATGATTCCCATTGTCTTCTGGGCATCGTTGGAACCGTGGCTATGAGCCATCAGTCCGGCACTGACCAACTGCAGCTTGCCGAAGACGCCGTTCACCACGCGCGGGGTAAGCCGGTGGATGAAGATCGTCAGCAGAAACATCAGGAAGGCGCCCCCGAAGAATCCGATGAGCGGCGAGGTAAACATGGGCAAGACGACTTTCGGCCAGAGGCCAGCGGCTGCGCCTTTGGCGTCGGTGGTGGCCCAGTGAAGGACGTTCCAATCGCCGTTGGCGGAGGCGACTGCGGCGCCGCAGAGTCCGCCGATCAGAGCGTGGCTGGAACTGGACGGCAGGCCCAGCCACCAGGTGATGAGATTCCAGATGATCGCGCCCATCAGGCCGGAGAAGATGGTGACCATGGTCACGACCTCGGTGTCCACCAGCCCTTTGCCGATGGTGCTGGCGACTGCGGTGCCCATGAGAGCTCCGATCAGATTGAAGATCGCGGCGAGGGCGATGGCCTGGCGCGGCGTGAGGACTTTCGTCGAAACGACCGTCGCGATGGCGTTGGCGGCGTCGTGGAAGCCGTTGATGTACTCGAAGACCAGCGCCGTGACGAGGACGATCAGGAATATGGTCATGGGACTCGGCGTCGGAAGGCGGCGGGCGGCGTCACGAGTACTTCAGCATGATATGGAAAACGACCTGGCCGGCGTCCCGAGCCCTGTCGATAGCGGTTTCGACGAGATCGTAGAGTTCCATGAGGATGACGACTTCCTTGGCGTCGTAGGGTCCGTTGTAGAGATCCTTGACCAGGGCGAGCATGACCTTGTCCGCTTCGCCTTCCGCAAACTGCAGCCGGTTGTTGGCATCCTGGATCCGGTCGACCTGGGTGCCGACCCGCAGCTGCTTGACCATGAATACGACGGATTCGACCGCCTCCTCCAGCAGCACGACCTGGCGCTGGAGGCTGTCACGGGGCACGCGCGCCGGACAGATCGTGAGGCGCTCCACGATCTTCTCGACCGTCTTGGGTATGCGGTAGAGGGCGTTGGACAACGCCTCGATGTCCTCGCGTTCGAAAGGGGTCACGAAAGTCTTGCACAGCTCCTCGTTGATCTGCCGGGTGATGCGCTTGTCCTTGCGGCGGGTCTGGATGATGTCGTGGATGCTCGAAGCCTGGGTGGCGCTCTCATGACTGAGAATCTTGGCCAGCAGTCCGGCGCTGACGCGCGCCTCCTCCGCGCTCGCTTCCAGCAGGTCGTAGAACTTCTCCTCCTTGCCCAGCAGTTTTTTGAAGGAAATCATGTCCAGACCCGATACTGGAAGACCGCAGGGAGGCGAGGCGATATTTACAAAAGTGACGAATCGCCGTGAAGCCTCGCGGCCAAGGCGGGTCCGCTCCTCCGAAAGCTCGGACTGCAACGCGCTGCGCTCGCGGGCCGTAGGTTTACGAGCCAGGGCCTGGAGCTCGCCAGGTGGGCGGTCCTGCCCAAATGCGGAAGCGGAAAAACCGTGCAAGCGCGTCATTTCGCGTCATTGGCGGGCCCACCGCAACCCTTGCCACTGGGTCGTCGGATCGAATCATCGGTTTGGCCGACCTAGGTGCGGCCAGATTCCAAGCAGACCAGGATGTAAACGAAATACATGCATGGCCCGGGTAAAAATGGGGCGACCAACGGGATTCGAACCCGCGACCCCAAGATCCATTCTGCTGGCCAGCAGAATGCTCTAACCTAATCCGAACCAAGCCTTGAGTTCGGTACGAACAAGCTCGCATTTCCGGCGATGGCCGACCCCCGCTTTGAAGAAACGTTCACGTTGGATTGCTTCGGTGCGTGTCCCGAAGGCCTCCCAGTGAATGACCACGGGCGCCAAGAGGCGCTCACGCGTGGTACGCGTCGATCCCTCCCGGTGCAGGCGGAAACGTCGGATCAAGTTATCGGTTTGGCCGACATAGGTGCGGCCAGATTCCAAGCAGACCAGGATGTAAACGAAATACATGCGTGGCCCGGGTAAAAATGGGGCGACCAACGGGATTCGAACCCGCGACCCCAAGATCCACAATCTTGTGCTCTAACCAACTGAGCTATGGTCGCCGTAAAATGAGGAGCGGGGAACATCCCCATCGTCTTGGCAGCTGTCAACCTTTCTCCCTTCATTCTGGTGACGAGGCTATTCGGGCGTTGAGGACTGCTGGCGGGGAGGTCTCGGGGGGGCGCGGGGGCCTCCTTGGATTTGCCAACGTTGAGGTTTTGCAGTGATAATTGGGGATCGCGATGAAGAAGATGCGTTTATTGACCTTCAATATTGCCCATGCCCGCGGAGTCCTGCCGGTGCATCAGGGTCTGAGGTCCGTCGCGCGCATCCGGCAGGTGCTGTTCCGAATCGCCAACCTGATCCGCCGGCTGGATGTGGACATCGTGGCGCTCCAGGAGATCGATGAACATTCGGGCTGGAATGGTCGGTTTAATCATCTCGCTTTCCTGAGCGAGCATTGCGGCTTGGTGCATACGGCCATCGGCCTGACAAATCAGCGGGCGGGTCAATACCCTTTGAATTACGGCAACGCGATCCTGTCGCGCTGGCCGATCCTGCATTCAGAGGCGGTGGCTTTCGGCCGGCGGCCGCTTGGAGAGAAGGGTTTTCTGTTCGTTGAAACCGAGATTGCTCACGGCCGGAGGCTGCCGCTGGTGAACCTTCATTTGCATCACCATTCCCGCAAGCAGCGCCTGATTCAGGCGGACCATGTGATGCGCTTTGTTTCTGAGAGCCGTGGACGCCGGGCGCACTTGTGGGCGGCGCCGCCCATATTTTGCGGCGACTTCAACAATCCGGCGCATCAGCCGGACGCCACGGCGATGCTGCTGGGCTTTTGTGAGCAGCATAACAACTACACGCTTCTCCCCAAAGTGGGTCGTACTTTCCCGTCGGCTTTGCCGGCCCGGGCTCTCGACTACGCGCTGCTGCCCCAGGAATGCGTGGTGAATCACGCGGAAGTTGTCCGGGCCTTCCTCTCGGACCACCGGCCCGTCTTGGTCGAGTTTTCGCTCGTATGACCCTGCGCTTGTAGTTTTCGCTCGACCCCCGCGGTCGGGCTTTCGAACCTCGTACCTCCCCATGGATCGCATCGCCCAAGCCTTTGCCAAGACCCGGCGCGAGAAACGCGCGGCGTTCGTGGCTTATCTCTGTGCCGGGGATCCGGATTTCGACACGTCGCTGGCGGCGTGCCGGGCCGTGATTGATGCGGGGGCCGACGTGCTGGAGCTGGGCGTGCCTTTCTCCGACCCCCTGGCGGATGGTTTGACCAACCAGCTTGCGGCCCAGCGGGCCCTGGATAGCGGCATGACGGCGGCCAAGGTGTTCGAGTTGGTCCGCCGGATTCGCGAAAAGAGCCAGGTGCCGATCATCTTCTACACCTATTACAACCTGGTGTTCTCGAACGGGGTAGACCGCTACGTCCAGGCCGCCAAGGAAGCGGGGGTGGATGGCATGCTGACGCTCGACCTGCCGCCCGAGGAGGCTGGCGAAGTGCAGACCGCGTGCACCCGCCACGGGCTGAAGACGGTTTTTATCGTGGCGCCCACGACGCCGGCCGGCCGCCTGGCGCGCATCGGGGCGGCGGCGACGGGATTCATCTATTATGTCTCGCGCGAGGGCGTCACGGGGGTGCGCGACCAGGTCGCGGCCAATGTCCCCGAGGCGGTCGCCCGCATTCGCGAGCACACGTCGCTGCCGGTCGCGGTCGGCTTCGGCATCTCCACGCCGGAGCAGGTGCGGCAGGTCGCGCGCTCGGCGGACGGGGTCGTGGTCGGCAGCGCGCTGGTCAACGTCATCAAGGAAAACCTCGGCAACCGCGCCGGCCTGCCCGCGCGGCTGCGCATCGTGGCCGCGGAACTGGCTGCCGGGGTGGCCTGAATGCTCGCCATGTCCAAGGTACGCCGGATCCTGCTCATCGACGACGACCGTCTGCAGCAGCACCTCATCCAGGGATTCGTGAAGAATTTCCGGAGCGGCACGTTTGAGATGGAGGGGGCGCAGACCTACGACGACGGGCTCAAGAAGCTCCTCAGCGGCCGCTACTCGGTCTGCCTCCTGGACTACCGGCTCGATTCCCGCGACGGCCTGGAGCTGCTGCGGGCGGCCCGGATCGCCGGCTGCGAAACCCCGGTCATCATCCTGACCGCCGACGACAGCGAGGAAGTGGACCTGGCGGCCATGGAGGCCGGGGCGGTGGATTATCTCGTCAAGACGACCCTCAACCCGCGCCTGCTCGAGCGATCGATCCGCTACGCCCTCAAGCTCGACGAGACGCTGGCGCAACTGCGGCAGCTGGCGCAGCGCGACGAGCTCACGCGGCTGCTGAACCGGCGCGAGTTCCAGCGCATCCTGGGCGAGGAATGGGACCGCAGCGTGCGGTTCAAGCGGCCGTTCGCGCTCGTCATGGTCGACATCGACCACTTCAAGCGCATCAACGACACGCATGGCCACCAGGTCGGCGACGAGGTGCTGCGGCACGTCGCCAGCCTGCTCGCCGGCCAGGTGCGTACGGTCGATCGCGTGGCCCGCTACGGCGGCGAGGAGTTCGCCCTGATCATGGTCGAGACCGACCGGAAGACCGCCGCGGAGAACATCAAGCGGCTGGGCGTATTGCTGGCCGAGACGCCGTGCGTCGTGCCGACGACCAATCTGACGATCGAGGTGACGCTCAGCGCCGGCGTGGCCTCGAGCCTCGAGGACGCGGGCAGCCCCAACGAGCTGGTGGCCGTGGCCGACAAGGCATTGTACGCCGCCAAGGCCGGCGGCCGGAACCGGATCGTGATGGCGGACGGCACCGTGGTGCCGTTCAGCGCGAAATAACGGGGTCGGCCCCTTACCGTCGGGGAAGGTCAGGCGGGCACCATGATCCGCAGGCTGGCGGGTTTCAGGCTGATTGCCACCCGGGCGGTGGTCGCGCGCGGCTCGCCGTCGACATGGATCCAGCCGGGCTTGGCGCGTTCGATCGTGAACCGGTCGGCGCTCAGCCGGGTGATGGCCTTGACCCGGTCGAACGAATCGGTGCCGAGCCGGTAAAGCATCCCGCAGGCGCCGAAAAAGCCCACGCGCGGCACGCTCACGAGCTCGAAACGGCCGTCGTCCGTCCGCGCCCCGGGCGCCACCCGCGCATCATTGCCGTACTGGTCGGAATTCATCACGGCCAGAGTGAACGCCCGCAGCCGCGTTTCGCCGCCAGGATGGCGGACGACCACGTCCTCCGCCTCGTGGGCAAAGAACGAAGGCAGCCCGACGCGGATGTAGCCGGCGAGCCCGCGCCGGGTCTGCCGACTGAAGCGCACCGCGATGTCGGCCTCGAAACCGATGCCCATGGCGTTGAAGAACGGAAAATCGTTGGCCAGACCCGTATCGATGGCCATCGGACGCCCCTGGAGCAGGAGGGCGAAGGCCTCGGGCCCGGCCCGCTTGATGCCGAGATGGCGGCCCAGGCCGTTGCCGGAGCCGCAAGGGATCAGCCCGAAAATGGCATCGGTCCCGACCAGGGCGGTGGCGACCTCGTTCATCGTCCCGTCACCCCCGATCGCGACCACCAGGCCGCAGCCGTCGGCGACCGCCTGGGCCGCCAGTTCGGTGGCGTGACGAGGCCGCTCGGTCGAGACCACCTGGCCGTCGAGCCGGTGCCGTTCAATGAACTCCTGCGCGCGGATGCGCAGCTGAGGGTTGCGGCGGTTGCTGCCGGAATGGGGATTGAAGATGAACCGGACTTTCAAGGGGGAGGCATCCGACCGGATGGCGCGTCAGCCCGCCGGAGGTCCGCTGGCGCGGCGCACCTTCCGCGGAGCCGGCCGCTCCGCCTCCGGGAGAACGCGCGGGACCGCAGAGGAAGGCATAGCTTTCAGCAGGCCACGGATCCCGGGTGATTGCACGGCTATTTCTGTGACGAATGGGCGACGGGGGGCGCGGATGCGCCAAATCGGGCTTTGCCGCCGGGGCCCGCCGTGGTTGCATGGCGGCTGTGGCTTCCGTCATTCATGTGCTCACCGGCTGCACCGCGGTCGGCAAGACCGCCCTGGCCCTGGGCTGGGCGGAAGCCAACGACGCGGAGATCCTGTCGTGCGACTCGCTGCTTTTTTACCGGGGCATGGACATCGGGACCGCCAAGCCGACCCGGGAGGAGCGGGCGCGGGTGCCGCATCACCTGGTTGACACCAACGCCGTGACGGAGCCCATGGACGTCGCTCGTTACGTGGTGTTGGCGCGCCGCGCCGCCGAGGGAATCTGGGCGCGGGGCCGGCGGGTGCTGGTCGCCGGCGGCAGCGGGTTCTACCTCAGGGCCTTTTTCGGGCCGGTGGCTGACGACATCGCGGTGCCGCCCGCCCTGAGGGAGGAGCTGCGCGAGCGGCTCGAACGAAAGGGCCTGGATGACCTGCGGTCCGAATTGCAACGGCTGAATCCCGGCGGCCTGGGGCAGCTCGACCCGGCCAACCCGCGACGCGTCGTCCGCGCGCTGGAGCGCTGCCGGGCGTCGGGCCGTACCCTGACCGAGCTGGCCGAGGCGTTTGCCGCGCAGCCCGGCCCGTTCGCCGACTGCGAGGTGCGGCTGGTCGAGCTGGTGCGGGAACGCGCGGACCTGGAAAGGCGGATCGATGCCCGTGTGGCGGCCATGCTGCGCGACGGTCTCGTGGCCGAGGTGCGGGCGCTGGCGGCCTCGGGCCTGGAACGCAATCCGAGTGCGGTCGGAGCGATCGGCTACCGCGAGACGCTGGCGCACCTTCACGGACGGCTGCCGGAGGCGGAGCTGCCGGCGGCCATCGCCGCCAACACGCGGGCTCTGGTCCGCAAGCAGAAGACATGGTTCCGCACCCAGTTGCCGGAACACCGGAAGGTCGACGCGGCCCAGGCAGGACCGGGGGAGCTGTTCGCCTGAGGCCCGGCTCGGGCGCGCGGGCGGGCTACCGGCTGCCGCGCCGGAAGAGGAGCGCGAGCGCGAGGGAGAAGAGGGTGCCGATGAGGGTGGAGCCGGCGACGAGGAAGGTGAACAGCCCGGCCGGGCTCGTGGCCTGGCGCCAGCGCACAATCCAGGCGCGAATCGCCGGCTCCTCGACCTGCGCCGCCCGCATCCGGACCACGTTCCATTCCAGCATGGGGTCGATCCACCCGGGGTTGAACTGCTGGCTGTAGATGACCAGGAAGCAGCACGTGATCCCGCCGGCGACCAGCGAAGCCTGCACCCCGGCATTCAGCTGTTCCGCCAGGGCGGGGGCAGGTCCGGGACGCCGCCACCGGCGCCGGAACATGGCGAAGAGTGACAGCAGCAGGATCGCCAGCGGCGCATAGCGGGTGTACCGGCCGGCCTCGAAGTGGACCGTGTGGAAGCCCAGCCGGTACTCGAGCCAGTACCAGGCGCACGCCAGGCAGCCCGCGACGAAGCCGGTCCGGAGCCAGGGCATCAGGCCGGGGAGCACGGCGCCTGACGCGGAGTCGGGGCGGCGGGCCGGAGTCGGGATGGACGGAGCGGCTTCACGAAGGCGGCGAGGCAAGGACAACGTCCGGACGGTGGCAATCCACGATTCATCACCTTCCGGCGCGGCCGGTGCGGCGCTCTTTATTCTCGGCTAGCGCGGCCGCCGCACGGTCACCCGGGTCTTGATGGAATTGGCGATGAAGCAGCGCTCGTGCGCCAGCTCGTGCAGGCGTGCCTCGTCCCCGGGCCCGGCGGCGTGCGGGCCGTAGGTGATCTGCGGGCACAGGAACACCTCGCTGATCCAGCTCCGGCCGGCGGCGTCGCGTTGCAAGACTCCGGTGGCCTCGTCGCGGTAACTTGCGACGTCGTATCCTTCCTGCGCGGCCAGCGAGAGCCACCACAGCAGGTGGCAGCTGGCGATGGCGGCGACGTACGCCTCCTCGGGGTCGACGTGGGCGGCGACGGACCAGGGAGGGGGGACGATGGACGGCGAGGCCGAAGCCGGGACGGTCAGCCCGCCGTCAAAGGACCAATGATGCTCGCGGGAGTAGCGTCCGGCGCGGAAAGCGGGACCTTTCTGCCGCCAGCTGACGATGGCGCGGTGTTCGGACATGCCGGGAGCAAGGCAGGTCGCGGGTCCAAAGTCGAAGCTCGCGCGGCAAGGGGCGCCACAGCCTCCGCCATCCACGCCGGGCACACTTTGCCAGGCAGTCCCCGCGGGACCGCGTCGGCCGGGATCAGGGCAGCGTCACCGCGTAGCGTTGCAGCGAGCTGCCCTCCAGGCGGTGAAGGGCGCTGATGGCGGCCTGGAGGCTGACCTTGGCCTGGAGCTCGTTGACCCGGTTGGTTTCCAGGTCGTCCTGGGCCTCCAGCACGCGGCGGCTCGTCGAAAGCCCGGCGTCGAAGCGCGCCTTCTCGAGCTCGTATTGCTTCTGGCTCAGCTGCGAAGCGAGCGTCGCGATGCGGACGCTTTCGACGTTGGTTTCGACGGAACGCACGGCGCTGCGGACTTGCACCTCGATGTTCTGCTCGATCTGGCGGAGCCGCACCTGCTCGCGGTTGAGCGTGGCCAGGCTCTGGCGGTAGCGCGCCTTGTCGGAGCGCTGCCCCCAGGGATAGTTGAAGGCGAAGTCGACCTGCCACGAGTGGTTCTGGCGGTCGAGGGCGTCGCCAAAGGCGTCGCCGCCACTGCCGTTGCTGCCGCTGAGTCCGACGGCGGCGCCGACGGACAGGTCCGGCCGCGCGGCGTCCTTGGCGATCTTGAGATCGAGCTTGAGCTGTTCGATGGCGGCCTGGGACGACTGGAAGTCCGGCTGGTTGGCCTTGGCCAGCTGGTAGGACGATGCGAACACCGGGGTCGCTTCACTGAACTCGGCGAAGCTCACATGGCCCAGCGGCGCATCGAGCTCGAACTGGCCGATCAGCGCGAGCAGCGCATCCTGGCGGTCCTTGACCTCCTGCTCGGCGAGGATGGCGCCGCGCCGGGCGTTGGCCACGCCGACTTCGGCCTGCAGGACGTCGAGGTCGGTGGCGACGCCCGTGTCGCGCCGCACCTTGGCCTCGTCGAAGAGGCGATTGGCGAGCTGGAGCGAGAAATTCCGGACCGCCAACTGCTCGCGGGCGAAGGCCAGGTTGTGGTAGGCGTTCTCGGTCGCGAGGATCACGTCCAGCGCCTGCGCCTTGAAATCGAGGTGGGCGCGGCGCAGGCCGATCTCCGCGCGCTCGACGCCGGCGCGGTTGACGTCGTTGCCGAAGCCGCTCAGCAGCGACTGCCGCACCGAGAGCGTCAGGTCGGCGTCATAGGCCGGGTTGAGCGCGGCCACGGCCGGATTCAGCGCGCTGCGATCGAGCCGGCTGGAGGCCCCGACCGTGGTGCCTGAGTAGAGCTGCTGGCTGACCCCGACGCGCAGGTCGGTCGAGGTGGCGGACGAGTTCGTGACGTGCGAGGTGCTCTTGCCGTGCGTGCCGGTCACGGACAGCTGGGGTTCGTACGCGCCTTGGGCGACCACGATGCCGTCCTGGGCGATCTGTGGGTCGTAGCTGCCGATTGCGAGGGAGAAATTCCGGGCCAGCGCGCGCTTGATGCATTGCTCGAGGGTGAGCGGGGGCGCCGCCGCCGCCTCGGTCGGCGGTGGCGCGGCGTTCTCCTGGGCTTGGACGCAGCAACCGGTGAGAAACGCGGCCAGCAGGGCCAGGGCGACGCGGCGATGGGGGGTGGTCATGGAGGAGGGCGGCTGAACCGGACGATAGAACACGCGAAATTGAGCCAAAGTTTAAGCTTTTTGTGACGGCGCGCTCTCCGGAAGGTTTCAGGAAAGAATTGCCGCCGGGCGCGCTGAGCGCCGGAGCGTTCGCTTGCGGCCACGGCCGGAATGGCCCGACCGGTGGGGTAGCCCGTCCTCAGGCGGGCCGTGACTACAGCTTGGGGTTGGCCGGCTGGCTCTTCTTGAGCTCCTGGGCCACCAGGTCGGCGAGGTACGAGTTGTTGTTCGCCGAGGCGGTGAACGCCATCATCTGCTTCTCGACCTCGACGAAGCGCGGGTTGCCGGCCGTGAGGTCGGGCGCGCGCTTTTCCTGTGCGTAGACGAGGTATCCCTTGTCGGCGGCCGAGACCATGTCCGACACCTGCCCGCTGGCGAGGTTCTGCAGGGCGCTGAGGGCGGGATAAGGCAGGTCCTGGGGGGGCTGGCGCAGCGTGAAGCCGGTCACGGTCTTAACTTCCAGCTTCTCATTGGTGGCGGCGGTGCCGAAGGCGGCGGCGCCGTTCTTGGCGGCAGCCTGCAGCTGCGTGTGGAGGGCCCGGCCGCGCTCCACGAAGAGCCGGCGTTTCTCGGACTCCCGGTAGTCGGCCTGGACGCGCTCGCGGACCTCGGCAAACAGCGGCTTGTAGGCGGGCAGGCTTTCGTTCCAGAGCAGGACGACGATGCTGCCCGGGGTCTGCAGTGGATCGGAGAAATAGCGGTCGTGGTCGAGGCGGGAAATCTGGTCGGCGTAGCTGCCCAGCCAGCCCATGTCCGCCGGCGGCTGGTCGGGGGCGAACGGGGCGATGGGCTTGGCCGCCCGGTTCTGCGAGGCCAGGAAGGACGCCAGTTCCGGCGAGTTGGCGGCGATCTTGCGTTCGAACAGGGCGACCGTCAGGTCGTTCGCGGCCTTGGACGCGCCGCGGGCGCTGGCGAGGGTCTTGAGCGCGGCCTCGACCTGGGCGCGGACCTTCGTGAAATTGTCGGCGGCGGCGCCGGGCACGGCAGGCTTGTCGGCCTCGGCCGGCACCGGAAAGCGCGCCGGGTTGGCATCGTAGAAGGCGCGCAGCTCGGCCTCGGTCGGGGCGACCGGCGGCATGAACTCCTCGAGCCTGAACTCGACATAGCTGAGCCGCGGGCGCGCGGGCACCTCGTAGCGGAACCCGTTGTCCTCATAAAATTTCTTCAGTGCCTCGTCGCCCCCCGCGATCGTCGGGTTGAAGCTGGCATAGTCGACCGTCGCGACCTGAATCGTCCAGGTCGAGTCGCTCAGCTCCAGCTGCTGGCGGACCTCGGCCGGCAGCACGAAGCCCGGGCCCCCGACGATCTTGCCGACGGCGTCGGCGCGCAGGTCGTCGCGCAGCACGCGGTTCACGTCCGCCGTGGTCCAGCGGTTGCTCAACTTGAGGAAGTCGGCGAATTCGGTGTACCGGCGCTGGTCAAACACGCCCTGCTCGTTCTGGAAGGCGCGGAGGGTGGGGACGTACTTGGAAACTTGCTCGGGCGACGGACTGGGCAGATGCAGTTCGTCCGCCAGCGCGAGGGCGGCCACGCGCTGCAGGGCATACTGCTGGAGACGGGCGCCCTGCAGGGCGTCGTAACCGGTCTTGAGGATGACGCTCAGGTTGCCGTCGGAGAAGACGCGCCGGGCCTGCTCCTCGTTGCCGAGGTTGATGCCGAAGAAGGGCTGCTCCAGGGCTTTGCTGCCGGCATGCCCGATGCCGGGGGCGGCCCCGATCGTGAACACAAAGGGAATGGTGATGGCGACCAGCAGGAAAAGGAACACCAGCTTGGTGTGGCGCTGGAAAGTGCGTTGAATCCAGGAAATCATGAGGTGAAGGTGGCGACCGTAGAAACGGGGCGCCGGGGGTGTCAATCAGCGAAGCGGTGGGGCCGCCTGCCGCCGGGAAAGCGCGGACCGTCCCGGACGCCCGCGCCCCGCCTTCGGCCCGTCAGGCCGTCCCGGTATTGACCGGGAAGGGCGCGTAGGTCTGCGTCGGCTGCAGGTCGTCGATCAGCTCGTCGATGGTGCGCTGGCCGAGAACGGAAGGGAGGCTGGCCGCCAGGCGGTCGTGGTAGAGGGCCAGCACCGGGTCGACGTTGTCGAGCAGGCCGCCGCTGGGGGCCTCGCCGTAGTTCTCAAACAGCTGCCGGAAATCCACGAGCGTGATCCGGTTCAGCGGCCGGGCAGGCTGGTAGCGGTGGTCGCTCGGGTCCGCCCCCTCGCCGGGCGGCAGCTCGGCGATCAGGCCGAGGTCGCAGAGGCGGTTGAGGCTCTCGTTGAGGATCTGGGACGGCACGCGGATGAGGTGGGAGAGCTGGGTGACGGAGTAGGCGGGGGCGCACACCTTGAAGCGGCGGGCGATGAGCAGCAGGACCACGAGCGACATGCTCTCGCGCGTGGCGTGGTTCAGGCTATGCCACGCGGTCTGGCTGCTGCGGTAGTGCACATTCTGCACGGCGTAGGTGATCTGGCCGCCCACGAGCACGAAGAACCAGAACACGTAGAGGCCCAGCATCAGGATCGGGAGGATGGCCACCGAGCCGTAGAGACTCTTGGTCGAGACGACGTTCCGGAAATAAAGCAGGGCGAGGTAGTTGTTGAGGAACAGGAGGGTGGTGACGATGACGGCCCCGATCAACGCGGCGCTCCATTTCACGCGGGTGTTGGGGATGAGCCGGTAGAAAAGCATCAGGATCAGGATCAGGACCATGCCTCCGGTCGAGGGCAGCAGGAAGCTGATCACCGAGGCCAGCTCGCGACTGAACGGCAGCCGGGCGAGGAAGACGTTCAGGAAGGTGCCCGCGGAGAACAGCGTCAGCGATGTGAAGAAGGCCAGGGCGCCCAGGGTGATGACGGCCCAGTAGTAGACGATGCGGGCCAGCCAGCTGCGGCCGCGGCGCACGCCCCAGATGTCGTTGAACGTGTTCTCGATGTTGGTGAACAGCAGCACGACGATCACGAGCAGGGCCAGCAGGCCGACGATGCCGGCGGTGCCGGAGCGGCTGCTGGCGATAAAGTTGTTGATCAGGCCCACGAGCACCGGGTCGGCGGCCGGCCGGAGCTCGCCCGGGGCCGCCGGGCGCTCGCCCTGCGTCAGCTGGGGCACGGCGGCGGCGCCGTTCTTCTCGTCGGAAAGCGCCTTCTCGTACTGGGCGACCTGCGGGGCGATGAAGTTGATGATCCGGCTGAGGCCTTGGGCGGCGAGGGCGGGGTCCTTGTCGCCGAGGGCGAAGCCCGAGATGAGCACCGCCAGGGCCACCAGCGGACCCAGCCCGAGCAGCGAGCTGTAGCTGAGGGCGGCGGCGCGCGCGGCGACCTTGAGCTCCTGGAGGCCGGAGAGGGTGATCGAGGCGATCCGAAGCAGGGCGTAGCCGCGGGCCTTGAGCGAGCGGTCGCGCTTCAGCCCCGCCGTCCAGATGTCTTGGGTCCAGAGCTGGCGCAGGCGGGCGAGCAGCGGCGACTGCGGCATGGCGAGTCCGGGGCGCCGGGCGGGCGCTCAGGAATAAGAGATCGTGGCCAGCATGGCCATGCCGCCCAGCCCGACGAGGGCGGAGACGGCGAGCGGGATGTAGCTCAGGAAGATCGTGGAGAAATAGAGCCCGGCGGAACCCGCCGCGACGGCGATCATGGGGGTGGCCTGGTCCTGGGTCAGGAACAGGAAGCCCAGGAAGCCCAGGCCGAACACGGCGCGGAAGCGTACGAACGGGTAGATCGTGATGACCCCGAGCAGCAGGAGCAGGCCGATGAACGCGTCGACCAGACCCAGCACGACGAACGGCTTGTCGAGGATCTTGGCCAGGTCCATGGACATGAGCGCGTCGATGCCGGGCAGGATCAGCGCGACGGCGCTGAGCAGGCAGATGGCGGCCGCCGAGCGCGTGCCCCAGATCGCGGCGGACATCATGATGACGTTCTTGTCCTTCTTGTCCTTCGTGTCGTCGGTTTTGCCCTCGGCGGCGGCGAGGAACTGCTGGACCGTGATCGGAGGGGCGCTGTCGGTCTTCTCGGCATTGACGACGTTGAAGTCCTTCTGCTTGAAGCCCATCTTCTTCTTCTCGGGCCAGAGGGCGTTCTTCATCACCGGATTGCTGCCGATCATGAGCCACTGCTCCGTGGCCGAGTCGTAGAAGTAGGTCTCGGCGTTGATCTGGCCGGCTTCAACCAGCGACACCAGCTGCTCCATCGTGAAGGGACCGCGGGCCTCCGTGTCGTTCGCCCCGCGCACGTAAATCTCTTGGTTGGCCATGGCGGGCATGTTGCCGGGCGGCCCCGGCGCCGCAAGAGTGAAGTGGGGCGGGAGCCGCGGGCAGCCGGTCCGGCCCGGATTTAGCGCCGCGTTTACGCGGACCGGCGGCACGTCACATCCGCTCGAGCGTCCGCAGCCCGAGCAGGTGCAGCCCGGTCTCGAGGATGATCAGCGTCCGGTGGCAGAGCAGCAGCCGGCGGGCCCGGACGGCCGGGTCGTCGACGATGACCTTGTCCGCCGCGTAGAACGTGCTGTAGTCGCCCGCGAGCTCGTACAGGTAAAGTCCGAGGAAATGCGGCCGCAGCGTGTTGGTGGCGAGCTGCACGGCATCCGGGAACTTCGCCAGCTTGCGCGCGAGCGCGATTTCCTGCGGGGTCGCCGGGGCGGTGGCGCCGACCACCGGCGGCACCGCGGCATCGAGCCCGGCCCGGCGGAAAATGCTGCGGATGCGTGCGACGGCGTAGAGCAGGTAGGCGGCCGTGTTGCCTTCGAGGCTGATCATCTTGTCCCAGGAAAACACGTAGTCGCTGGACCGGTTCTGGGAAAGGTCCGCGTACTGGACGGACGCCACGCCGACGACCGCGGCGATCGCGCGCCGCTCCGCTTCGGGGAATTCGGGGCTCTTGGCGCTGACCAGCTGGTACGCCCGCTCCCGCGCCTCGTCGAGCAGGTCCTTGAGCCGGATGTTTTCGCCGCTGCGGGTCTTGAGCGGCTTGTTGTCCTCGCCCAGCACCGTGCCGAAGTCCACGTGCTCGAGCTGCGGCAGCTTCCGGCCCGTGCGCTCGAACCACTTCCCGGCGGTCAGGAAAAGCTGGTCCATGTGGTCGCTCTGCCGGAAGTCGATGACGTAGGCGGCGCCGTCGACCTGGAAGTGTTCGACCCGATAGAGGATCGTCGCGAGGTCGCTGGAGGCGTAGTTGGCCGCGCCGTCGCGCTTGCGGATGATGAACGGCTGGGACTTGAACCGCGGGTGCTCCGGGTGAAAGACCACCAACGCGCCCTGGCTTTCCTGCGCCAGCCCGCAGTCCGTCAGCTCGCGGTAGACGCGGCCAACCTTGTCGTTGTAGAAGCTTTCGCCGAGCGTGTAGTCGAAACGGATGCCGAACTGGTCGTAGATCTCCTGAAAGGCCGCCAACGACACGTCGTTGATCCGCTTCCAGATCGCCAGATTGTCCGCATCGCCGCCTTGGAGCCGCACGAGCTCCTGCTGCGCCTCCGCGAGCACGGCGGGGTCCGACTCGGCCGCCTGGTTGCCGAGCTTGTACAGGCGTTCGAATTCCACCAGCGGCTCGCGGCCCAGCGCGGCCTGGTCCAGGTGGCGCTTGTAGGCCCAGATCAGCTTGCCGAACTGGGTGCCCCAGTCGCCGATATGGTTGTCGCGAATCACCTTCGCTCCGCTGAACGCGAGCAGCCGGCAAATCGCCTCGCCAATCACCGCCGAACGCAGGTGACCGACGTGCATCTGCTTTGCCGTATTGGGCGAAGAATAGTCGACTACCCAAGTCTGGCCCGCCCGCGCACTCGAGGCGCCCGTTTGCAGGTGCTCCTCCGAATCATAGACCTCCAACCAAGTAAGCAAGGCTTCGGGTTTAATCCGAAAATTAATGAAGCCGGGACCAGCCAGAGTGATGTCAAATCCGGCCTTCAGGCTGCCAAGTTGGTCTACGATCTGCTGTCCCAGAGCCCTTGGATTCTGCTTCTCGCGCTTGGCAAAGGCCAAGGCACCATTGGCCTGAAAATCGCCATTGGCCGGATCAGCGACCCTGATCTCAGGTTCGAA
Source organism: Opitutaceae bacterium (assembly GCA_016795545.1). Lineage (GTDB taxonomy): Bacteria > Verrucomicrobiota > Verrucomicrobiia > Opitutales > Opitutaceae > Lacunisphaera. Next base: position 73,349 of record JAEUGX010000068.1, read on the forward strand.
TCCCCGCTCAGCTAGGCCCAGGGTACTGGCGGCAGCCCTCAGGGTCTTGTCGAGGTGGTTGGCGACGTTGAACGGAAGCTCCATCGGTGGATTGAGGAATTGCGCTTGGCTTTGAGCAAGAAGGATTTTGGCGGGTTGGGGAAGGGGGTGTCAGGGGTGGTCTAATGGCGGTCTGCAGCTGCTCAACTGGACAGTCATACAGCCATTTTAGTCTCGACAAAATTGGCAAAACCCATTGCCTCTGCGAGCTTTGCGCCGCAAGGCGAGATCGAGACACACACAGTGACATCCATGAGAAAACGTCCCATTCCAACGCGCCGGTTCATCAAGCCTTCGTTCACCTCGCTGATCGAGAAGAAACGAGATGGGCAGGAGTTTACGCAGGAAGAAATCCGCTACATCATCGACTCCACGCTGGATGGTGAAATGCCGCAACACCAGCAGGCCGCCCTGCTCATGGCCATATTCTTCGCCAATATGTCAGCTCAGGAGACGGCAATCCTGACCGAAGAGATGATGCTTTCCGGCGAGGTGATCGACCTCTCGCATATTTCGAAGCCGAAGATCGATAAATATTCCACGGGCGGCGTCGGCGACAAGACCGCCTTGGTGCTGGCTCCCCTGGCCATGGCCAGCGGCGTCGTGGTGCCCATGATGTGCGGGGTCGAACAGGAATTTGTCATCACGACCCTCGAAAAACTTTCGGCCATCCCGGGCTTCAAGAGCCATATGACGATCCAGCACTTCGTCGATCAGCTTGCCCGGGTGGGGGGGGCGATCGCCGAACAGAGCCCGGAACTCGCCCCGGCAGATAAGATCTTTTACGACCTGCGTCTGGAAACCGGCACGATTCCCAGCCTTCCTTTGATTACTGGCAGCGTGCTTTCCAAAAAACTCGCCGAAGGCGCCGAGGGCCTCGTGATCGATGTGAAATGGGGCAATGGATCTTTCATTAAGGATCTTGAGCAGGCCAAACAGCTGGCGCGCTCCATGACTCGCGTGGGCCGCTCCATGAAGCGCCGCTGCGTTGCGCTGGTGACTGACATGAATCAACCTTTGGGTGACACCGTCGGTACGGCTCTAGAGATTAAGGAAGCGATCGCGCTCCTGAAGGGAGAGGGCCCCGAAGATATGAAGGAGCTGGTCCTGAAACTCGGCATGGAGATCGTTCGCCTGGCCGGCGTCGCGGGTTCGACTTTGTCGGCCAAACAGACGGTGCAGCGGCATCTGACCGATGGCTCGGCGCTGGAGAAGTTCAAGGACATGGTCAAGGCGCAGGGGGGGGACATTTCCTTCATCGATCATCCTGAGAAGTTCCCGACCGCCCGCCACATCCGCAAGCTGCCGGCTCCGAAGCGCGGGTATGTCCACACCATCAATGCCGCGATGATCGCCAAGGGGGTTTCGCTTCTTGGCGCCGGCAAGGACCCGGCCCACCACCACAAGATCGACTACGCCGTCGGCGTCTCGGAGATCAAGAAGGTCGGCACCCAGGTCAAACAGGGTGAGCCGTTGATGATGATTCATTACAACGACGAGGCGAAGCTCGAGCAGGCGCTCAATTACTTCAAGGACGCCTACCGGCTTGCTCCGAAGCGCCCGATCCCGCCGCCGCTCGTCGTGGAGCGCGTGGCCTGAGCCGGCTCCGATCCTTCCTTCAGGCCGACCGCACGCCGGTCGGCCTTTTTATTTCGACTCCGGACGGCTATCCCCTGACATCCTGAATCATCCGTGTCGCCGAAATTTTCCTTCGCCCGCCTCTTTGCCTGCGTGTCCGCGTTCCTGCTCGCGGTCGCCGCGCCAGCCGGTGACCCGCGCCTCGACACGGCGCCGGAGGTCATGCCTGACGGCCGCGTGACATTCCGCCTGCGCTGGCCGCAGGACGCCAGGGTCGAACTCGTCGCGCGGGGCGACGTGAGGCACAATGATTTCCCGGTTCCCGTCTATGAGATGACGCGTGGCGCGGACCGGATCTGGAGCGTGACAGTCGGACCGCTGCTGCCCGGACTCCACTTGTACCGGTTTCGTGTTGATGGCGTCGAGATCGTCGACCCCGCCAACATCTCCGTGCAGCCCTTCTTCCGCGGTCCGTGGAGCCGGATCGAGGTGCCCGACCCCGAGCCGACACCCTGGATGGCGCGCCCGGACGTGCCGCACGGGCGTGTCGAGATCCGACGGTTCGGCAACCAGACGGTGGGCTGGGAGCGCCCAGTCTATGTCTACCTGCCGCCGGGCTTCCGTGAGGGACAGGGCACGCTGCCCGTCCTCTACCTGCTGCACGGCTCCGAGTACAATGAAAGCGACTGGGTCGAGAACGGCCGCGTACCGGTCATCCTCGACAACCTGATCGCCGAGGGCCGCGCGCGGCCGATGGTGGTGGTGATGCCGCTGGGCTACAGCCGCCTGCCGATCGCGGAGGCGAACGCCCAGCCCGACGAATTCGAGCGCTGGTCGGCCCAGGTGCTGGGTGCGCTCCTGCCCTGGGTCGAGGAGACCTACGGCACGGCGCCCGACCGCCGCCGGCGGGCGGTGGCGGGGCTGTCGATGGGCGGTCACCAGGCGCTCCGCCTGGCGCTGGGTCGGCCGGAGTTGTTCGCCTGGGCCGGCGCGTTCAGTTCGGGCGCGACCGGATTGAAGCTCTATCCGGAGGCTTATGGGCCGGCGCTTCGGCCCGACGCCGCCAAGCCGGCGCTCGTCTTCGTGGGCTGCGGGCGCGGCGACAAGTCTAACGCCGAGGCGCGGAAGACCTACGATTTGCTGACCGCTGCGGGCCTCAGGACCGAGTGGCGTGAGGTCGAGGGCCGGCATACCTGGCGCGTCTGGCGCCAGTGTTTCGCCGACCTGGCGCAGCGGCTTTTCCAGGATGCGGAGGGAATGGCTCGATGAAGCTCGACGAATCCCGTCCCGAACCTGCCGCAACACCGGCCGCGGCGTCCGCCGCCACGGGCCCGGCGAAGGGGCCCGCCCTGCCGCAGTCCCAGTGGGCGCGGCCCTGGGCCCAGCTCAAGTTCGTGTCGTTCCAGCCGGCCATCTTCCCGCGCATGCTCGGCGACGTGTCGGCCGACGCGCGCCCCGGCGATCTGGTGGCCGTCTACGACAAGTTCGGACACCGCGTGGGCATCGGGCTCTACAACCCCCGGGCCAAGATGCCGCTGCGGGTCGTCGCCCACACTTCCGAGCCGCTGGGGGAGGAGTATTTTGGCGCGGCGATCCGGCGCGCGGTCGCACTCCGGCGGGACTGGTTCCGGCTCGATTCCGTGACCGACGCTTACCGGGTGATCAACTCCGACGGCGACGGACTCAGCGGACTGACCGTCGACCGGTATGCGGACACGCTTTACTGCGACGTCTACTCGCTGGGCGTTTTCCGCCGGCTGCCGCAATGGCTGCCGCTGCTGCACGAACTCCTGGGGACGCGGCACGTGCGGGTGCATGTCGACCACGACCTCGGCAGCCTCGAGGGCATCAAACCTTCCCAGATGAAGGAAATCACCGCCGCCGCCCCGGAACGGCTCCGCATCCGCGAGCACGGCGTGAAATACGAGGTCGATTTCGCCGAGGGCCACAAGACCGGATTTTTCTGCGACCAGCGGGAGAACCGGCGCCGCTTCGGCTCGCTCGTCGCCGGCATGCGCGTGCTCGACCTCTGCAGCTACACGGGAGGATTCGCCATCAACGCCGCACTCGGCGGAGCGGAAGAGATCACCGCGGTCGACCTCGACGAGAAGGTCATCGTCCAGGGCCGACGCAACGCCAACCTCAACCAGGTCCCGCCCAACCGGCTCAAGTGGGTCCACGCCGACGCGTTTGCCTACGCGAAGCAGATGCAGCGTAATGGCGAAAGGTTCGACGCGGTGATCTGCGATCCGCCGAAATTTGTCATGACCCGCGAGCCCGCGGGCGCGGCCGAGGGTATGCGCAAATATGCCGACCTGAACACCCTCGCTGCCAGTCTGGTCCGCCCCGACGGCCTGTTCGTGACCTGCTCCTGCTCCGGGCTCGTGACCCTCGAAACTTTCGAGGAATGTGTGATCCGTGGCGTGCACCGCCTGAACCGCCGGCTCCAGCTCTTCGACCGAACCGGTCCTGGCGTCGATCACCCCGTCTATTCCAACTGTCTTGAAAGCCGCTACCTGAAGGTGCTCTGGGCAAGGGTGGTCTGAGCCGCGACCTCGGCGCCAACAGCCTCGCGTAGGCGGGATCGCCGCGCACGGAATGACGTCACTAGGGAGACTCCGGTTTGCGTCCCGCCCGCAGCCGTCTCCCTGAAGAGGTTGGTGATGGACAACAGCCTGTCCCTTCCAACGATGAGCGCCATGCAAGGACTGCAGCACCTCTTCAATCAGAACCGAGCTTGGGCCGAAGCGATCAAACGGCGCGACCCCGAATTTTTTCAGAAGTTGTCGCGCCAACAGTCGCCGGAATACCTCTGGATCGGCTGCTCGGACAGCCGCGTGCCGGCCAATGAAATCATCGGGCTTCTGCCGGGTGAGGTCTTTGTTCACCGCAACGTGGCGAACGTCGTGGTGCACACCGACCTGAACTGCCTGTCGGTCATCCAGTTCGCGGTGGATGTGCTGAAGGTGAAGCACATCATGGTGGTGGGACACTACGGCTGCGGCGGCATCGGCAAGGTGGTCACCTGCGAGCGGGTCGGGCTCGCGGATAACTGGCTGCGTCACGTCCGCGACGTGCATGAGAAGCACCAGCACTGCCTGCACCTGCTGCCCGACGACACCGCACGCAGCACCCGGCTTTGTGAACTGAATGTTGTCGAGCAGGTGGCGAACGTTTGTTCGACCACGATCGTGCAGGACGCCTGGACACGCGGCCAGCCGCTGATGGTCCATGGCTGGATCTATGGTTTGCGTGACGGCCTGCTGCGCGATCTCAAGGTGACCGCGAGCAACGTCGATCAGGCCGCTTCCGCCTATCAGGCCGCGATCGCCGCGATCAACGGCTGAAGTGCCGTTGCCTTGGAGCGGGTCGGCACGTGACCGTTCAGGGTCGGCAAAACCAGTTTGCCCCCGGTCCCAGCCCATCGGCCAGAAAAGAGGCCGTCTGGAATGGTAGCGCCTGGCCGCTTAAGCGCGACCCAGGTACGAACCGTCGGCCGTGCTAACTTTGATCATCTCGCCTTCCTTGATGAAAAGCGGGACCTGCACGACAAGGCCGGTTTCACAGGTGGCGGGCTTCTGGACGTTGCTGGCCGTGTCACCCTTGATGCCTTCGGCGCTTTCCGTGACCTTGAGTACCACGGAGGAGGGGAGATCGATGGTCACCGGGGCGTCGTTGATGAAGAGCACGTCCGCCTTGCCGTTGGCCACCAGGAAGTTCTTGGCTTCGCCGATCATCGCGGCGCTGATCTCGAAGGTCTCGAACGTCTCGGGATCCATGAACGAATAGGTATCCCGGTCGGCGTAACTGAATTCCAGCGTGCGGCGATCGGTCGGCAAGACTTCGACCGGGTCCGGTGAGTTGAAACGCTGCTCCAGCGACTTCCCATAGCGCAGGTTGCGCATTTTCACCTGGACGAAGGCCCGCAGGTTGCCCGGCGTGCGATGCTGGGTCTCCATCACGAGGTGCGGCTCGCCGTTGAACTTGATCACTTGGCCTTTGCGGAGGTCGTTGGCTGCGGGCATGACGATTTCAGGTAAGGGTTTGGATTACGTAAGGGGATATGATTACCGAGCGATTTTCGCCGGTGTCAACAGCCGTCTCATGAGGGTGGTGTATCAGTTTGAAATCGGATTTGCACTGGCACGGTAAGAGCGGGAAAGTGGGGGATGACCAAGAAGCGCAGCGTCAAGAAGCCGGCCAAGAAGAAAGCGCCCCGCAAGGATGCCTCGCAGACGGCGCTTTCGATTGTGGAACGGGTGACGGGTGGACGGCTCAAGGGTTAGAGTTCGTCAATAAACTCCAACTGCAGGACGGACCCCCGTTTCGGGAAGGACTTGTCCAGCATGTCATGGAACGCCTGCCAGCCCCTATCGGGGAACGCTCGCATGATGGCGATGACCGCGTGCAGATGCTGGGCGAGCGCGGGATTTCCCACGTCATCCGTCAGCCATTGATGGTGCCGCTGGGCGCGGCGTCCTTTTTCGTCCTTCGGGTTCTTGGTTTCCAGTTGTTCAAGAATGCCCGGGGCCAGGCGTTCATAAACAAGATCGTTCGTGAGTTTGCCAACGAGCATGGGGCGCTTGGTTGAAAGTTTCTTCCACTCCCAACCACGAAGCCTGAAAAGCTCTTTATAGAACTCATCTGGAAACCGCTTAGCCCACGTCGCAAACTCCTTCCGCAAGAAGGCATCCAGCAGGGCCTGCAGCGCCTCTTTGTTGCGGACTTCTTGATAGCCGGTGGACTCGTCAACGAGAGCAACGATGCCCACATGGGCGAGCGCCCGGATGATGATTTTCGACTTCTGTGCAATTTGCTTCTGGCGTGTGCCGAGTGTTCCCGCGTCCTCGGCATCCATCCAGATTTCGCAGATTTTCGGAATGATTGCCGCCTTGATGCCGTGGGCAACATTTCCGCTTTCAGTGCGGTATTTCACGACGACGGACTGCAGGTCGCCTAAGTGCTTGCCGATAAACGGCTCAAGGTTTTTGAAGGCCAGAAAGTGAGGCATCCCTGCAGAAGGGTCTTGAGGGCGGTTTTTCGCCATCCAGCCGCTGTAATACATGCCCATGCCCTTCATAAAATCGGTCTGGGTGAGGATGCGCTCGCTGTTGGAGAGCACAGAGCAGGGGAACTCCATATCTCCGATCTTAAGGACGCCAGAATGGGTGGCTTTCGGGACATCCCAACGGGCTTGGGCTGCCCTTGAGGCGCTTTGGGATAGTTGTTCTTGGGTCATGGACTCGGCGCGGGCTTTCCCGCCCAGGGATTGGGCTGTCTGGTCGTCTGATGGGTTGTTCATTGTGGGCCTATAGTCCGCATTATAAGCACGCATGTCAAATCAAAATAGATATATGCTTGCTATGCGTGCTAGAAACCCCACGATTGAGAACATGAACAAGCTCTCCAACGAAACCCGCGCCCGCATCATCAACTGCCTCGTCGAGGGCAACAGTATGCGCGCCACCGCCCGGCTCGTTGATGTGTCCATCAATACGGTGGTGAAGCTTCTGCTAGAGGCTGGCCGCGCCTGTTCGGATTATCAGGACAAGGCTTTCGTGAACCTCCCCTGCAAGCGCATCCAATGCGATGAGGTTTGGTCTTTTGTCGGGGCCAAGGAGAAGAACACCACAGATGAGACTAAGGCCAAGGGCTGGGGCGATTGCTGGACATGGACGGCCATTTGCAGCGAAACGAAGCTGATTCCGTGCTGGTACGTCGGCACGCGGGATGCGGGCGCGGCCTATCACTTCATGCACGACCTAGCGGGCCGGCTCGCCCATCGCGTTCAACTGACCACCGACGGCCATACGCCGTATTTGTCAGCGGTGGACGATGCGTTCGGCTCCGACATCGACTACGCGCAACTGATCAAAATTTACGGCGATGGTCCTAAGACGGAGGCCCGCTATTCGCCCGCCCAATGCATGGGGGCTCGCAAGGCGGTCATCGCCGGTCAGCCTGAGTTTAAGCACATAAGCACTTCGCACGTTGAGCGCTCAAACCTGACGCTCCGTATGGGCAATCGCCGGTTCACGAGACTGACCAATGCCTTTTCCAAGAAGGTAGAGAATCATGAGGCCATGCTGGCCATATATTTCTTCTACTACAATTTCTGTCGCGTCCATCAGACGCTCCGCATTACCCCAGCCATGGAGGCTGGAGTGACTGATCACATTTGGGATATTTCCCAAATGCTTGCACTTCTGAATCGCGTCAGCGAACAGGCGGCCTGATTACTCGTCGAACGGAACGCATCTAGTTTTAGTTTGTCAATCAAGTGACGATTGA
>JAEUGX010000072.1 GCA_016795545.1 Opitutaceae bacterium
CGCAGCTGGCGCCGGGGTCGGGCGTGAACCTCGAGCGCAGCCTGCGGGCCGATGCCCGCCTGGGCGGACATTTTGTGACCGGCCACGTCGACCTGACGGGCAGGATCGAGTTGCTGGAAGCGCGAGGAGCGGATCGTTACCTCCGGGTTCATGCTCCCGGCGGGTTCGCGCGTTATCTTGTTTACAAGGGCTGTGTAGCGGTTGATGGCATCTCGCTGACGGTGGCGGAGGTGCAGGGCGATTCCTTCGCCGTGTGGCTGATTCCCCACACACTGGCGGCGACCAATTTGTCCGAGAAAAAGCCGGGCGACGGGGTGAATTTGGAATTCGACCTGTTGGCCAAATATGTGGAAAAGCTGGCCGTCCGGCCGTCTTGACCCAACGTGTCCATCCAAGCCCAATTGCTTGCGCTCAACGAGGAGCTGCGCCGTCTCAAGGCCGGGGGACAGCGCACGGTCGTGGTCGACGAAGCCAGCCTGGAGCGACTGCGCGCCGCCGTCGCGGGGGTCAGGCGAGCTCCCGGTGGGGGAGCGGGTGAGGAGCCGCCGGCGATGCCGGCCGCTCCAGCCGCGGTTCCGTCGCCGGTTGGCGCGGAGCCGCGCAAGGTAATGCCGGCAGGGGTGTCTTCCTTGCCATCCGCGCCCCCGGAGGTGGTGCTGCCTCCCGGCGACAAAGCCACGCGCTGGGCGGCGCTGCAGAAGCTGGTCATGGAGAATCCCGTTTGCCGCGCCCATGTCCGTCCCGGCAAGAAGGTGGTGCTCGGTGTCGGCAACCTGGATGCCAAGATTTTCTTCTGCGGCGAGGCGCCGGGGGCGGAGGAGGAGATCCAGGGCGAACCGTTTGTCGGACCGGCCGGACAGCTCCTCACGCGCATGATCCAGGCCATGGGCTTGAAGCGGGAGGAGGTCTATATCGGCAACATCATGAACTGGCGGCCCGAGATCCCGACCGAACACGGAGGGGCCCAGGTGGGCAACCGGCCGCCGACGCCCGAGGAAATGAAGTACTGCCTGCCGTACCTGCGCGAGCAGCTCGCCATCGTGCAGCCGGCGGTGATCGTGGCGCTCGGAGCGACCGCGGCCGGCGGCCTGCTAGGTGCAGACACTTTCAAGACTCTGGGTGAGATCCGCGGACGCTGGAACCAGTTCGCGGGGATTCCGGTCATGGTTACCTATCATCCCTCGTATATCCTGCGCAATCAAAGCAACCGGTCCAAGCGAGCCATCTGGGAGGATTTGCTCAAGGTCATGGAACGCACGGGTCTGCCCATCTCGGAAAAGCAACGCGGCTTCTTTCTCTAGGGTGAAGGCCTTCAGGCGATTGGCAGGGAACACGGCCCGGATGATAGCGGGTGCGGGCCGGACGCTGGTCCGGCGATGGGCGGAGCGCAGCGCGGCCGGACACTGCTTGGTCGGACTGCTGGCGCTGACGGGCGCGGGAGACGCCGCGGGTGCCGGAGCGGCGTTTGATTTCGAGATGCTCCAGTTCCGGGCTAAGGCGCTGGCGGCCCGGCCCTATGAGGCCCGGCCCTCGCACGTGCCGTCGTCCCTGCAGAAATACGACTACGACGAATACCGGAAGATCGAGTTCAACCGCGAGCGGGCGTGGTGGCACGGCGACCGGCTGCCGTTTGAACTGCAGTTCTTCCACCCGGGCGGGATTTACTCCAAGGATGTCCGGATCAACCAGCTTGTCGGTGCGGACGTGTCACGGATCAATTTCTCGCGCCAGATGTTCACGTACGGCGGACGCAAGCCCTGGCTGCTGCCGTCGGACATGGGCTTCGCGGGATTCCGGATCCTGCACCCCCTGAACCGTCCCGATAAGTGGGATGAGATCGCCGTGTTTCTCGGCGCCAGCTACTTCCGCGCGCTCGGCCAGGGCCAGCACTACGGGCTTTCGGCGCGCGGGCTGGCGCTCAACTCCGGCGGGCCGGTGCCGGAGGAATTCCCGATCTTCGAGGAGTTCTGGGTGCAGCGGCCCGCTCCCGACGCGGCTACCGTCACCGTGTACGCGCTGTTGGACGGACCGAGCGTGGCGGGGGCGTTCCGCTTCGTGATCCGGCCCGGGGCCGACACCGTCATGAACGTCCGCGCCGCCGTGTACTTCCGCAAGGATCCGGGCCTCCTGGGACTGGCGCCGCTGACCAGCATGTTCGCCCACGGGGAAAACTCCGGCTGGGCCCGCGATGACTTCCGACCGGAAGTCCACGATTCCGACGGCCTCCTGCTGGCCGCGGGGACCGGCGAGTGGATCTGGCGTCCGCTGGAGAATCCCCGGACCGTGCGGAACTCGACCTTCCTCGACCGCAGTCCGCGGGGCTTCGGGCTCATGCAGCGCGATCGGGCTTTCGCGCATTATGACGACCTCGAGGCCTACTATCACGAGCGGCCGAGCGCCTGGGTGGAGCCGGTCGGCGACTGGGGCCCCGGCTCGATCCGGCTGGTGGAACTGCCGACCGCCGATGAGACGGCCGACAACATCGTCGCCTTCTGGGTCCCGGCCAAGTTGCCGCCCGCCGGCGAGGCCCTGGCGTACGAATACAACCTCCGCTGGATGTCGGACCCCGGCCGCCGGCCGCCGGGTGGCTATGTGCTGTCGACGCGGAGCGCGACCGTGCCGGGCCGGCCGGGGCTCCGGCGTTTCGTGCTGGAGTTCGGCGGAGCCTACCTCGATGTCCAGCCGAACGATCCGGAAATCGAGGCGGTCGTGACCGTGGGTCCCGGGGCCCGCCAGGCGGGTCCGGCGGTCGTGCAGAAAAATCCCTTCAGCGGCGCCTGGCGGGTCGTGTTCGAACTGGCGGCCGGCGCCGATCCGGCGCCCGTGGAACTGCGCTGCTTCCTGCGGAAGGGGCCGCACGTGCTGACCGAGACATGGAGCCTGCTTTGGACACCCTAGGCGCGTTCCGGCCCCGCACCGGCACGCTCGAGCAGTGGAACGCCGCCTACGGGCGAGTCGAGGACTACCTGCGCGCGCACCGCATGCACAACCGGCTGCACCAGAGCCGGCTCATCCAGCGGGTGCTGGCCGCCGCGGCGGGCCGCCACGAGCGGAACCCGCAGCTCGACCCGGCCACGCTGGCGATCGAGGAGGCGGACCGGCTGATGGACGCATGGTTTGCCTCCGCCCTGGGCGCGGCGGACGTCTCGCACGAGCGCATCGCCACCGAGGGCCGGGTCGCCATGCTCTTGTGCGACGGCATGGAGCGCTGGCCGTACGCGTTCCTGGAGGACGGACCCGTCCCCGATGATTTTGCCCGCGAGATGCGGCAAAGCTCCATCCAGGCCGGGCCGGATCTGGCCGTCTCCAGCATGGTGCCGCGCGAGATCGACCTGGGCCTGCTCCCGGAGGCGGCGGGGCAGACCCTCGAACGGATCGAGCGGCTGCCGGTGCTCCGCGTCCTGCTGCTGTGGGCGCTCTTTCTGGCCGTGCTTGCGGCCGTGTTCCTCGCCACCCGCTGAACCATGGCCGCACTTTTCACCGTCGAACAGGTCGACCGCGGCCGGGTGGGGCGGCGGCGGATCACGTTCCTCACGCTGGTCTTCCTGCTGTCGAGCCTCGCCACCTGGTTCATGGCGGACCTGCTCTGGCGCGACGGCATGGAGGCGGTCGAATGGGTCGTGCTGGTCCTCTTTGTTGTGCTGTTCACCCACATCGCCGCCGGCTTCAGCACCGCGCTCCTCGGGCTCTACGTCCTCAACCGCCAGGGCGACCCTTATCGGATCACGCGCTCGATCGCGGACGAGGACCCGGCCGGCCTGCCGCTGGCGTCGACGGCGATCGTCATGCCGATCTTCAACGAGGACCCCAGCCGGGTCTTCGAGGGCCTGCGCGTGATTTACCGCTCGCTCCAGCAGACGGGGCGGCTGGAGAGCTTCGACTGCTTCATTCTCAGCGATTCCAACCAGCCGACGAACTGGATCCAGGAGGAGATCGCCTGGGTCGAGCTCTGCAAGCAGCTCAATGGCTTCGGCCGCATCTTCTACCGGAAGCGCCGGATCGCGATCAACAAGAAGAGCGGCAACGTGGCCGACTTCCTGCGCCGCTGGGGGCGCAAATACCGCTACCTGGTGGTGCTCGATGCCGACAGCATCATGACCGGCGACACCCTGGTCCGCCTGGTCGCGATGATGGAGCGCAATCCCAAGGTCGGCATCATCCAGACCGCCCCGCGCGTCGTGAACGGCACCACGCTCTACGTACGCTTCCAGCAGTTCTCCAACCGGCTCTACAGCCCGCTGTTCCTGGCGGGCCTCAACTACTGGCACCAGGGCGAGAGCAATTTCTGGGGGCACAACGCGGTGATCCGGGTGGCGCCCTTCATCGACCACTGCTGCCTGCCGGAACTGCCGGGGCGCGAGCCGTTCGGCGGCCGGATCCTCAGCCACGATTTCGTCGAGGCGGCCCTCATGCGGCGCGCGGGCTGGGGGGTGTGGCTCGCCCACGAGCTCGAGGGCAGCTACGAGGAAGGACCGCCCACGCTGATTGACAGCGCCAAGCGCGACCGGCGCTGGTGCCAGGGCAACCTGCAGCACAGCTGGCTGCTGCTGGCGCGGGGCTTCCATCCGGTGAACCGACTGCACCTGCTCCAGGGTATCATGGCCTACGTGGCTTCGCCGCTCTGGATGCTCTTCCTGCTGATCAGCAGCATCCACACCTTCCGCGAGGTGGCGGCCGGAGCGTACACGCGCTACCACGCCGAGGCCTACGTGTCGTTTTTCGGCCTGGTGTTCGAGGTGCCCCAGGCCATCGCACTCTTCCTGTTCACGCTGCTGCTGCTATTTCTGCCCAAAGTGGTCAGCGTCGGCATCGAGCTGAAACGCCGGGGCGGCGAAGCCTACGGCGGTCCGCTGCGGCTGGTGGCGAGCGCGGTCCTGGAGGCCGTGCTTTCGGCGCTGCTGGCGCCGGTGAACATGATGTTCCACACCAAGTTCGTCCTCTACATCCTCCTCGGGCAGGGCGTGGCGTGGGTGACGCAGCGGCGCACGGCGAGCGACGACACGGACTGGCGTGAAGCCATCATCACCCACGCGGGCCAGACGGCGTTCGGCCTCGTCTGGGGCGTGTCGGCCTTCATCCTCGTGCCGTCCTATTTCTGGTGGCTGAGCCCGGTCCTGGCCGGCCTCGTCCTGTCGGCGCCGCTCTCAATCTTTCTCGGCCGGGCCCGCTTCGGCCGGCGCGCCCGGGAGCTGGGCCTGTTCCTAACGCCGGAGGAGACGAATCCGCCGCGGGAACTGGTGCGCCTGGAGCAGCACCTCGAGGAATGTTACCGGCACATGCAGCCGATTCCCCCCCTGCGCGAGGATTACGGCCTGCTGCAGGCGGTGCTCGATCCCTACATCAACGCGGTCCATGTCTCCCTCCTGCGCCAGCGTTCGGGCAGCCATGCGGTGCGGTCCTATTTCTTCGAGCTCCGCCGCCGGCTCCTCGCCGACGGCCCGGCCCGCCTGACGTCCCGGGAGAAACTCGCTCTCCTGCTCGACGCGGAGTCGATGATCTGGCTGCACGAGCAGCTCTGGAAGCTGCCGCCCACCCAACTGGCGGAGTGGTGGCGGCTGGCCGTGCGGCAGTACAACGTCCTGACCGCAACGCCGGTCACCGCGCTCTACCGCTAGGCGGCGACTACTCGACGTTGGCGTACGCGCTCACGACCACCGGCTGGCCGGAGGCGGCGCGGCCGAAAACACGGATCGCCGCGCTGGCCGCGTCGACGGTGCCCGCCGCCGGCTTGACGGCCAGCACGTAGCTGCGGCCGGCCTCCCGTGGGACCAGGTGCGCGGTGAAGGTGGGCGTGGTGACGCTGGTTTCCGTGAATTCAATACGGATGCCCTCGGCGACCTGGATCAGCACCGTCCGCTCGTCCGCCGGCCCGCCTCGCTGCCACGTGACGGTGCGCGGCGCCAGCGTCGCGACCTCCGGAACCTGGATGCGCACCGTGAGCCGGACCGGCTGGGCCTGCTCGTCGGTCGTCACGCTGATGAAGCGCTCATAGAGCCCGAAGCGGTCGCCCACCGTGAAACGGGCCGTGATCACGCCGGCCGTGCCCGGCGCGTAGGTCCGGCGGTCCGAGACGGCTTCCAGGCAATCGCAGTTGGTCGCGAGATCGAGGATGGTCACCGGCCGGCTGCCGGAGTTGCGGAATGCGAAGCGGACGTCCTGGGTGAGCTGGAACGGCGCCGGCGCCAGCGTCTGCGTGCGCGCCTCCCAATCCAACGCGAGCAGCGGCTGCGCCGCGGCGCAGAGCAGGGGCAGGATCCAGAGTCGCCTTGGACGCATGCCCGGAAACCGGATCCTCAGGCGCCGGCGGCGAGCTGCTGCAACTCGCCGGCCACGCGCGCGTACTCTTCCTTGAGCTCGCCGAGCAGCGACGCGGCCCCGGCCAGATCGTTCGCCTTGCCGAACGACTCGATCTTCTGCGCGACCTGGGCGAACTGCATGGCACCGAAATTGCCCGAGCTGCCTTTGATCGTGTGCGCGGCGCGAATGACCCCCTCCTGGTTCCGGGCCGCGAGCGCCGCTTCGAGCGATCCGAGCTGCTTGGGGGTGTCGGCCAGGAAAATGTCGATCAGCTCCCGCAAGAACGACGCATCACCTTCGGGACTCAGGCTGCGCAACGCCGCGATGGCCTCCGGATTGAGGATTGGCAGTTGATTCATACGCGGTGGGAAAGGTGCCAGGGTGGACAAGGTGAATCCATGTACGACATCCGGCAGGTGGTTTGAAGCTCGGTCACTGGTGGAATCTGCATTTCATAAGACATTTATAGCAGTGCCGGCGGCGAGGAAAAATTCAGGGTATCGTACGTATCATGGAATCCGTATATGTTGATAATATACTTGCCACCTGGAGGGGGTGGGGCTTTCTTCGCGGCTTATGGCAAACTCCTTCGTTTTCTCCTCGGAGTCCGTGGGTGAGGGACATCCGGATAAAGTCGCCGACCTGATTTCGGACAGCGTGCTCGACGCCTGCCTGGCGCAGGATCGGCTGAGCCGCGTGGCGTGCGAGACCATGGTCAAGTCGAACATGGTGATCCTCGCGGGCGAGATCACGACCCGCGCGAAGTTGAACTACGAGGCGATCGTGCGCGCGGCGATCCGCGACATCGGCTACGTGAACAATGACGACGTGTTTCACGCCGACCAGGTTTTCATCAACAACTACCTGACCCGCCAGTCGCCGGACATCGCGCAGGGGGTCGATGCCAAGAAGGCGAAGGGCAAGAAGACGGCCGAGCAGGGCGCCGGCGACCAGGGCATCATGTTCGGCTACGCCTGCAACGAGACGCCCGAGCTGATGCCGACGCCGATCATGTTCGCGCACCGCCTGGGCCGCCAGCTCACGAAGCTGCGCAAGTCCGGCAAGGTCTCCTGGCTCCGGCCCGACGCCAAGTCGCAGGTCTCCGTCCGCTACGAGAACGACCAGCCGGTCGAGGTGGTCAACGTGGTGATCTCCACCCAGCACACCGCCGACGTCGCCCACGCGACCATCGAGCAGTACCTGATCGAGCACGTGGTCAAGAAGGTCATTCCGGCGCGCATGCTGAACCGCAAGACCGAGTACCTGATCAACCCCACCGGGCGCTTCGTGGTGGGCGGACCGCAGGGTGACTCCGGCCTCACGGGCCGCAAGATCATCGTCGATACCTACGGCGGCTGGGGCCGCCACGGCGGCGGGGCCTTCTCGGGCAAGGATCCCTCCAAGGTCGACCGTTCCGCCGCCTACATGGGCCGCTGGGTCGCCAAGAACATCGTGGCCGCCGGCCTGGCCACGCACGCGGAAATCCAGTTCGCCTACGCCATCGGACATCCGCATCCGGTGTCGGTCCGCGTCGAGACCTTCGGCACGGGCGTCATCGCCGACGACCGCATCACGGCGGCCGTCAACCAGGTGTTCAGCTTCAAGCCGGCTGATATCGTGCAGCAGCTCAATCTGCTGCGTCCCCTCTACCGCCAAACCACGAACTACGGCCACTTCGGCAAGACCGACCTGCCGTGGGAAAAGACCACCCGGGCCGCCGCCCTTCGCGCGGCCGTCCGCTGAACCGCAACCGCCTAAAACCCATCCGCCATGGCCACCGCTTCCACCTCATCGAAATCCCAGGACTTCCTGGTCAAGGACCTCACGCTCGCCGACTGGGGCCGCAAGGAAATCGCCATCGCCGAGCATGAGATGCCCGGCCTGATGGCCGTCCGCAAGAAGTTCGGCCCGACCAAGCCGCTCGCGGGCGTCCGGATCACCGGCTCGCTCCACATGACGATCCAGACCGCCGTCCTGATCGAGACCCTCAAGGAACTCGGCGCCGACGTCCGCTGGGCCTCGTGCAACATCTTCTCCACCCAGGACCACGCCGCTGCCGCGATCGCGAAGGCGGGCACTCCCGTCTTCGCCTGGAAGGGCGAGACGCTCGAGGAGTACTGGGACCTGACCCTCCGCGCCATCGCGTTTCCGGGCGGCAAGGGCCCGCAGCTCGTCGTCGACGACGGCGGCGATGTCACGCTGCTCATTCACAAGGGCTGCGAGCTCGAGGAGGGCAGCGACTGGGTCAACAGCCCGTCGGGCTCGCACGAGGAGCAGGTCATCAAGAACCTGCTCAAGCGCGTGCACAAGGAGGACCCGCTGCGCTGGACCACGCTGGCCAAGGAGTGGCGCGGCGTCTCGGAGGAGACGACCACGGGCGTCCACCGCCTCTACCAGATGCTCGAGAAGGGCAAGCTGCGCGTGCCCGCGATCAACGTGAACGACTCGGTCACCAAGTCGAAGTTCGACAACCTCTACGGCTGCCGCGAGTCGCTGGCCGACGGCCTGAAGCGCGCCACCGACGTCATGATCGCCGGCAAGGTCGCCTGCGTGTGCGGCTACGGCGACGTGGGCAAGGGCTCCGCGCACTCGCTCAAGGGCTTCGGCGCCCGCGTCATCGTCACGGAGATCGACCCGATCAACGCCCTGCAGGCGGCCATGGAGGGCTTCGAGGTCAACACGATCGAGAGCACGCTCGGCACGGCCGACCTCTACGTCACCACCACGGGCAACCGCGACATCATCACGCTCGAGCACATGCGGCAGATGAAGGACCAGGCGATCGTGTGCAACATCGGCCACTTCGACAACGAGATCCAGGTCGACCGCCTGAACACCTCCGACGCCAAGCGGGTCACGGTGAAGCCGCAGTACGACATGTACACGTTCCCGAACGGCCGCAGCATCTACCTGCTCGCCGAGGGCCGCCTCGTGAACCTGGGCTGCGCCACCGGCCACCCTTCGTTCGTGATGTCGAACAGCTTCACGAACCAGACGCTGGCGCAGATCGACCTGTGGAAGAATCGCGACACCTACCGAGTCAATGTCTACCGCCTGCCCAAACACCTCGACGAGGAGGTCGCCCGGCTTCACCTCGACAAGATCGGCGCCAAGCTGACCAAGCTCACGCCGGCTCAGGCCGAGTACCTGGGCGTCCCGGTCGAGGGCCCCTACAAGCCGGAACACTACCGGTACTGAGCCGAGGCGCCGCGGGAGATCATCCGCGGCGCTTTTTTTTGCCCGCGCTCCGAGGCGCGGGCGCTAGCCGGACACGAGGTCGTAGCTGCCGCTCCGACGGACCACGCGGAGCGGCGCGCCGAACAGGCGCGACAGGGCGGGGGAGGTCAGCACGCGGCGGGTCGGGCCGTCGGCGACGATGCGCCCCCGTTTGATCAGGATCACCCGCCCGATCTCGGGGATCAGGTCGGAGATGTGGTGGGTCACGAGGATCAGGCTCTTGCCCGCCCGGGCCAGCTTGCGCATCACCTGGCGGAAGTCTCGGACGGCGCCCGGATCGAGGCTGTTGGTGGGCTCGTCGAGGATCAGGGTGTCGGGATCGTGCACGAGCGAGCGGCCGATCAGGGCCCGGCGTTGCTCGCCGGACGACATCGCCGACAGCCGCCGGTGGGCGAGGTGGGAGATGTTGAGGAAGCGCAGGATCTCGCGCGCCCGGCGCTCGTGCGCGGGCCGGACCCGGTGATGGGGCCAGAGCCCGACGCTGTTGAAGAATCCGGAGAGGATCATTTCCCGGGCCGTCACCTCGCGGACGGTGACCTCGTGGGACAGGTTGTGGAGCAGGTCGAGGGCGACGATCCCGAGATGCCGGCGCAGGTCCTCGAGGGCCCATTGCTCCAGGTCGAAAAGCCGGCACCGGAATTTCCGCACGCCCGTGTAGGGGTAGAGCTCGGACGTGATCAGCTTCACCAGCGTCGACTTGCCCGAGCCGTTGGGGCCGAGGAGCGCGAGGTGCTCGCCCCGGCGCATCCGCAGCGTGAACCCGCGCAGCACGGGGCGGTCGCCGCGCATGACGGTCAGGTTTTCAAAGTCGAAGATGAACTCGGGAGCGGGACGGGCCATGGCGGGGGAAATGCTCGCAATCGGGTGCGCATGTTTCGGGCGGATGGCAAGGCTTTGGTGTGACTCCGGTCGGGTACGCTGCTCCCCCTTAACAAAAAGCCCTTGAACTTTCAGGCCCCGGATGTTTCCTCAAAACCCTTAGCACGGAGAGATGGCTGAGTGGTCGAAAGCGGCGCTTTGCTAAAGCGTTGTAGGTGTAAAAGCCTACCGGGGGTTCGAATCCCCCTCTCTCCGCCATTTTGCTGCGATGCCGCCCCTTCCCTCGTCCCGCACCGGCTTTGGCCGACCCTCGACCTGGTCCGTTAATCGTCTCCTCGCTTGCGTCGCGTTCTGGGTTTTCGCCGCGGGCGGTCATGCCGGCGCCCCCCGGGTGCTGCTTTTCGACGATTATTACCAGCGGGCGCGCGACGAGGCGCAATTCGGACAGGGCGTCGCCCGGGGCGGGCCGGACCTGCGCAACCAGTCGAATTTCTATTCGCCCGAAGCCAACGCGATCGCCAACGGTACGTTCGCCTTCGCGGAGCTGATCTCGGACCGGTTTCGCGTCGAGGTGAGCCGCGCGCCGCTGGCGAAGGAGCGGCTGGAGCAGGCCGATGCCTTCATGCTGGTTTGCCCCGTGCGGGCCGAGAAGGGCGGACGCGCGAATCTCACCGAGCGGGAAGCCGACCTGCTCGAGGCCTTCGTGGACCGGGGCGGGAGCCTGATCCTGGTCGCCAACAGCATCACGGACCCCGCGCAAAGTGATCTCGACCTGGACGGACTCAACGGCATCGCCCGGCGCTTCGGCGTGCGGTTTCTCGCACGGCAGACGGACACCGTCTCGGTCCCGATCCCGCGGGACCACCCTTTCTTTGACGACGCTTCCGACCTCATTTTCGGGAACGGCACGACGCTGGAGATCCTGCCCTCCGCGGCTTCGACCACCCAGGTGTTGCTGGAGAGTCCCAATGCACGGGTGCCCGGCCCGATCGCCGTGCTGGCGACGCGGGGGAAGGGCAAGGTGCTGCTGTTGGGCGACGCCGGCACTTTCGGGAACGCCCATTTGTTCCGCCAGGACACCGGGCACACGCGCGGTGTGCAGCAGCTGATGGCCGCGCTCCTGCCGGACGGCCCGGCGCCGCGCTACGGCTGGAGCGACCGCCTCAGGCTGCGGGTCAGGCTGAAGGAGGAGCAGGTGATCTCCGGTTATCCCGAGCTGCTGCGCGTCTTTTCCCTCCCGCATCCTCCCGGGACCGAGTCCTTCACGAGTACGATGCGCCCGATCGATCTGGCGGCCGCCTCCGGACAGGCGCAGGCGGCCGGCGCTCACGACTACGTTTCCGCCGTCGCCCGGCGCGAGGCCGAATTCACCCTGGCCGTCGGCGCGCCCGAGGGCGGCGGCTTTCGGGCCCGGTGGGACCGGGGGCCCGGGACGCTGCCAACGACGCTGCTGCCGAGCGGTCGCCAACTGGAGCCGGGCGTGCCGACGAACGACGACGTCGTTTCCTGGCAGGGCGTCTTGCTGCACGACCTGCTCTGCGCCCCGCTCAGGGCCCACGCCGTGCCCGGCGAGCAGTGGACGGCGGACGCCTGGGTCGGGCTCCCGCAGCTCCGCCTGGCGGCCGTGCCGCGCCGGGTGGAGGCGCCGGCGTCATTCCGGTTCGAAGGCATCACCACCCTGGACGGCAAGGCCTGTTACCTGTTCAAGCGGACCATCTGGCAGAACGGCGCGGACTGGTCCCCCGGCGACCTCGTCGGTCCCGAGTTCGCGCCGCAGTTCGCGGCGGGGACCGTGCAGCTCTCGGCGGCCGGCCAGCTGGTCGTGACCAGGTACTGGATCGCCCGGGATACGCGGCTTCCGCTCCGCACGGAGACGAAGGTGGCAGCGGCCCTCTGGTGGCAGGACGCGCGCTACCCGGACCACTACCACGGCAGCCACGATTCGAAGACGTACGAAAACTGGTCGCGGACCAAGTTCATCCTGAACTACGGCCGGATCCTGACGGCGGAGTTCGAGCCGCTCTAACCGGTGCGGCGGATCACTTTTCCCGATAGTAGCGCGGCTTCAGCACGCCGATGCACGGGAGGTTCCGGTAGCGCTCGTTGAAATCCAGCCCGTAGCCCACGACAAATTCGTTGGGAATCTCGAAGCCGACGTAATCGGCCTCGAACGGCACCGCGCGGCGGGCCTTCTTGTCGAGCAGCACGCAGGTCCGCACCGAGGCTGCGCCCTTGTCCTTGATCAGGCCGGCGACGGCGGCGAGGGTCTTGCCGGTGTCGAGGATGTCGTCGACGAGCAGCACGTGATGCCCTTTCACGTCGAGCTTCATCTGGTCGACGATCCGCGGCTCGCCGACCGCCCGCGTGCCCGTGTGGTAGCTGGAGGCGCGCAGGCAGTCGAGCCGCAGCGGGCTGCGCAGCACGCGCAGCAGGTCGGCGGTGAAGATCAGGGCCCCGTTGACGATGGCCACGACCATCATGTCCTTGCGCGCGTAGTCGGCGTTCAGCCGCTCTCCGAGCGCGGCGACGCGGCGCTTGATGGCCTGGGGCGAGACCAGGACGCGCTCCAGGTGCCTGAGCTCGGGCGGGCCTTTGGGCGAGGGCATGCCCTATTCACTGGCCGGCGGCCGGGGCATGGCAATCCGTTACGACAGGGCGCGGGGGTTTATTTTTTTGACTTACCTCCGGGCGAGCGGTTGCCTCGCGGGCGCCGCGCGCCTTCCCGATGATTTCCATCCAGGTTAAGCAACTGACCAAGCAATTCGGCAGCGTCGTGGCCCTGCACGGCCTGGATCTCACCATCAACCCGGGGGAGCTTTTCTTCCTGCTCGGCCCGAGCGGCTGCGGCAAGACCACGCTCCTGCGGAGCCTGGCGGGATTCTACATCCCGGAGCGCGGGCAGATCCTGTTCGGCGACGAGGATGTCACTCGGCTCGAGCCCCACAAGCGGAACACCGGCATGATGTTCCAGAGCTACGCGCTGTGGCCCCACCTGTCGGTGGCGGAGAACGTCGCCTTCGGCCTCGAGCAGCGGAAGG
>JAEUGX010000078.1 GCA_016795545.1 Opitutaceae bacterium
CAACGTCCACCAGCTCGAGGTGGCCTGGACCTGGCGCAGCGGCGGCGACCGCCCGGCGGTCTCGGTGATCTCGTCGAATCCGCTCATGATCGACGGCGTGCTCTACTGCACCACGCCGTCGAACCAGCTGGCCGCGCTCGACGCCGCCACGGGAGTCGAGCGCTGGCGGTTCGACCCGTTTCCCGGGGCCGACGGCGGGCTGAACCGCGGGCTGAGCTACTGGCGGGACGGCGACGACCAGCGCATCCTCTTCGGCGCCGGCCGCTTCCTGCACGCGGTCGACGCCCGCACCGGCCGGCTGATCCCCGGCTTCGGCGAAGGCGGGCGCGTCAACCTCTCGCCCGGCCAGGACGACCCGGATTCCCGCATGATGGTGCTGGCCCGCTCCCCGGGCGTGATCTACCGGAACCTCATCATCATGCCGATCAAGGTCGGCGAGGGCCCGGACGCCGCGGCCAGCGGCAACATCTGCGCCTATGACGTCCGCACGGGCCGCCTCGTCTGGCGTTTCCGCACCGTGCCTCGCCCCGGGGAATACGGGTACGAGACCTGGCCGCCCGACGCCTGGAAGGTCACGGGCGGCGCGAACCCGTGGGCCGGGCTGTCGCTCGACGAGGAGCGCGGGCTCGTCTTCTGTCCGACCGGTTCGGCGACCTTCGATTTCTGGGGCGGCAACCGCGCCGGCGACAACCTGTTCGCCAACTCCCTCATCGCGCTCGACGCCGCTACGGGCAAGCGGGTCTGGCACTACCAGTTCGTGCGCCACGACCTGTGGGACCGCGACCTGCCGGCGCCGCCCAACCTGCTGACCGTGCGGCGCGACGGCCGCGAGATCCCGGCCGTGGCGCAGATCACCAAGTCGGGCCACGTGTTCGTCTTTCACCGCGAGACCGGCGAGCCGCTCTTCCCGATCATCGAGCAGCCGGCGCCGGCGTCGGACCTGCCCGGCGAGTACACCGCCCCGACCCAGCCGGTCCCGGCCAAGCCCGCGCCGTTCTCGCGGCAGCGTTTCTCGTGGGAGGACATCACGGACATCTCGCCCGCCGCGCACGCGGCGGTGCTGCAGAAATTCATCAAACTGCGGCCGCACGTCCCCTTCCTTCCGCCCAGCCGCGAGGGCACGATCGTCTTCCCCGGCTTCGCCGGCGGCGGCGAATGGGGCGGCGCCGCCACCGACCCGGCGGGCATCCTCTACGTCAACGGGCAGGAGCTGCCCTGGACCGTGGCGATGATCGAATACGACACGCTGGCCTCGCTCGGCCTGCAGACCTACCTCAAGAACTGCGTGGCCTGCCACGGCGCCGAGCGCCAGGGCAACCCGGCCGCCAGCATCCCCTCGCTCGTCGGCATCACCGACCGCCAGCCGCTCGGGGCCGTCCGCACCGTGGTCAAGAACGGCCGCGGCGCCATGCCCCCGTTCGGGCACCTTCCCGACGCGGAGATCAAGGCCCTGCTTGACTACCTCCAGGCCCCGAATCCCGCGGCCGCCCCCCGCGAGGACCCGCGCCCGGCGGTCCGGTCCGAAGCCGCCCCGGCGACCAATCTCCCGTTCGTGCACACCGGCATGGTGCAGTGGCTCGATCCCGAGGGTTATCCGGCCGTCAAGCCGCCCTGGGGCACGCTCAACGCCATCGACCTGAACACCGGCGAGTACCTCTGGAAAATCCCGTTCGGCGAACATCCCGAACTGACGGCGCGCGGCATCCCCGTGACCGGCACCGAGAACTCCGGCGGCCCGATCGTGACCGCCGGCGGCCTGCTCTTCATCGGCGCGACCAAGGACGAGATGTTCCGCGCCTACGACGTCAAGACGGGCCGCGAGCTCTGGAAGACGAAGCTGCCGGCCGGCGGCTACGCCACCCCGGCCACCTACCTCGTCAACGGCCGGCAATACGTGGTCATCGCCTGCGGCGGCGGCCGCATGGGCACCAAGCCCGGCGACTCCTACGTGGCCTTCGCGCTGCCGTCCGCGGGCGACCGCAAATAAGCCGGCGCCGGCGCGACGGAGTCCGTTGCGTTTCAAAGCCGACCTGCCTGGGCCGGTCCCTGCCCTCCCGGACAGGCCTGCGGGGAACCGCGAAAGACGCGAAAGCACGCGATGGACGGGGGGAAATCTTGCCGGCCGAGGCCGGCCATCCCCTTGCGCGCGACTTCGCGCATTTTGCGGTTCAAGCTTCTTCGCCAGTGCTCCTGATTGCCTGCGTCCCTGGTTTGATTCGCGCTCGAGCGCGGGATTTGCGGGAGGAGTGCGCGGAGTTTCGACCTTCCGACTTGCGACTATTCGACGCCTCACCCCCATCACGGCCAGTATCGTCCCGGCAGTCCGCGGGCGAACCTGACGGAGAACCGGCCGGGAGGCCCCAAAAAAGAACCGCGCCCGGGGGTGCGGGCGCGGTTCGGATCAAAACACCGGTTTATCCGGGCTTCGCCTTACCACCGGTAACGGACGGTAAAGCGGGTCCGGAAGGGATCGGAGGCCTGCACCAGGCCGGTGCCGTAGACCTGGACGATGTAGCGTTCGTCGGTGAGGTTCTCGAGGTTGACCTGGGCCTCCCAGCTGTTGCCCCAGACGTAGCGGGCGAAGCCGTCATAGCGCTGCGGGCGGGAGATGGAGAAGGTCGCGTTGCGGAGGGGGTCCTCCTTGTAGGTGCCGAGGCCGAGCATCAGGCCCTTGAGGGCGCCCTCCGCCCAGCTGTACTTCACCAAGGCGCTGTAGTTCGTGGGCACGAAGTTGTTCGCCTCCTTGGCCAGGCCGACCTTGGTCCCGACCGCGCTCGACACGTTGCTGGTGCCGTCGAAGTAGGTCAGGATGACGTCGAAGCGGCCCGGACCGGCCTTGGCCTGGATGCCGATGTCGGTCTCCCAGCCCTCGGACTCGTCCCGGCCGGACTGCACCTGGCCCAGCTGGCCGCTCTCCAGCACGCCGGTGGTGCGGAGATTGGTCTGCGCCATGTCGAAGATCGCGACGCTGCCGTAGACCTGGAAGTCCTTGGTGAAGTTGTGCTGGAACTTCACGCCGTATTCCTCGAGCTGGCCTTCCTGCTGCCGGAACGGCTCGCCGAGGCGGTCGCCCGAGGTGAAGCGGTCGGTGAAGACGGCCGCGTCGGGCGGGAAGACATTCTCCGAGTTCAGGTAGTACAGCGAGACCTGCGGCAGCACCTTGAACACGACGCCGTAGTTGTGGACCTGGAAGTTATCCAGGTTCGAGTCGGTGAGCGTGTTGGCGACGTCGTTCTGGATCGTCTGCTGCGGCTTGTACCAGCGCAGGCCGCCGGCGAGGATGATCCGATCCTTCCAGAAGCTGGCGTTCTCGAAGATGTAGTAGGAGGCCGCGCGGGAGCTGGTCTTGGTCTTCGTGGGCGTGCCCGTGAAGCCCGCCGGGCGGGTGACGAAGAAGGAATCGTCGCTCGTGAACTGCGCAAAGAACGCGTCGTCCGCGGCGTAGACCGAGCTCGGCGTCCGCGTGTCGAGCGCGGAGATGTTGCCGTTCAGCTGTCGGATGATGAAGCGACCGGAGGTGCCGTCGGCGCCGATGCTGGTGTTCAGCTTGAAGTGCTCCCGCGTGAACGTGTGCATCAGGTCCATCTGGAGGTTGTGGGACTCCGTATCCAGGAGGAAGCGGCCGTACTGCCGGTTGAGCGTGAAGTTGTTCGCCGCGACCGTGATGCCGCGCGGGCGGGTGGCGTTGTCGTCGGCCCAGTAGTAGCCGTAGACCATGCGCAGGTTCAGGTCGTCGAGGAGCCGGGAGAGCAGCGTGACGCTGGCGCCCTGGGTCGTCAGCGGCCACTCGCCGTGCTTCTTCTGGTGCGGGGCGAAGCCGCGGACCGAATACTGGTTGAGGCGCGCCTCCTGCAGGCCGGTGACGGGGTCGACCGGGGCGGTGATGTCGAGGAAGTCCTGCGGGTAGCGGTAGGTGTCGTCGATGAAGTGGTAGGCGTGCGCCACGATGCTCGTGCGGCTGCCGAAGTAGAAGGCCAGGCCGGCGCCGAAGAACTGCTGCTTCTGGAACTCGGTCGGCGTCGAGGTCGGCTCGTCCTCGTCGAGGCCGCCGACCGTCACGCGGTAGTTCATGCGGAAATCGCCCGACTTGACCGCCGGGCCGGAGACGTTCGCCTGGTAGCGGAACCCGCCGGTGTCGGAGATCGTCACCTGCGCCTCGCCCTTGAACTTGTCCGTCGGGGCGCGGGAGATGTAGTTGATGGTGCCGCCGATCGGGGTGTTGGTGCCGGTCAGCATCGCGCCCGGGCCCTTGAGAACCTCGACGCGCTCGACGTCATAGAGCGGCGGGAACTTGTTCGAGCCGCCGGCCCTCGGCACGCCGTCGCGGAGCGTGCTGTTGATCGACCGGAAGCCGCGGACGTTCATGTCCTCGTTGAAGGTCTGGTTCTGCGTCGCCCCGCTGACACCGTAGCGGAAGACCTCGTGCACCGTCTCGGCGTTGAAGTCGTTCATCATCTCGAGATTGATGATGCTGATGCTCGAGGGGATATCGACGAGGTCCTTGGCGGAACGGCTGCCGAGCATGGTCTGCGCGGCGCGGTAGCCCTGGTTGCTCTGCTCGGAAACGACGAACGGCGACAGCTCGACGACCTCGGACGAGTCGTCCTTGGCGACGGGGGCGACGGGCGCCGTCTGCGCCCACGCGGTGGTCACCGCGGCGAGGAGGGCCGTGCCGAAAAGCAGGGACTGGGACAGCCCCGGGGGTAAGCGGTACTGGTTCAGATGGGTTTGGCTGGATTGATTTGGGTTGGGTGTCGGGCAGGAAGGGCCTGGGGGAGGCGCCCGCAGCGGACAGGGGCCGACGAGCACGCGCCTTCCAGGCTGGCCGGGCGAGGATCCGGAGGTGAAGCGGACGCTGCTCCCAGCTTGCTGTTTTCCTAGCAGGGCGTCCTGCATCCACAAACCCTCTGGAGAGGTCATTTTCCATGACCACAGGCGCACTTCGACATTGCCATGGCCGCCGGCGCCGGCGACAATCGCCGCGCGCATGCAACGCCAGAGCCCGATCGTCATCCCCCAGCGCATCCTGCTGCCCGACCAGACGGCCGCCGGCATCCGCCAGGCCATCGAGCAGGGAACGTGGAGCGACTACCTGCCGAGCGAACGCCGGCTGTGCGAGCTCTTCCAGGTGAGCCGCCCCACCATCCGCGGCGCCCTGCGCGCGCTGGCGAAGGCGGGCTACGTCGACATCGGCCACGGCCGGCGCACGCGGCTGCTGGCCCGCCACCGCCGGCAGGAGGACGGCCAGGGCCGCGTGGTCGGCCTCGTCGTGCAGGAGGAGCTGGCCTACATTTCCTCCAACGTGCACCAGATGGTCAGCCGCATCCAGCTGCTGCTGGCCGAACACGGCATCCCGGTCGAGATGCTGGTCTGCCTGGCCTCCGGCGCGCGCGCGCAGCGCCGCAAGCTCGAGGCCTTCCTGCACCAGCACCGCGTGTTCTGCTGCGTCCTGCTCTCCGCCAGCGACAACGTGAAACGCTGGTTCGTCGAGCATTCCTTCCCGGCGCTCGTGCTCGGCTCCTGCGACGCCTCGATCCCGCTGCCCTCGATCGACATCGATTTCCGCTCGATCTCGCACCATGCCGCGGGCGTCTTCCTGCGCCACGGCCACCGGCGCCTGGCGATGATCATGCGCAACACCAACAAGGGCGGCGACAACGTCAGCGCCGAGGGCTTCGAGGAGGCCGTCGCCCGCTGGAACGCCACCGCGCGCGAGCCCGCCAGCGCCGTCGTGGTGCAGCACAACGGCACGACACGCAACCTGATCGCCCGGCTCGACGCGCTGTTCAACTCGCCCACCCCGCCTACCGCCCTGCTGGTGGTCCGGCCCATGTACGTCTTTGTCGTCCTGGTCTACCTGCTCCAGCGCGGACTGGCCGTGCCCGGCCAGGTGGCGCTGATCGCGCGCGACCAGGACGCGGTCTTCGAGATCCTCAGCCCGGCCGTGGCCCATTACCAGATCCCGCAGGAAACCTTCGTGCACCGGGTGACCCGCCTCGCGCTCAAGCTGGTCAACGACGGCAACCTCAAGGCCAAGCAGCACCTGGTCGTCCCCGAGTTCATCGAGGGCGGCACCTGCCGGGTGCGGCCGTAGCCCCCCGCGGGCGCGCGGCCCAAGAAACGCGCCATCCCGGACAAATTCCACGCAGC
The DNA here is from genome assembly GCA_016795545.1 of Opitutaceae bacterium. Lineage (GTDB taxonomy): Bacteria > Verrucomicrobiota > Verrucomicrobiia > Opitutales > Opitutaceae > Lacunisphaera. Next base: position 6,151 of record JAEUGX010000078.1, read on the forward strand.
CGGAAGCGCCCGCCGCCGGTATGCTGGCCCCATGCCACCGCCCGCCACGACCGACCCGCGCCCGGCCGGACCCACTCCGGCGTCGACTCCGGCGCCGGGAACCGCTTGGATGCCGGCGTCGCCCATGAATCCGGCCGACCCCACCCGCATCGTCCGCGCCCCCGCAGCCGGCGAACTCCCGCCGCAGGTGGCGGCGTTCAAGCGGATCACGGCCACGGTCCGACTGCTGCACGACGGCGACGAGCCGCAGCTCCAGGAGTTCTTCCATTCCCACACCCCGGACACCCTCTACGGCCGCTACGGCTGCCTGGTCGCGACGATGACCCCGGAGCGCGCCCACCAGCTGGTGAACGTCGACCAGACCCGCGACTGCGCACTGGGCATCTTCGCGGCCGCCCCGGGGGGCGAAGTCCTGCACGCCGTCGGCCGCTACTGCCTCGATCCGGACGGGAGGTCGGCCGAGCTGGCTTTCGTGGTCCGCGAGACCATGCGCCAGCAGGGCATGGCGACGACCCTCCTGCGCCTGCTGACCAAGGTGGCGCGCGCGCGCGGGCTCGACCGGCTGTGGGCGCAGGTGAACACCCACAATTCCGACATGCTCGGCGTGTTCCGGCGGCACGGCTTCACGCTCGCGGCCGACCGCGAGCCCGGCGTGGTGCGCGCCGTCCTGCCCCTGCAGGCCGCCGCGCCGCCCGCCGCCCGGCCCGCCCGGAAGCGCGCCCCCGCCCGCCGGCGGCGGTGACCGCAGCCGCTCCCGGCCCCGCGGATGCCCCGGCGGACGCAATTTTCGCCCGGTCCTTCGC
>JAEUGX010000094.1 GCA_016795545.1 Opitutaceae bacterium
GAACGGTTGCCTGACCCGAAGGTCGTGCGCACGACCTTCTTCATTAACACGGCGGCGATTGCCGCCGCGCTGGCGATGCTGCTGTGGTTTGGCGCGCGCGAGATGAACATCCGCAGCCTCAACGACCAGATCGCCGACGCCCAGAGTCAGATCGACAACAACAGCAAGCAGAACGCCGAGGCGATCCGCCTCAGCAAGCTGTTCGCCGAGGAGGAGCGGAAGATTGCGGAAGGCGTCGCTTTCACCCGCAACCCGATCCTGATTTCGGACTTCGTCGCCGCGGTCGCGGGTTCCCTGCCGAAGGAGATTTCCATCGATGTGGTCGATGCCCGCATGAACGAAGCGAACGGTAGCGGCAGCTTTGTTCTGCGCGGTCAGGTCGCCGGCACTTCCGATCAGGCGACGGGCACGGCTTCCACCTATGTCGACACCCTGAAGGCGCATCCGACGCTCGGCCAGGTGTTCGAGCCCATCACGCTCGAGAAGCTCAATCGCGACAGCAGCATCGGAATGATGTCCTTCGAAATCCAGCTCAAGATCAAGACGGAGGGCAAGAAATGAACTCAGCCGACCTCGCCGCATCCCTCAAGAAGCACCCTGTCGTCGTAGTCTCCGTCGCCCTCTGCCTGGTTTTTGGCGGCCTCATCTATTTTCGCAGCGGCACGATCGCGGAAAAGCAGCAGGAGTTGGAAACCAAGTCGGCCCAGGCCGCCAAGATTCTCAACAACGTGCGCAATTCCGCCAACCTGGCTGAGCAGGTCGCGGAAATGCAGGCCCTGAGCAAGGAGATGGAAAGCCGGCTGATGCGGGCCAGCCAGCTGGCGATCAACCAGCAGTATTTCTACAAGCTCGAGTCGGAAAACGAGGTGAAGCTGATGGACATGCGGCAGGGAGGCCTGCCGCGGAATGCCAAGACCACCTACGTCGGCGTGCCGTACACGGTTTCCGTTCAGGGCTCCTACAGCCAGGTGATGGGCTTCCTCCAGCGTCTCGAGGCCGGTCGCCATTTCTGCCGCTTCCTCACGGCCAATCTGAACAAGTCGGCCGGTTCGTCTGAAGGCTCGGCCAAGGCCAATGCCGTGATGACGCTCACGCTCAACCTCGAACTCCTCGGCCAGCCATGAGTCACCGTCTGACCACCATCGTTCGTTACGCATTCCTGGTGTCCGCCGGCCTGGTTGCCGGTTCGGTGCTGGCGCAAAGCGAGTCCGTCTCGCTGCCCGCCCGCCGCCTGGAGGCGATTGAACAAGCGAAGAAGCTGGTGGCGATCCGCGAGGTTGTCCCGCTCACGGCCAACCCGTTCGACGCGCAGGATGCTCAGGCCGCCGTCGCACCCACGCCGAATGCCGGCTCCACGTACACACCGCCGGCGAACCTGATCCAGGCGATCGCCACGAGCCTGAAGCCTAGCGGCTACTTCGTTCTCGGCGGTGAACCGACGCTCGTGTTCGGTCAAAAGAGGGTCAAAGCCGGCGGCACGCTGACTATTACCTTTGAAGGTAACGAATACGTTCTAGAAATCACCAAAATCGACCGCACCAACTTTACCCTCCGGCTGAACCGCGAGGAATTTACCCGGCCTATCAAATAAGGATCGAACTATGAGCACACGCACCCTGATCACCGCGCTCCTCGCCACGGCTTTGGCCATGCCGGCCATGGCTCAAACTGAAAATCCAGCGGCCGCCCCGCAATCGGCGGACGCTGCCGCGGCTTCCGTCCAGGGTGCCGCCCCGACTGCCAGCACGGTGAGCCGGGACAAGGACACGTTGTCCGTCGACTTCCCCGACGAGGACATCAAGACGATCCTTCGCAACGTCGCCGACCTCTTCGAGCTGAACCTCGTGGTGCCGGACACCCTTTCGGGCAAGGTCACCATCAAGCTCCGTGACGTCACGTGGCGCCAGATCTTCCAGACGGTGCTCGCGCCCGTCGGCTACACCTACATCGAGGAAGGCAACATCATCAAGATCGTCAGCAACGAGCTGCTGCAGCAGGAGCCGGTTTCGACCGAGGTCTTCATCCTCAACAACGCCAAGGCCTCGGACATCAAGCCGACGATCGACGGCCTCATCGACGCCGCCAGCGGCGGCAAGATCGTGATCGACGGACGGAGCAACGCGCTCGTCATCACCGAGCGTCCCTCCCGCATGGGCCGCATCCGCCTGATCATCGAGAAACTCGACAAGGCCACCGACCAGGTGATGATTGAGTCGAAGTTCGTCGAGGTCACCGACCGCGACATCCGCGACATCGGCGTGAACTGGACCTCCCTGAAGGCCATGCAGCTCGGCGTGGGCGACATCAGCCAGACCTTCACCCGGGACCGCATCCAGGACTTCAGCAACCAGTCCGGCAACCAGAGCCAGAACCAGAACCAGGGCTCGTCGAGCACCACGGGCAGCAACCAGTCCGGCACGTCGACGAACAACAACGGCACCCAGAACGTCACCTATGTGACGGGTTTCAACAACCCGATCGCCTCGACCACTTCCCTGCCGTCCGGCAACGTGACCTTCCCGGTCAACTCGGTGCCCAGCACCACCACCCTCGCGGGCACCGGCTCCGGCGGCCTGCCGACCGCTTCGACGACCTATCAGGGCCAGCTGAGCGACACGACCACCGCCAGCACCAACAACACCACCGCCACCCAGAACCTCAACTCGGTGTCCAGTGCCATCAACGCCCTCAACTCCCTCACCAACGGCGGCGGCACGTCCCGGGTGGCTTCCGCGGTCTTCTCGGCGTCCGATTTCAACGTGATCCTCTCCGCGCTGAAGACGCAGAACAACACGAAGATCATGTCGAACCCGACCGTGGTCACGCTGAACAACACTGAGGCCACGCTGAACATCGGCCAGGAATTCCCGGTTCCGAACTACACGTACAACAGCGAGCGCGGCAACTTCGAGGTGTCGGGCTTCACCTACAAGCCGATCGGCATCATCCTGAAGGTCACTCCGCAGGTGAACGCCCAGGGTGTCATCAAGCTGGCGCTTGAGCCCGAGGTCAGCCAGCGCAATGGCGACACCTCGTTCGGCGGCACGTTCATTCCGATCGTCGCCACCCGCAAGGTGAAGACCAACGTCTCCCTGAAGGATGGCTACACGATGGGCATCGGCGGCCTCATCACCCAGTCGCAGAATCACGGCAGCACCAAGGTGCCGGTCCTCGGCGACATCCCGCTGCTCGGCCGCCTCTTCTCCTCGAAGAGCGTCAACGACGACGCGACCAACCTCCTGATCTTCATCACGGCCAAGACGGTGAGCGCCGACGGTGCGTCTCCGGAGGAGGTCTTCGATCCCCGCGCGATCGAGGCCGTCGGCATGTCGCGTGACGACCTGCCGCCGCACCGGGCCCCGAAGGGCACGAGCCTCTTCACCGGCGGTTCGTCCGACAAGTAAGGCTTAGGCCAAGAGACTTCCGGGCCGGCGGATGATTCCGCCGGCCTTTTTTGTGCCCTGCGGGCGGGGAGCAATCCTGATCGCGTCCATCAACGCGGCGACTGGATGCAATATTTGTTAGCCATTTCCCGGGACCCGCTTAGCTTGCCGGCCATGGCCAGCGCCGCGACGCCACCGAGCACCTTGCCGCCGCCTCCCCGGGATTTTCACGGGCTGTACCGGCACGTGGCTCCGCACATGGAGGCGCTGAACCGCTTCATGCGCGCCGAGGTGGAGAACTTCGAGCCGGAGATCCGGGAGATGGCGGCCTACTGCCTCGACACGACCGGAAAGCGGCTGCGGCCCACGCTGGTCTTCGTCAGCGGCTGGCGCGGGCCGGGCGTGTTCTCCGACGACCTGGTGCGCGCGGCCGGCGTGGTGGAAATGGTCCACCTCGCCACGCTGGTGCACGACGACATCATGGACCGGGCCGAGATCCGCCGCAGCCGGCGCACGGCGTCGCGCGAGTACGGCCCGGATGCCGCCGTGCTCCTGGGTGACGCCCTCTTCTCGCAAGCGCTGCACATCGCCTCGCAGTTTCCCACCACGGAGGTCTGCCGGCTGGTTTCCGAATCCACCCGCAAGGTGTGCTCCGGCGAGATCATGCAGACCCTGCGCCGCCGCGACATCACCATCTCCCTCGCGGAATACCGCCGGATGATCGACCTGAAGACGGCGGAGCTCTTCCGCGTGTCGTGCTTCCTCGGCGCCCGGCTGGCCGGCTATGCCCCGGCCTTCGTGACCGCGGCGGACGCGTTCGGGCGCCATCTGGGGATCGCCTACCAGATCTATGACGACCTGGTCGACTTCGCGGGCGAGGAGGAGCGGGTCGGCAAGACCCTCGGCACCGACCTCGCGACCGGCAAGCTGACCCTGCCGCTGATGCTGCTGCTGGAGCGCGTGTCGCCGGAGGAGAAGGCCGCCATCATCGCTGCCCTGCGGGGCGGTCAGCCTCTGGGACTCGCCGCCAGCCGCCAGCGAATGCGCGACTTGGGCATCGGCCCGGGTGTGGTGCAGGCGATCGAAGACGAGCTCGCACACGCCGCCGCCCGGCTGGCCCCGTTCTCAGGCGAACCGGCGACGCCACTGATGACGCAGCTGGGCGACATGCTCCGGTCGCAGGTGACCGCACTGCTGCCATCTGCGGGCGCCGTATAGATTGCGTTTGCCTGACTTCCTGAACGCACTAGCCTCTGCCTTCGCGCGATGAACCTTTCCAAGGTTTTTGCCAAATCCATCATCACCTCCCCCGAGCGGCAGCAGGAGGCGGATGCGGATTTCGCCATCGTGAAGCAGG
>JAEUGX010000012.1 GCA_016795545.1 Opitutaceae bacterium
TTTTCTACCGCGGCGACCGCTACGTGGTGTTGTTTTTTGTGGGCGCCGAGGGGTCCGTGTACCCGCGCCCGCTGGGCACGGCCGTGGTGCCCGGTCACGCGATCGAGGATATGTGGTTCCAGATTCACGTGTCCGACCTCCTCCAGCCCGACCCCGCGCGCCTGGCCGAGGCCTGCCGCCTCATCCTGCGCCACCTCGAGCTGGGCTGGGACCAGGCGCACGGCGGCGGCCTCCTGCTGGCGGTCGATGCCGACGGCCGCGAGCCTGTCGGCTGGAAGTTCGCCGACACCAAGCTCTGGTGGCCGCAGACCGAGGCCCTCTACGCGACCCTCCTCGGCTGGGAACGGACCCGGCGGCCGGAGTTTCTCGACTGGTACGAGCGGGTGTGGCAGGTGTGTCTCGACCACTTCGTCGACTGGCAGCACGGCGAATGGCGCCAGAAGCTCGACCGCGATTTCCAGCCTCTCACCGACACCGTGGCCCTGCCGGTCAAGGATCCCTTCCACCTGCCGCGCAGCCTCCTCCTCCAGCTCGAACTGCTCGAAAAACTCCGGCCCGCCTGACTCCCGCCTCCATGATCGCCTCCCCTTCCCGCCCCGCCCCCCTCCGCCAGTTCCAGGCCGACGCCATGCCCGTCGAGGTCCATGCCGCCAACGAGGCCATGGGCCGCGCCGCCGCCGCCGCAGTCGCCGACGCCATCCTCGCCCTCGCCCGCACGCAGGAATCCGTCCGTCTGATCCTGGGCTCGGCCAACTCCCAGCTCTCCTTTGTCCACGCGCTTACCCGCGAGCACGACCTGCCCTGGAACCGGATCGAGGTCTTCCACATGGACGAGTATATCGGCGTCGCGGCCGACCACCCCGCCAGCTTCCGGCTCTGGATGAAGCAGCGCCTGGCCGACGTGGTGCACCCGGCGCAGTTCCACTACCTGGCCGGCGACGCCGCCGACCCCAAGGCCGAGGCCGCGCGCTACGCCCGGCTCCTGCGCGAGCAGCCGATCGACATCACCTGCCTCGGCTTCGGCGAGAACGGCCACCTCGCCTTCAACGACCCGCCGTTCGCCGACTTCGACGATCCCGAGACGGTGAAGATCATCCAGCTCGACGAGGCGAGCCGCCGGCAGCAGGTCGGCGAGGGCCATTTCCCGAGCCTCGCCGCCGTGCCCACGCACGCGCTCACCCTCACGATTCCCATCCTGCTCTCCGCCCGCCGGCTGTTCGGCATCGTGCCCGAGCGCCGGAAGGCCGCGGCGGTGCGCGCCGCGCTCGAGGGCCCGGTCACGCCCGCCTGCCCGGCCTCCATCCTGCGGCGGCAGGCCAAGGCCCGCCTGTTCCTCGACGTCGACGCGGCGGCCCTCCTCGGCGGCGCCGCCGCGCCCGCGGCCTCTGCCCAGGCCCCCGCCGCTCCGGTCCGCGGCAAGCAGGCCGCGCTCGACGCGATCGTGCGCCAGGGCTTCGTCCCGATCTTTGTCAACGACAGCCTGGACTCCCGGCACCTGGTCGAGGCCGCCGTCCAGGCCGGCTGCGGCGCGATCGAGTACACCTGCCGGCGGCCCGACGCCCGCCGCATGATCCCCTGGATCAAACGCGAATTCCCCCAGCTGGTCGTCATGGCCGCCACGCTGATGGACGGCCCCAACGTCGAGGCCTACCTGCAGAAAAACCGGGAGGGCTTCCTCACCACCGACGAGGCCGTCGATCTCGGCGCCGACGCCCTCGTGTCTTTCATGCGCTTCCGCCCCGCAACTTACGCCAAGTACGGCCGGCGCTGCGTGATGATCCCCGGCGTCGCGACGCAGAACGAGGCGCTCGACCAGATGGACCTCGGGGCGGACCTCATCAAGTCCGCGGTGCACATCCAGTCGGGCATCGATTTCGTCACCAAGACCAGCGTCGCCACCCACCACTGCATCCCGTTCTTCATCGCCGGCGGCGTGAACCCCACCAACCTCGCCGGCTTCATCCAGGCCGGCGTGGCCGTCGGCGCGGCCGGCTTCGACGTGCTGCTCGGCGGCGCCAAGCCCGCCGCCAGCGAGGTCACCGGCCTCGCCCGCGCCGCCATCGCCCGCATGCTCGAGACCGTGCGCGAGGCCCGCGCCCGACACCAGCCCGCCCTGGCCGAGGCCATCGCCCGCGGCGACTCCAACCTGCTCGCCCACGGACGCTGGTTCAACCGGGGCCCGGCTCCGGACGCGTCTTAATCCCGCCGGAATACTTGACACATGCTAAATCATTTTAGCATCCTGGGCAAAACCCCTTGATCGCCCCGTTTGCTTTGCCCGTGGTGGACTGGGTACAGGTGAATGCCGGCGTTCAGTTCCCCGCGGGATCACCCACCACCCGCAGGATCGCAACCCCATGAACCGCCGAAAATTCATCGCGACCACCGCAATCGGAGCCCTGGCGGCGCCCACCCTGCTGGCGAAAGCCACGCCCGCGCCGGGAACCGTCACGCCCGTGGGCAAACTCGTGCACGATTGCGGACTGCCGGGCCAGGGGCGCGATAGCGGCGCCTTCCCCGCCCATCCCAACGGCATCCGGCTGAGCCGGGACCGTTTCCTTCTGCTCTACGCGACGCGCGGCTGGCGGGGAGTCGATGAGGACCGCAGCATCATCTATCAGGTGCGTGCCGGCGCGTTCAACGGCCTGGTGCTGAAGGAAGGCCTGCTCGAGGCGACCGCCGACGACTGGGATCCGCTGGGTGATGGCAGCAAGTACTTCAAGCAGCAGGGATCTCCCTCGGGCTTCGGCGTGCCGAAAGGCGCGGTAATCGGCGGCCGGCCGGCGCCCCACGCGAATCTTTTTGTCCTCCGGTGGTATCAACTGGCCCGGCCGTTCTCCGGCCCAAACCGGGTCGAACGCCCCCTCGCCGAGGCCTCGGTAAAGCTCGAGGCGCAGACTCTCCACACTCGATGGATGCACGTGCGCCTGAACGAGGCCGAAAACGACATCGAGGTCCTCGATCCTCCCTCCGTGCTGCGGGCGCCGGGCTTCGCGGGCGACGACCGGATCGCGGAGCGCACCAATCAGAGCCGCGTCCAACCGGTGCCGTTCAACGACACGGCCACCGAGTGGCTCGACCAGTTCTCGGTCGGCTGGCCGGACAAGGAGCAGCCGGAAGCCGCCGGTCCCGTCGCGGCGAAGTTCCGCTACAATCCCGCCCGACACCGCTACGAATGGGTCCAGACCGGGCCGCGCTTTTTTCCCGCCGGACTCGAAGCGATCGAGGGGAGCATGATCAGGCTGAGCGACAGCTGGGCCATGTACGCCCGGCCCCACAAGGACGCAGGGCTGCCCTTGCTGTGGGTGCGCATGGACGACCCTTTCTCGCGGTCCGCCAGGAAGGTCCTCGCCCAACCGCGGCCTGGCCAGCCGACCGTGCGCGGGCCGGTCGACGTGTATCGCTGCGCCGACGGCCGAATCCGCGTTTTCTCCGGTGCCCGCGAACTCTCGCCCTACGCCAATCGCCGTCATCCCCTGTATTGCTGGGAAGCGGATCCCGCGGCGGATTTCGCGCTCTCCCGCCGGCAGGTGGTGTTCGACATCCTCGCGACCGACCGGCAAATCCGCCCGGAGTCGGAACCAATCGCCGACATGTGCAAGCTTCTGCCTCACAGCGGCGGCAGCTCGCAATGGATCGCGCATCGCTTCCGGACGGAATCCATCGACTTCCTCCGCGAACGGCCTGCTTCCACCAACCCCGAACCCCAGTTCCGCGTCTCCCCCGCCGTCTCGGACCACGAACGCGAAGCCCACGGCATCTATCTTGCCCGGCTCGATTACGGCGAAAGCCATCCGGATCCGTGGACCTTTTCACCCACCCGTGCGACGTGACCTGCCGCCGGGGTGGTCACTGAACCGTTCGTTCCGCTCACCATCATGCATCCTGGATTGGGGCTCTCATTTGATTCAGCAAACTAACCCATGCCACTCCATCGACTGATCTGCGCGGTCCTGCTGATTCTGCCCTCCCTCGCCTCGTTCGCCGCCCCGCAACACGGCCAGCTGTCCTCGAGCGTCTGGCTCGCCGACGGGCGCGCCGCCATCCTGGCTCCGGATTCTTCCGGCGGGCTGGAACTGCGCCACTCCTCCAACGCCCACCCCCGGACCATCGCTGACTTCCAGCAGCCGCTCGTCCTGTTCGGTCCGGGCGGAAAGATCGCGCCGGCGAAGCCATCCAGCGCCCTGCTGGCCGCCGACGGCAACACGCTGCAGGTGTTCTTCAGCCTCGACGGAATGCTGCAGGTCGCCGCCGCGATCCAGCCGGTCACGCCTCAATCCCAATGGGTAACGTACCGGCAGCCCCTGGCCGGCACCGTCCGGCTTCAGCTCATGGGCAACCCTCGGGCCGCTCCGCCCGCCGTGCTCGTGCTACAGCACGAGCCGGGCAAGACCGGCTCGAACCTCCATCGCGCTTCGGTCAAGGACAAGGCGCTGCAAATTCCATTGCTCGTGCCCGCACCGGATTACGTGGCCGGGGCCGACGCGCTGCTCGATGCCCAGGGCCGGGTGCATCTGGCCTGGAGCGAGGCCGCGCCCGAGCAGCCCGTCAAATACCGGACCTTCGATGACGCCGGAAATGCCCAGGGTGAGGGTCTGGCCTTCCTGGGGGGCGGACAGCACCCCGCCGTGGCGGCGCAGGGCGCCGACATTCTCATCGCCTCCGAGGACGTGACGGGCGGCACCGAGGTCCGATGGCTCCGGAAGGGAAAGATCGTCCGTAGCGAGGAACTCGGCGGCCGGATGCATTTTCGTCCCCGCTTCGCCCGCGACGCCCACGGCGTGATCTGGCTGTTCGCCCTCGACGCGGACCGGCGCGCGCTCTGGTACCGTCGCCTGCTCGGCCGCGACTTCGGCGCGGAGAACGTCGCCTACGGCGTCCAGGGCCGCTGGGTCCACGACTTCGCTTACACGCTGGCGCCGCAGCTGAGGGACGCCGAGCCCGGCTTCGCCCTGCTCCACCACGAGGACCTCCCGGAAGGCGGCGCCTCCCGCCATCAGTTCGACCTGCTGCCCGTGCCGCACCTGTCGGTGAACGACGCCCGCCGCGTGCTCTTCCTCGACCTGCTCGACGTCGCCGAGGTGGACCACGCCGTGCAGCGGCTCGGCATCGCCACCAAGTACGACCAGAATCCCCTCAAGCTCAACGGCCCGGCCGGCAGCCCCGACGAGGCCTGGGCCGGCTACGCGGACGTCATGTTCGACGAGGGCAAGTTCCGGATGTGGTACACGACCAACACCAACACCTTCGAGCGGAACTGGAACCTCGCCTACGCCGAGAGCGCCGACGGGCTGAACTGGACGAAGCCGAGCCTGGGCCTCGTGCCCTTCAACGGCTCCAAAGCGAACAACCTGATGTTCCCCAACTTCAAGGACCCCGCACTGCCGCCCGCCGGCGCCAACTCCGCGGTGGGGCTCGTCGTGCGCGACGACACCGACCCGGATCCCGGCCGCCGCTACAAGATGATGATGATGAGCTCGAATCTCGAGGGCGACGCCAACATCTACCTCACCTGGTCGCCCGACGGCATCCACTGGGACCTCAAGCTCAAGCGTCTCTGGGGCAAGTCGCCCGGGCCCAACCAGGTCATCCGCGGGCAGACCCCGTGGGTCGAGCCGCTCTACAGCTTCTTCCGCGACCCGCTGGATCCACGCCCCGACTACCGCTGGAAACTCTACGGCATCGACGGCTACTCCGGCCACCCGCACATGGACGTGAGCGCCGCCCGGAGCATGGGCCTCGTGCACGGCGCCACGCCGTACGCCTTCACACCCTACCCGGCCAACCCGCTCATCGATCCGCGCACGGGCATCGACGAGGACCAGAATCACGGCGGCCTGGTCCAGGTCTACGAGGGCACCTACCTCGGTATTTACCAGCATTGGTCCGGACCGGACTGGAATGTCGACCTGCGCCTCGCCGCGAGCCGCGACGGCATCCATTTCACGCGCATCCTGCCCGACCAGCCCCTGCTGCCGCGCGGACCCCTGGGCGCGTGGGATTCCGGCATGCTGTGCACGCCGAACTCGCTCATCGCGCGCGACGACCGCCTCTGGCTGTACTACCGCGGCTCGCCCGGCACGCTCGCCACCGGCCGGGCGCTGTCGCGCAGCGACTATCCGGAGGCGAAACGCCTCCGCGAGCCGCTGCGCATCTCCACCGGACTCGCCCGGCTGCGGCGGGATGGGTTCGCCTACCTCACCGTGGCCCCGCTCCGCCGCGCGGGGTCCGACCACCGCACCAACTTCATCACCGACTACCAGGGCCCGCTCGAGGCCCGCGTGCGCTCCATCCCGATCGCCGCCACCGGCATCGGCGCGCGCACGCTGCACGTCAACGCCGGCTCGCTCGCTCCGCGCTTCGCCTGGGTCAAGGCGCAGCTGCTCGACGCGGACACCGGCCAGGCCATCCCCGGCCACGCATTCGCCGACTGCGACCCGCTCGACGAGGACAGCCTCGACCACACGTTCACCTGGCAAGGCTCGCCATCACTTGCCAGCGTCAAGGCCGCCCGCATCCAGGTCGAGCTCCTCCTCTTCGGCACCCTCGAGTCACCCCAGCTGTATTCGTTCTGGTTCCAATGACCGTGCCACACGTTTACCACCCACCCACCTAGCGCGCCCGGGGATTTCCCTTCTCCTTTCTCCCGCCTCCCGTCTCCCTTCCTTTCCCATCCATGACTTCCCTCCTCGGCGGCCTGAACTGGATCGACGCCGCGATCATCGTCGCCTACCTCGCCCTGCTGGCCGGTATCGGCTCGTACTTCTCCCGCAAGGAAACCTCGCTCGACGACTTCATCCGCGGCGGCAGCAAGTTCGGCTGGCTCACGCTCGGCATGTCGCTGATGGCGGCGCTGAACAGCGGCATGGACTACATCCAGACCCCGGCCCTGGTCTACGCGATCGGCATGGTGTTCATCATGGCCTGGGTGTCGTGGATCCCGCTCTACCCGTGGATCGCGCGGGTAACGGTGCCCTTCTACCAGAAGCTCGATGTCTATTCCGCCTACGAGTACCTTGAGCTGCGCTTCGGCATGGGTGTGCGGACCGTCGGGGCGGGCATCTTCCTGCTCTGGCGCGTGGGGTGGATGGGGGCGGCCATCTATGCGCCCTGCCTCGCGGTCAACGCCGCCACCGGCGGGCGGATGGACGTGCCGCTCATGGTCGCGCTCCTCGGCCTGGTGGTGACCTTCTACACGATGCTCGGCGGCATGAAGGCGGTCGTCTGGACCGACGTCGCGCAGTTCTGCATCATGTTCGGCGGCCTCGCGGCCACGCTGTGGGTGGTCATCGGGCGGATCCCGGGTGGCGTCGGCGAGCTGTTCCAGGTCGCCCACGAGTCCGGGCGGCTCAACCTCCTCGGGAGCGTCCCCGAGGCCACCGGGATCCTCGGGCAGCTCCGCGCCTTCTTCACCACCGAGATCACCATGCTGGGCATGATCGCCGTGGTCACCCTCAGCCGCGCCACCGCCTTCACGGCCGACCAGATCGCGATCCAGCGCTTCCAGTCCGCCCGGTCCCTGCCCGAGGCGCGCCGGTCCTACGTCGTGAACGCCGTCACCGACACGGTCTGGATGGTCTTCCTCGGCTTCGTCGGCCTCGCCCTGTACGCGTACGCCCAGCACCACCCGTTTCCCGCCGGCATGCAGAACGACCGGGTGCTGCCGCAGTTCATGCTCCAGCACTTCCCGGTCGGGGTCACCGGCCTGGTGATCGCGGCGATCTTCGCGGCGTCGCTGTCGAGCGTCGACTCGGCGCTCAACTCCGGCGCGTCCATCGTGGTGGTGGACTTCTACAACCGCTTCTGGCTCGGGCGCTCCCGCCCGGTCCCGAACCTGCCGGTCGCGGAGCAGCGGCGGCAGGTGCTGGTCTCGCGCCTGGCCACGCTGGCACTCGGGCTCCTGATGATCGTCGTGGGCATGAACATGCAGCGGATGGGCGAGATCTACGCCGCGACCAACAAGATCCTCGGCGCGTTCTTCGGGCCGCTGTTCGGCATCTTCTTCCTCGGCATGTTCAGCCGCCGCGCGCACTCGCTGGGCGTCCTGGCGGGCGCGCTGGCCGGCCTCGGCAGCAGCTGCTTCGCCTCGTTCTTCAGCACCCTGCCGTGGCTGCAGGCCGGGTGCGGCCGGCTGTTCGGCCCCGCCTTCGTCGACTTCTTCCGCGAGCTCAGCTGGCTCTGGCCGTCCCCGATCGGTGTGGTCGTCACCCTCGGCGTCGGCTGGCTCGCCAGCCTGGTGCTGCCGTCGGCCCGGAACGAGCCCCCCCTCACGTTCCGCGAGGTGATGCGACGCCCCGCGCCGGGCCGCTAATCTCCGTCCCCCGGCCTTTCCCTCATGTATGCCCTACTCCGCGTCGTTGCGATCTCCGCGCCGGTCCTGGCGGCCGCGCTGTCCGGCACCGCCGCCGTGCCCCAGTTCCAGCCGGGGCTTGGTCCCGCGGCCGTGGCGCCGTCGTCCGGACCCCGGGTGCTGGAAGACCCGCGCCTGCCCATCGTGGCCTGGTTCGGTCCGGGCGACCGCGGCGGGGCCGTCACCGCCTGGATCGGACCGGGCGGCGCCGCGCTCACCGACACCACGATGCGCGACCTGGCCGCGGCGGGGTTCAACATCAGCCTCTCCTTCCTCCAGCCGGAAAACCTCACCGCCGCGCTCGACGTGGCGCACCGGCACGGCGTGCGCCTGATCGTGATGCTCGACGAGTTCCGGGTCACGGAAGCGTTCGTCTTCGACGAGGCGAAAAAGCAGTCGCTCCGCCGGACGATCCACGCCGTGCGGCATCACCCGGGCCTCTACGGCTACTTCCTCTCCGACGAGCCGGCGGTGTCCCGCTTCGGGCTGCTGGCCGAGGTCGCCGCCTTCATCCGGGCGGAAGATCCGGACCACCTCGCGCTGATCAATCTCGAGACCCCCGTGCGCCAGGACGGCTTCGGTGCCGGCAGCGCGGAGCTCAAGTGGGGTCGGTTCATCGACGCGGTCAAGCCCGCGGTCCTCAGCTCGCACCAGTATCCTATCCGGATCGGCTGGGAGGAAGAGTTCGGGCGGCTGGGCAACGGCGCGAACCGCTTCGGCAGCGTCATCGTGAAGCCGGAGATGTTCGAGGTGCTCGAACACTACCGCAGCTTCTCGCTCGCGCGCGGGATTCCTTTCTGGGCCTTCGCCTGCAGCGTGCACCACGGGCCCTATCCTCCGCCGACGGAAGGCTTCCTCCGCTTCCAGCTGCTGTGCAACCTCGCCTACGGCGCGCGCGGCCTGCAGTACTTCACCTATGCCTATGCGTCGGCCCTGGTGCGGCCGGACGGCACGCCGCAGCCCGAGCTGGCGGTGGCCGCGCGCGTGAACCGCGAGCTGCACCAGCTCTGGCGGGTGCTTGGCGAACTGCAGTCGATCGCGGTCTACCACGCCGGCCCCCCGTGGAGCGGCACCCGCGCCCTGCCCCCCGGGAACCAGCCCATGACCGTGAACCTGAAGGGGGATCCGGCGGTGGTCGGCGTTTTCCAGGACCGCGAGGGCATGAAGTATGTGCTGCTCGTGAACCGGAATCCCGTCGACTGGGGCCGCTTCGAGATCGAGGCCCACGTGCAGGAGGGTCCGGACCAGCACCTCACCTTTCTCGATCCGGAGGACGGCGTCTTTTTCCGCCGCTGGCCCTACCGCGCCGGGTTCCTTCCCGTGACGCTTCCTCCCGGCGGGGGCATTCTTTTTCGGCTGGGCGGCGACGGGCCAAGGCGTTTCTAATGCCGCGAATCTCCGCTATGATCCGCCTCCTCCTGCCCCTCCTCCTGTTCGGCCTGCTCCCGGCTCGCCTGCTGGGCGCAGCCGACGACCTCACCACGCACACCGCGCCCGACGGCACGCCCTTCTACGTCCTCGGCGCGCTTCCATCCTCGCCCCGTCCCACCCTGCTGATCTTCGCCGCGGAAGGCCGGAAGGCGCTGGAGGAGTCCAATTTCAGCGAGGTCGGCCGGCTGCTCCGGCAGGAGGCAGAATATCTCTGCCTGGCCCTCGACCTGCCGGCCCACGCCTCGGACCAGCGTCCCGGCGAGCCGCCCGGACTCAAGGGCTGGCGTGCCCGCGTCGACCGCGGCGAGGATTTTGTCACGCCGTTCGCCGCCCGGATCTCGGCCCTGCTCGACCACCTGGTCCGCACCGGCCGCACGGACCCGGCGCGGATCGCCATCGCCGGCACGTCGCGCGGCGGGTTCATGGCCTGCCAGGTCGCCGCCCGCGAGCCGCGAATCGGGGCCGTCGTGGCCTTCAGCCCGGTGACGGACCTGCCGGCGCTGACGGAATTTTCCGGCATGGAAAAGGATCCGCTGACGCTGTCGCTGGCCGCCGCGCGGCTGGCCCCGCGGCTGGCCGGCCGGCCGGTGTGGATCGTCATCGGCAACCACGACCGCCGCGTGGAC
>JAEUGX010000092.1 GCA_016795545.1 Opitutaceae bacterium
GAGGATGTGCATCAGCGACGTGCGCTCGAGGAGGCGGCGGCTGACGTTCTTGTCGTCCGCCGGCGGCTGCAGCCCGTGCACTATCCATTCCCCGAAGAAGTCCGGCAGCCGGGTGAGGGTCGGAGGCGGGGCCTTCTGTTCCCAGTATTTCTCGCGCATCTCCGTCTTGCCGTTGTGCAGCACCGCGAGGGTCGCGAAGGCCACGGCGATGGTCAGCCACGGGACCCGCTTGCCGCCGGACAGGTAGCCGAGGAGCGCGATGCCGATCAGGCTGAGCACGCCGATGAGGATGAGGCTGACCGCCATCGCCGCCATCTGCAGCAGCAGCATCACGAGCAGCACGAATTTCTCGGACTGGTTCAGGTCGCCGCGGCCCCAGCGCTGGGCGCTGACGAAGGTGCAGAGGATGCCGGCGCCGTAGAAGATCGCGCGCAGGATGCTGACCAGCTCGGCCGGGATCCAGTTGGTGAACGCGCTCACCCACACGTAGGCGGTGGAGAGCACGAGGCCGTAGACGAGAAACTTCTCCATCCGTTGCGTGACGAGCGCCTCCCGCCAGAACCGGGAGCGGCCCGGGAACCCGCGGGTCTGGGTGTACACGAGCAGCCCCGCGACCTGGTGGAGGATGACCGCCCATCCGGCCCGCGTGACGACCTCGGGCGGGTAGCCCGCGAGCTGCTCGGACGAGTTCAGCATCGGGATCGCATAGGCGTTGGCGCACAGCAGCATGATCGGCTCGAAGACCGGGAAGCGGCTCCCGCCCGAGCGGGCCCACAGGAGGCACGGCACGACGGCCAGCGTGAAGATCGTCAGGCCGAGGTAGAGGTGGAAGGGATCCTGGACGCGCGCGGAGTAAGCCAGGTAGCCCAGCGCGCCGAACAGCAGCGCGAGCCCGGTGCGGAAGAGCCGGCGGCCGCGTTCGGCGTGGGCGCCGCCCAGCAGGGAATAGTCGACGGCGGTCTCATGCGGCAGGGGCGTGGGACTGGCGAATTCCATCGGCGGGCTCAGGCGGGCGGGCGGGTCGGGGCGGTCACGGGGCGGGGGCGGCGGGCGGCGCCCGGAAATCTGGCGGGCGGTCTTCCGCACTCAACGTCCAAGTGCAGGCCGATTCCAGGATGGCGAGCTGCCGGTCGGCGACGGCGTCGCCGGACTGGGCGGCGAGTCCGGCCGAGGCGGGCAGGGGGGCGAGGCGGCCGGCGGCGAGCTCCTGCAGCAGCCGCGCGGCCGCGAACACCGCGGCGCCGTCGTCGGGCCCGCTGAAGGTCACCAGGTGCGCGCCGCCCAGCTCGGCGAGCCGGTGCGCGAGCTGGCTGCCGCGGGGCGCGAGCGCGAGCACCGGCCGGCCGGCCGCGAGGGCCGGCAGGATCTTGGAGGGCACGTAGGCGGCGTCGTCGGAGCCGAAGATGAGGTTGGCGTCGGCCTGCAGCAGGACCTGGAGCGCGGCGAAGTACGGGATGCGATCGGGCGACTCCCGGACGAGGGCCCCGACGCCGGCGGCCTCGGCCAGCGCCGTGGCCGAGGGCCGGCCGGTGCCGGCCGGCGCGTAGCTGGTCCCGAGCAGGTGCACCGTCGGGGCCGGGCCCGGCGTGCGCGCGCGCGCCAGTCCGGCGAACAGCACGGCCAGGGCGGGGCCCATGTCCGCGCCCAGCCGGCCGACGTACGCGAGCCGGGCCGGGCCGCCGCCGGGGAGCACCGGCGGCCGGCGGTCGAGCGTGGCGCGCACCCGGGCGAGGTCGCGGTCGGGCGAACCGAACGGCAGCACCGTGGCCGGTCGCGCGGCGAACCAGGGATAGCGGCGGCGCAGGGTTTCGACGTAGCCGGCCGAGACGCTGACGAGGTGGGCGGCGCGGCGGAGGGTCCAGCCCTCGAGCAGCCGGGCCAGGCCCTGCGCCACGCGGTATTTCCAGCCGCCGGGCGGCGGCGGCGCCCCGGCGACGGCGTGGAAGTCGCTCAGCCAGGGGTCCTGGAGGTCGATGACGTAGGGCACCCCGTGGAGCGCGCGCCAGAGGCGGCCGAGCGGCAGGACGGCGAACATGGTTGTGGAGAAGTAGACCACGTCGAACCGGCGGCCGCGCAGCAGGCGCCGGCCGCCGGCGAGGAGGAAAGGAAAGGCGCGCCAGGCGACGTTATTGACCCCGAGGCGGCCGGTCCAGCGTCGGGACAGGCAGCGGACGCGGACGACCCGCACGGCCGCGGGGATCGTGGCCGCCAGCTCCGGGTCGAGCGGTGCGACGGGCGTGGGGTCGTCGACCGTGAGCACGGTCACCTCCCAGCCCCGCTCGACGAAGCGCGGCAGGCTCATGCGCACGCGCTGCAGGTCGGGGGCGTTGACCGGCGGGAAATGGGGGCTGACGATGAGCAGGCGTTTCATCGGGAGGCGCGCCGCAGGAGCCGGCGCCACCAGCGGTTGCGGCGGAGCGCGGCCTCGGCCTCGCTCCAGTCGACGAGGCTCGAGTTGAGGTCGTGGTCGCCGAGCTGGTCCGGGGGCAGGTCGCCGGTCTCGACGCGGCGCACCAGCTCGGGCAGCCGTGCGTAGAAGTCGGCCGTGCGGTAAGGCGGGTGCAGGGTGAAGCGGCCGGGGGGGGCGCCCAGGAACTCGCGCCGCACGAGGCCGCGGGCGCGCATGGCGTCGCTGAGCAGGTGTTCGGGCAGGTCCTGCGCCGGGTTGCCGTCCAGGAGCGCCAGCAGCGCGCGGCGCAGGCCGGGCGGCCGGCGCGGCCGGAGCGGGCCCACGGCCGCCTGGAGCCGGCTCCGGCGGCAGAGGAAGACGCGCGTGCTCATGTCGGCGAAGCGGAAGGCGTGGGGGGTGCCCGGCTCGGGGAGGCCGGGGAGGTGGAGCAGCCGGCCGTCGGGCCGCGGCGGGCCCGAGAGCGGGGCGGCAAACAGCACCTCGGGGTGCGCGGCGAGGTGGGTGAGCGCCTCGCCGATCCAGGTGCGGCTGTCGCCGCCGAAGAACATGTCGGAATCCGCGTGCAGCACGTGGTCGTGCGCGGCCGCGGCGAGGCCGAAGAAATAGGAATAGAAGGGTCCGCCCCGGAAATCCTTGGTCGGCACGGGCGCGCCGCCGAAGAACGCGGCGCCCACCCGGGCCCGGGCGGCCGGCGCGTAGTCGACGGGCACCACGCGCGCTCCGGGAATCGAGGCGGCGAGCGCGGTGATGCCGGCCTTGCCCTCCTCCCAGCCGGCGGCGAACCGGCCCGCGCTGCGGTGGAAATCGATCGTCAGGAGCACCTCCGCGACCTGTCCGGCCCAGGCCCGCACCTGGTGCGGCAGCAGCACGGAGGCATGCCGCAGGTCGGAAGGCGCGAGGCTGATCTGGAGGGTGACCGGCGGAGGCGTCATGCGGCAGGGGAAGGGGTCAGGCCAGCGCCCGGGCCACGGCGTCCCGCAGGCGCCCGGACTCGCGTTCCCAGCAGTAGGTTTGTTCGGCGGCCCGGCGCGCCGCCCGGCCGAGGGCGGCCAGGCGCGCGGGGTCGGCCAGCAGCTCGTCGAGCTGCGCGGCGAGCGCCGCGGGGTCGGCCAGGCTCACCAGGAGTCCGGCCGCGGGCGCGGCGGCGAGGACTTCGCGCTGGCCGGCGGTGTCGGTGGCCAGCACGCCGAGGCCGGCGCCGAGGTACTGGAGGATCTTGTTGCTGATGGTGAGATTCCGGCTGTCGGGCGTGGCGTCCTCCAGCGCGAGGCCCAGGTCGTGGCGGGCGATGACCGCGGGCAGCTCCGCGGGCGGCACGAGCGGGAGGAACTCCAGCCGGTCGCGGTGGGTGGCCGGAACGCGCGCGGCCAGCCGCGCCCGGAACTCCGGCTCGGCGTCGCCCAGCAGCGCCAGTCGGCTGGGGGCGCGCGTGCGGCCCCAGGCGTCGAGAACCTCCTCCAGGCCGCGGCGCGGGCCGAGGGTCTGGGAAAACCAGAAGAGCGCGGGCGGCGCCGCGGGCCGGGGCCGCGCCGGCAGGTCGGGCAGGGGGAAGGAGTTGGTGATCACGACCGGAACGGGGCCGCCGGCCGACGCGGCCAGGGCGGCGGCGAGCGCGTGCGAGGGCGCGCTGGCGTAGGCGGCGTGACGGAGGAGGCTCGTCTCGACCGCGGCCAGGAGCCGGAGCGGACGGGCCGCCCGCGCCGCGGGCAGGAGGTCGCGCGAGTGCCAGTCCTCGAAGTCGACGGCGACGCGCCGGCCGGCTTGGCGGAGTTGTTCGCCGATGACGAGGCCCAGCTCGGTGTGGACGATGGTGAGGTCGGCGGGATGGGCGCGGGCCAGCGCGGCGAGGCCGCCCGCGGCCGGTCCGAGGGCGCGGGCGGATTCGATCCCGGCGCGGACGGCCCGGCGGGCCAGCCAGGTCGCGGCGCGGGCCGCGAAGCGGCGGAGGCGGGCGCCGGCCGAGGGCGAGAGGAGGTCGACCGCCACCTTGCGGAACGGGGCGTCGCGGAGGAGCCCGGCGTCGACCGCCTCGAACTGGGGCTGGCTGGCGACGGTCACGACGGTCACTGCGTGGCCCGCCGCGCCGAGGGTGAGGGCCTCCTTGTAGGCGCGGGGGTTCCGGCAGAGCGGGCCGGTGGTGAGGATGACGATACGTGCGGGGGCGGCCACGGGGCGGGTCAGCGGAGGAGGGCGAGCCGCTTGGCGAGGCGCCAGCCCAGCAGGCGGCAGGCCAGGCGGAACTTGGGTCCGCCCGGCGGCGGCAGGTCCGATCCGCCCAGCGCGGCGACGCGCGCGGCGGCGGCGCGGCGGCAGGCGGCGGCCCGCGGGTAGGACTCGTAGATGAAGAGCTGCAGCGCGGTCGCGCAGGCGCGGCGGGCGCGCGGGGTGTCGGCGCGGGCGAGCACGCGGCGGGTGGACAGGTCCAGCGAGCGGTAGGCGGAGGCGTAGGCGGCCTCGGACTTGGAGCCGCTGAGGCTGCCGGCGAGGCCCGAGCGGTAGTAAGAGACGGCGTCCGGCACGTAGCGCACGGCCCGGGCGGCGAGGACGACGCGCAGGAAGTATTCGCCGTCGTCGTCGAGGCTCAGCGCCTCGTCCCAGGGCCCGGCCCGCTCCGCGAGCGGGCGCGGCACGAGCCAGGCCGCCGGGTGCATCATGGCGTTGCGCTCGAATTTCCGGAGGGCGAACTCGAGCGGGTCGAGGTCGGCGCACAGGGGCTGCGGGGTCTGGTCGGCCTCGGCGGGCGTGCGCGTGAACCGGTGCCAGGCGGCGCTGTAGGCGCAGTCGGCGCCGCCGGCGGCTGCGGCTTCGACCTGGCGGGCGATCTTGTCCGGGGCCAGCAGGTCGTCGGCGTCGAGGAACTGCAGGAAATCGCCGCGGGCCTCGCGCCAGCCGCGGTTGCGCGCGGCGGCGGCGCCGGCGTTGGGCTGGGAGACGAGCCGCACGCCGCGGGGGGCGAACCCGCGGACGACGGCGGCGCTGTCGTCGGTCGAACCGTCGTCGACGACGATGATCTCCTTCTGCGGCCAGGTCTGCGCCAGCGCCGAGGCCAGGGTCTCGGCCAGCCAGGGCGCCGCGTTGTGGCAGGGAATGATGATGGAGACGAGCGGAGGCAAGGGAGGGGGTCAGGCGTCCGGGGTGGCGAAGCGCCGCCAGTTGCGCTGGAAGTACCAGCGCTTGGACTCGGCGACGTAATGGTGCATGACGGCGCGGCAGTCGAGGGCTTCGGGCGGCCGGGGCAGGGTGACGTAGTCGGCGGCGGGCGCCACGGTGCACGGCCGGCCGGCCACGAGCAGAGCGACCAGCGCCTGCTCGAGGTAGTAGTTGGTGCCGTGCCGCTCCAGCAGGAGACGGCAGGCCCGCTCCAGGAGTTCCCAGTCGAGCGCGCCGGAGTCGAGACCGCAGAGCCCGACGTTGACCTTGGGCGCCAGCGGCGCGCCGGCGAGCTCGGCCAGCAGGGGGCGCGGGTAGCCGTAGGATTCCTCGATGTCGACCGCGTGCAGGGGGCGGCTCGGCTGGTCGAGCCACGCGAGCAGGACGTCGGGACGGCGGAAAAAGAGCAGGTCGGAGTCGAGGACCAGCTTCCAGCCGGTGGTGCCGGCGTGGACGTCGGTCAGCTTGCGGATGTTCGGGTAGTGGCGCCAGCGCTCGCGCAGCACGGGGAAGCGGGACTCCGGCAGGTGGCGCTCCAGGCGGGCCAGTGTCTCCGGCTGGGCGACGAAGCGCGCGTCCGGGAAGAGGCGGGCGAGTCCGTCGCGCGGCGGGCCGGCGAGCGTGCCGTCGTCGTAGATCACGGGGTGCACGGGCCGCCCCGCCTGGCGCGCGAAGCTGGCGAGGCAGAATGCGGTCTGGTACCAGAAGCGGCGTCCGGTGAGCAGGTGAAGCTCGACGGGGGGGCCGGCCGGGGCGGGCACCGGGGTCAGCCGGGCGGCGGCCTGTTCCATCTCCAGGCGGCCGCGCTCGGTGCGGCGCTGGGCGAGCGGGCCGCCCTCGCGGATGCAGGTGCGCAGCCGCGCCGCGGGCTGATGCCAGAGGGCCAGGGCGAGGCGGCCGAAGCCGAGGCGGCGGACGGTGTCCCGGAGGCTCATGGGCGCGCGCGTCCGGTGAAATGCCCGCAGGCTCCCTGCCAGCGGACGTAGGCGGCGGGAGAGCTCCAGGCCCGGTAGGTGAACCACGCGCGGAGCCGCCGGAGGGCGGCGCCGGCGGGCGAGAGCGGCGGCCAGGGATTGGCGTCGTGGCGGCGCAGCACCTGCATCCACGACTGCTGGATGCCGCGGTTGAGCCGCGCCAGGTAGTCGCGCGTGGTGCGGGTTGCGGGAATCAGGTGGGTCAGGCGCAGCGAGGGAAAGTAGGCCGCCTCCCAGCCCGCCGCCATCAAGGTCAGGATGATGTCGTTGTCGCCGCCGGAAGTCAGGTCCTCGCCGCGGCGGTCCGGCAGGGCGGCGTGGCCGCCGTGCCGGAGCCAGGCCTGGGCGGCGGCGCGGCGCAGGACCATGCCGGCGCCGACGGGCGCGAACGCGGGGTAGGCGTTGCGGCCGGTCGCGGGGTGGGCCAGCCCGGTGGAAATCAGCGGCGCGTCACCCGGGTCGCGGCAGGCCAGCAGGCCGTCGAATTCGCGGACCCACGGCGGCGGCGCCACCTCGAATTCCGGCGCGATCCTGCCGCCGAGCGCGCCGACGCGCGGATGGGCGGCGAGCAGGCGGACGGCCTCGGCCAGGTAGTCGGAGGCGAGCTCGTTGTCGTCGTCGACCAGCACCACGGCGTCCCCCGCGGCCGCCAGCAGCCCGCGGCGCCGGGCGTGGCTGAGGCCCGGCTCCGGCTCCGGCACCAGCCGCAGGTTGGCCGGACCGTGGGGGGACCAGTCGGCCAGGCGCAGCGCGGGGGAGGAAGCGTTGTCGATGAGCAGGGTTTCCCACTCGGCCGGCGGCAGGGACTGGGCCCGGAGCGCGCGCAGGGTCCGGGCGAGCCGGCCCGGGTGCGGATTGCGGGTGGGAATGAGGACGGAGACGGTCATGGGCGCGGGGCGTCGCGGCGGCACGCGGCCGTGGCGCGGTCGAGGAGGCGCGACAGGCGCCAGCGCCAGGGGGTGTGCCAGGGCTGGGCGCGGCTCCAGGCTTCCGTCTCGGCCCGGGCGACGTCGAGCAGCTGCGCGGTCTTGGCGTCGGCGTGCCGGCGGAAGACCCCCAGCGCCTGCGGAATGTGCCGGGGCCGGAGGCCGGAGGCGGCGAGCCGCTTGAAGAGGTCGGCGTCGAGGGTGAAGCGCAGCGACTCGTCGACCGGCAGGTGGGCGGCGCGCGGCCAGAAGGTGGCGTGGCTCGGGAGGTGGCGTCCGCCGACGGCCACCTGGAAGCGGAAGGCCGGCCGCTCGCGGTGGTGCACGAGTTCGGGCGCCTCGTCCTGGCGCTCGGCCCAGTCGCCGTAGAGGAGTCCGCGGGGGCAGGCGCGGAAGGCGCGGCCCACGGCGGCGAACGCGCCGGGCAGGTAGTAGTCGTCGCTGTTGATCCAGCCGAGGACCTCGCCGGTGGCGCGGGCGCAGCCGAGGTTGATGGCGTGGCTCTGGCCGCCGTCGGGCCGCGAATGCCAGTAGGCGATCCAGGGGGAGTATTGCTCGAGCAAGGCGACGGACGCGTCGCGGCTGCCGCCGTCGATCACGATCAGCTCCAGGTCGGGGTAGCCCTGCAGCAGGACGGAGCGCAGCGTCTCCTCGAGGAAGCGCCCCTGGTTGAACGAAGGGCAGACGATGCTGAGCCGCGGCCAGCCGCCCGGCGGCGCGTCCGCCGGCGGCGCGCCGGCCACGGTCCACGGCCAGCCGGAGCGGCCCGGCGGCGGCGGGGGAAGGGCGGTCGCGCGGGCGGGCGGAGGGGTCATGCGACGGGAGCCCGCGCCAGGCGGGCGAACTCGGCGTACAGGCGGGCCTGCTGGCGCTCGAGCGGGAATTCGCGCTCGGCGAGGGCCCGGGCCCGCGTGCCGAGCCGGGCGCGCAGGGGCTGGTCGCGCACGAGGGTCTCGAGCAGGTCCGCCGCGGCGGCGGTCGCCGCGGCCGGGGCGCAGCGGCCGATGTCGCGGCCCGACAGGTATTCGTGGAGCGGGGTGCCGGGGCCGGTGAGCCCGGCGATGGGGAGGCCCGCGGCGGCGAGCTCGGTGATGCGCGAGGGCAGCGAGTAGCGCTCGTAGTCGGTGGTCGCGCGCGCGTGGCGGCTGAACGGGATGACGGCCAGGTCGGCGGCCTGCAGCCGGGCGAAGAGGTCGGCGCCGGTGAGAAACGGGGCGGGTTCGACCTCGGGCCCGGGTTCGCAGCCGGCGGCGCGCACGCGCTCGACTCCGGCCGGGTGGCAGTGCCAGCGGACCGGGCCGAGCCCGGGCAGGCGCGCCTGCACCCGGCCCCACGCGGCCTTGAGGTCGGCGAGCAGCACCGGCTGCCAGAAGTTGCCCAGCACGACGGTGTCGAAGCCCGGGTTGAAGGCGCGGTGGTTGCGCTTGGTGGCGGCGGGGAGCTCCAGGTTGAACAGCGGGTCGACCTGCACGGGCCGGCCGAGGGCGGGGCCGGCGTAGCGGGCGATGGCGTCCGACACGGCCCAGACCGCCGCCACGTGCGGGCGCAGCCGGCGCAAGGCGCGGCGAAAGCCCAGGTGCGCGGACGGGAAGAAATCCTGGAGCTGGAGGATCACGGGGACAGGCCGGCCCAGGCCGGCGAGGGCGGCGGCGAGGACGTCGAGCCCCGGTCGCGAATACACGATGGCGTACACCAGCGCGGCACGGCTGCCGCGGGCGCGGGCGGCGGCCGCCACGGCGGCGCGGTCGACCGGCACGGACCACTGGCGGCCGACGAGCGGCGCCAGGAGGCGGTTCCACAGCTTGGCGAGCGCGATGGTCGGCGGGAAGCAGTTGCCGGCGGGCCAGCGGGCGGCATTGAAGCTGAAGGTGCGGGCCAGGAGCGGGTCGCCGGACTGGCCCACGAACCAATTCTCGAGGCGATCCGCGGGATAGGCGGCGAAGTTGCGGCTGAAGATGGCGCCGGTGCCGTGAGCCGCGGTCAGCAGGCCCTCGGAGAACACCAGGATTGCGGGCGGTTCCGGGCCGGGAGTCATCGGGCGGGCGGGCGCGCGGCGTTCAGGTGCCGGCCGGCACCGCCCGCAGGCAGCGCCAGAGCTCGACGGGCAGCGCGTTGATGAAGTCCACGTTCCGGTAGGTCACGTGCATGGCGGGCAGCAGCAGGTTGGCCGCGAGCAGGCCGGCCGCGAGCCGGTGTGCGCGGCCGGCCGGCCCGGTGGCGGCCAGCTGGGCGCAGCCCAGGAAGGCCAGCGGCAGCAGCAGCGACGGCGCGCGGCCGGTGTCGGCGGCGACCAGCGTCAGCGCCGCCAGCGGCGCCAGCGCTAGGGAGGCGAGGAGCAGCCCCTCGCGGCGGTCGGCGCGGAAGGCGGCGACGATCGGGCGGACGGTGAAGTACCAGGCGGCGCGCTGGCCCATGAGCCAGCCGAGCGCGGCGAACGGCAGCCAGTCGGGGAAATGCCGGAGGGAGTGCCGCAGGTAGGTCCGGACGCCGGCCTGGGGCAGGCCGGGGGCGTTGGTGAGGCGCAGGGCGAGGTAGGCGCCGACGGCCGCCGCGGCTGCGAGCAGGGCGGGGCGCAGGGAGCCCGGCGGCGCGGTGCGCGCCCGGAGCCAGAGCGCGAGCGGCAGCCCGAAGAGGAAGCGTTCGTCGATCCACGGGCCGAGGAACAGGGCCGGCAGCCACGCGGCGGTGGGCCGGGCGTACGCGGCGGCGAGGAGGGCGAGCACGTACCAGGCGTCGTTCATGCCGAGCCAGCCGGTGACGGTGAGCGTGGCCGAGGTGGTGGCGAGCAGGCCGGTGAAGAGCCCGGCCAGGCGCCAGTCGCCGGTGAGGCGCAGGGCGAGGTGGGCGCCGTACCAGAGCAGGGCGGCGAGGCCGGCCCAGGGCACGGCGAGGGCGGCGGTGCCGCGGAGCCCGAGGCCGTGGGCGAGGAGCGCCGGCGCCAGGCGCCAGGTCAGGCCCGGGTCGCGCAGCTCCACGCGCAGCGGCTGCTCGACCTGGCGCATGAACTCGAGGCCCCGGTCCCAGTAGGCCGAGCCCGGCAGCGGGCGGGCGAAGGCCCAGAGGCGCGGGCTGTGGCAGCACAGGCTGAGCAGGAGCGCGGCGAGGGCGAGCCCGGGAGCGAGCAGCGGCGAGAAGCGGCGGGCGGGCGCGGAGGCGGGTGCGGCCAAGGTCACGGTCCGGGTCGGGCGCCCTCGCGCCAGCCGCGGACGACCGCGGGCACGCCGTGGGCGATGGCCCCGGGCGGCAGGTCCTTGGTCACGACGGCCCCGGCGCCGACGATGCAGCCGTCGCCGATGGTGACGCCGCCCAGGACGGTGACGCCGGCGCCGAGCCAGACGTCGCGGCCGATGCGGGTGGGCAGGAGGATGTCGGGCTGCGAGCGGATCTCCGTGCCGAGCGGCGGCACGGTGTGGTTCGAGGACAGGATCCGGCAGTGCATGGAGACCAGCGTGCCCGCGCCGATGGCGACGCCGCCGTGGCCGTAGACGACGGTGTAGGGGCCGACAAAGACGCGGGGGCCGAGCTCGATCGCGCCGTCGCCGTAGGTGTCGAGGATCACGCCGGCGTCGAGGGTGCAGCCGTCGCCGACGGCGATGCGGCCCTGCCGCGGCCGGAGCTGGACGAGCCGGCTGACCAGGCAGCCGGCGCCGAGCTGCACGCCGCGCGCGCGGAGGCGCCAGCGGCGCCAGGCGAGGACGAGGGCGGAGGCGAGGGCCATGGTCAGGATGCCCGCGGGCCGTCCGGGGCGAGACTCCACTGCCAGGGCAGGTCGACCTGGCCGATGACG
The DNA here is from genome assembly GCA_016795545.1 of Opitutaceae bacterium. Lineage (GTDB taxonomy): Bacteria > Verrucomicrobiota > Verrucomicrobiia > Opitutales > Opitutaceae > Lacunisphaera. The sequence continues at coordinate 11,248 of JAEUGX010000092.1, forward strand.
TCGACGCGCGGCGCCTGCGGGTAGAAGCGGGGGGAGACGAAGTCGAACTCGACCGCCTCGCGTTTCTCGTCGTAGTCCTGCGCGGCGTCGCCCAGGTAGACCGAGGCGCGGTAGGTGTCGCTGTGCAGCGGGAGGGGGTTGATCTCGGCGGTGACGACGCCGGCGGCGGCGGCCGGCGGGGCCCAGCGCTCGCCGAGCATGCGGCCGTTGGAGCCGGCGAGGGGCTGGCCGAACTTGTTGTGGAGGATGATGCCGACGACGGGCCGGCCGAGCGGGAAGGGGGACTTGAAGCCGACGCTGATGCGGAGGCGGCCGGCCGCGAGCGCCTCGCGGTCGACGGTCACGGCGGTGATGTGCGGCCGGCCCGGGTCGGCCGGGGCGAAGACGGCCGACTCGGCGCCGGCGGCGAGGTAAGCGGAGAGACAGTCGTTGATCGGGCCCTGCCGCACGAGGCGGCCCTGCTGCAGCCAGAGGCCGGTGCGGCAGATCGCCTGGAGGGCGGCGGTGTTGTGGCTGACGAAGAGCACGGTGCGGCCCGAGTCGCGGGCGACCTCCCCCATCTTCCCGAGGCACTTTTTCTGGAAGGCGGCGTCGCCCACGGCGAGCACCTCGTCGACGATGAGGATCTCCGGCTCGAGGTGGGCCGCCACCGCGAAGGCCAGGCGCACGTACATGCCGCTGGAGTAGTGCTTCACCTGCGTGTCGAGGAAGCGCTCCACCTCGGCGAAGGCGACGATCTCGTCGAACTTGCGGCGGATCTCCTCGCGGGGCATGCCGAGGATCGCGCCGTTGAGGTAGATGTTCTCGCGGCCCGAGAGCTCCGGGTGGAAGCCGGTGCCGACCTCGAGGAGGCTGGCCACGCGGCCGCGGATGACGGCGCGGCCGGCGGTCGGCTCGGTGATGCGGGAGAGGACCTTGAGGAGGGTGGACTTGCCGGCGCCGTTGCGCCCGATGATCCCGATGACATCGCCCTGGGCGACCTCGAAGGAGACGTCGCGCAGCGCCCAGAACTCCTCGCGGGCGGCCGGGTCCGCCCGGCGGGACAGGCGGCGCCAGAGGCCGCGCGCGCCCAGGGCGAGCGAGTCGCGCAGGGTGTCGCCCTTCCGCTCGTGGGAGAGGAAGTAGCGCTTGCCGAGGTCGGTGACGGAGATGACCGGGGGCATGCGTCAGATCACGTCGGCGAACGTTCTTTCCATGCGGCGGAAATACCACAGGCCGCTGGCCAGCAGGCCGGCGCTCATGACCACGGAGAGCCCGAGGTGGACGGGATCCAGCGCCGGCTCCCCGCGCAGCAGGCACCAGCGGAAGCCGTCGATGGCGCCGACCATCGGGTTGAGCGAGTACAGGAAGCGCCAGTTCGGCAGGTTGGTGGTGCTGAAGCCGACCGGGGAGAGGAAGAGCCCGACCTGGAGGAGGAAGGGCACGACGAAGCGGAAGTCGCGGTAGCGGACGGTCAGCGCGGTGAGCCAGAGGCCGGTGCCCAGGGCGGTCACGAGGGTGAGGAGGATGAAGGCGGGCAGGAACACGAGCCGCCAGTCGGGGACGAACCGCCACCAGGAGCAGAGGGCCACGAGCAGGATGAGCACGACGGCGAAGTCGATGAGGGCGACGGCCACCGACGACAGCGGCACGATCAGGCGCGGGAAGTAGACCTTGGAGATGAGGTGGGTGTTGGCGACGAGGCTGCCGCTGGCGTTGGCGAAGGCGGCGGCGAACAGCTGCCACGGCAGGAGCCCGGCGAGCACGAGCAGCGGGTAGGGCGCGTGGCCCGCCGGCATGCCCGCGAGCCGCCCGAAGATGAAGGTGAACACGGCCAGGGTGACCGCGGGCTGGACCAGGGCCCAGGCGACGCCCAGGGCGGCCTGCTTGTAGCGGACCTTGATGTCGCGCCAGGCGAGGAAGCCGAGGAGCTCGCGGTATCGCCAGAGGTCCGCCCAGTAGTGCCGGCTGGAGCGGCCGGCCTCGAGGATCGACACGGGGACTGCGGAGTTGGCCATGGGGTCAGGCAAGGGCGGCGGCGACGCGGGTGGCGAACGCCGGGAAAGCAAAGGCGGCGGCGTGGCGGCGCACAATCTCCGAATCGCGCGGCCGGCGGGCGAGGGCGACGACCGCGGCGGCGAGCGCGGGCACGTCGCCGTAGTCGACCAGTTCGCCGACGGCGTCGTGGATGACCTCCGGGGCGCCGCCGGCGCGGGCCCCGATGCAGGGCTTCCCGTAGGCCATGGCCTCGAGGTACACGAGGCCGAAGCCCTCGCGGCGGCTCGGCAGGGCAAAGCAGTCGCAGGCCGCGTAGGCCGCGCGCAGGGTGTCGTCGTCGACCGCGCCGAGGAAGGTCACGGCGGACGCGACGCCCAGGCGCTCGGCCAGGGCCCGGAGCCGGGGCCGATCGTCGCCGTCGCCGACGATGCGCAGGCGGGCGCCGGGCAGGTCGCGGAGCACGAGCGGCATCGCCTCGATGAGGGTGTCGATGCCCTTGTAGCTGTCGGACGCCGTCAGCCGCGAGACGGTGAGCAGGCGGGGGCCGTCCGGCGCCGCCGCGGGGGGCGCCGGGTCGGGAGTGAAGAGGGGGTCGAGCGTGTTGGGCACGACCACCAGCCGGGACGGCGGCAGCGCGGGCAGGAAGCGCCGGAGCTGGCGGCGCGTGTAGTCGCTGACGCACAGGATGCGGCGGGCGCCGAGGAGGGCTCGGCGTTCGGCGGGCCCGTAGGGCCGCCAGACCTCGATGCCGTGGGCGACGAGGTAGTAGTCGAGCCGGGGATGGAGGCGTTGCGCCAGCCAGGCGGCGGGCAGGAGGTGGAGGTGGCCGCACACGATCGCGTCGGCGCGCCGGCCCAGGCGGACGGTCTCGCGGAGGAAGCGGAGCTTGCCGCGGGCGCAGCCGACGTGCTCGCCCAGCCGGGCGGAGGCGTAGCGGCCCAGCCGGGGGTCGCGTCCGGGCGGGTCGTTGAGCACCAGCGAATCGACGTGCCCCGCTGGTTCGGCGCGGGCGCAGAGCGCCTGCAGGTAGAGGCGCAGGATGCGGGCGACGCCGCCGTCGGCCAGGAAGAGCTCGGGCGAGAGCAGCAGCGTGTTCATGGGCCGGCGTCCCGGCGGTTGGCGAACGCGACGAGCATGGCGATGGTCCAGACGCGCGACCAGGCGCGCGGGTCGCGGGTCGCGGTGTAGGCCTGCCAGAGGCCGCGGACCGCGGCGGGCTCGAGCCACGGGCACGCGGCGAGGGAGGCGGGCGCGAAGGTGTCCTCGAGGAAGGGGCGCAGCTCGGCGAGCATCCAGCGGGCGAACGGCAGGGTGAAGCCCTGCTTGGGCCGGTGGCGCAGCGCGGCGGGCAGCAGGTCGGCGGTGGCGTCGGCGAGCGCCCGCTTCGGCTGGCGCGGGTCGTGCTTGAAGTAGTCGGGCTGGGGCCAGAGCCACTCGAGCAGCGGGCGGTCGACGAAGGGAACGCGCAGCTCGAGCGAGTGGGCCATGCTGAACACGTCGCTGTCGCGCAGGAGCACGTCGGCCATGTAGGTGCGCAGCTCCCACGCGCTGATCACCTGGAACGGATCGGCGCCGATGAGCTCGGCGGCGAACTCGTCGAGCCGCGGGTGCAGCGGGCCCAGCCGCTCCGCCGTCGCGCGGGCCTCCGGGGCGAGCAGGGGCAGGCGGGACGATTCGGGCAGCACCCGCCGCTGGAGCGCGGCCAGCTCGTGCAGGTCGCGGGCGTGGGCGAGGAAGTCGGCCAGCTTGCGCGCCCGGGTTCCCGGGCGCGCCGCGAGGCCGCGCACGACGCGGGCGCGCAGGCCGGCGGGCAGCCGGCGCCAGAGGGGCAGCAGGCGCTGCAGCCGCGGCAGGTCGCGGAACGAGGGGTAGCCGCCGAAGAGCTCGTCGCCGCCGAGGCCCGAGAGCGCGACGGTCACGCCGCCGCGGCGGGCGGTCGCGCTGGCGTAGTAGGTGTTGATGCCGTCGCCCGTCGGCTGGTCGAGGGCGGCGAGGATGCGAGGCAGGTCGGCGGCCACCCGCGCGCCCGTGATGCGTTCCTCGTGGTGTTCGGTGCCGAATGCCTGCGCGGCGGCGCGGGCGCCGGCCTCCTCGGAATAGCCGGCCTCGCCGAAGGTGAGGGTGAAGGTCCGCAGGCGCCGCGCGCCCCCGCGGGCCATCAGCCCGACGACCGCGGCGGAGTCCATGCCGCCGGAAAGGAACGCGCCGACGGGGACGTCCGCGACCCGGTGCGCGCGGATGCTGTCCTCGAGCTGGTGCCGCAGGCCCTGGATGAAGTCGTGGTAGCTGCCGGCGGGGGCGGCGCCCTGGGGCGCCGGCAGCCGCCACCACGCCTGGATGCCGATCCGGCCGGCGGCGTCGCGCGTCAGGCTGTGCCCGGGCAGGAGGCTGGAGATGCCCTGGTAGATGGTGCGAGGCGCGGGGACGCTGAACCACGCCAGGAATTCCCCGGCCGACTGCGGATCGAGCGTGCGGGGAACCTGGCCGGCGGCGAGCAGCGCGTGGATCTCCGAGGCGAAGGCCACGCCGGTGCCGGGCAGGCGCGCGTAGTAGAGCGGCTTGATGCCGAGCGGATCACGGGCCGCGAACAAGGTGCGTTCCCGCGCGTCCCAGACGGCGAAGGCGAACATCCCGCGGAGCTGGTGGAGGCACGCGGCGCCGTGGCGGGCGTAGGCGGCGAGCAGCACTTCCGTGTCGCACTGGGTGCGGAAGACCCAGCCCGCTGCGGCGAGGGCGGGCTGCAGCTCGCGGTAGTTGTAGATCGCGCCGTTGAAGACCACGGTGAAGCGGCCGTCGGGGCTCGTCATCGGCTGCCGTCCGTTGGCCGGATCGATGATGGCCAGCCGGCACATCCCGAGCGTCGCCGGGCCGTCGCTGACGAGGCCGCGATCGTCGGGTCCGCGGTGGCGCTGGCGGTCCACCATGCGTCCGACCGCCTCCGCACGGGACTCCGGGGAGAGCGCTTCGCTGACCAGGCCCGCTATGCCGCACATGGGGTGAGGAAGCGGCTGCGGCCGCGGGGCCGGGACGGCTGGGCTTGTCGCTTCGCCGGGTCGCGGGCCGAGGCGTCGCCGGTTGCGGAGAAAGCTTCGCAGGGTCGCTTCCGGGCATCGAAGGCGGCCTTGGCGGTGGAAATACGGCCTGAACGCACGAGGTGGCCCCGAGGGGCCGAAAAAAGCCAAGAGCAACGCCTGCGGCGTAGCAATGCCCATTTTACGCAAAGCCTTAAAGGCAAATGGCTTTGCTTATTTCATCCGCCTTGGCCGGCGAAGTGAGCAAGGAGGAGAGATGGAGGCCGAAGGCGAGGGCGGTGCCGGCGCCGCGGGAGGTCGTGATATTTCCGTCCGTGACGACGGTTTCGCCGGCCAGGATGGCGGGCAGTTCATCGGCCACGGAGAAGTGCGCGGTGTAGCGGCGGCCGTGGAGCAGCCCGCAGTCGTGGAGCACGGTCGGCGCCGCGCAGATGGCGGCGAGCCAGCGGCCGGCGGCGTGGTGGCGCAGCACCAGTTCGCGCACGCGCGGGTCGGCGCGCAGCAGCTTGACGCCGGCGCCTCCGGGCAGGAACAGCAGGTCGAACAAGTCGGGCGGCAGCGCGGACAGGGCGGTGTCGGCGTGCGCGGTGATGCCGCTGCGGCCGGTGGCGTGGCGGTGGTCGTTCAGGGAGGCGGTGGTCACGGTGACTCCGGCGCGGCGGAGCAGGTCGACCGGGGCGAACGCCTCGATCTCCTCGAATCCGTCGGCCAGCAGCGCGAGCACGGTGGGCATGCCTCCAACCTAGCCGGGCCGGCGGAGGGAGGAAGCGCAAATTGACCGCCCGTCCCGGCGTCCCGCTTGTATTTTCATCCGCGTTGGCGGACATTCCTCCCATGCACGGCGGCGGTCCCATGGAATTCCTCAAAGGCAAACGGCTGGTGGTGTTCGGCTGCGGCTATGTCGGCGGCGCGCTCGCCCGGGCGGCGGCGGCGGCGGGCGCGACGGTCGAGGCGCTGACGCGCAATCCCGCCACGGCGGCGGCGCTGGAGGCGGACGGGGTGGGCCGGGTGCTTGTGGCGGACCTGGCGACGGATGCCTGGCACGGGCGGGTCGCGCCGGGGCCGGAGTTCCTGGTCAACTGCGTCAGCTCGGGCGGCGGCGGGATCGAGGGTTACCGGCACTCCTACCTGGAGGGGCAGCGCTCGATCCTGGCGTGGGCGGAGCGGGGCGGGGTGCCGGTCGGGACCTTCGTGTACACCAGCAGCACGTCGGTTTACGCGCAGGACCACGGGGCGCGGGTGGACGAGGCCTCGCCGGCGGAGGGCGGCACGCCGAACGGCCGGGTGATCCGCGAGTCGGAGCTGCTGCTGCAGGCCGCGGCGGCGGCATGCCGGCGCTGGTTCATCCTGAGGCTGGCCGGGATCTACGGTCCGGGCCGGCATCACCTGCTGGATCAGCTGCGGTCGGGGGCCGGGGAGCTGGGGGGCGACGGCGCGCATCGTTTGAACCTTGCGCACCGGGATGACATCGTGGCTGCGATCGTGCGGTGCCTGGGGGCTCCGGGGGCGGTGGGCAACGAGGTCTTCAACGTGGCCGATTCGGGGCCGGCGACCCGGGAGGAGGTGGTGCGCTGGCTGGCGGGCAGGCTGGGGCGTCCGGTGCCCGGGTTCAGCGGGGCGGCGACGGCGCGGCGCGGGGGGCTGCCGGTGCCCGACCGCGTGATCCGGAACGAGAAGCTCCAGCGGACGCTGGGCTGGCGGCCCGCCTACCCGGACTTCCGCAGCGGCTTCGCCGCGATCCTCGGCGGCTGACGGCGGCGGCGCTTATGCCGCGCTTGGGATTTGCCTCCCCCGGGGTCGCGGCGCTGAATGCCCCATCCCGCGTTCGGGAGGAAACGCAGAATCTCATGGCACACTCGTCGCAACCAACGGCAGGCCCGGCGTCCCTGCCGGCCTCAGCTCGCATCGTGATCATCGGAGGCGGCATCGTCGGCTGCAGCACGGCCTACCACCTCACCCGGCTCGGCTGGCGCGACCTCGTGCTGATCGACCAGGGGCCGCTGTTCCAGAACTGGGGCTCCACCTCGCACGCGCCCGGCCTGATCTTCCAGCACAACAATTCCCAGACCGTCTGCCAGCTCGCCCGCTGGACGATCGAGACGTATCGCGAGGTGGCGCCGCACGCCCGGCAGCCCGCCTTCTTCCCGGTGGGCAGCCTGGAGATCGCCGCGACGGCGGCCCGGGCGCGGGAGCTGAAGCGCAAGCTGGGCAACGCCCTCGCCTGGGGGCTCGAGGCCGCGCTGATCGACAACGACGCGATCCGGCGGCTGTCGCCGCTGATGCGGACCGACGACCTGCACGGGGCCTTTCACGTTCCCAGCGACGCGAACGTGAACGCCGCGGCGCTGTGCGAGGCCATGGCCGGGTATTGCCGTTCGCGGGGCACGCTCTCGATCCATGAACACACGCCGGTCAGCGGCTTCGGCCGCGCGCACGGCCGGGTGAACGCCGTCCACACGCCGCGCGGCACGATCCAGGCCGACCTGGTGCTGTGCGCGGCCGGGCTGTGGGGCCCGGAGGTCGGCCGGCTGGCCGGCGTCCCGATCCCGCTGCTGCCCATGCAGCATCTCTATGCGCGGACGGCGCCGCTGCCGGAGCTCCGGGGCGAGACGCAGATCCTCCGGCACCCGATCATCCGCGACCAGGACCACGACATGTACTACCGGCAGCACGGCGAGGCCTACGGCTTCGGCAGCTACGGGCACGACCCGCTGCCGGTGAACCTGGCGGACATCCCGAAGCGGGACGGGGCGACGATCTTCCCCTTCACCCCGGAGCACATGGCGTCCGCGCAGCGCGCGGCGGAGCACCGGATGCCGTGCCTGCGGTCGGCGCCGATCGCGCACAGCTTCAACGGCGTGTTCTCCTTCACCGCGGACGCCCAGTCGCTGCTCGGCGAGTGGCCGGAGCTGCGCGGCTTCTGGATCGCGGAAGCCGTGTGGGTCACGCACGGCGGCGGCGTCGGCCGGGCGATGGCGCAATGGCTGTCGCACGGCAACCCCGGCCTCGACTTGCGCGAGGTCGACGTCAACCGCATCGCCCCGCACGCACGGTCGCCGCGTTTCGTGCGCGAGCGCTCGTGCCGGCAGTACATCGAGGTCTACGACATCATCCACCCGCTCGAGCAGCCGACGGTCGCGCGCAACCTGCGGCTCAGCCCCTTCCACGCGCGCCAGCGGGAGCTGCAGGCGCACTGCTTCGAGGTGGCCGGCTGGGAACGGCCGCAGTGGTACGAGTCGAACCGCGCCCTGCTGAGCGCGGCGGAGGCGCCGGCGCGGGACGACTGGACGGGGCGCAACTGGTCGCCCGTGATCGCGGCCGAGCACCGGGCCTGCCGGGAGCGGGTGGCGCTGGTCGACGTGTCCGCGCTCGCCAAGATCGAGGTCGCGGGTCCGGGAGCCTTGGCCTTGCTCGAGCGGTTGGCCGCGGCCGACATGAACAAGCCGGTGGGCAAGGTGATCTACACGACCTTCCTCAACGCGCAGGGCGGCATCCAGACCGACGTGGCCGTGATCCGGCGGGCGGAGGACCGCTTCTGGGTGGTGACCGGGGCGCGGCAGGTGGGGCTCGACGTCGCCTGGATGAAGCGGAACCTGCGCGAAAGCGAGGCGGTGCAGCTGACCGACCTCAGTTCCGCCTACTGCGGCGTGGCCGTCTGGGGGCCGCGGGCGCGCGAGCTGCTGGCCAGCGTGTGCGAAGACGACGTGAGCCACGCCGCGTTTCCGTTCCTGACCGCGCGGGACTTGGTGGTGGCGCAGGTGCCGGTGGTGGCGGTGCGGGTCTCCTACGTGGGCGAGCTGGGCTGGGAGCTGTACGCACCGACGGAGTTCGGGCTCGCGCTCTGGGACGGGCTCTGGGCGGCCGGGCGCCGGTTCGGCGCCGCCGCGGTCGGGCACGGGGCGGTCGATTCGCTGCGGCTCGAGAAGGGTTTCCGGGCGTGGGGCTCGGACATCCACACGGAACACAATCCGCTCGAGGCCGGCCTCGGGTTCGCGGTCTCGCGCACCAAGGCGGACTTCATCGGCCAGGCCGCGCTGGCGGCCGTCGGCGACCGGCCCGCGCGGCGGCTCTGCTGCCTGGTGCTGGCCGACCCGAAGGTCGCGCTGATGGGCAAGGAGCCGGTGTTCGACGGCGACCGGGTGGTCGGGCACGTCACGAGCGCCAATTACGGCTACACGGTCGGCCAGAGCATCGCCTACGCCTACCTTCCGAGCGAACGCGCCGCCGTGGGCACCAAGCTCGAGATCTATTTCTTCGGCCAGCGGCACGCCGCCACCGTCAGCGCGGAGCCCCTGTACGACCCCAAGCACGCGAAGCTCCGGTCCTGAGGAGCTTCGGGTGGCCCGGGCTCAGGCGCCGCCCGGCGCCGGCGCGGCGGGCGGGGTGGACGGGCGGAAGTAGCGGTAGGCGACGAGGGGGGCGGAGCCGGCGACGAGCATGACGACGGAGACGCCGGCGAAGACGCCGCCGAGGCCGAAGGTATTCTTGAGGTATCCGGCGGCCATGATGCCCAGGCCGCCGGCCATGCAGTTGCCCACGTTGATCAGGGCGATGCCGCGCGCGCGCAGGTGGTCGGGCAGGAGCTCGCAGACGATGGTGATCTGGTTGACGCTGCCGATCGAGCGCAGCAGGGCGAAGAGGAAGCAGCCCGTGGCGATCCGCGCCACGGTCGGGTCGCCGAGGAAGACCAGGAGGAACGGCGCCGCCGCCAGGTAGCCGAAGCCGTCGAGCAGGAGGCGGCGCTCGACGCGGTCGCGGCAGAGGTAGTCCGACAGCCAGCCGTTCAGCAGCACGCCCACGAGGGCAGCCACCTGCAGCGTGGCGGTGCCGGAGAAACCGGCCAGGGCCAGGCTCATGCCGAACGTCTCGGAAAAATAGAGCGGGAGCCAGTTGTAGAAGATCCAGGTGCCGATCGAGACCACCATCATCGAGACCAGCATGCACAGGTAGGCGGGCATGCGCAGCAGGATCCCGAGGCTCTGGAGGGCGGAGACGGACGGCGGCGCGGCGCGGCGCGCGCCGCCGTCCGCCGGTGCGCGGGCGTCGCGCAGCACCAGCTGGGCGACCACGGCCACGGCGATGCCGAGGAAACCGAGGAGGAGGAAGCTGGCGCGCCAGCCGAACTCCGCCCCCACGAACCCGGCGAGCGTGCCGCCGGCGACCGGCCCCAGGTCCATCCCCGCCAGGTGAATGCCCATGGCCGTGGCGCGGGTGCGGCTCGGGTGGTGGCCGGAGAGCAGGGCGAAGGCGGCGGGCAGGTAGGCGGCCTCGGAGGCCCCGAGCAGGACGCGGGCGATGAGCAGCTCGGTGGTGTTGCGGGCGAAGGCCGTGAGGGCCGTGGCCACGCTCCACGCCACCAGGCTGACCACCACCACCCGGGTGCGGGCGAAACGGTCGGCGAGGACGCCGCAGAGCGGGGAAGCCAGCGCGTAGGACCAGAGGAAGAAGGAGCCGGTGGCGGCCAGCGCCACGTTCGACATGTCGAAGTCGTGCCGGAGCAGCGGCAGCACCGCCGACACGGCCGAGCGGTCGGCGTAGTTGAGCAAGGCGATGACGCCGAGCATCGCGGCAACCTTCCACTTGTAGCCGGGCGAGTCGTCCTCCGGGGGGTCCGGCACGGCCCCAGTCGCGGGCATCACGGGAAGAAAAGACGGGCTTTCCCCGCGCGGGCCGGCCGAGGGCCGGGGTGCGCCCGCCGTTCCGCCCAGGTGCGGCGGGTTTGCGGAGATGGCAGGCGGACCATGCCGCAGCCTGGGGACCGCCGGCGGGGCGGTAAACCGGATTGCGTGGTCAAAACACTTGCCACGTCCTGGCCGGAGGCGGGAGGACAAGGCAATTATTTTGTCCAAGCCCCGTCATTGCTCTGCGGCGCTGCCTGGACAGGCTGGCGGCCAACTTCCCCCCCCCGGTCCGGAGCTTTCCGCCATGTCCAACCCGATTTCCTGCCATGATCACAGACCCAGCCACCGGTGATCTCGTCAAGCTGCTGGCCTCCCATCGTCCGGGCTTCTCGCTGGCCCGGGAATTCTACGAGGATCCGGCGGTCTTCGCGGCGGACGTCGACCGGGTGATCGCCCGACGCTGGCACTATGCCGGGCACGTGAGCGAGTGTCCGGTCCCGGGCAGTTATTTCCTCGATGAGATCGCGGGAGAATCGGTCATCGTGATCCGCGGGCGCGACCAGGCTATCCGGGCAGTGCACAACGTCTGCCGTCACCGCGGTTCGCGGATCTGCACCGAGCCTGCCGGCAGCGTCAAGGCGCTCGTCTGCCCCTACCATGCGTGGAACTACGGTCTCGACGGCAGACTGGCGTCGGCGCCGGCGATGGGGGAGGACTTCGATCCGTCCCGGTACCGCCTGAAGCCGTGCGCGGTGCGCGTGCTGGCCGGCTTGATCTTCGTTTGCCTGGGTGAACCGCTGGGGGACATCGACCAACTGATCAGCGACGCCACGCCCTTCCTCGTCCCGCATGGGCTCGAGCAGGCCAGGGTGGCGAAGACCCTGCGCTGGCCGACGCGCGCCAACTGGAAGCTGGTGGTGGAGAATTTCACCGAGTGCTACCATTGCCGGCCGGCGCATCCGGAGTTCTGCTCCGTGATGGACATCGCGCTTCCGGCCACCACCGGGAATCCCGTGTTGAAGGCGAAGCACCAGGCCTTCTTGCGGGAGTGGGAAGAGAGGGTCAGGCAGCAGGGGTTTGTCACCGGCGACATCAACCGCATCGAGGACGCCGGCTACCGGGTGCACCGCCACCCGATCGGCCGGGGCAAGCTATCGCAGTCGCGCGAGGGGCGCCCGGTGGCGCCGCTGCTGGGCCGATACAGCGAATACGACGGCGGGATCACCGGCCTCGCGCTCCGGCCTTTGTTCAGCCTGTACGTGTCCAACGACCATGCGGTGGTCATCCGATTCGTCCCGCATGGGCCCACGCAGACGGACACGGTGATCTCCTGGCTGGTGCGGTCGGATGCGGAGGAGGGGCGTGACTATGATCTCCACCAGCTCACCTGGCTGTGGCGGGTCACGACCGACCAGGACAAGGTCATCGTGGAGGACAATCAGGCCGGCGTTTCCTCCCGGGCCTACGAGCCGGGGCCTTACTCCCCGCTGGTGGAGCCGAATCCGCCCGTTTTCCACCGCTGGTATTTCGGGCATCTGCGCTAACGTCGCGGGCAACAGCCACGAGCGTCAAGCCCGCGGCAGGCGCGGACAAAACTCCTCGATGCCTTCAGAGGTTATGCCTTGGACAATGCACGCGTTGGCATCTTGCGGCGCGTTGCCTTAGCTTGGCTCGCTTCTCGGGGGGATGGGGCAGGTCAGCACTTTAGTTCCCTGCCCACTCTTTTGGACGGAAAGTGGCGCACCCGTAGGGAGTCGAACCCCAAACCTTCTGATCCGTAGTCAGATGCTCTATCCAATTGAGCTACGGGTGCGTAAAGGAACGGGGAATAAGCGGAGTTCTGCAGGTGACTTCAAGCAGAAACTTGTCGGGATGCTGCGCCGTCGGACGACGGCAACAAAGGCTTGGAGCGGGGAGCTTTCCGGGTCTAGCCTCCCGGCATGGCCAACTCCGATTTTCGGCTCGGTGCGTTGTTGTTCACTCCCGGCTCGAAGCTGGACCGGCTGCCGAAGGCGGTGGCGAGCGGGGCGGATGGGGTGATCGTGGATTTGGAGGACTCGGTGGGTCCGGCGGAGAAAGACAAGGTGCGTCGGGACGTGGTGGCCTATTTCAAGGAGCACGGGCGGGTGCAGGCGGAGCGGCCGTTTGCGAGCGTCATCCGCTGCAACAACCTGCGCGATGCCGCCGGGCGGGCGGACTTGGACGCGCTGAATGCCGCCCTGCTGCGGCCGGATTTTGTCATGCTGTCGAAGGTGGAGTCGGCGGCGGAGATCCAACTGGCGGCGCGGAAGCTGCCCGAAAGCGTCCGGCTGATCGGGCTGATCGAGACGGTGCTCGGCGTGAGATTCGTCAACGAGATCGCGGCCGCCTCGCCGCGGGTGGCCGCGCTGGCGTTTGGCGGGCTGGATTTATCGGCGGAGACCGGGGGGATTCCGCATTGGGACGCGCTGCTCTGGCCGCGGACGATGCTGGTCCATGCCTGCAGTGCGGCCGGGGTGCAGCCGCTCGACCAGCCGTTCGTGGATTTTCTCGATCCCTCCGGGCTCGAACATGAATGCCAGCGGACGCGCGCGCTCGGTTTCGTCGGCAAGCTGGCGATCCATCCGCGGCAGGTGGAGATCATCCGCCGCGCCTACGAGCCGCTGCCGCACGAGTTGGAGCGCGCCCGCCGGGTGGTGGCCGCCTATGAGGCGGCGGCCGGCAATGTGGCCAGCCTCGACGGGCAAATGATCGACTTGCCGGTCTACAAATCCGCGCGGCGGACGCTGCAGCGCGCGTCGCGGAGCTGAGTGGGAGGGGCAGGCGTTACGCGCGGAGGGTTGGGTCCAGCCAGCGGGGCTCCGGCCGGCGGGATCATCCGGTTGAAAATTGAGGGAGGCGCTCGGCGGGTTCGGCCGAGGTCCCTGCCGCCGCTGCTGCCGGGGCAAAGAAAAAGCACGATCCGAGGATCGTGCTTGTGCGGGCGCGGGCGGCTTCCCGGGTCAGATCGCCTTGGGCAGGTCGACGTCGGGAAACTCGATCGCATGCGGGTGATTCCGCTTGTCCTTGTGCAGCCCGTGGCGCTTGCGCAGGTGCTGGTCGAGCTTGTCGACGAGCAGGTCGACCGCCTTGTAGCAGTCCTCGGCGTCGATGGTGGCGTTGATGTCGGGTCCGTGAATGATGATGTGTCCTTTGGCGATGAACTTGTGCTCCCGATCGTGCTTGCGGTCGCACTCGAGTTCGACCTTCACCCTCACGATGCGCTCCTGGTGTCGGAACAGTCGCCCCATTTTCTCGTGCACGTAGGCCTTGAGGGCCGGCGTGAGATCGAGGTGGATACCGGACACGATGACGTCATGGGGATGATTTGTCTTGTTCATGGTTTTCCTTATGGGTTTGGGAACGCAAAACCGGGTTGAATGAAAATCTCCTGCCTCGCCATTTCCTCCGCCGATGCCGTCCCGGGGTTCGGGACGCGCTTCACTGGGGACGACCGCTTCATTCGACTGCCTCTACCCCTATCCGGCGGCGGTCCGTTTGCAACGCTTCTTGGCCGCTATTTTCATAAAAAAGATTGAACACTTCGAGCTTGAGTCCCGCCGCGGAAGACCTGCCTCCCGCCACGCCGCCGCTGGTGAACCCGGAGGAGCTGCGCCGCTGGGTCCTGCTAGACGACGAGCGGCTGCTGGTGATCGACAAGCCCGGCTGGCTGGTGGTGCACCCCTCGAAGAACGGCCCGTGGTCCAGCCTGGCCGGCGCGGTGCGCGAGGTTTTCCGGCATGACGCGATCCGGTTCGTGTACCGGCTGGACCGGGAGACCAGCGGCGTGATCGTGCTGGCCAAGACGGAAGCCATCGGCAGCCGGCTGCAGAAGGCGGTGGGCCGGCGCCGCATCGGCAAGGCCTACGTGGCCATCCTGGAAGGCGAACTGTCGGTGACTTTGACCGTCGACCAGCCGCTGGGGCCGGATCCGACGGCGAGCGTGACGGTGAAGCAGCGGGTGGTGGCCGGGGAGGGATCGCAGGCGGCGGTGACGAGCTTCCATCCCTTGTTCGCTCGCGGCGGGTTCACGCTCGCCGGGGTTGAGCTGGTGACCGGACGCAAGCACCAGATCCGGGCGCATGCCGAGTGGCTCGGGCAGCGGGTGGTGGGGGACAAGCTCTACGGGCCGGATCCGGGGCTTTACCTCGAATTCGCGACCCGGGGATGGACGGCGAGGCATTCGGCGCTGCTGCCGCTGACGCGCCAAGCCTTGCACTGCGCGGCGATCGACCTGCGCGGCGCGGGGCTGGACTATGTGCTGCAGGCGCCTTGGCCGCGGGATTTGGCGAAGTTTGCCGAACGCCGGATGGGGCTGCCGGCGGGGGAGGCGCAGGCGTTGATCGACGCCTTCACCGCGCGGGTGCTGACGAAGCCCGGCGCGGCGTGACGCGGGGCGGCGTCAGCGCAGGAAGGCGTCGAGCGCCGCGCGCAGGACGGCGCAGTGGGTGTCGATCCGCTGGCCGAGCGGCCGCACCGAGGGGGTCTCCAGCGTGTACGAAAGCGTGGTATGGAAATTCCGGAGGTAGATCGCCTCCGGCCAGGTGTCGCGGAGCACGGGGTCGCTGACGGGCCGGATGACGCCGGGCTGGTCGATGGGGCGGCCGTCGATGACCGTCGCGGGCTCGATCGGGCCGAGGTGGCGGGCGGCGGCGAGCATGGTGTCGGCCAGCGTCGGGCGGCGCTCGGGGTTGAGCTCGTAGAGGTAGAAGCCGGACGCTTCCCAGTCCTCGTGCACGCACACGGCGAGGTCGAACGCCGGCTGGCGGCGGAGCCAGCCCACGTGCGCGGCGACCTCGGACGAGATGGCGTCCTTGTAGTCGCGGTTGAGGTCGACGCGGGCGAAGTTCTCGCGGGTGCGGTGCAGGAAGCCGGTCGGATTCAGGAGGGGGCAGACGAACCAGGTGGCGCGGTCGTCGAGCAGCCCCAGCTCGACGAGGCGCAGCAGCGCGTGCGGCGGCGCGGGCTCGTCGCCGTGGATGCCCGCCGACAGGTAGACGCGCGGCCGCGCCCCGGCGGTGCGCCGGGTGAAGGCCTGCAGCGGGTGGCCGGCGACGTCCCCGAAGGCCTCGGTGCGGAAGCCGGCCGCCGCCGCGGCGGCGGCAAAGCGGGGGGAGAAGGCGGCGGGATCGAGCGGCGGAGGCTGGGACATGCGGGAAGACGGAGGATTCTTTGACAGAATGGACGGAATTCGCACGATGCCAAATCCTTCGTCCGCATCACCTCCTCTCCGTCACGCCATCCGCTCCCATCCGAATGTCCCAGGTACGCGTCCGCTTCGCTCCCAGCCCGACCGGCTTCTTCCATATCGGCAGCGCCCGCACGGCGCTGTTCAACTGGCTTTACGCCCGGCACACGGGCGGGAAATTCATCCTGCGGATCGAGGACACGGACCAGGCGCGGAACAGCGAGGAATTCCTGCGGCTGATTTATGACAGCCTGACCTGGCTGGGACTGGACTGGGACGAGGGTCCGGAGCCGAGCGGCTCGGGCGACCGCGGGTCCTGCGGTCCTTACCGGCAGAGCCAGCGCGGGGCCATCTACGAGGAGTACAAGCGGAAGCTGCTCGATGCGGGCCGGGCCTACGAGAAGGACGGGGCCATCTGGTTCCGGCTCCTGGGGGAGCGTTACGAGGCTTACGATGATCACCGCAAGAAGACGGTGACGAAGGTGCGGAACGAGAAGGTGGTGATCGACGACCGGATCCGCGGCCGGGTCGAGCGGGTGGAGGACGAGGACTTCGTGATCTTCCGCTCGGACGGCAATCCGGTGTTCCATTTCGTGAACGTGGTCGACGACATCACGATGCAGGTCACGCACATCATCCGCGGCGAGGACCACCTGTCCAACACGAGCAAGCACGTGCTGCTGTACGCCGGTTTCGGCGCGCAGCCCCCGGCGTTCGCGCATATTCCGCTGATCCTCAAGTCGCCCGAGATGGGCCAGGGCAAGATGAGCAAGCGGGACCAGGGCGCGCTGGTGGAGGAATATCGGCAGCGTCATTTTCTGCCGGAGGCCCTGGTGAACTACCTGGCCCTGCTCGGCTGGAATCCCGGCGACGACCGGGAGAAGATGCCGATCGCGGAGATCATCCGGCTCTTCGACCTGCCCGGCGTGAACCAGTCGAACGCGCGGTTCGACGCAAAGAAGCTGGCCAACATGAACATGACCTACCTGCTCGAGTTGCCGCCGGACCGGTTCGTGGCGCTGGCGCAGGACTATCTCCGGGCGCACCCCGCCGGAGCGGCCGCGCGGGCGCAACCCGGCTACTTCCGCGAGGTCATGCTGCTGGCTCAGCCCAAGATCAAGGGCATCGAGGAGCTCCCGGCGTACACGGCCTATTTCTTCACCGAGGACTATGCGGTGGACGCGAAGGTGAAGGACAAGGTGATGGCCAAGGGCGAGCCCAAGGCCCGGCTTGGCGAGCTCCTGGCCGCGCTGCCGACGCTGGATTTCGCGAGCGACGCCGCGATCGAGGAAGGCATCAAGCAGCTGGCGGCGGGGCGGGGGCTGGGCTTCGGCGACTACCAGGCCGTCACGCGCCTGGCGGTGACCGGCACGAACGCCGGCCCGAGCCTCACCGCGATCCTCCGCGTGCTCGGCGCGCCCCGGGTGCAGGCCCGGCTGGAGCGCTTCCTCGCCGGCGCGTAGGCGGCCGCGGCCTATTTTCCCCAGGTATCCTTGAGCGTGAGGGTGCGGTTGAAGACGGTACGGCCGGGACGGGAGTCCCGGGCATCGGGAGTGAAGTAGCCGAGGCGCTCGAACTGGTAGCGCTCCCCGGGCCGGGCGTCCGCGAGGGCGGCCTCGAGCTTGGCGTTGACGACCTCGAGCGACTTCGGGTTCACGACCTTGAGGAAATCCTCGACGGCGGCCGGCTCGGGAACGGTGAAGAGGCGGTCGTAGAGGCGGACCTCGGCGTCGACGCCATGCGTGGCGCTGACCCAGTGGATCGTGCCCTTGACCTTGCGGTCCGCGTTGGCCTCGCCGGCGCGGGTCGAGAGGTCGGCGGTGCAGCGGATCTCGGTCACGGCGCCGGCGGCGTCCTTGACTACCTCCTCGCACCGGATGATGCAGGCGTACTTGAGCCGCACTTCGCCGCCCGGCTTCAGGCGGAAATACTTCGGCGGCGGCACTTCGGCGAAATCCTCGCTCTCGATGAACACCTCGCGGGTGAGCGGCACGGTGCGGGTGGAGGGATGCTCGTCCTGCGGGTTGTTGGTCGCGAGGCAGGCGACGGACTCGCCCGGGGCCAGGTTGGTGAGCACGAGCCGGAGCGGGCGCAGGACGGCGAGCCGGCGCTGGGCGGCCTGGTTGAGCTCGTCGCGGACGGTGTGCTCGAAGACGGCGATGTCGGTGAGGCTGTCGAATTTGGTCACCCCGACCCCGATGACGAAACGCCGGAGGGCCGAGGCCGGCACGCCGCGCCGGCGCAGTCCCGACAGGGTCGGCAGGCGCGGATCATCCCAGCCCTGGACGATCTTCTCGTTCACGAGCGTGAGCAGCTTGCGTTTCGACACCAGCGTGTATCCCGGGGTCAGCTTCGCGAACTCGTACTGGTGCGGCAACGGCCGGGGCAGGTCGAGGCTGGAGAGGATCCAGTCGTAGAGGGGGCGGTGGTCGACGAACTCGAGGGTGCAGATGCTGTGCGTGACGCCCTCGAGGTAGTCGCTGAGGCAGTGGGCGTAGTCGTACAGCGGGTAGATGCACCAGCCGGCGCCCGCGTGGTGGTGCGGCACGTGGCGGATGCGGTAAAGCAGCGGGTCGCGCAGCCAGACATTGGGCGAGGCCATGTCGATGCGGGCGCGCAGGGAACGGGCGCCGTTCGGGAACTCGCCGGCCTTCATGCGCCGGAAGAGGTCGAGGTTTTCCTCGACCGAGCGATTGCGCCAGGGGCTGTCGCGTCCGGGGCGGTCGGGAGCCCCGCGGTACAGGTCGGTGTCCTCCGGGCTCAGGTCGCAGACGTAGGCCTTGCCCTGGCGGATGAGGGCGAGCGCGTACGCGTACAGCTGGTCGAAATAATCCGACGCGAAAAACGGCTCGGCGGTCGCCGGTGAGGCGGCCAGCCGGGCGTCGAGCGTGGCGGGATCGAGGGAAGGCAGGTGGGCGTCGGGCCGGCCCTCGTGGGTCGTCGCGGCCGGCTTGGCGCCCTTGGCCTTGAAGCCGAGGCAGTGGTCGGCCCAGCCGGCGATCAGCCAGCGGACATCGGCGGTGATGGAGTCGACGTATTCCGTGTCCTCCTTGACCGGGTTGGTGTCGTCGAACCGCAGGTTGCAGCGTCCGTGGTTCTCGCGCGCGATGCCGAAGTTCAGGCAGATGGACTTGGCGTGGCCGATGTGGAGATAGCCGTTGGGTTCCGGCGGGAACCGGGTGACGATCCCGGTATGGCGCCGGGCGGCGAGGTCGGCGGCGACGATATCGCGGATGAAGTCGCTGGGAGCCGACGCGGGCGGGTTGGGATCAACGGACATTTCCCCAAAAAAGGGGAATCGGGGCGGGCAAGGCAATGACGCAGTTGGGTGGGCGCGCCGGGACGGGGCGCTACCCGGCCTTGCTGAACGGCGTCTTGGTGCGGCCGCGGAAAGTGGGGGTGACGCCCTCGGCCGTCATTTCCTTGAGCAGGCTGCCCAGGTAGGGGATCAGCTGTTTCTTGCGGCTGACGACGCCGGGCAGGTCGAAGATCTCGTCCTTCTCCACATGCGGGTACGAAATGCGCCGGATGAACTCGGGGTCGCCCTTGACCAGCATGAGCGAGTTCTGGGTGTTGATGTCGGTGACGAGCAGGCAGGTGAACGCCAGCCGCTCGTCGTTCCGCAGCTCGCCCAGCGCCCGGTTGAGGGTCTTGGCGTGCTGCCAGAAGTTGTCGAAGCCCAGCTCCTCGACCTGGGAGACCGAGAACCGGACGCCCTCCTCCTCGTAGATCTTGAAATCGGAGCGCACGACCTTGTCCGGCGGACTGGCGAGGATGACCGAGCCCGAGCTGAAGATGAGCTTGGCCAGCGCCTTGGCCTTGATGTCGGCGAAGCGCTCGAGCCAGGCCAGGACGTCGGCGTCCTTGGGGGTGGAGGTCGGGCTCTGCAGGAGCAGCGTGTCGGAGATCAGGCCCGACATCATGAGCCCAGCGATGTCCGGGCTCGGCTCGACTCCGTGGCGGCGGAAGAGGTCCGCGACGATGGTGCAGGTGGAGCCGACGGGCTCGTTGATGAAGAGGATGGGCTGCGGGGTGGCGATGGGGCCGAGGCGATGGTGGTCGATGATCTCGGTGATGATCACCTCGTCGGCACCGGGGACGGCCTGGGTCAGCTCGTTGTGGTCGACGAGCACGAGGCGGGTCGGCACGGGCTTCAGGATGTCGGACTTGGTCAGGATGCCCTGCAGCTGGCCGTCCTCGCCGGTGACCATCATGGCATGGGGCGAACCCTGGCCGAACTTCTTCCGGACCTCGGCGATGCGGGTGTCGGGGTTCAGGGCGGTGAAGTTCCGTTCGACGAGCCCCTCGACCGTGGACGCCGTGCGCACGCACCAGGCGGTCGTCGCGGTGTCGTGCGGGCTGACGATGATGCTGACGTGGTGCTGGCGGGCCAGCGCCACGATGGCGGGATCGACCGGCAGGTTGCCGCTGACGATGAGCGCGCGGACGCCCAGTTCGATGGCCCGCTGCTGGATGTCGCGCCGGTCGCCGAGGATGATCACGGACTGGCCGGGGGTGATGTTCTCGCGTTCGGAGATCTTCCAGAACGTCCCCACGTCCATGGCACCGATGCGCACGAACAAGTCCTCAATCTTCTGCTCGTCGACGGTGTGGAGCACCGAGGCGTTGAGCGCCTTGACGATGTAGGCGAGGCTGGTGCGGACCTGGCGCATGGCGCGCGGCTCGGCCAGGCGCGGGATGAAGAAATGGCCCAGCTGCGCCAGGGTCAGCGTGCCCACGGCGCGCTTGCGGGGGGAGACGACCGGCAGGACGGTCACGTGATGCTCGTCCAGGATCCCGAGCGCCTCGGCGCAGGTCGCGTCCTCCTGCACGACCAGAGGGTTGGAGACCATCATGTCGTTCACCCGGGGATAGACATCGTTGAGGTAGAAGGGCAGCGGGGTGTGAAAACGTTCCAGGATGACGTCGATGCGGGCGTTGGTGTTGCCGCAGCGGGCGGCCACATAGCCCCGTTCGCCCTTGGCCTCCTTGAAGGCCGCGTAGGCGATGGCCGAGCAGATGGAATCGGCGTCGGGGTTCTTATGTCCGATGACGTAGGCGAAGGTGGGTTGGGCGGCTGCCATATGGGAGGGCGGGGGCAGATATAGGTCGGGGAATCGGCCGAGGGGAAGACCTATCGACGCATCGGGGGTCGATGGTGCGATTGCTTATGTGACGAAAACGCTGGCTAAAGTCGTGCTGCTCAAGGAGCGCGCTCCGCGGGGGTACCTTCCGGGGTGCCGAGACCGGCCGGGGGAGTGGCATAGACGCGGGGGTTGGCGGCGGCGTTCGCGCTGTAAGGTAGAGCCTGGAGCAGCGAGCCGCCCCGGCGTCCGTTGTTCAAGGTCAGCTGATTCGCGGCCTCGGCCAGGTTAGGGAAGAACTGCACATGTCCGTCGAGGAAGGCGATGTGGCCGCCGGCGTCGCGGTAGACCCCGTGCTCGGCGCTCCAGCGTCCGCCGGCCAGCAGGCCGCGGGTGAAGGCCACCGGCGTGCCGGGAGGGTCGCCCAGGCGCAGGCCGCCGACGAATTCGAAGCTCAGCACGCGGTCGTTCACGAAATCCGGATCGAGCACGCCGCGGTTGTCGGCCCTGACGATCGCGGCCGGGTAGCTGCCAGTGAAGGCAGGATCGTTCCGAGAAAAGTAGAAGGCCGGGTCGGTCAGGATCCCGCGCTGGGCCAGGATGCCCGCCCACAGGAAGGCGCCCGCGCCGCCGGTGACCGCCGGCGGGTTCTGGGCGGCGATCGCGGCCGGGTCGGGCAGCCGCTCGTGATTGTCGGTCGCGTAAAGGGTCGCCGCCTTCACGATTTCGCGCAGGTTGTTCGCGTCGACCGTGCGCTGGGCGGTTTCGCGCACCTTGCCCACGGTCGGGAAGAGCAGCGCGGCAAGGATGCCGATGAGGGCGATCACCGTGAGCAGTTCGATCAGGGTGAAGCCGCAGGAAGACGGGCGGTGGGGAATCGTCATGATGATGCCGGCCCGTCACACGAAAAGCAGCGGGTGTCCGGCCCGCAGGCAAGCGCGATCCCGTCTCCCGGCCATCGTGCGAAACCAAAAGCCCAAGGGGCGACCCGCCAGAGCGGGTTGCCGGGTGTCAGGCTCAGCGGCGGAATTCGATGCGGACCTCGTCCAGCACGACGTGGCCGGAGGGCAGGAGGTCGGTCCGGACCGGGTAGTCCTCCCCCGCGCGCAGCCGATGCGGATCGCCGTCAATGTTGCCGGCCGGTTGGACGGTGAGGGGAAACAGAACGATGATGATGTCGCCGTTTACGTCCTTGAGCACTTCGCTCACTGGCGCGTCGCCGTAGCGTTCGAGCCGGTCAAAACGCGATCCCAGCGGTGTCCAGGATTGCGGGTCGGGATCCAGGGTGAGGGTCTGCCAGGACCAGTCGGGGGTCAGGTCGAAGCACTGCCGGCGGAAGACCAGGTTGATGTAGGTCCCCCGCACCTTCGATTGCACCAGCAGGGAGCAGCGCGCTCCCTTGAGATCGATTTCGCCTTTCCAGCGGAGGCTCACG
The DNA here is from genome assembly GCA_016795545.1 of Opitutaceae bacterium. Lineage (GTDB taxonomy): Bacteria > Verrucomicrobiota > Verrucomicrobiia > Opitutales > Opitutaceae > Lacunisphaera. The sequence continues at coordinate 33,603 of JAEUGX010000092.1, forward strand.
CGGGCGTGCGTGAAATCACGCGGATGACCGTCCAGGACAAAACGATTCACGCCGCCCAGCTGCTTCACCTTTTCGGGAAACCCCTCGCCATGAAAGGTATGAAGCACATATAGAAGATGCAGGTAGCCGCCGCCCGGGGGCGCGTGATTGTAGTCGACCCACCAGGGGCTGCGGGAGACGAGAGCCTTGCCGTCGGTCTCCAGACGGTAGGCGCCGTCGGTTTGCCCGCGCCAGCCGATCCAGCCGCCCGGACCCTCGCGGAAGGTCTCGTGATACGTGGATTGGAGCCGGTGGGGGAGATCAAGGGACATGGCAGGAGGCGGCGACCGCGGCTTTCTCGCGCGGAAGGCGTCGCTTTTAAGCCGGAAGTCGTAGCCGAAACCGGCACAGTGGAGGCGGTGAGGGTGCGAACACAATGCCGGACTGCGGAGAGGACTGGACAACCGCGGTGGCTCCGGTTGATGTTACGTCATCATGGTCGTTTACATCGATGGCAAGTATGTTGACTCCACGGAAGCCAAGGTCTCGGTCTTTGACCACGGCCTGCTCTACGGCGACGGGATTTTCGAGGGCATCCGGATTTACGGAGGCAACGTCTTTCGGCTTGAGGAGCACCTGGAGCGGCTCGAGATGTCGGCCAAGGCGATCATGCTGGCCATGCCGCTGAGCCGGGCGGAGCTTTCGGCCGCAGTGTGCGAGACCTGTCGGCGGAACAAGCTGAATGACGGCTATATCCGGCTGGTGATCACCCGCGGTGCGGGCGACCTGGGCCTGGCGCCCTGGCTGTGCGAGAAGCCGACGATCTTCATCATCGCCAGCAAGATCTCGCTTTACCCGCAGGAGTACTACGACAACGGCCTGAGCATCGTCACGGTGCCGACCCGCCGGATTGCACCGGACGCACTGCCGCCGACGGTCAAGTCGCTGAATTACCTCAACAACATCCTGGCCAAGATCGAGGCCCGGCAGGCTGGTGCGCTCGAGGCGATCATGCTGAACAGCCAGGGGTACGTCGCCGAGTGCACGGCGGACAACGTCTTTATCGTGCAGAAAGGCGAGATCGTCACGCCGGCGGCTTCGGCCGGGGCCCTGAAGGGCATCACCCGCTCGACGATCTTCGACATTGCCCGTGAAATCGGCGTGCCGATGCGCGAGGCGGACCTGACCCGTTACGATGTCTGGTGCGCTGACGAATGTTTCCTGACCGGCACCGGCGCCGAGGTCATTCCCGTGGTGAAGCTCGACGGCCGCGTGATCGGCAACGGGAAGCCCGGCGGGATCACCCAGCGCGTGCTGGCCAGCTTCCGGAAGCGGGTGCAGGCCGAAGGCACGCGCATCTGAGCGGAATCGGGGTCGCGGCCGGCCGGACAAACACCGGCGGTCGATCGTCAACCGTCCGCGCTTGCCTAGCCGAGCGGACTTTGGCACATGAATTGCAAGGGAAAGGAGGCTGGTGATCGGGAGCGATTTGCGTTTCCGGTTCCGGGCGCTATTCTCACATCATCACTTAAATACATGGCCAATTCCCTCAAGTGCGACCTCTGTTCCAAGCCCGCGACGGTCCACCTTACCCAGATCGTCAACAGCAAGATTCATAAGGTGGACCTTTGTGAGGCCTGTGCGCAGGCCAAGGGTGTGACCGATCCCAACGGCTTTTCCCTGGCGGACTTGCTGCTGAAGGCCTCGTTGAATCCCGAGACGGGCAGCGACGCGCGCTGCGAGTCGTGCGGATTCACGCAGCAGGATTTCAAGAAGACCGGCCGGTTCGGCTGTCCGGCCTGCTATGATCATTTTTCCGCGATGCTGGAGCCCATGCTTGAGACGATGCACAAGGGCAACAAGCACACCGGCAAGGTGCCGCAGCGGGCGCTGGAGCGGAAGTCGCTTTACGAGAAGCTGACGCAGCTCGAGACGGAGCTGGAGCAGGCGATCAAGGCCGAGCGTTACGAGGATGCGGCGCGTTGCCGCGACGAGATTCACCGGGTCCGGCAGTCGGGCGTCCGGTCTTCCAAGGCGTGAGATGAAGATCAACGAGCTCATCGAATCGCATTCCGAGCTGACCGACACGGCGGCCAGCAAGAGCGCCGTCGTGCTCATGACCCGGATCCGGCTGGCGCGCAATCTGGCGCAGCAGCCCTTTCCGGGCTGGGCCAAGGAGGCGCAGAAGCGGGAGATCCGCGACCAGTGCATGCAGGCGGTGGCGGCGCTGCCGCAGATGAAGCGCGGGCTGGCAATCCCGGTCGAGAATCTCGACGAGCTGCAGAAGCAGATCCTGGTGGAGCGGCATCTGATCAGCCGCGAGCTCTGCCACGCCAAGTCCGGGGCCGGCATCGTCATCAGCAAGGACCAGTCCTGCGTGGTGATGGTGAACGAGGAGGATCATCTCCGCATCCAGGTGCTCCGGGCCGGATTCCAGTTCAAGAAGGTGTGGGCCACCATCAACGCTCTCGACACCGACCTCGAGGAGCACCTCGACTACGCGTTCTCGCCGCGGCTCGGCTACCTGTCGGCCTGCCCGACCAATCTCGGCACCGGCATCCGCGCCTCGGCGATGATGCACCTGCCGGCGCTGGTGATCTCGTCGCAGATGGAGAAGGTGGTGCGGGCGGTCAACCAGCTCGGCATGGCCGTCCGCGGCCTGTTCGGCGAGGGCTCGGACGCCAGCGGCAGCATCTTCCAGATCTCGAATCAGACGACGCTGGGCGAGAGCGAGGAGGAGATCATCAAGCACCTGCACGGCGTGCTGACGACCATCGTCGAGCAGGAGCAGAACGCCCGCCAGAAGCTGCTGGAGACGGACCCGAACAAGCTGTTCGACAAGATCGGCCGCGCGTTCGGCATCCTGCAGAACGGCTACCTGCTCAATTCCGGCGAGGCGATGAACCTGCTCTCGCTGATCCGGCTCGGCATCGACCTCGGCATCTTCGCCGACGCGCAGCGGGCCGTGATCGACCGGCTTTTCATCGAGTGCCAGCCCGGCCACGTCCAGCACGCGGCCAAGGGGGCCTTCGAGCCGGGGCAGCGCGACGTGCTGCGGGCCGAGCGCCTGCGGGTCGAATTTGCCAAAGTGACCCCGCCTGATTTTAGTAACGCCGCCCGTTAATCCTACACCAGTCACCTCACATGGAACCAATGAACAACTTCACGCCACGCGCCCAGCAGGTGCTGGCGCTCGCGCGCAAGGAGGCGGACCGCTTCCACCACAACTACGTCGGCACCGAACACCTCCTGCTCGGGCTGATCAAGCTGGGGCAGGGCGTGGCCGTGAGCGTGCTCCAGAAGATGGGCCTCGACCTCGAGACCGTCCGCGGCGAGGTCGAGAAGCAGGTCGGCGTCGGCCAGGAGTCCAAGACCCCGGTCGGCAGCATCCCCTACACGCCCCGCGTGAAGAAGGTGCTGGCGCTGGCCGGCAAGGAGGCGAAGGCGCTCAACCACAGCTACGTCGGCACCGAGCACATCCTGCTCGGCCTGCTCCGCGAGGGCGAGGGTGTGGCCGCGCGCGTCCTGAAGACCCTCGAGGTCGACATCGAGCGCACCCGCAACGAGATCCTGCGCGAGCTGGATCCCCAGTTTTCCGCCGGCCAGTCCGGCGACGCCCCGTCGGCCAGCGCCGGCGGCGGTGCGGGCGGCGAGGAGGTGGCGCCGCGCGGCAACGCCGAGGACAAGAAGGAGGTCAAGACTCCGGCCCTGAAGGCGTTCGGCCGCGACCTGACCGAGCTGGCCCGCAAGGGCGAGATGGATCCGGTCGTCGGCCGGCAGAAGGAGATCAGCCGCGTCATCCAGATCCTCTGCCGCCGCACGAAGAACAATCCCGTGCTGGTCGGCGAGGCCGGCGTGGGCAAGACCGCCATCGTCGAGGGCCTGGCCCAGGAGATCGCCAAGGGCAACGTGCCCGAGATCCTGGCCGAGAAGAAGGTCATCACCCTCGACCTGGCCCTGATGGTGGCCGGCACCAAGTACCGCGGGCAGTTCGAGGAGCGGATCAAGGCCGTCATGGACGAGATCAAGCGCTCCAAGAACGTCATCATCTTCATCGACGAGCTGCACACCATCGTCGGCGCGGGCGCCGCCGAGGGCGCCATGGACGCCTCGAACATCTTCAAGCCGGCGCTGTCCCGCGGCGAGCTGCAGTGCATCGGCGCGACGACCCTCAACGAGTACCGCAAGTACATCGAGAAGGACAGCGCGCTCGACCGCCGCTTCCAGAGCGTGAAGGTCGAGGCCCCCTCGGTCGAGGACACCATCCTCATCCTCAAGGGCATCCGCGGCAAGTACGAGGAGCACCACAAGGCCACGTTCACCGACAAGGCGATCGAGGCGGCCGCCCGGCTGTCCGACCGCTACATCACGGGCCGCTTCCTGCCGGACAAGGCCATCGACGTGATGGACGAGGCCGGCTCGCGCGCCCGCATCACGACCCTCAACCGTCCGCCCGAGATCGAGGCGCTCGGCAAGGAGATCGAGGAGGTCTGCACCCGCAAGGAGCAGGCCATCGCGGCCCAGCACTTCGAGGAGGCGGCGAAGTACCGCGACAAGGAGAAGCAGCTGCGGACGAAGCAGGACGAGCTGATCGAGACCTGGAAGAAGACCCGGGACGAGAACCGCATCGTCGTCGACGAGGAGCAGATGACCGTCGTCGTCGCCGAGTGGACCGGCATCCCGCTCTCCCGCCTGGAGAAGAAGGAGAGCGAACGCCTCCTGAACCTCGAGGCCGAGCTTCAGAAGAGCATCGTCGGCCAGGACCCCGCGACCGTCGCCATCGCCCGGGCGCTCCGGCGCTCGCGCGCGGACCTCAAGGACCCGCGCCGTCCGATCGGCTCTTTCATGTTCATGGGCCCGACCGGCGTCGGCAAGACCGAGCTAGCCAAGCAGCTCGCCGCGCAGATCTTCGGGTCGCAGGATGCGATCGTCCAGATCGACATGTCCGAGTACATGGAGAAGTTCTCCGTCTCCCGCCTCATCGGCTCGCCCCCGGGCTATGTCGGCTACGAGGAGGGTGGCCAGCTCACGGAGGCGGTCCGCCGCCGTCCGTACTCGGTGATCCTGTTCGACGAGATCGAGAAGGCCCACCCCGACGTCGTGCAGCTCATGCTGCAGATCCTCGAGGACGGGCGCCTGACCGACTCGCTGGGCCGGACCGTGGACTTCCGCAACACCATCATCCTGATGACGACCAACGTCGGCGCGCAGCTGATCCAGCGGCAGACGACGATGGGCTTCGCCGCCGCCGGGGCCTCGGACTTCCGCGACCTCGACAAGTTGAAGGAGAAGGTGCTCGAGGAGGCCAAGCGCATCTTCAAGCCCGAGTTCCTGAACCGCATCAACGACCTGGTGGTCTTCCGCCCGCTCGACAAGAACGACCTGCTGAAGATCGTCGAGATCGAGGCCGGCAAGGTCGTCAAGCGGCTGGCGGCGCGCAACATCCTCCTGGAGTTCACGCCCGAGTCGAAGACGCTGCTCATCGAGAAGGGCTACGACGAGAAGTACGGGGCGCGCCCGCTCCGCCGGGCCGTCGAGCACTACCTCGAGGACCCGCTGGCCGAGGCGCTGCTGCGCGGGGACGTCAAGGAGCACGAGCCGATCCTGGTCGTCCGCAACGGCGACAAGCTTGAGTTCAAGACGAAGTCTCCGACCGCCGAGAGCGGCGTGTCGCCCTGAGCCGGCTCCCGGCTCCGCTCCACCCAGGGCCGGTCGCGGGACCGGCCCTCGTTTTTTTGGGGGCGGGGCCGGTCAGTGCGTGACCGTCCGGAAGGACTCGGCCCGCCAGAGCGGCTGCGCGGCCTCGGTGGCGAGCTCGTTGAACGCGTCGATCTCGGCCCGGGAGAAGAGCAGGCCGCCGGCCGCGGCGGTCTTGCGGGCCCACTCGGCCTCGAGCTGGCCGGGGAGCATGGCCTTCTCGTTGCCGTGGCCGAGCACGTCGGCGATGACCGCCTTGACGTTCTGAGCCTGCGTGCGGCCCCGGGCGAAGGCGCCGCCGCTGATGGCGTCGGGGTGGGTCACCTGGAAGAAGAAGCAGCAGGTGCCCTTGTCGCCGGCGGCCTGCGTCCAGCGGTTGCGGATGGTCGGCAGCGAGCCGCCGATGAAGCCGGCGACCAGCTCGTTGATGAGCGACAGGCCGTAGCCCTTGTGCGCGCCGAAGGGCAGCAGCGAGACGGCGGCGTTGGGATCGGTGGTCGGGTTGCCGTCCTTGTCGACCGCGGCGAGCGGCGGCAGCGGCTTGCCCTCGCGCTTCAGCTGCTGGACGCGGCCCATGGCGACGACGGAGGTCGCCCAGTCGATGACGATCGGGTAGCCGACCGCCTCCACGGTCGGGAAGCCCCAGGAGTGCGGGTTGGTGCCGAGCGTGGGGAACTTGCCGCCGAACGGCACGACCTCCGCCAGGGCCGCGGTGCAGTTGGTGTAGGCGAGGTAGCCGCGGCGCGCGGCGTCCATGACGTACCCGCCGCCCCAGAGGTAGTGGAAGGCGTTGTCGACCACCACGGTGCCGACGCCGTACTGGTCCGCGAGCTTGATGGCGGCGTCCATGGCGCGGTAGGCGGTGGACTGCCCGAGCTTGCGGTTGGCGTTCCAGATGCGGGTGGCGGGGAAGCGGGAGGGCTTCTCCTCGATCTGCGCGCCGGGCACGCAGCCCTGGGAGCCGGAGCCGAAGAGGTGGTCGAGGTGCAGGGCCTTGATGCCGTTGTGGGTGCGGATGCCGTGGCGGGAGGCCTCGGCGCAGAACCGGGCGCCCTCGGCGGCCTCGTCGGCATGGAAGCCGCGATGCCGGTAGGCGGCCTCGATGAGCGCGTTGTGCAGGGATTCGGGGACGATGTGGAAGGTTTCGGGCATGGGCGAAGGGGGCGGAGGTGTTGTGGGGGCGCCGGTCATTTCCGGCCGGCGTCCACCTCGGGGTTGGCCTGGGCGATCGGCGGCTTGCCGGCGAGGTAGCGGGTGAGGTTCTCGACGGCGCAGGAGGCCTGGCGCTGGACGCTCTCGTGGGTACGGGAGCCGATGTGGGGGGTGATGATCACGTTCGGCAGCCCGAGCAGCGGGTGGTCCGGCGGGGGCGGCTCCTGGTCGAGCACGTCGGCGGCGTAGGCGAGCAGCTGCTGGGACTTGAGCGCGTGGACGAGGGCGGGCAGCTCGAGGAGTTCGCCGCGGCCGGTGTTGACGATGACCGCGCCGGGCTTGATGAGGGGGAAGTTCCGCGCGTTGATCAGGTGCTTGGTGGCCGGGGTGAGCTTGGTGTGCAGGGAGATGATGTCGGCGCGGCGCAGGACGTCCGCGAAATTCTCGACCCGCTCGACGTTGTACCAGCGGGCGAAATCCTCGTCCCAGTAGTTGCCGTAGCCGATGACCTTGAGGCCGAAGGCGGCGGCGCGCACGGCGACCTCCTTGCCGATACGGCCGAAGCCGACGATGGCCAGGGTCTTGCCGCAGACCTCGTTGCCGGTGATGCGCGTCCAGCGGCCGGCGGCGGTGTGGTTGGCCTCGACGACGAGGTTGCGGACGGCGGCCAGCATCAGGGCGAAGGTGTGCTCCGCCACGGTCGTGTGATTGACGCCGGGGGTGAAGAGCACCGGCACCTGCAGGTCGGTGGCGGCCTTGACGTCGATCTTGTCGAGGCCGATGCCGTACTTGCTGATCACCCGGAGCCGCGGGCGCGACTTGGCGATGACCGCGCGGGTCAGGGCGTCGTCGCCGCAGAGGTAGGCGTCGAACTGGCCGGCCAGCTCGAGCATGCGGGACTCGGGGAGCGGGCCCCGTTCGCGGACGATCTCGAAGCCGGCCCGGGCCAGCATGTCGTGGTGGATGCCAGGGGTGTCCTGGAAGGAGGTGGTCGTGAGAAGGACTCGGGTCATGGCGGGAACGCCGACTCAAGCGGACCCCGGGGGCGCATTCAAAGCGAAACTTCGCGTTTCCGCAGGGCGCTTGCAGGCGGGGGCGGATCGCGTTTAGTCAGGGTTGCCCATGAAACCGCACGCCGCCGCCACCGCCCTCCTCAAACGCCGCCTCGGGGCGCGCGTGGACCTGTCGGAGGACGGGCGCTGGGCCGCCTCGTTCGACAGCAGCAAGATCTCCTTCCTGCCCGCCGCGGTGGTGACGCCCCGGCAGGAGGCGGACATCGGGGTGGTGCTGGCGCTGGCCAACCGGCGGCGGGTGCCCGTCACGGTGCGCGGGCGCGGCACGACGCTGATGGGCTCGGCGGCGCCGGTGAACGGCGGCTGGGTCATCGACATGCGCGGGCTCAACCGGATCCGGATCGACGGCGACGCCGGCCTGGCGCACGTCGGGGCCGGCGCCACGACCGCGGCGGTGCAGCGGGCAGCGGACGGGCAGGGGTGGTTCTACCCGCCGGACCCGTCGTCGAAGGAGTACTGCACGATCGGCGGCAACATCGCCTGCAACGCCGGCGGCATGCACGGCGGAAAATACGGCGTGACCCGGGATTTTGTCGTCGCCCTGCGCGGCTTCCTGCCGACAGGCGAGTTCGTGGAGTGGGGCACGGCGACCAAGAAGTTCGCCGCCGGCTTCAACCTGCGGGACCTCTGGATCGGCAGCGAGGGCATGCTGGGCGTCGTCACCGGCGCCGTGCTCAAGCTGATCCCGCGCCCGGCGGCGCGGTGGACGCTGCTGACCTCGTTCGCCGACGAGGTCTCCGCGCTGGCGGCGGCCCGGGCCCTGTTCCGGCAGCGCGTGCAGCCGGCGATCTGCGAGTTCCTCGACCGGGAGAGCGTGCTGTGCGCCGAGCGGGCCACGGGGCGCACGGTGTTCCCGGGCCAGGCCGGGCGGCCGGTGATCCTGCTGGAGCTGGCCGGCAGCGTCGCGGAGGTTGACGACCTGAAGGTGGACGTGCTGGCCTGGGCGCAGCGGACGGCCCGGGCGCACCAGGAGGCCCGCAGCCGGGCGGAGGTGGAGCAGCTGTGGGCGGTCCGCCGCAAGTGCTCCGGTGCGATGTTCGAGCTGGGCGACGCGAAGCTCAACGAGGACATCGTGGTGCCGATGCGGCAGTACGAGAAGTTCGCGCGCTTCCTGCTGCGGCTGAAGCGGGCCTCCGGCCTGCCCATCCCGACGTTCGGGCACGTGGCGGACGGCAATCTGCACGTGAACATCATGTATCACCGGGACAACCGCGCCGAGGCGCGGGCGGCGGAACGGGCGGTGCAGCGCCTGATGGAGACGGTGGTCGCGCTGGGCGGGGCCATCTCCGGCGAGCACGGCATCGGCCTGGCCAAGACGCCCTTCCTGCGGCTGCAGCACCGGCCGGCGCAGGTGCGGGCGATGCAGGCCGTGAAGCACGCGCTCGACCCGCGCGGCATCCTCAATCCCGGCAAGATGTTCGACGTGGTGCGCATCTGGCAGCACCCGCGGCTCGATCTCAAGCTGCCCTGGGACCACAAGTGAGCGGGCGGACGGGGTCCGAGTCCGGCGCGGGGTTGCCGGTGGATTCCGGGCTTGGCCAGCCCAAAAGCGGCGGCCGGGATGAATTTTCGGAGCGAAACCGGACGCTTTTTCCATTGCGGAGGATTGGGCCGCTCCCTCTAGTCTGCCGCTTAAGCTAAATGCATCTTAAGGCGCTAAAACTCCACGGCTTCAAAAGCTTCGCCGACAACACCACCCTCAGTTTCCAGCCCGGCGTGACGGCGATCGTCGGCCCGAACGGGTGCGGCAAGAGCAACATCGCGGACGCCATCCGGTGGGTGCTGGGCGAGCAGAGCGCGAAGGCGCTGCGCGGCGGCAAGATGCAGGACGTGATCTTCGAGGGCGCCGACACCCGCAAGCCGGCGCAGTTCTCCGAGGTCGCGCTGCTGCTGACCGACTGCGAGAAGCAGCTGGGCAGCGAATTCCACGAGATCGAGATCATGCGCCGCGTGGCGCGCGACGGGCAGGGCGAATATTACTTCAACGGGCAGCCGTGCCGGCTGAAGGACATCCACAAGCTTTTTATGGATACCGGCGTCGGCCGGACCAGCTACTCGATCATGGCCCAGGGCCAGATCGACCAGATCCTCTCGTCGAAGCCGGAGGAGCGCCGCGTGGTGTTCGAGGAGGCGGCGGGCATCACGAAGTACAAGAGCCAGCGCCGCGAGGCCATGAACAAGCTGGCGCTCACGGAGCAGAACCTGGCGCGGGTGTCGGACGTGATCAGCGAGGTCGGCCGGCAGATCGGCAGCCTGCGCCGGCAGGCGGCGAAGGCGATGCGCTACAAGCGGCTCAGCTTCCGGCTGCGGCACCTGGCGCTCGCGCACGGCAATTTCCAACACCAGCAGTGGAGCACGCTGCTGGGCGAGCTCGACGGCCGGGTGGCGGCGCTGCGCGAGGCGGCCGACACGCGGCGCGGATCGCTTGAGGAGCGGACGCGCGCGCTGGACGCGTGCAAGTCCAGCCGGAGCGGGCTCAACCAGCGGGTGCAGGACGCGCAGCAGGCGGTGTTCGACCTGCGCTCGCAGAAGGAGCAGGCCGAGAACGCCGCGAACATGGCCCAGGTGAAGCGCACCGGCCTGGGGGAGCGCATCGAGGCGAGCCGCGACGACCTCGCCGAGCTGGAGATGCAGCTGCGAGAGCTCGCCACGCAGGTCGACACCGGCGCCCAGGACAAGCAGATGCAGCTCAGCCTGCTGGGCAGCTCCGACGCGGTGTTCCAGGACCGGAACCGCGAGTTGGCGGTGACCGAGGGCGAGCTGACCAAGGCGGAGCAGCAGCTCGGCCAGGACAAGTTTCATCTGCTCCAGCTGGAAAGCGCGGTGGCCCGCCACCGCACCGAGAGCTCCGGGCTGGAGGTGGACGCCCGCACCAGCCAGCACAAGTTCGACCAGCTCTCGACGGAGCTCGCCGAGCTGCGGCAGGCGGTCGAGACCGCGGCGCAGGCGCTGCGGCAGGTGCGCGGACGGGTGGAGGAGGCGCGCGCCGAGCAGAGCCGCTCGAACAACGAGGCGCAGGCGGCGCAGGCGGCCCTGCAGGAGGCGACCCGGCAGTTCCGCGAGGGCCAGCGCCGGCTGCAGGAGATCGATCGCAACCTGGCCCAGCGCACGGCGCGGCTCAAGCTCCTGCAGCAGCTGCAGGAGAAGTGGGAGGGCTTCGGTGAGGGCGCCAAGGCGCTCCTGTCCGGCCGGCTCGGCGGCGAGCAGAAGTTCACCCCCATCACTCAGGGCCTGGAGGTCCGCTCCGAACACGCCAAGGCGCTCGAGGCGCTGCTCGGCGCGTCGGCTGAGGCCATCGCGGTCGCCGACCTCGCCACGGCGCAGCGGATCCTGAACCAGCTGGAGACCGACCAGATCGGCAGCGTCCACCTGCAGATCGCCGAGTGCGGCGTGCGCGGGGCCGACGCGGGCGGCGAGCGCCCGGCGTTCCTCCGGCCGGCGACCGAGGCCGTGGCCAACCTCGAGCCGACCCACCCGGCGGCGAGCCTGCTGTCGGCCTGCTACCTGGCCGACGACCTGAACGGCTTCCTCGAATTCTGGCGGGCCCATCCCGCCTTCAGCTTCCTGATGGTGGCGACCGCCAAGGGCGACCTGGTCGACCGGCGCGGGCTCATCTTCGGCGGCCACCACAAGAAGCCGGCGAACAGCATCGTCCAGCGCGAGGTGGACCTGCGCGAGACCGGGCGCGCGGTCGTGGCCGAGCAGAAGGCGCACGACGACCAGCGCGCCGTGATCGACCAGCTCACCGCGGCGCTGGCCGCCGCCGAGCAGGCGCTCGAGCAGAAGCGCAAGGAGGTCCTGGCCTCGGCGCAGCTGGCCGCGGCGATCCACGCCGAGGAGAAGAACGCCCAGCGCGCCCACGACGACGCGCAGGCCCGGCTGGCGCGGATGGAGAACGAGCTGCACAACCTCAAGCGCGACCACGACGAGGCCCTGGCGCGCCTGGCCAAGGCGCAGGCGCAGCTGGCCGAGGCCGAGGCCGGCGTCGCCGGGCAGAAGGAGCGGATCGCGGTCGCCGAGGCGGCCATCGCGGAAAAGCGCGCCGCGCGCGACCAGAAGAAGGAGATCCTGGCCCAGGCCCGGCTCGAGCTGGCCGAGCGCCGCCAGAAGGTCGAGGTGCTGGACCGAGGGCTGAACGAGATGGAGCGCCGCCGGGCGCAGCTCGACGAGCTGCTGGTCCAGCGGCAGATCGAGCTGGAGACCTGGACCGAGCAGGTGGCGCAGCTCGAGCAGGAGTCGGCGCGGGAGCGGTCGCGGGCGGAGGAGATCGCCCGCACGCTCGGCGTCGCCCAGGAGAATGTCGAAAAGGTGCGGGGCGAGCTGGGCGCGCTCGAGCAGGAGATCACGGGCCTGGAGACCGGCCTAGCCGGCATCCGGAGCGAGGCGGAGTCCGCGCAGACGGAGCTGTCCCGCCACGAGGTCAAGGTGGCCGAGACCCGCGCCCGCGTGCAATTCCTGGCCGAGGAGGTGACCCGGGAGTTCCAGGTCGACGTCGCCCAGCAGGACTGGCGGCGGCTGCTCTGGCACGCGGACGACGAGCCCGAGGGGCTCAAGGCGCTGGACCTGGACGAGGACGACGAGGTGGCGGGCGGCGGGCCCGCGCCGGCGGGCGCGCCGGAGAGCACGGAGGCCCGGCCGAAGCGCAAGCCGCGGGCCCGCCAGAACAAGGGCGAGCCGGCCGAGGCCGACCTGGCGGCGCTGGACGCGACGAACTGGGAGGAGGTCCGCGCCGAGGTGGAGGGGCTGCGCCAGCGCGTGGCCGGCATGGGCGCGGTGAACCTCGTGGCGATCGAGGAATACTCCGAACTCAAGCAGCGGTACGAATTCCTCAAGGCGCAGAGCGACGACCTGACGGGCGCGAAGGCGCAGCTGCTCAAGGCGATCGACGACATCAACCACACCTCGCTCGAGCAGTTCAAGGTCACCTTCGAGCAGATCCGGAAGAACTTCGCCTACACGTTCCAGATCCTGTTCGGCGGCGGCCGGGCGGAGATCGAGCTGGTGACGGCGGAGGACCCGCTGGAGAGCGGCATCGAGATCGTGGCGCAGCCGCCGGGCACGAAGCTCAAGGGCATCACGCTGCTGTCCGGCGGCCAGAAGACGCTGACGGCGGTGGCGCTGCTGTTCGCGCTCTACATGGTGAAACCGTCGCCCTTCTGCCTTCTCGACGAGCTGGACGCCCCGCTGGACGAGTCGAACATCCACCGGTTCACGAACCTCCTGAAGCAGTTTGTGCAGGAGTCGCAGTTCATCATCATCACCCACAACAAGAGCACGATCGCCGCTGCCGACGCCATCTACGGCGTCACCATGCAGGAACGCGGCGTCTCCAAGACCGTGTCGATGCGCTTCGACCAGGCGAAGGGCGAGGCCGAGGCGCTGCCGACGACCATCGCCGACTCCGTGCGGAACGCCAAGCCGCAGGCGCCCGTGGAGGCTTGAGCCCGGGCCGGGGGTGAGGGCCCGGGCGCTGCGGCCCGGGCAAAGGCAGCCGGGGTTCCCGCGCAACAAAAAGGCGCGACCACGGAGGCCGCGCCTTCTCGTTGCTTGGCCGGCCGGGGTAGTGGCCGGCAAAGGTTTCACATGATGAGGTCGGCAGGCACGTTGGCGAGCGCGTCCTCCATGGTGGTCAGGCCCATCTTGACCTTGAGCATCGAGTCCTGGTGGAGGGTCTTCATGCCGTTCTTCATCGCGACCCGCTTGAGGTCGGCGACCTCGACCTCCTCGTTGATGGCCTCGGTGAGTTCCTCGGAGTTGGTCATCAGCTCGTGGATGCCGACGCGGCCCTTGTAGCCGTTGCCGCTGCAGACGTGGCAGCCGCCGGGGGCGGCCTTGAAGATCTCGCCGCCCTTCTCGAAGCCGATGGCCTTGTGCAGGATCTCGAACTCGCGGCCCTCGGGGGAGTACTTCACCTTGCAGTTCTTGCAGACGCGGCGCAGGAGGCGCTGGGCGCAGACACAGACGAGGGAGGCGGAGATGTTGAACGGCTCGATGCCCATCTCGCCCATGCGCGCCACCGTGGACGGGGCGTCGTTGGTGTGGAGCGTGGAAACGAGCAGGTGGCCGGTGAGGGCGGCCTCGACGGCGATGGCGGCGGTTTCCTTGTCGCGGATCTCACCCACCAGGATCACGTCGGGGTCCATACGCAGGTAGCAGCGGAGCGCGCGCTCGAAGGTGAGGCCGATCTGCCGGTTCATCTGCATCTGGTTCAGGCCGGGCAGGGTGTACTCGATGGGATCCTCGGCGGTCTGGATGTTGATGTCCGGCGTGTTGATCTCGGACAGCGCGGAGTAGAGGGTCATGGACTTGCCGGAGCCGGTCGGGCCGCAGTGCAGGATCATGCCGTAGGGCTGGCGGACGCATTCGCGGTAGCGGGCGAGGTTCTCCTCGGAGAAGCCCAGGGCGGGCAGGGGCAGGGTGGTCTTCTGCTTGTCGAGGATACGCATGACCACTTTCTCGCCGTGGTTCATGGGCCCGGTGGCGACGCGGAGGTCGATGTCGATGTTCTTCTTCGTGTATTTCTTGAAGACGATGCGCCCGTCCTGCGGCAGCCGCCGCTCGGAGATGTCCAGGTTGCACATGATCTTGAGGCGGGAGACCAGGGCGTGCGTGACCTGCTTGGGCAGGCGGAGCTTCTCGGCGCACATGCCGTCGACGCGGTACCGGACCACGAGGTCCTTTTCCATCGGCTCGACGTGGATGTCGGAGGCGCCGGAGATGTAGGCGTCCTCGATGATGCGGTTCGTCAGCTGGATGATCGGGGCGGAATCCTCGCTCTCGAGGTCGGCCGCCTTGACCTCGCCGGCGGCCCCCTCGGTCGTGTAGGCGCTGCCGATGAGGTCGGTGACCTCGTCGAGGTCGACGTCGCCGGGCTCGGCGGCCTTCTTGGCGGCGGTCTGCTCGCCGAAGAATTTCTTGAGGAGGGTCTCGAGCAGCGTGGCTGGGATGACCTTGACGTCGTCGATGGTCATCTCCGTCGCCTGCTGGAAGGCCTCGCGCTTCGCGTAGTCGAGCGGGTTGATCATCAGCACCGCGCAGCTGTTGGTGCCGGTCTTCTTGTAGGGGAAGATGCCCTCGCGGCGGATGATCGCGTCCCCCGTCACCTCGACCAGCTTGTCGTCGATCTCGACGGCGTCCGGCTTGGTGACGAGGGGAAGGTCGGTGAACTTGGAGACGAACTTGGCGGTGTCCTCGGCGCTGAGCTGGAACTTCGGGTCCAGCATGCGCTGGATGAGGGTCGAGGAGTATTCGGCGACCTCCAGGAGCGTGCTCAGGTCCTTGGGCGTGAACTGGCCGCCGGTGCCGGCGGCCGGCTCCTTGTTGAGGACCTGGATCGCGCCGATGACGATGTTGGTCTTCAGCGGGACGGTGAGCATCGAGTTCACCTCGAAACCGACGTCCATCTTCTTGAGGCTGGCGGCATCGGCCCCCTTGCCGCTGAAGAAGAGGGGCTCGCCGGTCTGGATGACCTTGCCGACGTTGCCGGTGCCCGCGGGCAGCTTGAGGGTGAGCAGCTTCTTGCTCGTCTCGCGGAACTGGATCTCCTTGTCCTTGTCGCTGCCCCAGAGGGTCGGGGAGTAGTAGACCTGCTTGAAGGCGATCTCGCCGCCCTCGACCAGGTACAGGGTCATGGATTGGGCCTGCAGCTGCTCGACCACCTTGCTGGCGGTGAGCTCGATGACGGTGTTCACGTCCTCACGGCTCGGTGCGGGCTTGGAGATGACCTTGATGAGGAGGGATCGCCGCAGCGTGCCGGTGAGATTGCTTGCGCTTGCCATGAGTGGGTGAGGTGTGGACGCGGCGTCCGGGGTTCTCGGGGAGAGGCGGACGGCCAATTGAAAAACGCGCTTGCTTGTAAGGGCAATTTTCCGCGTGGTCGAGGGCGAATTGCAAATGGTTAACTGGCTCAAAGGCTTCTGGCGGCGGTGCACCGGGGCGCCGGCCCCGACCGCGGCCGCGGAGGCGGGGGCCCGGGGCGAGCAGGCGGCGGCGGATTTCCTGCAGGGCCGGCACGGCTTCGGCGTCATCACGCGCAACTGGCGCAACCCGCGGGACCAGCGGGACGAGATCGACCTGGTGTGCCGCGACGGCGAGGTGCTGGTCTTCGTCGAGGTGAAGGCGCGGGCGGCGGGCGCGCTGGTGTCGGGCTTCGCGGCGGTCGACGAGCGGAAGCGGCGGGCGCTGCGGCGGGCGGTGCACGCCTACCTGGCGCAGCTGCCGCACCCGCCGCGGACGTTCCGCTGCGACGTGGCGGAGGTGACGCTCAGCGGCCGGCTGCCGCCGCAGGTGATGCACTACGCGAACGTGCCGCTGTTTCCCAAGGGCTACCACGTGGCGCGGCAGAGCGGCTCGCTGGGCGAGGTCGCGCCCGGACCGCGGGAATAGCCTTGCCGGGGGCGGCCCGCGGGCCGAATCATCGCGCCCATGGCCGATGCCACCCGCCACCCGTTCCTGCACGGACTCAGCAAACACCGCGGCTCGCCGCCGACGGTGATCGTGATCTTCGGCGCTTCCGGCGACCTGACGGCGCGCAAGCTGATTCCGGCCATCTACAACCTGGCGCACGACGGCCTGCTGCCGGCCGAGTTCTTCCTCATCGGCTACGGCCGGAAGCCGATCCCCGACGCCGAGTTCCAGCAGGTCGCGGCCGGGGCGATCCGCGAGTTCTCGCGGCGCGAGCTGAACGCCGAGGTCTGGGCGCGGCTCGCGCGGCGGACGCTGTACGTCAGCGGCGGCTACGACGAGAAGGCGGCGTTCGACCGGCTGGCGGCGCGGATCGCGGGGCTGGAGCAGGAGACGGGGCAGCAGCTGCAGACGCTGTTCTACATCTCGACGCCGCCCGGCGTGTTCGCCCCGATCATCCAGAACCTCGGGGCCAGCGGCCTGGCGCGCCGGTATCTCGGGCAGCCGCACCAGTCGAAGGTGGTCATCGAGAAGCCGTTCGGCCGCGACCTCGCCAGCGCCCGGGTGCTGAACCGCGAGCTGTCCACGGTTTTCGCCGAGCCGCAGGTTTTCCGGATCGACCACTACCTCGGCAAGGAGACCGTCCAGGACCTGCTCGTGCAGCGGTTCGCCAACGCGATCTTCGAGCCGATCTGGAACCGGAACTTCATCGAGCACGTGCAGATCACCGTGGCGGAGCAGGTGGGCGTCGAGGCCCGCGCCGGCTATTACGAGCAGAGCGGCTGCCTGCGGGACATGATCCAGAACCACACCATGCAGCTGCTGGCGCTGACGGCGATGGAGCCGCCCGTCTCGATGGACGCCGAGTCGGTGCGGGACGAGAAGGTGAAGGTGCTGAAGGCCATCGAGCCGCTGCGGCTGGACGGCGCCCGCAGCGACGTGGCCCGGGCGCAGTACGCCGAGGGCGTCATCGCCGGCCGTCCGGTGCGGGGCTACCTGCAGGAGGCGGACGTGGCGCCGACCTCGGCGACCGAAACCTACGCGGCCCTCCGGCTGAGCATCAACAACTGGCGGTGGCACGGGGTGCCGTTCTACCTGCGCTCGGGCAAGCACCTGGCGCGGCGGGTGAGCGAGATCGCGGTGCGCTTCAAGCGCGCCCCGGGCAGCCTGTTCGCCGAGGCGGAGCGCTTTCAGCTCGCGGCCAACACGCTGGCGTTCCAGATCCAGCCCGACGAGGGGCTGAGCCTGATCCTCAACGCCAAGATCCCCGGCCTCGAGACGCGCACGCAGCCGGTGAAGATGAACTTCAAGTACGCGACGACCTTCGGCTCGAACACGCCGGAGGCCTACGAGCGCCTGGTGCTCGACGCGATGATCGGCGACGGCACGCTCTTCATCCGCGGCGACGAGACCGAGCGCTCGTGGCAGCTGTGCACGCCGGTGCTGGCGCACTGGCAGGAGCAGGGCCGCACGGGGCTCGACACCTACGCCTCGGGCTCCTGGGGCCCGAAGTCGGCCGACGCGCTGCTGGCGGCGAACGGCGACGCCTGGCGCGAGCCGTGAGCGACGCCCCCGCCATGTCCCCAGCCGCCACCCCTGCCGGGGTCTTCGACGCGCTGCCCGGCCTCGAGGTGCCCGTCGGCGGCATCGCGCAGGGCTTCAAGCAGCTGTGGGCCGACTCGCCGGCCAAGGACAGCCGGGCGGTCCAGCTGAACCTCGTGCTGCACCTGGGCCGCAACTGCACGCCGGCGGACGCGCAGGAGCAGTTCCGGATCACACTGCGCTTCGCGCAGCGGTACCCCTGCCGGGTCGTGGTGTTGTGCCCCGACTTCGATGACGCCGCCCCGCCGGCGATGCGGGCGAAGGTCTACGGCGAGTGCTTCCTGGGCAAGTCGAAGACCGACACCCGCTGCGTCGAGTTCGTCCTGCTCCACTACACCGTGGCCGTGCGCCAGCACCTGGAGAACCAGGTGTCGGTGTGCCTGTCGACCGACATGCCGCTGTACTACTGGAGCCACCGGTTCTCGTCCGCGCGGCGTCTGGCCGACTACGGCTACCTGCTCACGCGCTCGCGGCGCGTGCTGTTCGACAGCGCCGTGGCGCCGGCCGACGCGTTCACCTACCCGTGGCCGAACCAGGCCGCCGTCCGGGACCTGGCCTACACGCGCACGCTGCCGCTGCGGCAGAACCTCGGCCAGTTTCTCAGCCGCTACGCGCCGCCGCTGATCCACGGCGGGCTGCGCCGGGTGACCCTCCAGCACCGCGCGCAGTTCGCCGCCGAGGCGGCCTGCCTGCTGGGCTGGGTCCGGAAGGGACTGGTCCGCAGCGGCGCCGAGGTCGGCGCCATCGCCTTCGAGGTGACCCCGCAGGACTGCGCCGGGTGCTTCGGCCTGGAATTCCACTATGCCGACCCCGCGAAGGTGTTCCGCTGGTCGGCCGATCTCGCCCGCGACCACGCCGAATTTCTCGGCGACCTCGGCACGGGGCGGACGACGCTGACCGCGGGCGCGCATTTCCTGGCGCCGGACATGGCGCTGTCGGAGGCGATGTTCTTCTGAGGCGGACTCCTGCCGGGGAACGCCGGAGGCCGAAAGTTGAGGGTCGGCGCCGTGCTGCGGAGCGGGGCGGTTCATTCCGCTTTCCCCGGGGCTCCGGCCGTGCTTCAGTGGGGGATCATGCCCTGGGTCTGGCTCATCATCGCGGGAATCCTGGAGGTCGCCTGGGCGGTCGGCCTCAAGTTCACGGAAGGTTTCACCCGGTTCTGGCCGAGCGCCGCGACCGTGGTCCTGATGCTGGGCAGCTTCTGGTGCCTGGCGCAGGCGGTGCGCGGGCTGCCGCTGGGCACGAGCTACGCGATCTGGACCGGCATCGGGGCCGTGGGCACGGGGATACTCGGCATGGTCCTGTTCAAGGAGCCGGCCACGGTCGCCCGGATCCTCTGCCTGCTGCTGATCATCGCGGGCATCGTCGGCCTGAAGCTGACCCGGTAGCCCGTCCCGGGCGGCGCCCGTTTTGGCGTGAGTCCCCGTCCCGGGCCGGCTACAGCATCCGCATGAAAAAATGGCTCGGCGGCTGCCTCGGTCTCGTGCTGGCACTGGCGGCCGGAGGCGCGGATCCCGCCAGGCCGGCGCCTCCGCCGACACTCGACCGCCTGGCTTGGCTGGCGGGCAAATGGCGGTTCGAGCGTGCGGGGCGGGTGAGCGAGGAGCACTGGATGGCTCCGGCCGGCGGCCTGATGCTCGGCATGGCGCGGACCGTCAGCCGGGGGAAGGTGCTGGGGCACGAGTTCCTGCAGATTCGCGAGGGCCCGGGCGGGATGCTTTTCCTCGTGGCGCGGCCGTCGGGGCAAACCGAGGTGACCTTTCCGCTGGCGACGATGACCGACCGCCTGGCGGTCTTCGAGAACCTGCAGCATGATTTTCCGCAGCGCATCGGCTACGAGCAGCTGGCGGACGGAGGGCTGCTGGCCTACCTGGAGGGCCTGCAGCAGGATGGTGGGCGGAAGCGCGTGGAATTCTCCTACCGTCGGGTCGAACCCTGAATTCCAGCGACGATCCGCCTTGGGCCGATCCCGGCCCTCCCGGGCAGGGATGAGGAATGGAGGTGACGTGTTCCACTCCCGGAGTCCGCATCGGCTCGGGCCTACTCCTGTGCGGCTAGGTTGCCGTCAGCACGGCGTAGGTGCGCTTGCCCTTCCGCAGCAGCAGGTGCCGGCCGAACAGGAGGTCCGCGCCCGTGACGGTCCGGGTGTGATCGGCGCGGACGTTGTTGAGGTAGATGCCGCCGGCGTCGAGGTCCTTGCGCGCGGCGCCCTTGGATTGGGCCAGCCCGGCCAGGACGACCAGGTCGGCGATCGCGGCGCCGGCGCCGGCGAGTTTGGAGCGTTCGAGCGGGTGGGTCGGGACCTCGCCGGCCACGTCGCGGAAAAGCTCCTCGGTGATGCCGTCGAGCGAGCCGCCGAAGAGGATCTCGCTGGCCTTGAGGGCGGCGGCGAGCGCCTCGGGGCCGTGGACAAGCGTGGTCATCTCGCGGGCCAGGGCCTTCTGCGCGGCCCGGGCGCCGGGATGGTTCTGCCTCTCCAGGTCGAGGGCGGCGATGGCCTCGCGGTCGAGGAAGGTCAGGGTGCGCAGGAGCTTGCCGACGTCGGCGTCGTCGGCGTTGACGAAGAACTGGTAGAACCGGTAGGGGCTGGTCTTTTTCGGATCGAGCCACACGGTGCCGGTGGCGGTCTTCCCGTACTTGGAGCCGTCGGCCTTGGTCAGGAGCGGGAACACGAGGCCCCAGGCCGGGACGCCGAGCTTCTTGCGAATGAGCTCGGTGCCGACGGTGATGTTGCCCCACTGGTCGGTGGCCCCGACCTGGAGCTCGCACTGGAGCGCCTGGCGCAGGTGGTAGTAGTCGAAACCTTGGAGCAGCATGTAGCTGAACTCGGTGAAGCTGATGCCGCTGCTGCGGTCTTCCATCCGGGAACGGACCGAATCCTTGGCGACCATCGAGTTGACGGTGATGTGTTTGCCGATGTCGCGGAGGAACTCCAGAAAGGTGACGTTGCCGGTCCAGTCGTAGTTGTTGACCAGCCGGGCGGGATTCTTCGCGCCGGAAAAGTCGAGGAAGCGGGCGAGCTGGGGCTTGATGCAGGCGATGTTGTGCTCGACCTGCGCGGGGGTCTGGAGATTGCGCTCGTCCGACTTGCCGGAGGGGTCGCCGACCATTCCGGTGGCGCCGCCGGCAAGGGCGATGGGGTGGTGGCCGTGCAGCTGGAAGCGCCGCAGGGCCAGGAGCGGCACGAGGTTGCCCACATGCAAGGAGTCGGCGGTCGGATCAAAGCCGCAGTAGAGCGTCAACGGACCCTCGGCCAGGCGCCGGGTGAGCGCCTCGCGGTCGGTGGAGTCGGCATAAAGCCCGCGCCAGTCCAGTTCTTCCAGGATGGTCATGTATGCCCGAGTTTTATCGGCGGGGGTGGCAGGTGGTGCAAGCGTGCAGTGCGGCGCAGCGGCGGGCGGCATCTGCCCGGCTAATAGGGGTGATGGCGAATAAAGTAAGCCGTTTCATAACCGCCTGAAATGGGTTGCCGGAGCCTGCCGGGCGGCTCTAGTACTTTGCGCTCACGTGCCGGATCCTGCCGGCCTCATCCACGAACCCAAACCCAATCCTCCCATGCCCCTCGCCGTTGGCACCAAAGCCCCTGATTTCACCCTGAAAACCAAGACCGCGGACGGCCTCAAGGACGTCAAGCTGAGCGATTTCGCGGGCCGGCAGGTCGTGCTGCTGTTTTTCCCGCTGGCCTACACGGGGGTGTGCACGCAGGAGATGTGCGACCAGACCGCCGGGCTGGGCGACTACGAGAAGCTGGGGGCGGCGGTCCTGGCCGTCAGCGTGGACAGCCCCTTCGCGCAGGAGGCCTGGGCGAAGGCCAACAACATCAAGATCACGCTGCTTTCCGACCTGAACAAGGGCGTCACGAAGTCGTACGACGTGCTTTTCCCGATGCTGGCCGGCGTGGGCGACACGTCGGCCCGGGCCGCGTTCGTGGTGGGCAAGGACGGCGTCATCAAGTACGCGGAACAGACCCCCACGCCCAAGGACCTGCCCAATTTCGCCGCGATCAAGGCGGTCCTCGCCAAGTAAGTAAGCCGCCGCGCCGCCGGGCCGGCGGTCCAATCCGTTTTCAACCACCACCATGAGCCAACCCAATCCCTTTAACACCCTCCAGACCTTCGAGGGCGGCAAGAAATTCTACTCGCTGCCCGCCCTCGAAAAAGCCGGCTTCCCGGTCTCCCGCCTGCCGGTCAGCATCCGGCTGGTCCTGGAGTCGGTGCTGCGCAACTGCGACGGCAAGCGCGTGCTCGAGGCGAACGTGCGCGAGCTGGCTTCCTGGAAGCCCACGGAGGCCCGCACGGCGGAAATCCCCTTCGTCGTCGCCCGGATCGTGCTGCAGGACTTCACGGGGGTGCCGCTCCTGGTCGACCTGGCGGCCATGCGCTCGGCCGTGGCCAAGCTCGGCAAGAACCCGAAGATCATCGAGCCGCTGGTGCCCGTCGACCTGGTGGTCGACCACTCGGTGCAGGTGGATTTCGCCGGCAGCGCCGACGCGCTGGCGCGCAACCTCGACCTGGAGTTCACGCGCAACCGCGAGCGCTACCAGTTCCTGAAGTGGGGCATGCAGGCGTTCGACACCTTCAAGGTCGTGCCTCCCGGCATCGGCATCGTGCACCAGGTGAACCTGGAGTACCTCGCCAAGGGCGTGCTCAATGCCGGCGACGTCTATTACCCCGACACGCTGGTCGGCACCGACTCGCACACGACGATGATCAACGGCATCGGCATCGTGGGCTGGGGTGTCGGCGGCATCGAGGCCGAGGCCGGCATGCTGGGCCAGCCGGTCTACTTCCTCACCCCCGACGTGGTCGGCGTGCACCTGACCGGCGCGCTCAAGGAGGGGGTCACGGCCACGGACCTCGCGCTCACGGTGACGCAGCTCATGCGCAAGACGAAGGTCGTCGGCAAATTCGTCGAGTTCTTCGGTCCCGGCGCCGCGGCGCTGCCGGTCGTGGACCGCGCGACCATCGCCAACATGGCGCCCGAGTACGGGGCGACCATGGGTTTCTTCCCGATCGACGCGGAGTGCACCCATTACCTCCGCGCCACGGGCCGCGACGAGAAGCAGGTGGCGACCTACGAGGCCTACTACCGGGCGCAGGGCCTGTGGGGCATTCCGCAGAAGGGGGCGATCGACTATTCCCAGGTCGTCGACCTCGACCTCGGCTCGGTCGTGCCGAGCGTCGCGGGCCCCAAGCGGCCGCAGGACCGCATCGAGCTGCCCAGCCTCAAGCGTGAATTTGTCGCCGCGTTCAGCAAGCCGGTCGCCGAAAACGGCTTTGGCAAGAAGCCGGAGGATCTGACGAAGAAGGCGCACGTCTCGGCCAACGGCGCGGCGCCGCGCGTGGAGGGCGACGTCGGACATGGCTCCGTGCTTATCGCCGCGATCACCAGCTGCACGAACACGTCGAACCCCAGCGTCATGCTGGCCGCCGGCCTGCTGGCCAAGAAGGCGGTCGAGCGGGGGCTCAAGGTTGGCCCGGTGGTGAAGTCCTCGCTGGCTCCCGGCTCGCGGGTGGTCACCGATTACCTCAACAAGACCGGCCTGACCCCGTACCTCGACCAGCTGGGCTTCCAGACGGTCGGCTACGGCTGCACGACGTGCATCGGCAACTCCGGCCCGCTGCACCCGGCGATCGAGGAAGCCGTGACCAAGAACGACTTCGTCGCCGCCTCGGTGCTCTCGGGCAACCGCAACTTCGAGGCCCGCGTCCACCAGAACATCAAGTCGAACTTCCTCATGTCGCCCCCGCTCGTCGTGGCGTTCGCCCTCGCCGGCCGGATCGACATCGACCTGTCCTCCGAGCCGATCGGCACGGGGAAGGAGGGGAAGCCGGTGTTCCTGAAGGATATCTGGCCGACGCTGCAGGAAGTGCGGGACCAGCTGCAGGCCGCGCTCAAGCCGGACGTCTTCCGCCGGCTCTACAGCGACTTCGCCGCGCAGAACCCGAAGTGGAACGAGATCCCGTCCAGCACGGGCAACGTCTACGCCTTCGATGCGAAGTCGACTTACATCCAGGAGCCGCCCTTCTTCACGAACTTCGGGCTCAAGCCGGGCGGCATCGCGGAGATCAAGGGCGCGCGGGCGCTCGGCATCTTCGGCGACAGCGTGACGACCGACCACATCTCGCCGGCCGGCGCGATCAAGAAGACGTCGCCGGCGGGCCGCTACCTGATCGAGAACGGGGTGAGCTTCGAGGACTTCAACTCCTACGGCTCGCGCCGCGGCAACGACCGGGTCATGACCCGCGGCACGTTCGCCAATGTCCGGATCAAGAACCTCATGCTCGGCGGCGAGGAGGGTGGCAACACCTTCGGACCGGACGGCGCCAAGACCTCCATCTACGATGCCGCCATGGCCTACCAGAAGGCCGGCACGCCGCTGATCATCCTGGCCGGCCAGGAGTACGGCACGGGCTCGTCGCGCGACTGGGCGGCCAAGGGCACGAACTTGCTCGGCGTGAAGGTCGTGGTGGCGCAGAGCTTCGAGCGCATCCACCGCTCCAACCTCGTCGGCATGGGCGTGCTGCCGCTCCAGTTCAAGGAAGGCACGACCGCCCAGACGCTGAAGCTCGACGGCACCGAGACCTACGACGTGGTGGGCCTTGGCGCGGCGATCCGGCCGCAGCAGGACCTGACGCTGCGGATCACGCGCCAGAGCGGCGCCGTCGAGACGGTGCCGGTGCGCTGCCGCATCGACACCCCGATCGAGATCGAGTACTACCAGCACGGCGGCATCCTGCCCTACGTGCTGCGGCAGATCGTCGCGAGCAACTGACGCGCGCGACGGCGGCGCTTTTCAACTCCGGGCGGCGCACGGCGGCCCGGAGCCTTTTCCTGTCCCAATCATGTCCGATCCCGCCAAACCGACCTTCCTCGTCGACGCTTACGCCGACCCGGTCCTGGTGCGGATCGAGGGGCGCGCCTCGTTCGCGAACAGCGGCAGCCTCCGGGATTTCGTTTCCGCGATGATCCGCCAGGGGCGCCACCGTTTCGTGTTGGATTTCCAGGGCTGCACGAGCATGGACAGCACCTTCCTCGGGGTGCTGGCCGGGGCTGCGCTGGAGCTGCGCCGCCAGGTGCCGCCCGGCGCCCTGACGCTGCTGCGCGTGGGCGAGCGGAACCTGGAGCTCATCCGCAATCTCGGCCTGCACCGGCTGGCGACGGTGGATGCGGGAGGCGTGCCCCTCAGCTTCGGCGGGGGAGCCCAGGCCCTGGACCAGCGCGCGAAATCCGAGATCGAGAGCGCGCGGCTGGTGCTCGAGGCGCACGAGAGCCTGGTCTCGGCCGATTCCAGCAACGCGACCAAGTTCCAGGACGTGCTCGCGTTTCTGCGCCACCGGGTGCAGTCGCGGTGAGCGCGCGCGCGGCGGGGCCGGTGGCCGGCGGCGAATCCCGGCGGCCGGGGCGCGGGCGGATTGGTCTCGGCATTTGACCGGCGGACGATCAGATTCGGAACCGCGGCGCCGGCGCCGCTCATGGCCATGATGTATTTGCTGCTCGGCGGATTCCTGGGTGCGGCGGTCGTGTACGCCTTCTACTGGCGCGCGCAGCGCGAGGCGGCGCGGCTGGAGGAGGAGCGGCAGGCCCTGATGGAGGAGCGCCAGATCGTGCTCGATTACATGCACACGATGGTGGACGCCGTGGGCGAGCGGTTGCCGCGCGAGGAGCTTTTCCAGCGGATCGTGCACGCCGCCATCCTCAGCACCGGCGCGCTCAGCGCCTGCATCTTCGAGAAGGGAGAGGACGGCATGATGCGGGGGGTGGCGGTGGAGGGGCTTTTCCCGCCGCATCGGCCGATTCCGGACACGCAGCGGATGAAGATGGGCACCCGGGCGAAGTTCATCGAACAGGTCCTGAAATCGGAGTCGTTTCCGGTGGGCGAGGGCGTCGTCGGGCGGGTGGCGGCGACCGGACGCGGGGAACTGGTGCCGCGCGCGGCCGAGGATCCGCGCATCGTGAAGCACGACGACCAGGCGCTGACGGTGCGCTCGGTCATCGCGGCGCCCATCATGGTACGGAAGCACCTCATCGGCGTCCTGTGCGTCTGCAACGCGGCCGACGGGCTGTCGTTCACGCCGACGGATTACTCGCTGGTGGAGGCGCTGGCGGAGCAGGCCGGCCTGGCGGTGCACAATACCGACTTTCTGCAGCTGCAGGTGGAGAAGCAGCGGCTCGACCTCGATCTGGCGCTGGCCAGCGACGTGCAGCAGATGCTGCTGCCGCGGAGCATGCCGCAGGCGGCGGGGCTCGACCTCGACGCCCGCTACCTGGCGGCGCAGAAGGTCAGCGGGGATCTCTACGATGTGTTCAAGCTGGGGCCGGACCGCCTGGGCGTGGCCGTGGCCGATGTTGCCGGCAAAGGCATGTCCGCCTCGCTGCTGATGGCCATCTGCCGGACCACGCTCCGCCAGGTGGCGCCGCAGCACGCGTCGCCGGCGCGGGTCCTGGCCGAGCTGAACCGGGCGCTGGCGGGCGACATGCGCGCGGGCATGTACATCACCATGATCTATGCGGTGATCGATGCGGGGCAGAACCTGCTGACCCTGGCCCGGGCCGGACACGAGCTGGCGCTGCTGTCGCGCCGCGACCTGGAGACCGGCGGCTTTGTCAGCGAATACGTCGGGTCCGAAGGCATGCCCGTCGGCCTGGTGGACGCGGAGCTGTTCGAGTCGGTGATTGAGGACAAGGTGCTTGCGTTTCCGCCGGGCTCAACGCTCGTGCTCTACACGGACGGGCTCACGGAGGCCCCGAACGCCGAGGAGAAGGAGTTCGGCGGCGCCCGCCTGGCCGACGCGCTGCGGATGGTGCACGCCGGTTCGGCGCGGGAAATCAACGACGGGATACTCGAGGCCGTGGCGAAGTTTGGCGGCGGCACGGGACTCCGGGACGACTATACGCTGCTCACGGTCAAGCGCGGGTGAGCGGCAGACGCGACCGGAGGCACCGCCCGAACCGCGGCCGGCTACCAGGTGTCCACCACCGCGTGCAGCGCTTCCTTGGCGAGTTCCTCGGCCAGGAGCGGCATCAGCTGGTATTCGGCGGGAACGAGGCCGCTGTCGGTGAAGACGCCGCGTTTCGCGGCCAGCGGCCGGTCGGCGAAATAAACCTGCGGCGAACGGTTGTCCCTCAGCGTGGCCGAGGCGCGAAGGGTCACGTCAAACCTCCGGGCGAGGCCGGTGTCGTCCTGCCGGGAGACCCCGACGGAGCGCTCGTAGCCGAGCAGCTTCACGTGCAGCACCGCATCGGCCTCGCTCGGGAAGTCGACCAGGGAGACGCGGCCGTCGCGGACAAAGGCCTCGCGGAGGGCCGTGGTCACCAGCGCCCGGGATTGCGGGACGAGGGCGTCGCTGGCCACCGGGGCGATGTAGAGGCGCGAGAACTTGAGCTCGCCCTCGTTTCCAAGCTGATAATGGGCGCAGCCGGCCAGGCCCAGCAGGATGACGGCGATTCCGCAGATGAAGCGAAGCAGGTTCAGGGGCGGCGGCGGGAAGGCGAAGCCGGCGGGACGCTGGGAATGGGCCGGCATGGCGGTTCCGGCCGGCTCAGAAGAGCCACATCTTCTTTTTCTTCTTCGGCTCGACCGGCTTCGGCGGCGGCTGGTTGAGGCTGCGGGCAGCCTGCTCCTCGAGCTTGGCATCCACGTCCACCAGCTTGGTCCGGGCCTCCGCGGCCACCTTGGAATCCGGGTAGACTGTGATCGCCTCGTTATAGAATACTTTGGCTGCCTTGTAGTTGCGCCGATACTTGTAGTAGTAATCGGCCATGGTCAGCTTGCTTTTGGCCAAGACGGTCTTCATCTGGTCGAGGCCCTTTTCCGCGGCGGCCATGTTGGGGTCGCCGGGAAAGAGGATCATATAGTCCTCGTAGTAGGTGATCGCAAGCTTGGTCGAGGCCTGGTCGTAGTAGGGGCCATCGACGAGGGAGGTATGGGTTTCGGCAATCTTGAGGTAGGCGTCGGGTGTCAGGACATTCCGCGGGTAGGTGTTGATCATGCGGTCGAGGGCGTCGATGGCCGCCTCGGTCTCCCCGATCTTCTTGTAGCCTCGCGACGCGTTCATGAGCGAGAGCGGGGCATAATCGCTGAACGGGGCGGTCTGCACGATGGTCTCGTAATATTCCAGGGCTTTTTCGCGGTTGCGGAAGCCCGGGATGATGCCCCAGATGCGGGTCCGCTTGCCCTCGGCCAGCTGGGAGGCGATGCGGTACTGCTCCCCGATGACCTGAATGAATTTTTCCGAATTCGGGTAACGCGCCACCATCTGCTGGAAGGCATCGAAGGCCTTGTAATATTGCTGGCGTTTCTCGCGGATGAGGCCGGTGCGGTAGAAAGCCTCCGGGGCGTAGAGCGAATTCGGGTATTTCTTGGTGACCGTTCCGTAAAGTTTGAGGGCCTCGCGTTCGCGGCCGGCTTCTTCCGCCGCGCGGGCTTTGTTCATGATATCCAAGGCATTACGGCCCTCATCACTCGAGAATCCGGCCAGGACACCTCCCTGAACTTTCCAGCCTTCGCCCGGCGTCCACACCAGGTCGGCAAGCAGCGAGCCTGGTGCGCAGAGCAAAGCCGCGCAGGCACAAAAGAGAAGGGGGGTGAGGGAGCGGCGCATGAAATTAAGGATTACCATCGAATGAGGGTCGCTCCATAGGTCAAGCCGGCGCCGAAGGCGACCAACAACATCAGGTCGCCCGGTTTGACGCGTCCGGCTCGGCGGGCCTCGTCGAGAGCCAGCGGGATCGAGGCGGAGGAGGTGTTGCCGTAGCGGTCGAGGTTCACGTAGACGCGATCCATCGGCACCTTGAGGTTGGCAGCCAACGCCTCGATGATGCGGATGTTGGCCTGGTGGGGGATCACGAGGCTAATTTGATCCGGGGTCAGGTTGTGTTGTTCCATCATTTCCCGGGCGACGGTTTCCATGACGCGGACGGCGCTTTTGAAGACCTCGCGTCCGTTCATACGGATAAAATGGCCGCGATCCTCGACGGATTTCTGGGAGGCCGGGCATTTGCTGCCGCCGGCGGGGATGTAGAGGTTGTCGGCGAATTCGCCGTCGGCGCCCAGGTCGGAGCCGAGGATGCCGATGTTCGGCTGAGGCACCTTGGTCAGGACGACGGCGCCGGCGGCATCGCCGAACAGGACGCAGGTGGTGCGGTCCTTCCAGTCCGTGACGGAGGAGAGCTTTTCCGCGCCGATGATGAGGGCGCGCTTGTACCGGTTGGTGAGCAGTTGGCCGTAGCCGATCTCGAGCGCGTAGAGGAAGCCGGAGCAGGCGGCGGCGATGTCGAAGCACGTGGCATGCGCCGGCACGCCCAGCTTATGCTGGACGTAGCAGGCGGTCGAGGGCAGGGGGGTGTCGGGCGAGGCGGTGGCGACGATCAGCAGGTCGATTTCGCTCGCGTTGATCTTGGCGTCGGCGAGCGCCGACTGGGCGGCCTTCACTGCGAGGTCGGAGCACGCCTCGTCATCCGCGGCAATGCGCCGTTCCCGGATGCCCGAGCGGGTGTAGATCCATTCGTCGGACGTATCGACCATCTTGGAAAGATCGTGGTTGGTGAGCACCTTTTCCGGCGCATAGGAACCTACCCCTGCGATGATGACGGAGGCCATGGGAGAAAAATCAGTTGCTCGCCGCCGAGGAAGAGGCGGCGGATTGGGCGAGCTCGTTCGCGCGCGCGACATCCAGCTCGATGTGGTGGTACAAGTCCTGGCGGATGATCTTGCTGGCAGCGCGGATTGCGCTGGCGATGGCGTGGCGGTTGGAGGAGCCGTGGGCTTTCAGGACGTTGCCCCGGACGCCCAGCAGGGGAGCGCCGCCGTAGCGGTCGGGATTCATGCGGGAACGCAGGGCGTCGAAGGCGCCTTTCGCCAGCATCGCGCCGCCCATCCGCAGCGGGTTGGCCTGCAGTTCCTCCTTGAGCATGGTGGTGATGAACTTGGCCAGCGATTCCCAGGTCTTGAGCAGCGTGTTGCCCACAAAGCCGTCGCAGACCACCACGTCGACCGTGTTGCGGAAAACCTGGAAGCCCTCAATCGGTCCGGCGTACTGGATGACCGGCGTGATCTTCTTGAGCAGCTCATGGGTCTCCGTCACGAGGGCATTGCCCTTGCCCTCCTCGGTGCCGATCGTCATCAGGCCGACGCGGGGCGACGGAATCCCGAGTATCACCTTGGCGTAATTGGATCCGAGGATGGCGTTGTGGACCAAATGCTCGGGCTTCGCCTCCGGGTTGGCCCCGGCATCGATCAGGATGAAGTTGCCTTCGGCACGCGGGATCACGGCGGCCAATGCTGGGCGATCAATGCCCGCCATCATGCGCAGGCGAAGCGTGCTGCCCGCCATCAAGGCGCCCGTGTTGCCACAGCTGATCGCAACGCGAGCCTCCCCATTCTTCACCAGATCGATGGCTCGCACCATCGAGGAATCCTTCTTCCGCTTCAAAGCCTGAAGCGGCTTGTCCTCCATGGTAATGACCTCGGAGGCGTGGACCACGGAAACCTTGGCGTGACCCTTGAGACCGGATTCGACCAGCAAAGGCTCCAAAACCGCCTGATCTCCCACCAAAAGGAGAGGATCAAGCCCTTCGTCGGCGACGACCAGTTTGACCGCCTGAACTATCTCCGACGGTCCCAAGTCACCGCCCATCGCATCCACGGCGATACGGGCGTGTGTGGTCGCAGGACTGGCCGTTTCGGGATTGATAAGCGAAAAGACCTGACCCGACGGGCGCTTACACCTCGACGTCGAGAACCTGGCGACCGCGGTACATGCCGGTCTTGGGGTTCACGCGATGCGGGCGGAAAGCACCACCATCCTTGTCCTGGGCGAATTGCGGAGCCTTGAAGGCGTTGGCAGCGCGGCGGTTGGCACTGCGGCGCTTGGATTGTTTGCGTTTCGGATTGGCCATATGAAGCGGTGGTCGGGAGTGCAGGCGGCTTGCGAAAGCCGGTGCATTTCTGAGTTATAAAGACGAGGGTGGTAAGGTCGGGCCCAGGGGCCGTCAAGAGTTATAGTCACGCCCGGAAACCGGCCCTCCGTGGCGGGCCGGAGGGGTAAGGCGGGAGGCCAGGATCGGCTCTCAGAGCAGGTAAAAAACGGTCAGGGCCAGGGCCAGCAGCAGGCGGTAGTAGGCGAAGACCGCCAGGCCGTGGCGGGAGATGAAGTGGACGAGAAACTTGACTGCCACCAGGGCGGAAACCGCGGCGACCGCGGCACCGAGCAGCACATGGCTCCAGCCGAAAACCTCGATCATGGCGGGGCCCGACTTGACCGACTTATAGACCGCGGCACCGGCCAGGGTGGGCAGGCCGACGAGGAAGCTGAATTCGGCCGCCTTGGCCGGGTTCAGGCCGGCGAGGTAGCCGGCCACGATGGTGACCATTGAGCGGCTGGTGCCGGGCCAGAGGGCCAGACACTGGGCCAGGCCGATGCCCAGCGCCTTGCGCGGCGTCAGGTCGGAGGGATCGCCTTTGGAGAAGCCGATGCCGCTGTTGGTTCGCCGCCAGCGTTCCGCCCACAGCATCAGGATGGCTCCGCCGACCAGCGCGGCGATCACGCTCCAGGGTGAAAAGAGGTAACGGTCGATGAAATCGTGCAGCAGGTAACCCGCCGTGGCCACGGGCACGAATGCCAGCAGGATGTTGCGGAACAGGCGCAGGCCGGCGCTGCTTCTTCCCGCTAGGCCGACAAACATCGAGATGATCAGCCGCCAGTAATAAAAAGCGACCGCTCCGATGGCTCCGGCCTGGATGACCACGGTGTAGGTGTCGGCCGCCAGCTTCAGGGTCAGGGGTTCGCCTTCCGGATGGGAGGGGCTCGGCCGCCGATGCCATAAAGGCTGTCCCGCTTTGTCGACTAGTTGGCGGTCGGAGTCCAGGCCCAGCAGCTGGTTCGCGACAATGAGATGTCCGGTGGAGGAAACGGGCAGGAATTCCGTGATGCCTTCGACCAGGCCCAGCACGATGGCGTCGGAGGCCGTGAGCTCGGCCACCGGCGCGGGCGAGGTTGTTTCGGCCGCGGAAAGGCGCAGGGCGAGGAAGGCGGACAGGAGCAGGGCGCAGACTCGGGTGCGGGACGGGAGTGGCACGGTGCGGTGTTTCCAGAAACCTGATGGGCTGTCGAGTTTTATGCTTTGCGCCGACCGCGGAAATGATTCTGCTCGGGCCCCAATGTCAGACCTCAGCGCGCTCACCATCCGCGTCAAAGCCGGGCACGATCTCACCCCGTCGGAGGTGGGCGCCGCCGCGGCCGCGCTGAGTTCGCCGGAGGTCGGGGAAGAGCCCAAGGCGGCCTTCCTCTCCGCGCTGGCGGACAAGGGCGAGACCCCGGCCGAGATCGCGGGCTTTGCCTCCGCATTCCGGCAGTTGGCGGTGAATCCCGGGGTCGAGGCCTGGGCCGGGCGCGCGGTCGACATCGTTGGAACGGGCGGTGACCATGCGGGCGGCTTCAACATCTCGAGCCTCGTGGTGCTCGTGGTGTCGTGCGCCGGCGTGCCGGTCATGAAGCACGGGAATCGCGGCATCACCTCCAAATGCGGCAGCGCCGACCTGCTCGCGGGCCTGGGGGTGGACCTGGCGGCCACGCCGGAGAAATCCCGGAAGGCCCTGGCTGAGCTGGGCTACGCGTTCTTTTTCGCCCCGAACTACCATCCGGCGTTCAAGCACATCGCCCCCGTGCGCAAGGCCCTGGCCGCGCAGGGAAGGCGCTCCGTCTTCAACATCCTGGGACCGCTCATCAACCCGGGAAGGCCGGCCGGCATCCTGCTGGGCGTCTACGCGCTGCCGCTGGTCGAGAAGCTGGCGGGCACGCTGGAGGTGCTCGGACAGGAGTCCGGCCTGGTGGTCCATGGCGCGATCACGGCCGACCGCGGCATCGACGAGCTGACGACGGCCACGGTCAACCATGTGATGGGCGTGGGCCGCCTGCGCGGAGGGCGCACCGCCTGGCGCGCGGCCGACTTCGGGCTGCCCGCGGCGCCGTTCGCCGAGCTGCAGGGCGGCGATGTCACGGCCAACCTGGCGGCGGTCGAGGCGATCCTGTCGGGGCGCGGCCCGGCGGGGCTGGTCGACACCATCGTGCTCAACGCCGCGGTCGCGTTGCACGTGGCCGGCCGGTTCCAGTCGGTGCCCGAGGGCCTGGCGCCCGCCCGCGAGCTGCTGCTCGGGGGCGCGGTGCGTGCGAAGATCGCGGCCACCCGCGATTTCTACCGGTCATGAAGCGACGGTACTTCGGCACGGACGGCGTGCGCGGCCCCTATGGCACGCCGCAGATGGACGAGGCGCTCGCCTGGCGGCTCGGAGCCGGCGCGGCGCGCTTCGCCCGGGAGCGCTTCGGCCCGGCCGCGGGCCCGGTGCTGATCGGACGCGACACGCGGGCTTCCGGCGCGGCCCTCGAGCGGGCGCTGGCGGGCGGCCTGCGCGCGGAGGGCCTGGAGCCCGTGAGCCTTGGCGTGGTGCCGACCCCGGTGGTGAGCCTGCTGACGCGGCTGGAGCGGGCCCCCTTCGGCGTGGTGATCACGGCGTCACACAATCCGGCCGAGGACAACGGCATCAAGTTTTTCGGCCCCGCCGGAGTCAAATTGACTGATGACGAGGAAGCGCGGATCGAGCAGGCGATGCCGGCCGCCGGCGGAGCGCCGGCAGACGGGCTCGCGGTGCACCCGCGCCCGCTCGACCGCTACCTGGACCTCGCGGCGGGCATCCTGCCGCCGGCGGCGCTCGACGGCTGGCCCATCGTCCTCGACACGGCCAACGGCGCCGCCTGCGTCACCAGCCGCACCGCGCTCACACGCCTGGGCGCGAGTCTGACCTTGATCGGCGGCGAGCCGGACGGGCGGAACATCAATGCCGGCGTCGGCAGCCAGCACCCGGAGCGCATGTGCGCGGCGGTGACGGCGGCGGGCGCGCGTCTCGGCATCGCGCACGACGGCGACGCCGACCGCTGCATCCTGTGCGACGAGCGCGGCAGCGTGCTCGACGGCGACGAGATCCTGACGCTCCTGGCGCTGCATGCCCTGCGGTCGGGACGGCTCGTGGCCAACACGCTCGTGATCACCGTGCAGAGCAACCTGGGCGTGGACGCCGCGGTGCAGGCGGCCGGGGGCCGGGTGAGCCGGTCCTCCGTCGGGGACCGCTACGTCATCGAGCGCATGCTCGCCGAGGGGGCGACCCTGGGCGGCGAATCCTCGGGCCATGTCATCTGCTCCGAGGTCTCGCCGACCGGCGACGGCCTCATCGCCGCGCTGAAGGTGATCGAGGTCATGCAGGCCACGGGCCGTCCGCTGTCCGAGCTCCGGACGGCGCTGCGCAAGTTTCCCCAGGCCACGGCGGCCCTGACCGTGCGCGAGAAGAAGCCGCTGGAGACGCTGCGTGCGCTGCCCGCGGCCATTGCCGCCATCGAGCGGCGCCTCGGCGAGCGCGGCCGCGTGCTGGTGCGGTATTCCGGCACGGAGCCGAAGCTGCGGCTCCTGGTGGAGGGACCGACGGACGAGGCGGTGGCGGCGGGCATGGCGGAGCTGGCGGCGGCGACGCGCGCCGACCTGGAGGTGGTCGCATGACGCCGGCGCCGTGCTGGCCCGCCCCGAACGGGGCAAGGGAGGGTTGCCGCCATGGCTGAGTTGCTGGTCAGCCAACTCGACCTCCGCCTGCAGAAGCAGGCGGAGAGCGCCCGACAGGCCTTCGACCGCGACCGGCCCGAACAGGCGGCGGAGCTCTGCGCCAAGATCCTCGAGGAGCAGCCGGCCTGCCTGTCCGTGCGCAAGCTCGAGCGGGCCGCGCAGCTGAAGATCGCGTCCGCGCGGCGGGACGGGCTGTCGAAGGTCGTGCTCGCCGTGTCGACCGCCCCCTTCCTGCTCGGCGGCAGCCTGCGGCTGAAGGATGAGCCGCGCGTGGCGTTCGCCAGCGCCGAAAGGCTGCTGCGGCGCGACCCCCACAACGTCGCCGCCCTCGGCCTGCTGGGCCAGGCGGCCATGGCGCTGGCCTGGCCGGAAACCGCCGTCTTCGCCTACGAGGCCGCCAGCGACCTGGAGCCCGACCGCCTCGACCTCCTCGTGAACCTGAGCGGCGCCTACCTGGCCGCGGGACGTCCTGCCGACGCGGCGCACGCGGCGGACGAGGCGCTGCGGCTCAATCCCGCCCACGCCGACGCGCTCACGCTGCAGCGCAGCGCCGCGGTCGCGATGACCCTGGCGAAGAGCCGGTAGCGGCCGGGCACTCGCCCATTGACGGAGGCGTCCGGGTCGGGCTTATCGGTGCGCAACGTGACCCCGGCCGTGACGAGCCCTTCCTCCGCGCGCGTGTACTGGACGGCCTTCATCGGGCTGTTCTTCGACTACTACGACCTGTACCTGTTCGTCTACCTCGACAAGGTGCTGGCGGGTGCTTTCGGGCTCACGACCGCGCAGAGCAACTGGCTTCAGTTCACCGGGCTCGCCGGGGTGGGCCTGGGCGCGCTGGGCTTCGGCTACCTGGCGGACCGGCACGGTCGCGGCCGGCTGCTGCTGATCGTGTTCGGCGTCTATGTTGCCGGCATCGCCGGCCTGAGCCTGGCCTGGGATTTCGCGAGCCTGCTCGGCTTCCGGCTCCTCGCCTCGCTCTCGCTCGGGGCGGAGTGGGGGATCAGCCACGCCTACCTGGCGGAGCGGGTGCAGCGCGGCGAGCGCTACCGGTTCGCCGCGCTGCTCCAGTTTTCCATCCTCGGCGGCCTGCTGGCCGCGCTGGCCGCGAAATACGCCTTGCCCGTGGCGGGCTGGCGCGGCCTGTTCGCCGCCTCGCTGGTGCCGGTGGCGGCGCTGTCTTTGGCGCGCTGGCGGGCGCTGGCGGGAGAGCCGGATCCGGTCGGGAAGGCGACCGCGGCTCCCGCGGCGGTGCTCGTTCGCAACCTGCGGCCGTTTCTCCTCTGCCTGGGCTTGGCCAGCCTGACGATCGCGAGCGGGACGATCAATGTCTTCTACGCCAAGAATCTCCCGCAGTCGACCGGCTACACGGTGCTGTTCTGGGCCAATGTCGCCCCCGGCATGCTGGCCGGGGCCTGGCTGGTGCGGCGCCAGGGCGTGACCCGCGCGCTGGCCGTTTACGCGGCCGGGCTCTTCTGCCTGTCGCTCGGCGCCTGGGCGAGCGGCTCCGCGCGCGCCGGGCTGGCGTTTGCCCTCGTCCTGCCCCTGCTCAACGGCATCCCCTTCGGCTTGATGGGGGCGTGGTTCAACGAGGTGTTCGCCGACTACCGCACGATGCTCTCCGGCGCCGCGTACAATCTCGGGCGCATCCTGGCCGGCTTCGCCCCGATGCTGATCACCGGGCTCGGGCTGCACGCGGAAGGAAGGTATTTCCTGTTCAGCGCGGCGCTGGGGGCCGGGGTGCTCGTTCTCGCCTGGCTGAGCCGGCCCGGCCCGGCGCGGGCGGAGTGACCCGCGCTACACGCGGAAGATCGCGCCGAGCTTCTTGCCCAGGAGGATGGTCATGCCCGCGATCGTGATGCCGAGGAAGGCCATGGCCCAGACGCCGAGGGCGGAGGCGATGTACTTGCCGTCGCCCAGCAGCTGGAAGAGCTCGTAGATGGCCTTGGTGATCGGATAATAGAGCTGCTTCTGCGCGAGGATCAGGGAGTCGGAGACCTCCAGCATCGCGAAGGAGAACGCCAGGAGGCCGCCGGCGATCAGGTTGGCGAGGATCAGCGGGAGCGTGATCCTGAACACCGCCTTCAGCGGCGGGCAGCCCAGGTTCTGGGCGGCTTCCTCGAGGGTCTCGCTGGTCTGCTGGAAGCCGGCGGCGGCCGAGCGCACGACGTAGGGCAGGCGGCGGACGGAGTAGGCGATGATCAGCAGCACCGTCGGGTCGCGCACCGGATTCAGGAAGGAGAAGAACTTCCCGTCCTGGCTCATGGCCAGGTAGCCGAACGCCAGCACCAGGCCGGGCACGGCGAGCGGCATCATGGCGAGGAAGTCGAGGATCTGGCGCCCGGCGATCTTGGAGCGCACGACGACGTACGCCAGCGCGATGCCGAGCACCAGGTCGATGAGCGTCGCGATGCTCGCGTACTTCAGGCTGTTGGCGATGGCGGGCACCGTCAGGTCGTGGCCGAGTGCGATGCGGAAGTTGTCCAGGTTGAACTCGCGCGGCAGCACGGTGGCATACCAGTCGCTGGAGAACGCCACCAGCACCACGCCCGCGTGCGGCAGGATGGCGATGAAGGTGACGGCGGCGAAGAGCAGCGTGCACAGCCACGCGCGCCCCGGCGGCAGCGTCCGCGGCCCGCCGGAGGAGGTGGCCTTGGCCATCATCGCATAGGCATCGCGGCCGAACAGGCCCTTGCCGATGCCGTAGAAAAGCACCGAACTGAAGAGCATTACGGCCACCAGCGCATAGGGGAACGGATTGCCGCCGATGTCCTTCAGGCCGTAGAAAATCTGCACCGAGGTCACGCGCGAGTAGTCGAAGATGAGCGCGACCCCCAGGTCGGTGAAGGCCCAGATGAAGACGATCGTGCCGCCGGCAAAGAGGCCCGACTTGATCAGGGGCAGGGTGATGCGGAGGAACTTGCGGAAGCCGGTGCAACCCAGGTTCTCCGCCGCTTCCTCCATCGCCGGATCGATGTTGGCCAGCG
The DNA here is from genome assembly GCA_016795545.1 of Opitutaceae bacterium. Taxonomy (GTDB): domain Bacteria; phylum Verrucomicrobiota; class Verrucomicrobiia; order Opitutales; family Opitutaceae; genus Lacunisphaera. The sequence goes on from JAEUGX010000092.1 coordinate 71,101, forward strand.
CCGCCACCGCGTTCAGGTAGATGATCGGGTAGAGGCTGAAGGCGTTCACCAGCGCGATGCCCAAAAACTGGTTCGCGCCCAGCCAATCGAACGTCCAGCCCTCGGGCCGGAGCCCGAGCTGGATGAGGAGCGAGTTGAGCGCCCCGTATTGCCCGAGGATCTGCTTGATCCCGATCGCGCCGACGAACGGCGGCAGGATCATCGGCACCAGGATGAACGAGCCCAGGAAGCCCTTGGCCGGAAAAAGGAAGCGGTCCGACACAAACGCCAGCGGCAGCGCGATCAGCAGGGCGAAGACCGTGGTCGTGCTCGCCAGGAGGAAGGAGTTGGCGAGGCCGCCCAGGTAGATCGGATCGCTCAGCAGCGAGAGCAGGTAAGCGAAGGTCAGCTTGCCGTCGGCGTCGATGAACCCGCCCTTCAGGATCTGCAGGATCGGCCAGAGAAAGAAGGCGCAGAAAAACAGCAGCGTGAATCCGAAGACCAGGCGCGCGACGTTTTTCGACATGCAGGCGATGCAATGCACCCGGCGCCGGTCCGAGACAAGGGCGAAGTCCTTCCCGCCACCCGCCCGGCCGGAGACCGCGAGGAGCGGGGTGGCCCAAGTTTAGTCTTGCCTAACTTAATTTGTGCGACAAATCATTCGGCATGTGTCCAAGCAATCGCAGCGACTGGCTGGATCCCCTCCCGGGGTGGCGGCGGCGTCTGGCGGGCTGGCTTTTTCTGGCGGGCGGCGCGCTAGGCTTCGGCCAGGCGACGGAGTGGCCGCACACGGTGGCGCCGGGCCGGTTCCTGATCGAGATGGACGCCCTTTCGGCGGCGGTGGACCGGGAGGCGGCGGAGCGATACACGGCGTTCGGGGCGGCGACGACTTTCGTGAGCACCGGGGTGACGGCGAACTGGGACGTGCAGATCGGCGTGGAATTCTTCGTGAGCCGCAAGTTCGAGGCGGAAGGGTCCCGCGAGCGGCATTCCGGCGTCGGTGACGTCTTCCTGCGCACGAAGTGGAGGTTTCTCGCCAGCGAGAGCCGGGGCGTCGCGCTGGCGTTGCTGCCGTACGTGAAGGTGCCGACCAATTCCGGCGGCGTCGGCAACGACGCGATCGAGGGCGGGCTGATCGTGCCCGCCGAGGCGGCGCTGCCGGGCGGGTTCGGGCTGGGCGCGCAGGTGGAAGTGGACCTGCACCGCAATGACGCCGACGACGGGTACGACGCGTACGGGTACGCCTCCGCGGCGCTGAGCCGGGCGCTCGCCGGCCGTTTCGGCGCCTACCTGGAGGTGGCGGCGGGCAAGTCGTCGGGCGGTGCCCCCTGGGAAGGCACGGCTGGCGCCGGCGTCACCTGGCAGGCGGCGGAGAACCTTTCCTGGGACCTCGCTCTCTACCGGGGCGTGACCCGCGTGGCCACCGACTGGAACCCCGTGTTCCGCCTTAATTTTGAGTTCTGAACCCGCTACCCGCCTCCGGCAGCCTTCACCCATGCACCCGTCCGCACCTCCCACCGACACTACCGCCACCGCACCTGAACGCCGCCGGCCGCCGGTCGCCCGGGGTTTGTCCTGGGGCCGGATCGCGCTGCTCGCGGCCTTGGCCGGCGTGCTGGCGCTCCCGGGCGAGCTGGCCGCGGCGCCCAAGAAGCGGATCGTCACCACGTTCACCATCATCCAGGACATGGCGCAGAACGTCGCCGGCGATGCCGCGATCGTGGAATCGATCACCAAGCCCGGGGCGGAGATCCACGGCTACGAGCCGACCCCGCAGGACATCGTGAAGGCGCAGCGGGCCGACCTGGTGTTGTGGAACGGCCTGAACCTCGAGCGTTGGTTCGAGAAGTTCTTCGGCAATCTCCAGGGGGTGCCGCGGGCGGTGCTGACCGAGGGCATCGAGCCCATCGGGATCGAGGAGGGCCCGTACACGGGCAAGCCCAACCCCCATGCGTGGATGTCGCCGCGGAACGCGGTCATCTATGTCGAGAACATCCGCCGGGCGCTGGTGGCGCTGGATCCGGCCAATGCGGCGGTCTACGACGCGAACGCCCGCGCGTACGCCGCGAAGTTCGCGACCCTGGAGGAGGAGGTCCGGCGCGAGCTGGAGCGGATTCCGCCGCACCAGCGCTGGCTCGTGACCAGCGAGGGGGCCTTTCCCTACCTGGCGCGCAACTTCGGCATGAGGGAATTGTTTCTCTGGGCGGTGAACGCCGACCAGCAGGGCACGCCGCAGCAGGTGCGCAAGGTGATCGACGGCGTGCGCGTCCACCGGATCCCGGTGGTGTTCAGCGAGAGCACCGTGAGCGACAAGCCCGCGCGGCAGGTCGCGCAGGAGACCGGCGCGCGCTACGGCGGCGTGCTCTACGTGGATTCCCTGACGGACGCCCGGGGGCCGGCGCCGACCTTTCTGCGTTTGATGGAATACAACGCCGCGACTATCGTGCGGGGCTTCAACGCGCCATGAACGACCCCGCGCCCATCACCCTCGAGGTCGACGACGTCACCGTCAGCTATCCGAACGGCAACGTCGCGCTGCAGGCCGCCAGCTTCCGCCTGGCCGGCGGGGCCATCTGCGCGCTGGTCGGCGTCAATGGCAGCGGCAAGTCCACGCTCTTCAAGGCGATCATGGGCTTCGTCCGGCCGGCGCGCGGAGCCGTCCGGATCGGCGGCCGGCCCGTGGCGGAGGCCCTGAAGCGCAACCTGGTCGCCTACGTGCCGCAGGCGGAGGAGGTGGACTGGAGCTTCCCGGTCAGCGTCTGGGACGTGGTGATGATGGGCCGCTACGGCTACATGAACTTCCTCCGCATCCCCCGGGCCGCGGACCGCCGGATCGTCGAGGAAAGCCTGGCCCGGGTCGGTATGCTGGAGTTCCGGGAGCGCCAGATCGGGGAGCTGTCCGGGGGGCAGAAGAAGCGCGTTTTCCTGGCGCGGGCGCTGGCGCAGCGCAGCCGCGTGATCCTGCTCGACGAGCCGTTCACGGGCGTCGACGTGAAGACCGAGGCCGCCATCATCGAGCTGCTACGCGCGCTGCGCGCCGAGGGGCACCTCATGCTGGTTTCGACGCACAACCTCGGCTCGGTGCCGGAATTCTGCGACCAGGTCGTGCTGGTGAACCGCACCGTGCTGGCGGCGGGGGCGACCGACACGGTGTTCACCGAGTCGAACCTGGCGCGGGCCTTCGGCGGCGTGCTGCGGCACTTCCGCTTCGACGAGTCCACGGTGCAGAAGCACGACGGCCGCGCGGTCACGCTGCTCACCGACGACGAGCGGCCGCTGGTCTTTGGCAAGGACGGCCACCTCGAGTACCGCGAGCGCGCGGGGCGCGAGCGGGTCATCGAGCAGCGCGCGGAGCGGGAGGACGACCATTGACCGAGCTGCTCCTCACGCCCCTGCAGTACGAGTACATGCTGAAGGCCATCGCCGTGAGCGGCCTCATCGGCGGCGTCTGCGCGTTCCTGTCGTGCTTCATCACGCTCAAGGGCTGGTCGCTGATGGGCGACGCGCTGTCGCACTCGGTGGTGCCCGGCGTGGCGCTGGCCTACGCGTGCGGCTGGCCGTTCGCAGCCGGGGCCTTCGGGACCGGCCTGCTGGCGGCGGTGGGCATGGGCTTCGTCAAGACGAAGACCCGCCTGCGCGAAGACGCCGTCATCGGCGTCGTGTTCACGGCCTTCTTCGCGCTCGGCCTGCTGCTGATCTCGCTGAACCCGAGCAGCGTCGACCTGCGCACCATCGTGTTCGGCAACATCCTCGGCATCTCCGACCCGGACATCGTGCAGGTCGCCGTCATCTCGGGCGTCACGCTCGCCGTGCTCGGCCTGAAGTGGCGCGACCTGCTGCTCTTCTGCTTCGATCCCAACCAGGCGCGCGCGCTCGGCCTGAACGTCACGCTGCTTCATTTCACCCTGCTCACGCTCCTCTCCGCCACGGCGGTGGCGGCCCTGCAGACGGTCGGCGCCTGCCTCGTCGTGGCCATGCTGGTCACACCCGGGGCCACCGCGTACTTGCTGACCGACCGTTTCGGCCGCATGATCGGGCTCGCCACGGCGATGGGGGTGGGCACCTCGCTGGTGGGGGCGTACGCGAGCTATTATTTCGACGGCTCCACGGGGGGGTGCATCGTCACGCTCCAGAGCCTGCTGTTCGTGCTGGCGCTGGTCTTCGCGCCGAAGCACGGCATCCGGGCCGCCCGCCACCGGCGGCGGGCGGCGTCGGCCCCGCAGCCATGAGCCCGCTGCTCGAGCCCTTCCGCTACGGCTTCATGGTCGACGCCATGATCGTCGGCACGGCCGTGGGCGCGGTGTGCGCCGTGCTCTCCTGCTACCTCGTGCTCAAGGGCTGGTCGCTGATGGGCGACGCTGTTTCGCACGCGGTGCTGCCGGGGATCGTGATCGCGTACGCCGTCGGCCTGCCGCTGGCGCTCGGGGCCTTTCTCTCGGGGCTGTTCTGCGCCGTGGCCACTGGCTACATCAAGGCCAACTCGCGGGTGAAGGAGGACACGGTGATGGGCGTCGTCTTCACCGGCCTGTTCGCGTTCGGCCTGGTGCTGTTCACCAAGATCAAGAGCGACCTGCATCTCGACCACATCCTGTTCGGCAACATCCTGGGCCTCGAGCCGGGCGACCTGCGCGACACCCTGATGGTCGCGGGCGTGACGCTGACGCTGGTGCTGGCGCTGCGGCGCGACCTGCTGCTCTACTGTTTCGATCCGGAGCAGGCCCGGGCGGCGGGCCTCAACACGGCCTTCCTGTACTACCTGCTGCTGTCGCTGCTGGCAGTCACGATCGTCGTCTCGCTGAAGGCGGTCGGGATCATCCTGGTGATCGCGATGCTGGTGACGCCCGGCTGCATCGCCTACCTGCTGACGGACCGTTTCGGCCGCATGCTGTGGATCGCGACCGGCGCCGCGGTCCTCTCGAGCCTGGGCGGCGTCTACGCGAGCTTCTTCCTCAACGCCTCGACCGGCGCCTGCATCGTGCTGCTGCAGGCCGGGATCTTCCTCGTCACGCTCGGGTTCGCCCCCAAGCACGGCCTGTGGGCCCGGATGCGCCGCGCGGGCCGCCTGAGCGGCGGTCAGCGTCCGGGAAAGGAGAAGCCCCAGTTCCGCCGGGCGTAGCCGTAGGCGACGGGACGCACGGCGGCGAGCCGGGACAGCGAGTCCGCGGGCCGGTAGGCCTCGGCGAAGCCGGCCACGGCCTGCTCGTAGTCGGCCAGCAGGCGGGCCTTGACGTCGGGCTGGACGAAAGCGAAGGCGAGCGAGTTGCGCCCCAGCTGGACGAGCTCGTCCCACGACAGGTTGAAGGTGGTGACCGCGGTGTAGTACTCGTCGGTCAGGTTGCTGTCCCACATGCCACGATCGTCCGTGTTGAGGCAGACGGGGATGCCGGTGCGGAGGTATTCCGGGAAGGGATGACGCGCGAGGTCCGGCACGTATTCCAGCAGGCGGTTCGAGATCAGGTTGATCTCGATCAGGAAGCGGCCCTGGCGCATGAGCAGCAGGGTGTCCGGATCCTGGAGCAGGTTGACGCCGTGCCCGATCCGGCTGGCGCCGAGCAGCAGCGTGTCGCGGATGTGGTGGTCCGGCCCGTCCATCTCGCCGGCGTGGATCGAGAGGGGCAGGGTGGGGTACGCGCGGCGCAGCTCCCGGTACTTGCCGAGAAAGCGGGCCGGGTAACCCTTGCCGTCCTCCTCGATGCCGGCCATGTTCAGGCCGACCCACAGGTCACGGTGGGCGGAAACGAAGGCGTAGGCGGCCTCGAGCCGTTGTTCGGCGTTGGGCGCGAAGCGGATCACCGTGGACTGGAAGCGGACGGTCACCCCGCTCGCGGCGGCGTCGGGCCGGGCCAGCCGGGCCCGGACGAAGCGGACGACCTCCTCCGGGGACAGCGGGCGGCCCTGGTTGTCGGCGTAGCCGAACACGCCGAACTGCGTCTCGAGGTAGCGCAGGCCCTCCGCGCCGAACGCCTGGAGGTTCAGCACCAGGAGCTCGGTGGTCACGTGCAGGTTGTCGCCGAGCTGGCCGAGGCGCTGCCAGATCGCGCGGAAGAACTCCTCGCGCCCTTCGCCCGGCCGCTCCAGCCGCACCGAGTCCAGCCAGGCCTGGCGCTGCTCGGGTGTCAGCTGGTCGAGGCGCACGTAGTCGCCGCGCGCGGATTCGGGCAGTTGGTCGTAGGTGGCCTGCCGGATCGTGCTGAACAGGACGAGCGGCGCGGCCGTGTCGAGGTTGGGCGCGAACCGCACACGCGTGTAGAAGGTGTCCCCGCCGTTGCGGGCCGGGTCGGTCGCGACGGCCAGCCACCATTCCGGGAGGCTGGAGCCGCCCAGGTGATTGTGGAGGTCGCCGCCCTTGGGCAGCGCGTAGAGAAACGTGTACAGCTGGGCCGGGGTGGCCGTGCGTTTGATCTCCTCGAAACGCGCGGCGAAGTCCCCCGCCTGGGCCGCCAGGGCTGCGGTCAGGAGCAGGAGCAGGAGCAGGTAGCGCATGCGCGATTTTCGGCGGTCCCGGGCGCGGCCGGCAACCCGAATCGCGGCGGCCGGCCGGGGCCGGCGCAACCGGAACGCCGACCGGCGGTCCCAAGGGAAACGACCGCGAGCTCTGATCCCGGCTTGCGGGATCCGCCGCCGCGGCAAACATTCCCGCCCACCCCTCGCCATGCGCGCCATCGACTGCCACGTGCACCTCTATCCGTCCGAAGCCGGCCGCGATCCCGCGGCCTGGGCGGCGGAGCGGGAGGAGCCGCATTGGGCGGTGCTGTGCACCCGGCGGCGCCGGGACGGCCGGCTGGTGCAGGGATTCCCGTCGGTCGACGAGCTGTTGCGGGACCTGGACGCCGCGGGCATCGCCAAGGCGGTGCTGCTCGGCTGGTATTGGGAGCGCCACCTGACCTGCTTCGAGCAGAACAAGTTCTACGCGGAGTGCGTGCGGCGGCATCCCGACCGCCTGGCCGCCTTCGCCACGGTGCAGCCGGCGGCCGGCGACCTGGCCTTGGTCGAGGCCCGCCGGGCGCACGGCGAGGGCCTGATCGGGCTCGGCGAACTATCCCCGCATTCCCAGGGGTTCTCCGTGAACCTGCCCGCGTGGCACCAGTTGCTGGACCTGGCCGCCGAGCTGAACCTGCCCGTCAACCTGCACGTGAGCGATCCCGCCGGAAAGGCCTATCCGGGGCGGGTCGACACTCCGCTGGAGGATTTTGTGCGGATGGCTCGGGAGCACCCGCGAACGACTTTCATCCTGGCGCACTGGGGCGGCGGCCTGGCCTGGGCGCAGGATGCAACGGTCCTGGCGAACGTGTGGTACGACACCGCCGCCTCGCCTTTGTTGTACGGACCGGAGGTGTGGACGCGGCCGCTGACCGACCGGGTGCTCTTCGGGAGCGACTATCCGCTGGTCCTTTATCCTCGGGAGGCCGACCGGACCACGCTCGGCGGGCTGCTGGGCGAGGCGCGGGCGGCGGGGGTCCCGGCCGCCTACCTCGGCGGCAACGCCGCCCGCCTGCTCAAGCTGTAAGGGACCGCAGGTTCAGCGCTCCAGGATCCAGGGCACCACGGGGCTGCCCGGGGTTGGGACGACCACCTGGAGTCCGGCGCTGAGGCCCGAGGGCAGGGGGACGGGGAGGGTCAGCACGGGCACGCCCCCCAGGCTCGCGGGGGTGGTCAGGGCCAGGATCGCGAGGCGGGCCTCCAGCGTGCCCTCGGCCTTGCGCAGCGCCGGGAAGGGGGCGCAGGGCAGGACGAGGAAATCGTAGGCGCGGAAGAACTCCTGCCAGGAGCGGCGCACGGTGGCGCAGGTCGCGGCCGCCGCGGCCAGCTCCGCCGGCGGGTAGCGACCGCCGTCCGAGAAACGCTGCCAGATGGAAGGCTCGTAGTGCGGGCGGTACGGCGCCAGCCAGTCGCGGTGGATCCGGTGGGCCTCGCTGAGGGCGGTGACCGAGTAGGCGCCGACCGAGCCCTGCCAGGAGGCCAGCAGGCCGGCGGCCGTGGCCCGGTCGGCGGCGGGCGCCAGCGCCGCCGCGGCCCGGCGGCAGGCGGCGGCGGTCTCCGGGTCGAAGGCGATGCCGAACGCCTCCGGAGGCAGATGGCAGCCGCGGGGCGTCGAGGAGGCGCGGGCGTCCGCCGGCACCAGGGCGCGCCACGTGGCGAGCAGGTCCGCCGCGTGGGCGGTGAACCAGCCGGCCGTGTCGAGCGAGGGCGAGAGCGGCATGGCATCGCGGATGAGGGCGTCGCCCGGAGTCAGCCGGAACCCGTACACGCCGCAGAAGGCGGCCGGCACGCGGATCGACCCGCCGGTGTCCGATCCCACCGCCAGCGGGGCCACGCCGGCCGCGACGAGGGCCGCGGAGCCGCTGCTGGAGCCGCCGGAAAGCCGGTCGGGGAAGCGCGGATGCGGGCAGTCGCCGTAGTGGGCGTTGTCGCCGAACAGGCCGGCGGCGAATTCGACCAGGTGCGTCTTGCCGGCGCAGGCGGCGCCGGCGGCCGAGAGCCGGCGGGCGATGGCGCTGTCGGCGTCCGGCAGCCCGCGGACCTCCGCCAGGAAGGTCGATCCCGCCCGGGTCGGGATGCCCCGCAGGTCGAAAAGGTCCTTGAGCAGGTAGGGCACGCCCGCCAGCGGCCGGCCCGGGTCCGCCGCGCCCAGGGCCAGCGCCAGGTCTTGTTCGGGCCGGATCCAGGCCAGCGCCGCCGTGCGCAGCGCGTCCGGCAGCCGCGCGATGTGTGCGTGCACCGCGCGGGCGGCGGCCGCGGGCGGCAGGGAGCGCCAGGCGGCGAACGGCAAAGTGGCTGGCGTTTTGGGCGGGTTTGTGTCCATTCGTGCCCCATCCATGGAGGGACCCGAGCCGATCGTCAAATTCACCGCGCTGCGCAAGCGGTATGGGAGCGGACCCGTGGTGCTCGACAATCTGACCCTGGCGGCGGCCGAGGGCGACTTCATCAGCCTGATCGGCCCCAGCGGCTGCGGCAAATCCACGATCCTCAAGCTGGTCTCCGGCCTCAATCCGGTTTCGGAAGGGCAGCTGGCCGTGCTCGGCACCACGCCGCGGCAGGCGCGGGACCGGCAGGCCTTCATCTTCCAGGATGCCACGCTGCTGCCCTGGCTGACGGCGCGAAGGAACGTGGAGCTGCCGCTGCGGCTCCGCGGCAGTCCGGCGGCCGAGCGGCGGGCGAAGGCGCGGGAGATGCTCGCGCTGGTCGGGCTCGACCATGCGCAGGACTATTTCCCGCGGCAGCTCTCGGGCGGCATGCGGATGCGGGTGTCGATCGCCCGGGCCCTGACGCTTTCGCCCCGGCTGCTGCTGCTCGACGAGCCGTTCGGGGCGCTGGACGAGATGACGCGGAACCGGCTGAACGAGGAGCTGCTGGCGCTCCGCGAGCGGTGGCGCTTCACGGCCCTGTTCGTGACCCATTCGGTGAGCGAGGCGGTTTTCCTTTCCAACCGCATCATGGTCATGGCCGCCCATCCCGGACGCCTGCACGGCGAGGTGCGGGTCGACTTCCCGTATCCGCGCGCCGGCGAGCTGCGCGGCCGCCCCGAGTTCCAGGCCAAGGTCAACGAGGTGTCGCGGCTGCTGCACGAGGTGGAGGAGACCGTGAGCCCATGAAGGCGCCGATCATGAAGAAACCGTCTTCGCTCCAGCTCTGGCTGCTGCCGGTGGTGAGCGGCCTGGCGTTTGTCGGGCTCTGGTACGGCGTGCGCCGCTGGTCGGGCCTGCAGAGCTGGATCCTGCCTACGCCGGCCGAGATCATCGCGGCCGCCTGGACCGAGCGGGCGCGGCTGCTCGCGGCGGCCGGCAACACGGCGGTCGGCGCGCTCGCCGGCTTCCTGCTCGCCGGCGTGCTCGGCTTCGGCACCTCGATGCTGCTCGGCGTGTCGCGCGCGCTGCGGGCCAGCCTGTACCCGTGGCTGCTGGTGCTGCAGATGACGCCCGTGATCGTGCTCACGCCGATCATCGTGCTGTGGGCCGGACCAGGGCTGCCGGGCATCGTGACCGTGACTTGGCTGATCAGCTATTTCCCGATTGTCGCCAACATGACGCAGGGGCTGCTCTCGACGGACATGAACCACGTCGCGCTCTTCCGCATGGCCAACGCCACCCCGCTGCAGGAGATGCTGCTCCTGCGGGTGCCGTCCGCGATGCCGTACTACCTGGCCGGCCTGCGGATCGCCGCCACGCTGGCCCCGATCGGCGCGATCTTCGGCGAATACATGGTCGGCAATTCGTCCGGCGGCACCGGCGGGCTCGGCTTCCTGGTGTACAGCTACAACACCCAGATCAAGATCCCCGCCCTGTTCGCGACGGCGCTGACCAGCTGCCTGCTGGGTTTCGTCTTCGTGGCGGCCGTCTCGTTCCTCAACTGGGCCGTGCTGCACCAGTGGCACGATTCCTTCGAGCGCGCGGACCACTAGTTCAGGCGGTTGCAGCGATGATCAAGTCGTCCGGCTGACTCAACGCATCCTTCGCCTGATGATCCCGTATCGGTGTTCCGCCGGGCGGGCCGCCGGAGCTGCTTGACCTATTCGGCTTATTCCACGGAGCAGGCTTCCCTTTGCGTGTGGAACTGATCAAGAGTGCCGTTGTTCTCCGCGCATGAACTCCTCGTTGTCTCGTCTCTTCTGCCTGCTCCTGGGATTGGTGCTCGCCGCCGGTTGTGGCCGGCAGCCGGCGTCGTCACCGGCGGGCTCCCCGGGCCTGGTGAAGGTCCGTTTTCAGACCGACTGGTTTCCGCAACCCGAGCATGGCGGCTATTACCAGGCGCTGGCCAAGGGCTACTATGCCGAGGAGGGCCTGGAGGTGGAGATCCTGCCGGGCGGGCCGAATGCGCAGGTGATGAGCTCGGTTGCGGTCGGCCGGGCCGACCTGGGCATGACCAACGGCGACGACGTGATCGTGGCGGTGGCGCGCGGGCTGCCGATCAAGATGGTGGCGGCCGAGATGCAGCGGGACCCGCAGGGCATCCTGTTTCACGAGGAGCATCCGCTGCGCAGCCTGCGGGATCTGGAAGGCAAGACGCTGATGGCCGGGGCCGGATCGACCTGGCTGGAGGTGCTCAGCAAGAAGCTCGGGATCAAGTTCAACCTGATGCCGCTGGTGGGCGACCTGGCGCGCTTCATGAACGACCCCACCTTCGTGCAGCAGTGTTTCGTGACCAACGAGCCCTACTTCGCCCGGCAGCGCGGCGCGCAGGTCGGGGCGCTGCTGATCGCCAGCGACGAGTATGAGCCTTACCGCGTGATCTTCACGGGCCGCGATTACCTGGCGAAACATCCGGAAGTCGTGAGGAAATTCGTGCGGGCCAGCGTCCGCGGCTGGATCGACTACCTCGGCGGCGACCCGGCCGCGGCGAACCGGCTGCTCGCCGCCAAGCGGAGCGACCTGCCGGCCGAGTTCATGACTTACAGCATCAAGGCGATGAACGATTACCGGCTGGTGGCCGGCGACCCCGCCAAGGGCGAACGGGTCGGACTGCTGACCGCGGCCCGGATCCAAAAGCAGATCGACCTCCTGCGGGAGATCGGCGTGCTCGACCGGCACGTCGGGGTTGCGGATGTCGCCGCGCTGGAATTTGTCCCGGCGCCCTGAAATCTCTCTCTCAACAAACCCATGAGCATCGAAGCCAAGCTGGCCGAACTCGGCCTCAAACTACCGAATCCTCCGGCGGTGGCCGGCAGTTACGTGCCCTTTGTCCGGGCCGGCAACCTGCTGTACCTCGCCGGCACGATCAGCTCGTTCAACGGCGAAATGACCCACGTGGGCCAGGTCGGGAAGGAGCAAACCGTGCAGACCGGCTACGAATCGGCCCGGATCTGCGCGCTGAACACCCTGGCGAATATCAAGGCAGCGACGGGCAGTCTCGACAGCGTGAAACAGTTCGTGCTGGTCACGGGCTTCGTCAACGCGGTGAGCGGGTTCACCGACAGCCCGGCTGTGATCAACGGCGCGTCGGAGCTGTTCGGCGGGCTTTACGGCGACGCCGGCAAGCACGCCCGGGCCGCGGTCGCGGCCGCGGGGCTGCCCAAGGGATCGACGGTGGAGATCCAGGTCATCGTCGAGCTGAAGCCCTGATCCCCGCGGGCGGATCAGAGCTTCTTGACTAGCACCTTCGAGTTCCGGCCGCTGTCCTCGTAGGCCTTGAGCCGGGACTCGGGCAGGACGTCCTTCTCCGCCTCCTCGAAGCCGCAGACGGAAGTGAAGAAGGAGAAGGCCTGGGTGGAAAGCGCGATGACCGTGCCGGCGCCGCGCTCCTTGGCCATCATGCTCGCGTACTCCACCATCTTCTTGCCGATGCCGCGGTGGTGGTAGAACGGCATGACGTAGAGCGAGCCGATCTCGGCGAACTTCGGCTTGTCGGGGTAAAGCTGCATGGAGACGCAGGCGATGATGTTCTCGTCGATCTCGAAGACGTAGAACTGCTCGATGTTCTTCTCGATGGCCTGCTGGGTGCGGTACAGGAGCTCCTCGCGCTTCACGGCCTGGCGGGTCAGGTTGTAGATGGCGCGCACGTCGCGCCGGGTGGCCTGCCGGATCTGCTGGTATTCGTTGCCGTGGATCAGGGTCCCGACGCCCTCGTTGGAGAAGATCTCGTTGAGCAGCCCGTCCAGCAGCCGGCCGTCGAGCAGGTGGATGCGCGGCGTGCCGCTTTCCACCGCCCGCACCGCGTGGGCGGCCTTGCTGCGCATGGGCTCGTTGATCGACTCCGGCTTGTGCTCGAGGATGCCGCGCAGGGCCTCGGCCGAGATCTCGTGCTTCAGCTTGCCGCCGATCTCCAGACCCTCGTGCGGGGTGAGGTAGATGATCTTGGTCGCGTGCAGCGCCTCGGCCAGCTCGGCGGCAAGCAGGTCGGAATTGATGCGCAGCGGCCGGCCGTCGCGGTCGAAGCCGATCGGGTTCAGGACGGGCACGACCTGCGAGGAGATGAGCTGGCTGAGGAACTCCTTGTCGATCCGGTCGACGCGGCCGGTGAACTGGTGGTCGACGCCGCGGATGATGCCGATCGGCACGGCCCGCACGGCGTTCGTCAGCGCGGCCTTCAGCCCGTTCTGGGTCAGGCCCTCGATCACGAGGTGGGTGACCCGCGAGGAGGCGCGGATGGCGAGGTCGAGGGTGGCGGCGTCGGTCACGCCCGTGCCCTGCGTGTCGGTGATCGGGATCTGGCGCGCCTTCGCCAGCTCCTCGATCTGGCGGCCGATGCCGTGGACGATGACGATCTTGATCCCCAGGCTGCGGAGCACGGCGGCGTCGAGGAGGATGTTGGAGAAGTTCTCGTCGGCGACGATGCTCCCGTCCAGCGCGATAATGAAGATCTGGTCCTGAAAGCGGGGCACGTACTTCAGGATCCCGCGCAGGTCGGTCGGTTTGATGGTGGCGCCCTGGCTCATCTTCGGTGGAGCGTGTTCATCGGATATCGCGCCGCGCTCGTCAATGGGGGAGTGCGGCGCCGCGCCGCGGCGCCGGGTTCAACGCACCTCGAACGTCCAGACAGCCGCGGGGCCATTGGCGACGATACGCATCTGGTAGCGGCCCGGCGGCAGGCCGGAGGTCGCAAAATGCAGCCAGTAGGTGGAATCGTTCCAGCGGCTCTTCAGCTCGCGTCCGGGCAGGGGCTCGATCGCGGGCACCAGGACGAACTCGTGGTCGCGGCGGTAGAGGGTGAGCTCGCCCAGCTGGGCCTTCAGGTCGGCCAGGCTGGCGGTGAAGTAGGCGCTGTAGCCGGCGTCCCGGCTGACCGCGGCCGGGGCGACGACCCGGTCGATGCTGGCGAGCAGGCGCGGCGGTTCGGCGAAGTTGGGCGCGAAGTCGGCGCCGAGTCCGGGACTGGCGCGGGTGACCGCCGCCGGCGGCGAGGCGTCCGCCGGCTTCTCCGCCGGCACCCGGGTGTCGACGGGCACCTTCTGCCAGCCGGCGGCGAGCAGGCGGGCGGTGGTGGCGCGATCCTGGGCGTCCTGGTAGGGGCGGTAGGCGCGGCCGGGCTTGCGGAAGTAGAGGTTGACCAGCGTGTAGCCGGCGACGAACAGCACGATCGCGACCACGATCCATTTCATGGGCCAGGGTTTGGGCGCGGGACGGCGGGCGGGCGCGGACATCGGGGTGTTATCGCGGGCGAAAGCCGGCGGGAGCAAATACATTTGCGCCGTTTCGGGGGAGTTGTTCTCCTGCCGGGCTCCCATGAAATCTTGGTCGCAAACGTTCATCCCGACGCTGAAGGAAAGCCCGTCCGACGCGGAGATCGCGTCGCACAAGCTGCTGTTGCGGGCCGGCCTGGTCCGCAAGCTGGGCGGCGGCCTCTACACCTACCTGCCGGCGGGCCTGCGGGTGGTCCAGAAGATCAGCCAGATCTGCCGGGAGGAGATGGACCGCGAGGGCGCCATCGAGCTGGCGATGCCTTTCGTGCACCCGGTCGACCACTGGCGGGAGGGCCCGCGCTGGGCGGCCGCGCGCGAGATCATGTACCGCGTCGACCACGCCGGCGACGGCCGGCGTCCGCCGAAGGAGCCGGAGTTCGTGCTCGGGCCGACGCATGAGGAGATCATCACGCCGCTGGTCAAGACGGAGATCACCAGCTACCGCGACCTGCCGAAGAACTTCTACCAGATCGGCACCAAGTTCCGGAACGAGATCCGGCCGCGCTACGGGCTGATGCGCGCGCGGGAGTTCATCATGAAGGACGCCTACAGCTTCGACGCCACCGACGAGGCGGCCGTGGCGAGCTACAACCGGATGAAGCGGGCCTACGGGGCTTTCTTCTCCCGGTGCGGGCTGAAGACGATCGCGGTCGAGGCCGACACCGGCGTGATGGGCGGCAGTTTCTCGCACGAGTTCATGGTGCCGGCGCCGGTCGGCGACGACGACATCGTGTATTGCGAGGAGAGCGGCTACTCCGCCAACCGCGAGAAGGCGACCAGCGGCCTCGTGCCGCCGGATTTGCCGGACGCCGCGCCCGACGGCGCGCTGGAGGAGTTTGCCACGCCCGGGGTCGTCACCATCGCCGCGCTCGCGGCGGCGCCCTACCACGTGGCGCCCGACCGGCAGTTCAAGACCCTGGTCTACGTCGGGGACGGCAAGCCGTTCCTGGTCGTGCTCCGGGGCTGCGACGACCTCGAGGAGGCGAAGCTGGGCGCGCTTGGCTTCCAGCTCTGGCGTCCGGCCACGCCGGAGGAGATCGAGCCGATCATGGGCGCCAAGCCCGGCAGCCTCGGCACGGTGCGCGGCACCCTCCGCAATCCCGGGGCGCTGGCGGGCATCTTCGCCGACCATGCCATCCGCCTGGTCGGCAACGGAACCACCGGCGCCAACCGCGACGGCTTCCACCTGCGCCACGTCAACGTCACCCGCGACCTGGCGATCACGCGCTGGGGCGACTTCCGGACCGTGCGCGCCGGCGAGCCCGACCCGCAATCGGGCCGTCCGCTCAAGATCGCGCGGGCCATCGAGGTCGGGCACGTCTTCAAGCTCGGCACAAAATATTCGGAAAAGTTCGGCGCGATCTACACGGACGACCAGAAGCAGACGCACCCTCTGGTCATGGGCTGCTACGGCATCGGCATCAGCCGCACGCTCCAGGCCATCATCGAGCAGAGCAACGACGCCGACGGCATCATCTGGCCGTGGGCGGTGGCGCCCTGGCAGGTGCTGGTCGTAAACCTCGATCCGCAGGATCCGGCGGCCAGCGAGCTTTGCCGCCGGCTCGGCGAGGCGGCCGAGGCCGCGGGAGCGGACGTGCTGCTCGACGACCGCAGCGAACGTCCGGGCGTGAAGTTCAAGGACGCCGACCTGATCGGCCTCCCCCTGCGTCTGACCGTGGGCGGCAAGGGCCTGAAAGAAGGCATTTTCGAGCTGAAATGGCGCACGGGCAAGGAGGTCCGCAAGGTGCCGGTCGCCGAGGCCGCCACCGTGGTGGCGGCGGCCGTGCGCGAGGCGGCGGGCCGCGCATGACCGCGGCCGACACCCGGGCCCGCCCGGACCAAACGCCGGCGGCCGACACCCGGACGCAGCCCGGCGACCGCTGGCGGGTGGTCGTCCTGAACGACCCGGTGAACCTGATGTCGTACGTGGTGATGGTGTTCAAGAAAGTGCTCGGGTTTGACGAACTGAAGGCGCGCCGGCACATGCTGGAGGTGCACGAGCAGGGGCGGTCGATCGTCTGGTCGGGGGTGCGCGAGCAGGCGGAGGCGTATGCCTTTACCTTGCAACAATGGCATCTCACTGCCGTGATCGAGTCGGATGAAGCGCGTTGAGGTCAAATTGAACCTGGAGGCCGTGGCCCCGCTGCTCGACGTGATCCGGGAGGCGGCCGACGACCTGAAGCCCGAGCTCGCCGTGCGCCTGCAGGTGCCGGACCCGGACCAGGAGTTCAGCGACGGCTGGAGGCACGAGCTGCTGCAGAGCCAGAATTCCGACATCGGGCTGTTCCTCGCGCTGTTTGGCAGCGAATTCTTCACGACCGGAGTCGTGCCGCTCGATCCGACCAACAGCGAAGCCATCCTGCGCGCCTGCTCGGCGGTGCGGCTGCGGCTGCGGGCGAAGCACCTGGATCCGCTGGGGGACGACGTCCTCGAGAGCGGCGAGGCGCCGCTCGACGGAATGACGGAGAGGCAGCGGAAGGCCTTCGCCGCGTACGTCTTTCTCGCGACGCTGCAGGAGCTGATCGTGCAGCACCTGGACCCCACGGTGCTGGAATAGCGCGGAATCGCGCTTCCGCCGCAAGTCCGGGGGAGGAAGTTTTCCGCCGTTCTCATTTGACGACGGCGGGGCCGGGGGTAGCTTCCCAGCCGACACCCTGTAGTGTTCGAGGTGCTCTAATAACCGCTCTTTGCCTTTGCTATAATTTGGGAGCCGCCGACAGGCGGGCTGATGCCAGGCCGTAAACCGGAAGGCAGACGTTCGTCGGGTGGTGCCCACCTTTAACTTAAAAAGGACATGAGCCTTTGGGTACACGGCACCGGCGGGGTGTCATTTCATTTTCAACCCCACGCCACATGGAGAGACTGCCCTACTATCAACTGCTGCACATTCTGTCGCTGATCGTGCTCACGGCGCACACCTTCATGGCTTTCGCCAATCCGGCGCCGGAGAACCGGAAGCGGACGATGATGATCACGGGCATCGCCGCGCTGCTCATGTTCATCAGCGGCTTCGGGATGCTCGCCGTGCAGAAGATCCCCTTCGCCACCGGCTGGGTCATCGTGAAGCTCGTATGCTGGCTCGGGCTGGCGTCGCTGGCGGGCGTGGCCTACCGCAGGACCGAGCTGCGGGGAACGCTGAGCGTCATCGCGCTGGCGCTGATCGCGACCGCGGTGCTGATGGTGTATTTTCGGCCGTTTTGAGCGGCGCTCCGGCGCCGGTCCGCGGTGCGCGTTTCGGGATTGCTCCCGCAGCGGCGGCCGGTTCGGTTGCCAGTCCCGATGACAGCCGAGACCAGCGGAAACCTTTGCGGCCTGTGGATCGACGATGACGGTCGCGGCCATGCCTGCTGGGCAACTCCGGACGGCGGCCGGCGGGAGACGGCGGAGGAGTTCCGGCCCTTCGCCTGGCTCGGCGGCGAATTCTCCCATGCCGGGGTCGCGCTGGAGCGGCTGAAGGGGGAGGGCGCCTTCGGTTGGCTGGCCCACGCGGACTCGCTGGCGACGTTCGCCGCCTTTTTCAAGAGCGTGCGGGAGGGCGCGCCGATCGACGTGCTGAAGCCCTATGAAAGCCAGTGGCTCCTGCAGCGGCGGGCGCGGTTGTTCGCGGAGGTCCGCTTCGCCGAGGTGCGCCGCTGCCAGCTCGACATCGAGACCGGCGCGGCCGAGGCCGGGACGTTCAGCGACGCCCGGAATCCCGGCGACCGGGTCCTGGCGATCGGCCTGCGGGCCGGCGAGCGGGTGGAGCTGCTTACGCTCGACGAGGAGAGCGATGCCGGCGAGCGGCGGCTGCTGCTGGCGTTCAACGAACGGCTGCGCGAGCTGGATCCCGACATCATCGAGGGGCACAACCTGTTCAAGTTCGACCTCGACTACCTGCGACAGCGCAGCCGCCGGCTGAAGGTGCCCTGCGCCTGGGGCCGGTTCGGCCTGAACGCCGAATTCCGCAACAGCCGGCTGAAGGTGGCCGAACGCTGGGTGGACTTCCCGCGGTGCGACGTGCCGGGGCGCACGGTCGTCGACACCTACCTGCTCGTGCAGCTGTACGACATCACCGCGCGGGAGATGACCGGCTACGGGCTGAAGGAGACGGCGGTTTATTTCGGCATCACACCCGAATCGGGCGAGGGGCGCACCTACATCGACGGCGCGCAGATCCAGCAGGCCTTCCGCCAGGACCGCCCCGCTTTCCTGGCGTATCTGACGGACGACCTGCGGGAGACCCGGGGCCTGGGCGACGTGCTGCTGCCCACCTATTTCGAGCAGGCGCGCGCGTTCCCGATCCTGCTGCAGGAGGCGACGCTGCGCGGCACCGCGGGCAAGGTCGATCTGCTCTTCCTCGAGGAATACTACCATGCGCGGGCCAGCTGTCCCGCGCCGGTCGAGATCGCGCCCTTCGAGGGCGGCTTCACGCGCAGCTTCCAGGAAGGCGTCTTCCGGCAGGTGCTGCACTTCGACGTCGCCTCGCTGTACCCGAGCCTGCTGCTGCAGATGGGGCGCAATCCGCGCAGCGACACGCTCGGGGTGTTCATTCCCATGCTGGCCCGCCTGCGCGACTACCGGCTGAAGTACAAGCAGCTCGCGCGCACGGCGCCGACGGCGGCGGAGCGGGACGAGGCGCAGGCCCGGCAGGCCACCTTCAAGATCCTGATCAACTCGTTCTACGGCTACCTCGGCTTCTCCGGCGCGCGTTTCGGCGACGGGGAGCTGGCGGCCGAGGTGACGCGGCGCGGACGCGAGCTGCTGCAGGCCCTGATCGCGGAGTTCCAGCGGGAGGGCTGCACCATCCTCGAGGCCGACACGGACGGGATCTACCTGGCCACCGCGGAGTACTTCCAGCGTCCGGCGGAGCTGCTGGCGCGGGTGGGGCGGATCATGCCGCCGGGGATCGAGCTCGAGCACGACGGCACGTACGACGCCATGTTCTGCTACAAGGCTAAGAATTACGCGCTCGCGGCGGGCGGCGAGGTCACGCTGCGCGGCTCCGCCCTCCGCTCGCGGGGCATCGAGCCCTTCCTGAAGCGCCTGGGCGACCTGCTCATCGCTTACCTGCTGGGCGTGTCGCCGGTGTCGCCGCAGGACGAAATCGAGGCCCTGCGCCGGCGGATCGCGGCGCGGGAGCAGCCCGTGGCCGACCTCGCCAAGGCGGAGGTGCTGGGCCAGAACCCCGAGGCCTACGAGCAGTGGGTGGCCGGCGGCGGCAAGCCCCGCCGCGCGGCGGCGGAAGTCGCCCTGCAGATGAATCCCCGTCCGCGCATGGGAGAGCGGGTCAGCTATTACATCGGACCCAAAGCCAAGGGACAGACTTCGGACTGGCAACGGGCCAGGCCGCTGGCTAGGCATGACCCCGTGAGCGCCCCTTACGATCCCGGCTATTACCTGGGAAAAATAGACGACTGGGTGGAACGGTATGGACGTTTCCTGGGGATTCAGCCACAAGCTGCCCAGCAAGAGATGACCCTTTAAATGATCCGCACGCGTATCTGCCTCTATCTGCTCCTACTTACGCCGTTGGCGGTGTATTGGCAGACCATTTTCCATGAGTATGGGCTGCGGGACGACTACTCGTATCTGCGCGAGGCCCGGGAAGAGCCGGGCAAGCTGGTGAAGTTCACCGCCTCGCATGGCCGGCCGCTGTACGGTGCCCTGCTGGAGACATCCTATTTCGTGGCGAGCAACGTGTCCGGACTGCCCTGGCTGCGCCTCATCAGCGTGGGCATGCTGACCCTGCTGGGCCTGGCGCTGTGGCGGCAGCTTTACCAGTCGGGGTGGACCGAGGTGGAGGCGGCCGCCATCGGCCTGGGCATCGTCCTGCTGCCGGCCGCACAGGTCACGGCCAGTTGGGCGCTGGGGTGGCCCTATGCCCTGACGCTGCTGCTGGCGCTGGCCGGATTCTCGGCCATCGAGACCGAACTGGAGCGCGGCGGCCTGAAGCGTGTGGTGGCGTTGATCGGCGGGTGCATGATCTACATGCTGGCCGGCCTGATCTATCAATCCGACGCGCTCTTCGCGCTGGTGCCGATCGCCGCCGTGCTGATCGTGCGCACCGGCCGCGAGCCGATGAAGGACCATTGGTGGGCGGCGATCCACCTGGTGACGCTCCTGATCGGCCTGGGGTTGAGCTACCTGCTGGTTCAGGGTTTGTTCAACAACGACATCTTTCAGGAGTCGGCGCGGATGAAACTGGAAACGAATCCGTTCACGAAATTCGCCTGGTTCCTGTGGCAGCCGCTGCCCAACGCGCTGGCGCTTTATGCGCTGCGGGATGACTTCAACACGGGAGCGGTGATCTTCTGGCTCGCGGCGGCGGCGGTGGCGACCCTGATCGGTTACGGCTACAAATTCGACGCGGCCCGGGGCGACCCGCTGCTCCGGAAGAAGTGGATTCTCTGCCTCACGGCCCTGCCGTTGCTGGCTCACTCCGTCAGCCTGGTGGCGGCGGAGCGGTCCACGGGTTACCGGGTGCTGTTTACTCTCTCCAGCCTGGTTGTGGTCATGGTCGTCTTCGCCATCCGCAGCCTCCGGACCTCGGGGCTGATCGCGCAAAAGAAGCCCTACCAATACTACGCCGTGTTCCTGGTGATCGGCGCGATCGCTGCCCTGTCGGCGCATCACAACAGCTTCACCCTGATCGCCCAGCCGCAGGGACATGAATGGGAGATGGTGCGGAACGCGGTCATGCGCCAGGATTTCAAGAAGCCTCTCAACGTCTACTTGGTTCGCGCCCGCCTCGAGGACCGCTCGACCGAGCGTGTCTTCCGGGACGAGTTCGGCTCAATTTCCAGCGATTCCGACTGGACGCCCAAGGAGATGTTCAAGGCCGCGGTGCACGAGCGTTTCGGCGACAAGCCGCCAAAGAGTGTCGCTTACAACCTGACCACTGGCGCCGAGCTGCCGGCCGACGAAAAGGCCTACGACTTGGTGATCGACATGCGGCGGCTCCGGCAGAAACGTCCGGAATGAGGTCTGTCCGCTAATCCCGCCAATTCCGGCAACCGACGGTGATGTCGGAAGCACCCGGATTCTCGACCGATCGTTGCGATCTCCGCTGGGGAGAGCGCTTGGCTGCGGCTCCGGCCTGATGCCCGCGCATTCACGGGGAGGCGGTCAACCTCCGCCAATGCCCGACCGTCCGCTTGCGGGGTGCAGACGGTCGATCCCCCGGGCATTCAGGTCCACTGAAGGTCGTTGCGGGTGATCGGCAGGCGGCGCACCCGACGACCGCAGGCGGCGAAGATCGCGTTGCAGATTGCCGGCGGCACTACGGGAAAGGCGGGTTCGCCGAGGCCCGTGGGCGGATTGTCGCTCTGCAGGAAATGCACCTCCATCTCCGGGGTCTCGGTCGAGCGTAGCAGGGGATAGTCGTGGAAGTTGCTCTGCACCGCGCGACCGCGGTCGTAGGTCATCTCCTGCAGCCAGGCCATGCTCATGCCGTCGATGATCGAACCCTGGATCTGGTTTTCGGCTCCGCTGAGGTTGATGATCGGTCCGACGTCGACGGCGGCCGTGACGCGTTTGACCTTCAGGTTGCCGTCGGGAGTGACGGCGACCTGTGCGACCATGGCGACGTAGCCGGAGTGGCTGAAGTGGAAGGCGATGCCCCGGCCTTCGCCCCGGGGCAGGGGGCGGCCCCAGCCGGATTTTTCGGCGGCGAGGCGGATGACGCCCTTCATGCGGCCCGTGTGATAAGGTGCCCCGCGCTGCCCCTGGCCGGGTGGGACGATGCGGTCCTCGCCCAGCAGCTCGAGCCGGAATTCCACGGGATCGCGTCCGCCGGCGTGGGCGAGCTCATCAATGAATCCCTGCATGACGAAGGCGATGCCGTTGCTGCCCGGGGCGCGCAGCGGGCCGGTCGGAACGACGGTGGCGATGAGTGACTGGTCGAGGCGGTAGTGGGCCAGGAAGCGCGCCGGCAGTTCGTTGGGATTGAGCGTGGCCGAAGGCGCCGGCTGCTCGGTGTTCTTGTAGCCGAAGCTCACGAAATGATTCCGCCAGGCGGTGAGTCGGCCGGCCGCGTCCAGCGCGCCCTTGAGGTGGTGATAGGCGGCCGGACGGTAGAAGCAGTGCCGCATGTCATCCTCGCGGGTCCAGGTCAGCTTGACCGGCGCGCCCTGTGTGCGGAGGGCGATGGCCGCCGCCTCGACCATGTAGTCGTTGGCCAGCCGGCGGCCGAACCCGCCGCCGGCGCGGACCAGGTTGAGCTTCAGCTTTTCCGGAGGAATGCGCAGGGTGCGCGCCACCAGGTCCCGGCCCGACGCCGGCGTTTGCGACGTTGTCCAAAACTCAATGCCGCCCTCCCGCGCCCAGGCGGTGCAGCCCTGCGGTTCGAGGGTGGCATGGTTGATGAAAGGGTAGTGGTAGGAAGCCTCGATCACCTTGGTCGCGCGGGCAAAAGCCCCGTCGACATCTCCGTCCTGGCGCACGGGAGTTCCCTCCGTGCGCGCCAGCGCCGCCGCGCGGGCTTCGTAATCCGCGCTGGACTGTCCGGAGCCGGCGCTCTCATCCCAGGTGACCTGCAGCTGCCGCTTGGCGGAAAAGGCGGCCCAGGTGGAGTCGGCGATGATGGCGACGCCGGGCAGGAGGCCGTTGATGACGTCGGTGCCTTCCAGGACAAAGGCGTCGCGCACGCCCGGCAGTCGCCGGATCCGGTCGAGATTGGCGTTTACGACCCGGCCACCGAACACCGGGCATTTCTCGTAGACGGCATACACCATGCCCGGCAGGGTCTGGTCGATGCCGAACAGCGGACGGCCGGTGACGATGGCGGGATTGTCGACACCGCCGACGCGCGATCCCAGCACGCGGAACTCCGCCTCGCTCTTGAGGCGGACATTCTTTTCATCCGGCACCGGCAGGGCCGCGGCCCGCGTGGCCAATTCCCCGTAGGTCAGCGTCCGGCCCGTGGGCCGGTGGCGGACGACGCCGTTGGCGGTCTCCAGCTCGTCGACCCGCACATTCCAGGCCTGCGCGGCCGCCTGGACGAGCATGGCCCGGGCGGTCGCGCCGGCACGGCGGAGCGCCAGGTAGTTTTCCGGCGTCGAGCGGCTGCCACCGGCCGACTGGGCGCCAACGTCCGGACGAAGTCCGGCCTGTTCGATCACCACCTTGGAGAAATCCACGTCGAGCTCCTCGGCCACGATCATCGGCAGCGACGTTTTCACGCCCTGCCCGGTCTCGGGATTTTTGGCGAGGATGGTGATGATGTTTTCCGGCGTGATCTTGATGAACGCGTTCGGAGTAAAAACCTTCGCGGTGTCGTCGAGGCCTGCGGACGCCTGGGCCCAGCCGGCTTCAGGCACGGCGAGGCTGAGCGCGAAGCCGCCTCCGGCGAGGGTGGTCACCCGGATGAACTCGCGCCGGGACAGGGCAGGAGTGCTCATTTGGCGCCTCCCTGCATGGCCGCGGCGGCGTCCTTGACCGCGAGCCGGATCCGAAGGTAGGTGCCGCAACGGCAGAGATTGCCGGACATGGCGCCGTCGATCTCCTCGTCGGTGGGTGACGGGTTGCTTTTGAGCAGGGCGGCGGCGGTCATGAGCTGCCCGGCCTGACAGTAGCCGCATTGCGGCACGTCGCGGTCGCACCACGCTTTCTGGAGCGGATGGGTGCCCTCGGGGGCGAGACCCTCGATGGTCGTCACCTCCATGCCGCTGACCGTCGAGACCGGCATCTGGCAGGAGCGGATCGGCACCCCATTGAAATGGACGGTGCAGGCGCCGCAGACCCCGATGCCGCAGCCGTACTTGGTGCCGACGAGGCCGAGGTGGTCGCGCAGGACCCAGAGGAGGGGAGTGTCGGCGGCGACATCCACGACCCGGCTTCGCCCGTTGATTTTCAGGGTGTACGCAGGCATAGCGGCGGGCGCGACCGTAGGGCATGGGCCGGCTCCGGGTCAACCCCGCACGGAAGAGCCGCGCACCCGTGGCTGCCGGCTCCGGCTCGAAGGGAGGCGCTACTGCTTGCTCTTGTGCCGCACGACCCAGTCGACGATGGCGTCGTCGTCATGTTCGTGGCGCCAGACCAGGCTGAGGAACTGCGCGGGATTGATGTCGTGTTCCTTGAAGAACCGGCGGTCGCCGCCGCAGCAGTACATGAGGGTGGGCGGCAGCTCGCCGCGCAGCTTGGCCTTCGTCTTGGGAATCAAACGCGGCAGCCATTCGATGCCGCGGACGGCCGCGGTCTTGGCCGGCAGCGCGGCCTCGTCCAGCACGCGGCCGGACGCGTTGCCCGCCTGCACATTGAGGAAATAATCGCGCCGCACGGTCTCGATGGCCACGGCCTTGTCCCAGCCCGGCTCTCCGCCGCCGACGTCGTCTTCCGCGTAGTCGTACAGATGCTGGGCGGTCAGCCCGTTGGCGGACAGAAAGGTGTTTTCATCCGGAGTGAAGTAGGTGTCAGCGCCACGGCGGCCGGCCGCATACTGCTTCACGGCTTTGTCGTAGAGCACGTGCAGCCGCTCAGCAAAATTATAGTGCTTCATATCACAGATGAAGAATTCATGTGCGCCGTTTTTGCAACCCTTCAGGCCCGTCCGCCGAACGTCACATAGTCGTCCATGTCGAGCCGGTCGAAAATCGTCCGGATGTCATCGCGATCGGGACAGTGGGCGGTGATGTCGCTGGCGAAGGCGGTATGGCGCCGCGCATCTCCGGGAGCCAGGTTCTCGAGCCACTGGGACCAGGCGGCGATTTCCCAGGACTCGCGCTTGGGCTGTGCGCTGGCGGTGACCCAGCCCAGAAACTCCGTGTCGCTGCGGCAGGCTCGGGCGGCGTCCAGAAACTGTTCGGCCGTGACGCCCAGGAAAGTGAACAGCCGCTGGTCGAGAGGATTGTTCCACTTGTAGTCGCCGAGACGGCCCGCCAGGTGAGCCCGGGCCTTGTCGATGATGCGGGGCAGGACGACGTAACCTCCGAGACGGACGCGCGGACTGCGGGGAGGATGTTGGGTCAGGTCGGGATTCTGCAGGGAGATCATGCGCTGAAGCTGGATGCGATTGCCGGGTTTGGCAACCGACCCGAGCGGGTGCGGGCGTCAGCTGTCAGCAGAAGAGGGCGGCACACGACGGCCCCAAAAAAATCCCATCGCTGGGAACGCGCCGTTTCGATTGCAGCACAATTCGAGCACCTGGTCTTTTTCATAAAATTCACTATACATTCATCATCAATGATTAGAGAAACTATTAGTAGGTTGGCACGCGCATTGCAAAGAAGAGCACGCTTCCGGGTTCCACCCGTTAATCTTCAAAATCAAAATCCAACCTCTATCCCCCAGCGGGTCTGCTCCATGAAAATCAACTCCCTCCTCGCCGGCGCCGTTCTTCTGAGCGGCCTTTTTTCCGCCTCCGCCCTTGCCCGTTTCGACGAGCCCACACCCTGGCCGCAGGCGCCCCGTGACGACGTGCCGGTCGTCAACAAGGTCGTGAACCCGACCAATCTGCGTCGCCATCATATGGGGGCTGAAGTCGAGGTTGCGTTCACGGTCGATGCCACCGGCCAGCCGCGCGACATCCGGTTCGTCAAGCCCGTCGACCACGAGTTGGCCGCGCGCCTGATGCCCGCCCTCGAGCAATGGCGGTTCACGCCGGCGCAGAAGAACGGAGTCCCGGTCCCGACGAAGGTCGTGATGCCGCTCAAGGTCATTTCGAACTCCTGAGCGACGCGGTCGCGCGGAAGCGCGGCCGCGTCAGATCGCGGCCAGGATGGCGTTCAATGTCTGGCTGGGCCGCAGCGCGACGGAGGCCTTGGTGTCATCGGGCTGGTAGTAGCCGCCGACGTCGCAGGGCTTGCCCTGGACGGCGATCAGCTCGGCCACGATCTGCTTTTCCGCGGCGGTCAGCTTTTCCGCCACGGGCGTGAAGCGCCGCTGCAGGTCGGCGTCGGTGTTCTGCGCCGCCAGCGCCTGCGCCCAGTAGAGGGCCAGGTAGAAGTGGCTGCCGCGGTTGTCGATCGTGCCCAGCTTGCGGCCCGGCGAGCGATCGTGCTCCAAGAACTTCCCGTTGGCGGCGTCCAGCGTGTCGGCGAGGACCTTGGCCTTGGCATGCTTGGCCACGATGCCGAGGTGCTCGAACGAAGCCGCCAGCGCGAAGAACTCGCCCAGCGAATCCCAGCGCAGGTAATTCTCCTGCAGGAACTGTTCGACGTGTTTCGGGGCGGAGCCGCCCGCTCCGGTCTCGAACAGGCCGCCGCCGTTCATGAGCGGGACGATGGAAAGCATCTTCGCGCTGGTGCCGACCTCGAGGATGGGGAAGAGGTCGGTGAGGTAGTCGCGCAGCACGTTGCCCGTGACCGAGATCGTGTCGAGGCCCTGGACGATGCGCTCGAGGCTGACCCGGCAGGCCTCGGCGGGAGGCAGGATGCGGAGGTCGAGCCCCTGGGTGTCGTGTTGGGCGAGGTAGCGGTTGACCTTCGCAATGATCTGCGCGTCGTGCGCCCGCTTGGCGTCGAGCCAGAAAATGGCGGGGGTGTTGCTGAGCCGCGCGCGGTTCACAGCCAGCTTGACCCAATCCTGCACGGCGGCGTCCTTCGTCTGGCAGGCGCGCCAGATGTCCCCGTCCTCGACGGCATGCTCCAGCACCACGCGACCGGCGTCGTCAACCACGCGGACCACGCCGCGGCCGCTGATCTGGAAGGTCTTGTTGTGCGAGCCGTACTCCTCGGCCGCCTGCGCCATGAGCCCGACGTTGGGGACGGAGCCCATCGTTTTCGGATCGAGAGCGCCGTTCCGTTTGCAGAACTCGACGGTCGCCTGATAGACGCCGGCGTAGGAGCTGTCCGGGATCACCGCCAGGGTGTCCTGGAGCTTGCCTTGGGCGTCGTACATCTTGCCGCCAGCGCGGATCATGGCGGGCATGGAGGCGTCGACGATGACATCGCTTGGCACATGCAGGTTGGTGATGCCCTGGTCGGAGTTGACCATGGCGATGCCGGGACCCGTAGTGTAAACTGCCTTGATGTCGGCCTGGATCGCGGCCTTGCGGTCGGCCGGCAGTTTTTCGATTTTTTCCACCAGGTCGCCGAAGCCGTTATTGAGATCGACGCCGAGCTCGGCAAACGTCGCCGCGTGCTTGGTGAGCAGGTCCTGGAAGAACACCCGGACGGCCAAGCCGAAAAGAATCGGGTCGGAGACCTTCATCATGGTGGCCTTGAGGTGAAGCGAAAAGAGCACGCCCTCGGCCTTGGCCTTGGCGATCTGGCTGGCATAAAAGGCCACAAGGGCCTGTTTGCGCATGACGGTGGCGTCGAGGATTTCGCCGGCCTTGAGGGCGGTCTTGTCCTTGAGGACCTTCACCGCACCGTCGGCGCTCACGAACTCGATTCGGACGTTGGTGGCGGCGGGTGCGGTCACGGACTTTTCGTTGGAGAAGAAGTCGTCCTGTCCCATGGTGGCCACGCTCGTCTTCGAGTCGCGGGACCATTTGCCCATCGAGTGCGGATGGGCGCGGGCGTAATCCTTGACGGCCTTCGGCGCGCGGCGGTCGGAATTGCCTTCGCGGAGGACCGGGTTGACGGCGGAGCCTTTCACTTTGTCATACCGAGCCTTGGCCTCCTTCTCGGCGTCGGTCTTCGGCGTCTCCGGATAATCCGGCACCGCGTAACCGTGGGCCTGCAATTCGGCGATGGCCTCCTTGAGCTGAGGCACGGAAGCGCTGATGTTAGGCAGCTTGATGATGTTGGCTTCGGGCTTGAGGGTGAGCGCGCCCAGTTCAGCCAGGTGATCGCCGACACGCTGGGAGGCCGTAAGCTTTTCCGGGAACATGGCGAGGATGCGTCCCGCCAGCGAGATATCCCGCGTTTCAACCGCGATGCCGGTATGCTTGGTGAAAGCCTGGATGATCGGCAGCAGGGAGTAGGTGGCGAGCGCGGGGGCCTCGTCGGTTTTCGTGTAGATGATGGTCGGGATCGCGGACATGGTAATGAATTGAACGCCAAGATGGCAGTGGGTCAGCTAAGTCCAGCCGCGAGGGCCGGTCAAAAGCAATTTAGTGACCGGCTCTCTCCGCTAATGCCCGCAAATGAACCGCTAATGGCAACCGCCAGGGGCTTTAGCGCTCGGGAATGACAACGATTGGCCGCCGCTCCAGGACCTTCGCTCCTTGGCCGCTCATATAACGCACTTCGTAGATGCCCGCTTCCTTAGGCGCCGGCAGAGCGAGAGGGGAGCCCTTCGTGGTGTAGGCATAGGCTCGATACTGACCGTCGGGAAGATCCCGAGGCACCAGAGTCAGGTAGTCGCCCGCATGGTTAGGTCCGGTCCACTCAATCGGGATGTCGGCTCTCGCAGTGACTGTTGCCGGTGCTGACAGCGAGACGCTCGCGGCCACGATCCGGATCGGAACTCGCTGCAGGACTTTAGCGCCCTGTCCGGTCATGTAGCGCAGCTCGGCGTCACCCGTCACGATCGGAGCGGTAACCTCGAGTGGAGAGCCTTTGCTCGTATAAGTGTAGTTGCCATACTGCCCGTCGGGCAGAACGCGCGGAACCAGCGTGAGGTAATCGCCCTCGTTGTTGGGGCCGGTCCAGGTTATCTTGACCGTACCTCCCGCGATCACTTCGGACGGTGCTGACAGCGTGGCCGCAGTTGCGACCACTTGCAGCGGGGCGCGTCCGAGTACGCGGTGGGACACTCCGGCAACATAGCGAACCTCCCAGTCGCCTGGCTCGATGGGCGCCTTGATTTCGAGCGGATTGCCGGCGCGCGTATCCCGGTAATTGCCGTAGTCCCGTGACGCACTCGCCGGTTTGACAAGGGTGACGAAATCCTTGGGGTTATTCGGCCCCGTCCACGTTACGGTCAACATAGCACCCGCGTTTACGCTTGGGGCGAACTGCAGGGTCGCCGGTTCCTGTTTTTCCTCGAAACCTGGTACCGGGTCGGTGGGCGCTGACGCGGCCTTCGCTTCCGGTGTCGAAGACACAGGGTTGCTCGTCCGTAGGTTCGTCGGACTCGGCTTCTGACAGCGGGCGAGCAGAAGCAGCAGGAGCACGAGCAGGAGGACAAGCAACGCAAAGAATCCGAGCCGGCGGGAGTATTTTGGCATGGCCCAGATGTAGACCTGGACATGGCGGCCACAAGGCCGCCCGCCTTATACTTTCGGTCAGCTTCACGCTGACCCGTACGACCGTTCCGTTCTAGTGATCTTCATCCGACCGGTAGGTGAGCCGGTCGATCCAGGCGAGGGCGATAGCGGAGGCGACGAAAGTGACATGGATGATGACCTGCCAGAGCATGGTCTTTTCCGACATCTTGTCGGCATTGATGAAAGTCTTGAGCAGGTGGATGGACGAGATGCCGATGAGCGCCATCGCCAGTTTCACCTTGAGGATGCCCGCATTCACGTGGGAAAGCCATTCCGGCTGGTCGGGGTGCCCCTGCAGATTCAGTCGGGAAACGAAGGTCTCGTAGCCGCCGACGATCACCATGATGAGCAGGTTGGCGATCATCACCACGTCGATCAGGCCAAGAACGCTCAGCATTACTATGGTCTCCGTATCGGTGACGCCGACCGGCACGGAGTCAGGCGCGGGGTGGTTCATCACGGCGAAACCAATCAGGTGCCAGAGTTCGACCAGAAAACGGTAAACATAGACCGTCTGGGCGACAATCAGGCCGACATAGAGAGGAGCCTGTAGCCAGCGACTGAGAAAAATGAGGCGAGACAGCGAACGCGTGGAGGGGAGCGAGCTTGGCTTGTCGGACATGGAAAGCGAACACGTGTAGGAGTTTCGCGGGATTTGTCCAACTCACACGGCGGATGTCGGCACTCGCTACGAACGAATCAGCGGCGGCTCGGGTGCGTTATCACTCCAGCTCATAGCGGTTCGCCCGAGGGTGAAATAAAGAAGCCGGACCTTGCGGTCCGGCTTCTCCTCGGTGTGTGTGTTGCCGAAGCTTGGTGTCAGGTCGGCTTCGTTGGCTTTTACAAGTAGTGAACTTTCGGCGGACAGCAAGACTACATCTTGCCGCCGTAGATCGCGCTTTTGCCGAGTTCCTCTTCGATGCGCAGGAGCTGGTTGTACTTGGCGACCCGGTCGGTGCGGCAAAGCGAGCCGGTCTTGATCTGGCCGGCGTTGGTCGCCACCGCGATGTCCGAGATCGTCGTATCCTCGGTTTCCCCGGAGCGGTGGGAAATGACCGCGGTGTAGTTCGCTTCCTTGGCCATTTCCACGGCGTCGAAGGTCTCGGTGAGCGAACCGATCTGGTTGACCTTGACGAGAATGGAGTTGGCGGTGCCGGTTTCGATGCCCTTCTTGAGGAAGGACGTGTTGGTGACGAACAAGTCGTCACCGACCAACTGGACGGAGCTGCCGATCGTATCGGTCAGTTTCTTCCAGGTATCCCAGTCGTTCTCGGCGCAGCCGTCTTCGATCGAGACGATGGGGTATTTGGCGCAGAGGCTCTTGTAGAAGCCGACCATCTGATCGCCCGAGAGCTTGCGGCCATCGGATTTCTTGAAGACGTACTGCTTCTTTTCTTTCACGTAGAATTCGGAGGCGGCGACGTCCAATGCGAGCTTGATCTCCTTGCCGAGGGTGTAGCCGGCGTTCTTGACGGCCACGGCAATGGCGTCGAGAGCGGCCTCGGTCGACTCGAGCTTCGGGGCAAATCCGCCCTCGTCGCCGACGGCAGTGGCCAGGCCTTTGTCCTTCAGGACCTTTTTCAGCGAGTGAAACACCTCGGCGCCCATGCGGAGGGCCTCCCGGAAAGAGGAGGCGCCGGTTGGCATGATCATAAATTCCTGGAAATCGATGGGGGCATCGGAATGGGCGCCGCCGTTCATGATGTTCATCATGGGTACGGGCAGTACCTTGGCGTTGGGTCCGCCCAGGTACTTGTACAGAGGCAGGCCGACAGCCTTGGCGGCCGCGTGGGCCGAAGCCATGGATACGCCCAGGATGGCGTTCGCACCGAGCTTTGACTTGGTGGGGGTGCCGTCGAGCGCGAGCATGGCCCGGTCGATGCCGACCTGGTCCGTGACCTCCATCCCGATCAGCACCGGTGCGATCTTGGATTTCACATTGCCCACGGCGTTCAGCACGCCCTTGCCCAGGTAGCGCTTCTTGTCGCCGTCGCGTAATTCAAGAGCCTCGTGTTCGCCCGTAGACGCGCCTGACGGCACAGCGGCACGACCGATATGTCCGGAGGCCAGTTTGACATCCACCTCGATGGTGGGATTGCCGCGTGAATCTAGGATTTCACGGGCGGTGATGGCGGTGATGATGGTGTTCATGCGGAAGGGAGGCAGGCCCCGGCCCACGTTCAGGCCAGGAAAAGGCCAGTCTCTGCCACAACCTTCCGTGTCGGTCTAGACGAAAGGCGGCCGGGAGGCCCCAATCTTGTAGAGGAAACGCTGGATAGCGTTGGGGGGCTTCGGTACAAACTCCTCCGGCAATTGATCCGCATGACCATGTCGAATCGCCGCACCGATTGGGGTGCCTCCGTGGTAGTTGCGAATCGTCAGGGTTGCCTGATTGAGAAATTCCCCGGGAATATCCTTCAAATGTCCTTCCACCGCGGCCGCATGCAGAGGCGTGTCACCGAAGTCGTTCCTGCTAATCAGGAGGTCCAGAGTCAGGCGGTCGCGCGGAATTTGCGCGATGCTGCCCGATTCCGCCGCCGCGTGAATGGGCGTATGGCCGGATTTGCTGCTCAGGACCAAATTCTGGTGGGTAAGCAGTTCGACCGGGATCTGGTCGAGATGCCCCGAAATCGCCGCGGCGTGAAGGCAGGTGTCGTGATTGGTCGTCCGCGCCAGCAAGGTTTCAGCGGTCAGCAATGACGGTGGGATCTGGTTTAGATGGCCATTAAACACCGCGACGTGAAAGACCGTTTCGCCGCTGATGTTGGAAACAAGCAACATTTCCTTGGTGAGAAATTCAGGAGGCACACGGTCGAGAGTTCCGTTTTCGGCCGCCTCGTGCAGCAGGGTGTTGCCGTGATCGGTCTTCGTAAGCATCAGCTCCGAGGTCAGAAATCCAGGCGGCAACTGGCCAAGAAATCCCCCGGCGGCGGACTGGTGCAGGGGAGTGTAGCCGCTGTTGGATCGAATCAGCAGATTGTCGAGGGTCAGCAACGAGTGCGGAACCTGGTCCAGATGACCATGACGAGCAGCCAGGTGGAGCGGGCAGTACCCGGCGTCGTTTTTCTTCAGCATCACGTTGGATGCGAGAACGCTCGGCGGCACCTGCTTGAGGAATCCGTACTTTGAAGCCAGATGGAGTGGGGTATTCCCCGACGCATTGCCCGCGCCAAGCGCCTCAGCCGTGAGTAGGGTGGAGTCCAGCTGGTCCAGGGTGCCTTGTCGGGCAGCGGCGTGAAGGTCCAATTTGTCCATGCCGGGGTTAGGGAAAGCAACACTCGGCAGCACGGCCTAGCAATCCAAATTCCTATGCGGTCACTGCATGTCGACATCCACGGATTCGTTTCGGCGAGCTTGGCCGAGGTCAGGGAGCTCCGTAGCCGCAATGATTTGGGTTTGCCAATGCTCACTCCGGCCGCACCATTTTTCCATGATGTCTGAGTCGGCCAGCGCTAGCTCAACCAATTCGACCGCTAAACTTGGCTCGGTTCTTTTGGTTGATGACGAAAAATCGCTCATCGAGCTGTATGCCGAAGCGCTTGCGCCGTACTTTGAAACGACCTTGGCCACGAGCACGCGGGAGGCGGGCTATATTCTGCACAAGAAATCGTTCAAAGTGGTCGTGTGTGATCATTTGATGCCCGGCGGCAATGGGCTGAGCTTCCTGGTTGATACCCGCGAAGAGTATCCCGACATGCAACGCGTGCTGGTGACCGGCTATATGAAGCCGGAAATGTTGTTGCGCAGCGTCAATGAGGCCGCCCTGTACCGGTATCTCCTGAAGCCGGTATCCTTGCCTGAATTGGTCAAAACCGTGACGGAGGCCGCCAAGATCCATGACCAGGCCAAGGCGGCAGGTAGCTAAACCCGACTGACTCTTGAGCGCTGACGCTTCCGCCAAACCCACGGTTCTGCTGCTGGAGGACGATACTGCAGCGGCGGAGATGGCCATGCGGAGCCTCGGCGACGATTTCGATATCGAGCGGGCCGCCAATGTTGAGGAAGCCAAGATGCTGCTGGCGAGCCGGCCGTTCGACGTGCTGCTTTGTGATCACATGATGCCCGGCAAGCAGCAGGGGCTGGATTTTCTGGTTGAGGCGATGCAGCACTACCCGCGTTCGAAACGCATCCTGATGACCGGTTACATCAATCCGGACCTCATCTCCCGCAGCACTGCGTTGGCGGGATTGAGCGCCTGCCTGACCAAGCCGGTTAACATGTCCGAGGTGAAGCGGGTGCTGCGGCAGACGCTCGGGCTGAACAACTGAGCGGGCCGGGTGCCGCTCAGTCGTAGCGGCGGCGGAGATTGCTCGGCAGCAGGCCGAGTTCCTCACGGTATTTCGCGACCGTGCGGCGTGCGATCTTGAGGCCCTTGGAGTCGAGCAGGCTGACGATTTCTTGATCGCTCAGCGGCTTGCCGGGATCCTCCCCGGCGATGATGTCCGCAATCATCTCCTTCACGCTGGTGTTGGCCACGGCCTCGCCAGCTTGCGACTGGTAGCCGGAGGTGAAGAAGTACTTCATTTCGAAGACGCCGTGCGGGGTCTTGATGTACTTGTTGGCGAGGGCCCGGCTGACGGTGGTCTCGTGCACGCCGATGATGTCGGCGATCTGGGTCATCGTCAGCGGTTTGAGCTTGGCCACGCCCTCCTCGAAGAATTCGTTCTGGTGCTTGATGATCTCGCGCGTGATCCGCTCGATCGTGCGCTGCCGCTGCTCGATGGCGTTGATGATGAATTTGCCCGAACGGAGCTTTTCGCGGAGGTAATCGCTCTCCTGCTTGGTCAGGCGGCCCTTGGCGATCAGTTCCTTGTAGGTGTTGCTGAGGCGAAGCCGGGGAATGTAATCGTTGTTCAGGATGATCTTCCATTCCCCGTTCTCCTTTTCGACGCTGACATCAGGCACGACCACGCGGTTGGCGTCGTCGGCGAACCGGCGTCCGGGAGCGGGATCGAGCGTGCCGATCTCGCCGATGGCCTCCTGAATCACCTCGGGAGCGAGGCCGGTCTTGCGGGCCAGGTCGGGAATGCGGCGGCGCACCAGGAGATCGAAATGATCGCGCACGATGCGCGCGGCGACGGACTTTTCCCGGCCTTTCTGCGCGAGCTGGATCAGCAGGCACTCCGCCAGGCTCTCGGCGCCGATGCCCGCCGGTTCGAAGGTCTTGAGGAGCTTGGCCGCCTCCTGCATCGATTCGAGCGGTAGGTTGGCCAGGAGCGCCAGGTCGGGGAGGCTCGACGTGAGGTAGCCGCGGTCGTCCAGGCTGCCCACCAGGAAGCGCAGCGCCTCGATGGTACGGGACGGGGCTTCCGTGAGTTCCGCCTGCTGCATCAGGTGCTGCTGGAGCGAGGTGTCGCTGGTCAGGGAGTCAAAGAAGTGCTGCCGGCGCTCATCCTGCTCGGACGATTGGGTGCGCGCGCCACCGGCGTCGGACATGTGGTCGCGCCAATCCTGGCCGATTTTCTCCAGGACCTGGAAGTCCTTGGAGAAATCCAGCTGCTCCGCCGGGTCGTCGTTGGGCGTGGCGTTGTCATCCCCGGAGCCGGCCTCCTTCTCGAGGCTGATGTCGTCCATCGGCAGCTCCTCCAGCGTGGGATTGGACTGCAATTCCTCCTGGACGGTGGCCCGAAGGTCCAGGGCCGCGACCTGCAGGATCTTCAGGGACTGCCGCATCTGCGGCGCCAGCACCAGCTGCTGAGTTTGTCGCTGGTGGAAACCCTGGTTGAGTCCGGGACCGCTCATAGGCGCAAGGCGTTACCTCTGGCTTTCGAGCGTGGAGACGCGGGATATCGGGGGGGCGGGGACGGCGGGGGTTGAACCAGGCTTAACCGGAGGAAAAACTTCGGCGAGGTAGACGGCGAGCTTCTCGTTCGTCGGGCCGTACCGGTCGCTGTAAAGGTAAAGCTCCAGGTCTGTCAGCATCTCGAACGCGGTCTGGTAGCGTTTGTCGCGATCGCGCTGCAGCGCTTTCTGAATGATCGTCTCGAGCTTCGGATCCACGTCCGCCCGGAGAGTCGATATCTTCGGGATCTGCATGGTGAGAATGTTCCGGCGCGACTCGACCCGGGTGGAGCCCCGGAATAGGTTCCGGCCCAGCAGGATCTCGGTGAGAACAATGCCGAGGGAGAAAAGATCGGATCGAGCGTCGGTCACCGCATAACTTGCTCCCTCCGGCGACAGGTACTCATCCTTGCCGGGGATGACCTTGCCTTCCTCATTGTACATCAGGTCAAGGGCCTTCGCGATGCCGAAGTCCGTGAGCTTCACGTCGCCCTCTATCGCAAGCATGACGTTCTTGGGATTCACGTCGCGATGCACGATGCCAAGCAACCGGCCGTCCATGTCGCGCTTGGTGTGCGCGTAGCTCAGGCCGCGGCAGACGCGGGAGGCGATAAAAACCGCCATGTCGATCGGAACCTGGCGCCCGAGCTCCGTGTGGCGATCGATGAACTGCTCCAAATTCACGCCCCGGACAAATTCCATGGTCATGAAATACTGCCCGCCGATTTGGCCCAGGTGATAGGTCTGGACGATGTTGGTGTGAATGAGGTCGGCCACCAATTTGGCCTCGCCAATGAAATTTTTCTGGAACTCCGGAATGCTCGAGTACTCCTCCCGAATGAGCTTGATGGCGACTATCTTGCGGAAGTTGCCGGTTCCCTTCTGGACGGCTTCGTAAACCATTCCCATGCCGCCCTCGGCGAGCTTTCGGGTCAGCTCATATTGGAGTTCGTTGAAGATATGCTTCAGGGACGACACGTCCGCATGAAAGGGGCGCTTTGTGCGGGTGGCAAGTGCGCATCCTCGAAATTTGCACACTTCCTGCTGTGGAGTTGACAAGCCAAGCCGCACGACTGCCTCCGGTGCGTTCGCCGCCGGTTGACAGGGGGGTGATCCGGCCTAGGGTGCGGCTTATGATCACGCTTAGTTCCCGTGCCGCCCGCCAGGTCGAATCGATGCGTCAAGCCCAGGGTGACGACAAGAGGCGCCTGCGCGTTTTTGTCGAGAGCGGCGGCTGCTCGGGCTTCGAGTACGGGATGTCATTCGATCTCCCGAAGGCTGACGACCGGGTTTTCGAAAGCGAAGGGGTGCAGTTGCTCGTCGACCCAACGAGCCTGGCGTATCTCGATGGCTGCAGCATTGATTTCGATGACGGTCTGCACGGCAAGGGATTCGAGATCAAGAATCCCAATGCCCAGAGCACCTGCGGCTGCGGCAAGTCGTTTAACTGAACGCGGGCTTCCGAAGCGGCGGAGTCGTGCGCGGCCGCAACCGGGCATCGGCCGACGCGACGGACAACTAAAGACGCGCCTGATGCAGGGCGACCACGCCGAAAGTGAGTGACAGGCTTTCTACTTCGCCGAAGCCGGCGCGTCGTATTTCTGCGGTCATGGCGTCACGTTCGGGAAATTGCTCGATTGAGCCCCCGAGGTACTCGTAAGCGGACCGATCGCCCGTGACGACTGCGGCAACGGCGGGCAGCACGAAGCGGAGGTAGGTGTAATAGAAAGGTCTAAACCAGAATTCGGGCTGCGAAAATTCGAGTACAAAAAGACTGCCGCCGGGTCGCAACACCCGGCGCATTTCCCGCAACGCGCGCGGGCGGTCCGCCATGTTCCGGAGGCCGAATGAGACGGTCACCACGTCAAAACAGGAATCGGGCAGAGGCAGGGCCAGTCCGTCGCCCTGGCGAAACTCAATGCGGCTCCAGGCCGGGTTCCGGGCCTGTTTTCGGACGGCTTCATCGAGCATGGGCTGGCAGAAATCCATGCCCATCAACGTCACACTGGGCGGAAGTCCATCCGCCAGGGCGAAGACCACGTCGCCGCTGCCCGTGGCGAGATCGAGCACCCGGTTCGGTCGGGCGTCGCGCACCCGTCGGACCAGTCTGCGCCGCCATTGAAAATCAAGGCCCCCGCTCAGCAGGTGGTTGGCGACGTCATATCGGCCGGCGATGCGGGCAAACATGGAATTGACGGCCTTGGGATCTGGCATGGAGGGGATTTAGCCTTTGTGCGGCTTTGCGGTTGACGCAAGCACTGGGTAGTGAATTATTTGTGCCTGTAACTCCCGAGTCTAAAATTTCAACCACGCCAAAGCCATGTCGACTAACCTGACCAAACGTGAGATCGTCCTCGAAATCTACGAGAAGACGGGGTTCCCGCAGAAGCAAATCCAAGACACCGTGCAAATGACACTCGATATTGTCATGGATGCACTTGCAGCAGGTCGCAACGTCGAGCTCCGCAACTTCGGCGTGCTTGAGGTTCAAGTGCGCAAGGCGCGCGTGGGCCGCAATCCCAACAAACCGGAAACCGAAGTGGTCATCCCGGAGCGTGCTGTCGTGAAATTCAAATCGGGCAAGATTCTCAAGCAGAAGATCAAGCAGCTCAGCCTCGAGAAATTGCGCAATAATCCGCCGCCTCCGGCCAGCGCCTGAGCGAGCGTTCTCGCAGCCAGGCATGGCCAGTTTTCAGTCGCTTCCGGGCTTCCGGGATTTCTACCCGGAGGATTTCTTCCGTCGTCAGCATATCTTTCGCGTCTGGCGTCAATCGGCCACGGCCTTCGGCTTTCAGGAATACGACGCGCCGGTGCTGGAGCCGCTCGAGCTCTACACGACCAAATCGGGCGACGAGATCGAGGGGCAGTTGTTCAGCTTCAAGGACAAAGGAGATCGCGAGGTTTCGCTCCGTCCGGAGATGACCCCGACGGTCTGCCGGATGGTCGGCAGTCGGGCGGGGGCCCTCAAGCGTCCCATCAAGTGGTTCAGCATCGCGGAGTTTTATCGCTACGAACGAGCGCAGAAGGGGAGGCTGCGTGCCTTCAACCAGTTTAATGCCGATATTTTCGGTGAGGCGGGACCGGAGGCGGAGATCGAGCTGATCGCGCTGCTGATCCAATGCCTCTCCGGCTTCGGCCTGGCCAAGGACGATTTCCTTATCCGACTCAGCGATCGCGATCTCTGGTTTTTCTACCTGGAGGCGCTCGGCTTCAATGACAGCCAGGCCCGCGGGGTGCTCGGCGCCATCGACCGCTACGAGAAGATGGGCGACGGAGCTTTCAAGGCCTACACCGACGTCCACGGTCCGCTTGAGGACAGCCGCAAGCAGAAGATCCTTGGCTTCCTGCAGATCAAGGGCCTGGCGGACCTCGAGGCCGCCCTCGCTCCGTTCGGTTCGGAAAAACTCGCGGCCCGGCTTGCCGACTGGCGGCGTGTGCTCGAGGGCCTTGCCGCCATGGGACTGGCGGAATTTGTCTCGGTCGATCTGGCCGTGGTGCGCGGACTGGCCTACTACACCGGCTTCGTGTTCGAGGCCTTCGACCGCAAGGGTGACCTGCGCGCACTGGCCGGCGGTGGACGCTACAACGACTTGGTGAAGAAACTCGGCGGGCCGGATCTGCCCGCGGTGGGTTTCGCCATCGGCGACGTGACCACCGGCCTCCTGCTGGAGCAACGCGGCCTGATGCCCGCATTCGCGGCCGCCCCGGACGTCTATGTGGTCATCGGCGGGCCGGCCGAACGCCGGGCCGCGCTCGCCGACATTCAGGCGCTGCGCGCGGCGGGAGTCCGGGTCGAGTACCCCTTCAAGGATTCCGCTTTCGGCAAGCAGTTCAAGGCGGCGGCCGAGTCCGGGGCCCGCCTGGCCCTTATCTACGGCGGCGATGAACTGGCGCGGGGTGCGGTGAAGCTTCGCAACCTGGCCGACCGGAGCGAACGCGAACTGCCCATCGCCGAGGTGCGTGCCGCGGTGCGAGCGAGCCTGGTCGGACCCTAGCGCGGCGAATCGCGGGCCGCCGCCGTCACTCTCCCCATGCCCGACCTGCTGGCTTCATTCCTGCGGATTTTCGGATTGCTGGTGGTCGCCTACGCCTGCGCGGCGGTGGGCGCGCATTTCCTGTCGCTGAACCTGATCTTCCCGCGTCCGCCGGTGAAGTACGAGGTCAACGCCGACTACATCTCGCTCCGGACTCCGGACGGCGTCACGCTGCAGGCCCGGCACTGGCCGAATCCGCAGGCCCGGCACACGCTGCTTTACCTGCACGGCAACTACGAGGATCTCGGCACGGTGGGCGAGGTGGTCCCGGGATTCCTGGCGGCCGGCTACGCGGTGTTCGCGCTCGATTACCGCGGCTACGGTCACAGCGGCGGCCGGCCGAGCGAGGCCAACACCTGCGCCGACGTCGAACTCGCCTATGACCACCTCCGCCAACGCCTCGGCGTGCCGCCGGAGCGCATTGTTATCTTCGGCTACTCGCTCGGAGCCGGACCGGGGGTCGAGCTGGCCAGCCGGCGCCCGGCCGCGGGCCTGGTGATGCAGGGGGCGTTTGTCAGCGCTTACCGTGTGATGACCCGGATACCGCTCTTTCCGGGCGACAAGTTCCTCAACCTCGACAAGGTACCGCATCTGACCCTGCCGGTGATGGTGATACACGGCACCGCCGACGAGACGGTGCCTTCCTGGCACGGGGAGCGGCTCTATGCGGCGCTTACGTCGCGGAAGGCCCGGTACTTCATTCCGGGCGGACCGCACAGCGGCATCGCCGATTTCGCCGGTCCGCGCTATTGGGAGGAGCTGCGGCGTTTCACCGACTCGTTGTGAACGCGCTCCGCGCCCGCCGCTCACCAGATCGCAGGCACTTCCTCGGCCTCGGGCGGACAGCCGAAGGCCGCCCGGAACTCCGGAAAATGCGCCACCGGGCCCAACACCCGCCAGCGGACCGGGCTGTGGACATCGCTCGTCACCTGCAGGCGCAACTGCTCGGGGCGCTGGTTGGTCCGCCACCCCTGGGCAAAGGCGATGAAGAAGCGCTGTTCCGGGGTGAAGCCGTCGATGGGCCGGAGCCTCTGGTCGGCCGTGGCCAGCCGGAACGCCTCGTAGGAGATCCGTAGCCCGCCGATGTCGGCGATGTTCTCCCCGAGCGTCTGTTCGCCGTTGATGCGCAGGCCGGGCAGGGGCTCGTAGGCGGCGTATTGCCGCACGATCCGCGCGGCCCGCTCCTGGAATCCGCGCGCGTCGGCCTCCGTCCACCAGTTCCGCAGGTTGCCCTCCGCGTCGTACTGGCGGCCCTCGTCGTCGAACCCGTGCGTCAGCTCATGCCCGATGGTCGAGGCGAGGGCGCCGTAGTTGGTCGCGTCGTCCGCCTGCGCGTCGAAGAACGGCGGCTGCAGAATGCCGGCGGGGAAACACATCTCGTTCAGCGTCGGATCGTAGTAAGCGTTGTTTGTCTGCGGCGTCATGTGCCAGTCGGCGCGCGACACCGGCTGGCCGAGCTTCGCGAGCTGGCGCCGGAACTCGAAGGCCGAGGCGGCGATCACGTTGCCCACATAGGAGCCGCGCGTGATGGTCAGGGCGCCGTAGTCACGCCACTGGTCGGGGTAGCCGACCTTGCTGCGCAGGGTGTCCAGCTTGCGGCCGGCCTGGAGCTTGGTGGACGCGGACATCCAGGCGGCGGCCTCGATGCGCCGGCGCATGGCCTCCACGTGAAAACGCACCATGGTGAGCGCCCGCGCCTTGGCCGCGGGACTGAAGGCGCGTTGGACGTAAAGCTGGCCGAGATCCTCGCCGATCGCCTCGTCGGCCGCGGCCAGCACCCGTTTCCAGCGCGGCTTGAGCTCGGTCACCCCGGACAGCGTGCGCCCGTAGAACGCAAAATGTTCGTTCACGAAGGCGGCGTCCAGGTAGGGGGAGGCCAGCCGCAGCACGTGCCAGCGCAGGTAGGCGCGCCAGGCGTCCAGGGTTTCGGATGCGAACAGCCCGCCCAGCGCGGCGAAGAACTCCGGCTGGCCGACGAGCACGGCCGGCTCACGGGCGGGAAATCGGATCCCGGCAAAAAAGCCGGCCCAGTCGAAGCCGGGCGCCAGGGTGCCGAGGTCGGAGCGCGCGACCTTGCGGTAGTTGCGCTCGGGATCGCGGCGCTCGACCAGCGTGCGCGAGGCGCCCGCCAGGCGGGTCTCCAGGGCGAGAATGGCGTCGGCCGCCGCGGCTGAAGCGGCGGGCGTGTCGCCGGCCAGCTCAAGGGTGCGGGCCACGTGCCGGACGTAGGCCCGGCGGATCGCAACGGAAGGCGCGTCGCTGCGGAAATAGTAGTCCCGCTCGGGCAGGCCGAGCCCGCCCTGGCTGAAGGACGCGATCATCGCGGTCGTGTCCTTGTCGTCGACCTGCACGCCGAATCCGAACGCGGACCCGAGGCCGTCGGCGTGCAGCCCGGCCACGACCGCTTGCAGTCCGGCGGCGTCCCGGATCGCCGCGATGCGCCCGAGCCAGGGAGCGAGCGGCGCCAGCCC
The DNA here is from genome assembly GCA_016795545.1 of Opitutaceae bacterium. Lineage (GTDB taxonomy): Bacteria > Verrucomicrobiota > Verrucomicrobiia > Opitutales > Opitutaceae > Lacunisphaera. Next base: position 112,549 of record JAEUGX010000092.1, read on the forward strand.
GGCCCGGGCGATGGCCGCCTCGTCCATGCCGGCCTGGTAGAAGTCGCCGACCCGCTGGGCCAGGGTGCCGGGCGCGCCGCCGGCGCGGGCCGACTCCTCGAGGATCGTGCGCAGGATGGCGAAGTTCCGCTCGTTGATTTCCTCGTTCACCCCGTAGCTGGCGTACTCGCCCGGGATCGGGACCCGGTTGAACGCGCCGTTGGCGTAGTCGTAGAAGTTGGCGCAGGGTGCGACGGCCGGATCGAGGTACGCGCGGTCGACTCCGGTGACGCGCGGCGCCTCGAGCGCGGACCCGGCCAGCGCGCCGGCCACGAACAGGGGCAGCAGCAGCAGGGCTTTCATGGCAGCAGGGCGCGGTCGCGCCGGAGCTTCAGGCCAGGTCGGCCGGCCCGAAGGCGCCCGGCAGCAGGGCGTCGATCGGGGAATCGACGCGGGCCGGTCCGTCGCAGATCGACACGATCCGCGACGAGGGCCCGAATTCATGGATGACCTGCCGGCAGGCGCCGCACGGCGCCGTGGCGGTGCGGGTCGGCGTGTACACCACGACGCACCGCAGTCGGGTCCGGGCGCCGCCGGCGGCCACGGCGCTGAAGACGGCGGTGCGCTCCGCGCAGTTGGTCAACCCGTAGGAGGCGTTCTCGACGTTGCAGCCGGTGTGCACCTTCCCGGCCGTCGTCAGCACGGCCGCGCCCACGGCGAACCGCGAGTAGGGCGCGTAAGCCCGGCCGGCGGCCGCGCGCGCGGCCGCCTCGAGTTTCCGGAGCTGCGCGGGGGTGGGCATCAGAGGCTGAATTCTTTCCGCACCTGCGCGAATTTCTCAATCGCAAAGGAGAGGTCGTCGCGGGTGTGGGCGGCCGAAACTTGGGTGCGGATCCGGGCCAGGCCCTGGGGCACGACCGGGTAGAAAAAGCCGATCACGTACACCCCCAGCTCGAGCAGGCGGGCCGCGACCCGCTGGGACAGGGCCGCGTCGCCCAGCATCACCGGCACGATCGGGTGTTCGCCCGGCCGCAGCGTGAGCCCCGCCCGGGCCAGGCCCTCCCGGAAGAAGCGGGTGTTGCCCTCCAGGCGATCGCGTAGTTCGGTGGAGGCGCTGAGCAGCTGCAGGCAGTGCAGCGTGGCGGCCGCGATTACCGGCGCGACGGTATTGGAGAAGAGGTAGGGGCGGGAGCGCTGCCGGAGAAGCTCGATGATCTCGCGGCGACCACTGGTGTAGCCGCCGCTGGCGCCGCCGAGCGCCTTGCCCAGCGTGCCGGTGATGAGATCGACCCGGCCCATGACGCCGCAGTGCTCGGGAGTGCCGCGCCCCGTGCGGCCCATGAAGCCGACGGCGTGGCTGTCGTCCACCATCACTAGCGCCTCGTAACGGTCGGCCAGGTCGCAGATGCCCTTCAGGTCGGCGATGAAGCCGTCCATCGAGAACACCCCGTCGGTGGCGATCAGCTTGAAGCGGGCGCCCTTCGCGTCGGCCTCCTTCAGCTTGGCCTCGAGGTCGGCCAGGTCGTTGTTCCGGTAACGGTAGCGCTGGGCCTTGCAGAGCCGGATCCCGTCGATGATGGAGGCGTGGTTGAGCTCGTCCGAAATCACCGCATCCTCGGCCCCGAGCAGGGTCTCGAACAGCCCGCCGTTGGCGTCGAAGCAGGAGGAATAGAGGAGGGTGTCGTCCGTGCCCAGGAACCCCGAGAGCGCCGTCTCGAGATCCCGGTGGATCTGCTGCGTGCCGCAGATGAACCGGACCGAGGCGAGCCCGTAACCCCAGCGGTCGAGCGAGGCGCGGGCCGCGGCGATGAGCTCGGGGCTGGCGGCCAGCCCGAGGTAGTTGTTGGCGCACAGGTTCAAGACCTCCCGCCCGCCCTGGACCCCGATGTGCGCGGCCTGCGGCGTCGTGATGACCCGCTCGCGCTTGTACAGGCCGGCGGCGTCGATCCCGGCGAGGATTTCCCGGACATGGGCGGAATAGGCGGCGTTCATGCCGGGGAGGGTGAAGCCGAAAACCGTGCCTTGGCAAGGCGGGTTCACTCGTCACCGAATCAGGCCCTTTGCTTTAAAAGAACCTTTTTGGTTCTTATTTGACATAGGAACCATATCGGTTCTTCTGCGGGCATGCGATACCTGGTGATCATCGGCGATGTGGTGGCCTCGCGCCGGCTGCCGGCGCGCGCGCAGTTCCAGCGGCGGCTCAAGACGCTGCTGCAGGGCCTCAACCGCCGAGGCCGGGGGCTGGTCTCGCCCTACACCCTGACGCTCGGGGACGAGTTCCAGGCGGTGTACCGGGACGCCGGGACGGCTTTCGCGGACATTTTCACGCTGCTCGCGGGGCTGGCTCCGGTGCGGGCGCGGTTCGCGCTGGCGGCGGGCGAGATCGTGACCCCGCTCAACCCCGCGCAGGCGATCGGGATGGACGGGCCGGCCTTTCACCGGGCGCGGGCGCTGCTGGACCGGCTCAAGCGGGAGGGGCGGCTCCTCGGCGTGCAGGGGGAGGCGGCGGGCTGGCCGCTGCCGGCGGCCGTCCTGGCGGTGCTGTCCGGGCTGGTGGAAGGCTGGCGGCCCAACCGCATCGGCTTGTTCGCCGGGCTGCTGGCGGCCCGGCCGGTGACGGAGCTGGCCCGGGGGGCCGGCATCACCCCGCGCGCGGTGAACAAGAACATCCGGGCGGCGGATCTTGACGAATGGCGGCGCATCCTCGATGAAATCGCCCGGCTCCTGAACCAGGAGCTGAAGCCTCGATGAATCCCGGATTCCTGGTGCTGGCCAACGTGCTGCTGCTGACGCGGCTGGTGTGCCTGTTCCGGGACGACGCCAACCGGGGCAGCCTCTGGGCGGCGAAGGCGGCGGTGGAGCTGGCCGCGCTTGGCGTGCTCTATCCCTGCTCGCGGGCGAGCCTGGCGGCCGCGGCGGTGATCGTGGCCTTCAATCTCCTCGGCTGGCGCGGGGAAAAATCGTCGAGCCGGAAGAACTTCCTGCGCCTGCGGCACGGCCTGCTCCTGCTCGTCTGCCTCAGCTTCTGCTTTGCGCCGGGCGCGGCCCTCGCGTTCCGGCCGGGCCTCGTGCGCTTTGCCGCCGAGTTCGCGGACTGGACCGCGCTGGGGCCGCTTTTCCGGTCGCTGGGCGGCGCGGAGGTGCAGCTCTTCCTTTTCGGGCTGCTGCTGACCGCCAACGAGGCGAACCTCGCCATCCGCGCCGTCTTTGACTGGCTTGACCTGAAGCCCCGCTCGCTGCCGGCGGGCGGCGGGGTGGTGGATGTCGGGGAGTTCAACCGCGGCCGAGTCATCGGCATGCTCGAACGCGCGCTGCTTTATGTCTTCCTCCTGCAGGGTCAGTACGGGGCGATCGGCTTCGTGCTCGCGGCCAAGGCCTTCACGCGGTTCAAGGCGCTGGATGATCGCCCGTTTGCCGAATACGTGCTGATCGGCACGCTGCTCTCGGCATGCTGCGCGCTGGGCGTCGCGGCGGCGGTCCGGCTGGCGTGACGGGCGGCGCGCCCGGGTCAGCTCCAGTTCAGGATGATCTTGCCGGACTTGCCGGCGCCCATGAGCTGGAAGCCCTCCTGGAAACGCTCGACGGGGAAGCGGTGGGTGATGACCGGGGTGATGTCCATGCCGCCCTGCACGAGCGCGGTCATCTTGTACCAAGTCTCGAACATCTCGCGCCCGTAAATGCCCTTCAGGTGCAGCATCTTGAAGACAACCTTGTTCCAGTCGACCTCCGCCTTGGCGGCGTGGGTGCCCAGCAGGGCGATCCGGCCGCCCATGATCATGTTCTCGATCATCTGGTTCAGGGCGGCGGAACTCCCCGACATCTCCAGCCCGACGTCGAAGCCTTCGGTCATCCCGAGTTCGCGATGCCACACGTCGGAAAGATTCTCCTTCGCCGTGTTGACCGCCCGGGTCGGCCCGAACCGGCGCGCGAGGTCCAGCCGGCTGTCGTTGATGTCGGTGATGACCACCTTGCGCGCCCCGGCATGGCGGGCGACGGCGATGGCCATGCAGCCGATCGGGCCCGCGCCCGTGATCAGGACGTCCTCGCCGACCATGTCGAACGAGAGGGTCGTGTGCACCGCGTTGCCGAGCGGATCGAAACAGGAGACCACGTCGGGGTCCATCCCCGCGGGGACTTTCCAGACGTTGCTGGCCGGGATGCTGACGTAGTCGGCGAACGCGCCGTCGCGGTTGACGCCGACGCCGATCGTGTTCGGGCAGAGGTGCCGGCGGCCCGCGAGGCAGTTGCGGCAGTGGCCGCAGACGATGTGGCCCTCCCCGGTCACGAGCTGGCCGCGGGCGAAGCCGCTGACGCCCGCGCCGACTTCCGCCACCGTGCCGACGTATTCGTGGCCGATGACCAGGGGCGGCCGGATGACCCGCTGGGCCCAGGAATCCCAGCGGTCGATGTGGACGTCGGTGCCGCAGATGGAGGTGCGCTGGATCTTGATCAGCACGTCGTTGACCCCGGGCTCGGGAACGGGGCGGTCGGTCATGACCAGTCCGGGACCGGCGGAGGGCTTGACGATCGCGCGCATTTTTTCAGGCATGGGCAGGTTTGGGATTGGCGGGGCAGCGTAGAGGGGGGCGGGGTTGCGACAACTCCTAACCAACTGTAGCGGACGCGCAGCGGGGGAGGTATGCCGGTGCGCGGGAAGGCCGATTCCCCGGGCGGCGGAGGAGCGCCTCGGCTCAGATCAGCCAGAGCGTCGCGATGCCGAGGAAGAATCCCATGCTGGCGACATCCGTCGCCGTGGTGAGGAAGATGCTCGAGGCGGTGGCCGGGTCCGCCCCGAATTTCTTCAGCGTGAGCGGCACGAGCACCCCGGAGACGCCGCTGAGGAAGCAGCTGCCGGTCATCGCCAGGAAGACGATCGCGGCCAGCTGGAACGGCGACTCGGGCGTCTGCTGCATCGTGGCATAGAAGTACATGCCGACCCCGGCGGTCAGCCCGACCAGCATGCCGTTGGCGAGGCCGAGCGCAGCCTCCTTCAGCAGGTGCGCCTGGCCGCCGCCGGGCTTGAGCTCGCCCAGCGTCATGGCCCGGAGAGCGACGGCAAGCGCCTGGCAGCCGGTGTTGCCCGACTGCCCGGCCAGCACCGGAAGAAAGACGGCGAGGACCGTGATCCGGGCGATGCTGTCCTCGAAGATGCCCACGACGCCCGCGGCGACGAACGCGGTCAGGAGGTTGAACTGGAGCCAGGGATGCCGGTACTTGAGGCTCTGGCGGAAGGGGGTCGCGGCCCGCTCCTCCTTCTCGACACCGACCATCGAGCCCGCCTGCGCGCTGATCTCGATCGCCTGCTCCTCGAATATCTTCGAGCCGCGGACGACGCCGACTAGCACGCCCTGGTCGTCGCACACGGGGTAGGAGGGGTAGTGTTTGTTCACCGTCAGCCGCATCGCATCCATGACGTCCGCATCCCGCCGCAGCGAGAATGGCTGGCGCAGCATGAACGTCTCCAGCCGCGCGGAGGGCGACTGGAGCAGCAGGTCGCGCATCGTGACCACGCCGGTCAGCACGCCGCCGGGATCGACGATGTAGCCGTAAGTCACGAGCCGCGGCCCCTTGGCAAGCTCCCGGATGACCTCGGTGGCTTCCGCCACGGTCATGGCCGGAGGAAACACCGCGACGGGCGGCTCCATGAGCCGCCCGATGCTGCCCTCCGGATAATTGGCCGCTCCGGGCATGGGAATGTAAGTCTGAGTCGTCATGGGAATAAAGGAATGGGACGGGAAGGTTCTAGTGCTGGTCGAGCGAGCGCCAGAGATACCAGCTCGCCACCGTGCGGTACGGCTGCCAGCGGCGCGCGTGCCGAAGGATCGCCGCGGGCGTGGGGTCCCGGCGCCGGGCGTAGGCGCGACGAAAGGCGAGGCGGATGGCAAAGTCGCCCGTCGGCATGACGTCCGGGCGGCCCAGGTAAAAAATCAGCAGCATGTGGACCGTCCACGGCCCGATGCCGCGCACCGCCGTCAGCCGCGCCAGCAACTCGTCGTCGCTCAGCCGGCGGGCCTCGGCCAGAGCCGGCACGGTGCCGGCCTGGCACTTGGCCGCGAGGTCGCGGGCGGCGCGCAGCTTGTTGGCCGACAGCCCCGCCGCCCGCAGGGCCGCGTCGGGGGTGCGCGCCAGCGCTTCCGGGCGCAGGCCGCCCCGGCCGGCCAGCACGGCGCGCACCCGGCCGTGGATGGTGCCGGCCGCCTTCGCGTGCAGCTGCTGGTAGACGATGGAGCGCAGCAGCGCCTCGAAGAGGCTGCGGGCGGGCTGCAGCTGGAGCGCGAAGGGGCCGACCCGGCCGGCGAGCGCGTCCATCACCGGATCGCGGTCCCGGACGTGGGCCACCGCCGCGGCGGGATCGAATTGCAGGCGGGGTTTCACTCCGACAGCAGCTCGGCGCCTTCCAGCGCGAGCAGGCGGGTCTTGGTGCGCACCCCGCCGGGAGCCGAGAACCCCGTCATCTTGTCGCTGGCGGAGACCACGCGGTGGCACGGCACGATGAGCGGCCATGGGTTGGTGGCCAGGGCCACGCCGACGGCCCGCGCCGCCTCGTGGCCGAGCGCCATGAGCCGGGCGATGTCGCCGTAGCTTTTTTTGTAGCCGGGACGGATCGCCAGCGTGTGCCGGTAAACGGCCTCCTGGAAGTCGGTCACGCGCGACCAGTCGAGGCGGGTGTCGGCGAAGTCCTGGATCCGGCCCGCCAGGTGCTGCTGCACGCGGGCGACGATCTCCTGCACCCAGGCGGGAGGTGGCTCCGGCGAGCGCTGGGTGCGGGCCTTGCGCGCGAGCTCTTGCTCGGTGCGCAGCTCGTCCGGCTCCGGCAGTTGGAAGCCGGTGAGCCCCGTGTCGTTCCAGGCGATGCCGCAGAGGCCGAAGGGCGTCGGGAAGAGCGTGTGCGGCATGGAGGTGGGCTAGCGGACGCCGGCGCCGGCTGCAAGCGCGCGTCCGGCCCCGGCGCGGCATAAGGCTGGCATCCTGGGAATTCTCCTGATTGTGTCGAAGAGAATCATGCCGCAAAACCGCTTCTACAACGCCTTCGACCTGCAGGAGTGGGACAGCGCGCGGAAGCCGGATTACCGCAGCCCGTTCCAGATCGACCGCGACCGCATCATCCATGCGCATGCATTCCGCAAGCTCCAGTCGAAGACGCAGGTCTTCCTGTCCGGCGAGTACGATTTCTACCGGACCCGCCTCACGCACTCGATGGAGGTCGCCCAGATCGGACGCTCGATCTGCCACTACCTGCTGAGCCGTGGCGAGCCGCTGGGGGAGGACTTCTTCATCGATCCGGACCTGGTCGAGGCCTGCTGCCTGGCCCATGACATGGGGCACCCGCCGTTCGGACATTCCGGCGAACGCACGCTCCAGGAGCTGATGAAGCGGCGCGGCGGCTTCGAGGGCAACGCGCAGACGCTGCACCTGCTGTGCGAGACCATCTATCAGAACGAGTCCGGCGTGAAGGGCATGCAGCCGACGCGCGCGCTGCTGGACGGCGTCCTCAAGTACAAGAAGCTCTACACCGAGTTCGCCACGCCGCCGCTCCACCACTTCATCTACGACTCGCAGGGGCCGGTGCGCGACTGGGTGCTGGGCGGAACGCGCCTTCCGGGCCCGCTCCTGCGGGGCGAGGCCCTCAATCATTTCAAGAGCGTGGAATGCCAGATCATGGACTGGGCCGACGACGCCGCCTACTCGCTCAACGACATCGTCGACGGCGTGCGGGCGGGATTCCTGACCGTCGAGCGGGTCGAACGCTGGGCCGGCGCCGAGGCCGTCGGGGCGCCCGAGCAGCGCCAGCTCGATTCGCTCTTCGACGCCATTCGGAAGGACCGCCTGGAGAGCACGTTTTCCAAGAAGATCGGCGCCTTCATCCAGGCGTGCCGGCTGAAGCCGCGCGAGAATTTTATGTCCGAGAAGACCAACCGCTACCGGTTCGAGCTGCTCGTCGACGAGGCCGCGCTGCAGGAGGCGGCTTTCTTCAAGAAGATGGCGAACGACATCATCTTCGAGAGCCCGCAGCTGGAGCAGCTGGAGCACAAGGCCCGGGTGATCCTGATGGCGCTCTACCACGCCGTGTGGGAGAACTACGCCGAGCGCAACGAGCGCGTGATTCGCATCCTGCCGCGCAGCGTCAGCCGCCTGATCGAGGCCGAGAAGACCCAGGACGGGAAGGCCCGGCGCATCTGCGACTTCCTCTCCGGGCAGACTGACGGCATGGTGGTGCGCACGTACCGCCGCCTGTTCGACCCGGAATTCGGCAGCTTCCGCGACCTCAGCTGAGCGGCGCCCGGTGGGAATTTTGGCGCGCCGTGTAAGGGCTTTGCGCTTGCCGCCCCCGGAGCCGCGGTGTGCGATGCGCGCATGAACCTCGCCAAACTCGTCGGCTTCGGACTCATCATCCTCGTGCTCGTCATCGCCGCGTCGCAGGCCACCTACGTCGTCGACCCGGGATTCCGGGGCGTGCAGGTCACCCTCGGCAAGGTCAGCCACGACTTCAAGCCGGAGGGCTTCGGCACGAAGTCACCGTTCATCTCGCACATCGTTTCCATCCCCGTCCGCCAGTTGACGAGCGAGCTGGTCACCGAGTGCTACTCATCCGACCTCCAGCAGGTCGACGTCAAGCTGCGCGTGCTCTACCGGATTCCCGAGTCCTCCGTGGTCAAGATCTACACCGAGTACGCCGGCGATCCGTTCGACAGCCTCATCGCGCCCCGCATCCAGGAGGCGCTGAAGGAGGTGGCCGCGCTGCAGAGCGCCGAGACGATCGTGAAGAAGCGCGAGGACATCAAGGTCAACTCCCTGGCCGCCGCGCGGAAGAAGGTCGGTGATATCCTGATCATCGAGGACCTCGTTGTGGAGAACATCGTCCTGTCCAAGGAGCTCGAGACCGCCATCGAATCCAAGATGGTGCAGGAGCAGGAGGCCGCCAAGGCCCGCTTCACCCAGCAGAAGGCCCAGATCGAGGCCGACACCGCCATCATCCGCGCCAAGGGCGAGGCCGAGGCGATCCGCATCCGCGCGGAGGCCATCCGCGACAATCCCGGCCTCATCCAGCTGCAGATCGTCGAGAAGTGGGACGGGCGCTCCCCGCTGGTGGTCGGCGGCGGCTCCGCCGAGGGCGGCGGCGCCAACGTGCTGCTGCCCATCTCGCTGCCGGCCGGCGGCGGGCGCTGAACCCGCGGAGGCCCCGTCCATGAGCCCCGCCGCCCGCCGCTTCACCGCCGGAGCGATCGCGCTGCTGATCCTCGTGCTCCTGTGCGTGGCGTTCCCGCGGGTGCTCGCGTTCGTCGAGCTCGCCGCCCGCGAACTGCGCTACCTGTGGTGGCTGGTCCTCCTCGCCGCCATCGGCGTCTGGCTGGCGTTTTTCTTTCGGCGCCGGCCCTAGCGCACGGTGCGGCGCCGCGCGCGCGGCGCGGGAGACAAATTCCGCGTTGCTCTTTGCCAGGGGGTAAACTTATTCAGGCGGTTTCATGGCGCACGACTGGCTCAAGGGAATTCAGGACCACTACGACATCGTGGTGGTGGGCAGCGGCTTGGGCGGGCTCACCGGCGCCAATGTGCTCGCGAAGTGCGGGCACAAGGTGCTGCTGCTGGAGCACCATTACCAGTTGGGCGGGTTGGCGACCTGGTTCACGCGGAAGGGCGGGCACATCTTCGATATTTCGCTGCACGGCTTCCCGATCGGGATGATCAAGTCCGTGCGCAAGTACTGGAGCCAGAACATCGCGGACTCGATCGTGCAGCTGAAGGGCGTCCGGTTCATCAACCCGCAGTTCCAGGTCGACACGACCTTCGACAAGGAGGACTTCACCCGCATCCTGATCGAGAAGTTCAAGGTCGCCGCCGAGACCGTCGCCCGGTTTTTCCAGGACCTCCGGGCGATGAACTTCTACGACAACAGCACCGAGACGACGGGGCAGATGTTCGACCGGTATTTTCCGGGCCGGGACGACGTCAAGCGGCTGCTGATGGAGCCCATCGCCTACGCCAACGGCTCCACGATGGACGATCCCGCCATCACCTTCGGCATCGTGTTCTCGAACTTCATGAGCAAGGGCGTGTACACGTTCCAGGGCGGGACGGACAAGCTCATCCGGAGCATGGCCGACGAGCTCAGGGGCAACGGGGTGGAGATCCGCAAGCACGTCGTCGTGGAGAAGATCCTCACCGAGCTGCGCCACGGCCGGCGGCAGGTGACCGGGGTCGTCGCCAACGGCCGGACGATCCGCTGCGACGCCGTCCTGTCCAATTCCAACGTCAAGAACACCGTGCTGCGCCTGGCCGGCGAGGAGCACTTCGCGCCCGAGTTCGTCGCGCAGGCCAAGGCCGTGCGGGTCAACAGCAGCTCCTGCCAGGTCTACCTCGGCATCCGCAAGGGCGAGACCCTGCCGCACATCGGCGACCTCGTCTTCACGTCGGACGAGCCCGTGTTCTCCAGCGAAAAGCTGGTCGACCTGCACACGACGAGCCGCACCTTCTCGATGTATTATCCCGACACCCGTCCGGGCTCCGACCGGTACACGGTGGTGGTGTCGCTGAACGCCCGCTACGACGACTGGAACCGCCTGTCGCCGGAGGACTACGCGGTGCACAAGCAGCGCCTGATCGACGAGTCGATCCTGACCCTGGAGCGGTTCATTCCCGGCGTGCGGGCGAAGATCGACTGGATGGAGGCGGCCACGCCGCGCACGATTGAATATTACACCCGGCACTGGGCGGGGACCTCCTTCGGCACGAAGTTCGAGGGCCTGAAGGTCTCCATGGACCTGCCGGCGCAGCTGCCCGGCCTGTACCATGCCGGCTCGGTCGGCATCATCATGTCCGGCTGGCTCGGGACGATCAACTACGGCGTCATTGTCGCCAACCAGATTGACAAGGCCCTGACGGCCCGCCGCCGGGCGGCGGTCGTGGCAAGCGCCTGAAGGCTCATGCACGAAATCGAGCAGCTCATCCCGCATCGCCCCCCGTTCCTGTTCGTGGACGCGATCGTCTCGCACGAGGGGGAGACGCTGGTCGCGCGCCGCACCTGGCGGGCCGAGGAGGATTTCTACCGGGGCCATTATCCCGGCGCGCCGATCACCCCGGGCGTGCTGCTCTGCGAGGCGGTGTTCCAGGCCGGCGCGCTGCTGATGGCCCGGCTGATGCAGGGCGAGGCGGGCGGGCAGGGGGGCGGCGTGCCCCTGCTGACCAAGGTATCGGACGTCCGTTTCCGGCTCCCCGTCTATCCCGGCGACACAACCACGATCGAGGTCCGGCGCAAGGAGACGGTCGGGGGCTTCCATTTCATCAGCGGCAGCATGCGCAACGGCGACCGGCGCGTCCTGAACGTCGAGTTTTCCGTGGCGTGGAAGCGTCCCGAGGGAGCGCCGGCCTCATGAGCGATTTCCTGGGAGTCGCCGGCCGCACCTTCCTGGTCCTGGGCGTGGCCAACCGGAAGAGCGTCGCGTGGTTCATCGCGCGCTCGCTGGAGGAGCAGGGCGCGCAGGTGGTTTTCAGCGTCCGTTCCGAGGCCCGGAAGCAGTCGCTGGCGACCCTGCTGGCGGGCCGTCCGGTCTTTGTCTGCGACGTCGAGGAGGAAGGCGCCTGCGCGCGGCTGGCCGCCGCGGTCGCCGCCGCGGGCCACGCGCCGTTGCAGGGCGTCGTGCACTCCATCGCGTTCGCCAGCTACCGGGACGGCTTCAAGCCCTTCCATGAAACCCCGCGCCGGGACTTTCTCCAGGCCACGGCGATCTCGGCCTTCTCGCTCGTGGAGCTCGCCCGCGCGCTGAAGCCGCACCTCGCCCGCGACGCCTCGGTGGTGACGATCGGGATCTCGTCGCTGACCGTCACGCCGGACAACTACGGCTACATGGGCCCGATCAAGGCCGCGCTGGAGTCCTCGAGCCGCTTCTTGGCGAAGTCGTTCAGCGCGGACTCGGAGGTGCGCTTCAACGTGCTCGGGGCGGGGCCCCTCAAGACCAGTGCGTCCGCCGGCATCCCCGGCTACCTGGAGAGCTACCTTTATTCGGAGCGGCTGACCTTCCGGAAGCGGAACCTCGACACGCAGGAGGTGGCCAACGCCGCGCTGTTCCTGCTCAGCCCGCGCAGCAGCGGACTGAACGGCACCACGCTGGTGGTCGACGCCGGCCTCGGAGCAAATTTCTACGACCAGGATATCATCCGGCTCGCCATGCGGCCGGAATCCGCGCCCAAGCCGGGAGGGACGGCGTGAGCGCGCTCGCGGCCGGCGGCATCCGATGAAGTTCGCGCACGCCTGCATCGAATCGCTCGCGGCGGTGCTGCCGGACGAGGTCTGGACGTCGGCGGAAATCGAGGCGCGACTGCGCCCGCTGTACGAGCGGCTGAAGCTGCCGGAAGGGCGGCTGGAGCTGATGACCGGCATCCGCGAGCGCCGCATGTGGGCGGCCGGCACGCGGCCTTCGGCGGCCAGCGCCCGCGCGGGACGGGCCGTGCTGGCCCGGTCCGCGTTCCGGCCCGAGCAGATCGAGGTCTTCCTGCACTGCGCCGTGTCGCGCGACATGCTCGAGCCGGCCACGGCTTCGTTTGCCCACCATCTGGCCGGGCTCGGCCCGCGCACCCAGGTGTTCGACCTGTCCAACGCCTGCCTCGGATTCCTCAACGGGCTGGTGACCCTCGCCGCGATGATCGATTCAGGGCAGATTCGGTGCGGCATGGTCGTGGCGGGGGAGAACGGCCGGCCCCTGGTGGAACGCACCATCGACCACCTGCTGGCGGGCGATCTCAGCCGCAACCAGATCAAGCCTTACTTCGCCAACCTGACCATCGGTTCGGGGGCCGTGGGCGCCATCGTATGCCACGAGGACCTGCTGCCGCCGGGCCCGCGGCACCGGCTGCTGGCCGGCGCCTGCCTGGCCGCCACCCGGCACAGCGAGCTCTGCCAGGGCGACACGGCGGGCGAAGGCCTGCAGATGGAGACCGATTCCGAGCAGCTGCTCGCCGCCGGGGTGCAGGTCGCCGCCGACACCTGGCGGGACTTCGAGCGGGAAACCGGCTGGACGCGGTCGACGCCGGATCGCTTCATCTGCCACCAGGTGGGCAGCGCGCATCGCCGGAAGCTCTACGAGACGCTGGGCCTCGACCTGGAACGTGATTTCTCGACCTTCGAGTTCCTCGGCAACACGGGCTCGGCGGCGCTGCCGACCGCCCTGGCGCTGGCCGTCGAACGCGGGGAGCTGAAGCCCGGGCAGAAGGCCGCGCTCCTGGGCATCGGCAGCGGCATCAACAGCCTGATGCTCGCAGTGGAGTGGTGAACCGATGGGCCCGCGTTTTCCCCACTGGCTGCAATCCCTTTATCCTTTCGAGCCGCAACGGTTCGATACCGGACGCGGCGTCATGAGTTACCTCGACGAGGGGACCGGCGACGAGGCCGTCGTGATGGTGCACGGCAACCCCACTTGGTCCTTTTTCTACCGTCACCTGGTGCTGGGGCTGAGGGGCCGGATCCGCTGCATCGCCGTCGACCACCTCGGCTGCGGCCTTTCCGAGAAGCCGCAGGACTTCAACTACACGCTGGCCGAGCACACCGCCAATCTGCGCCGACTGCTAGACAGCCTCGGCCTGCGGCGGATTCACCTGATCGTGCACGATTGGGGCGGGCCGATCGGCTTGGGCGCGACGCTGGCCAACCCCGGTCAGCTCGCCCGGGTCGTGATCCTGAACACCGCCGCTTTCGCCGACACCCGCGTCCCGGCCCGTATCCGGTTGTGCCGGGTACCGCGCCTCGGCGAATGGCTGGTGCGGGGACTGAACGGGTTTGCCTGGCCGGCCACGTGGATGGCCGTCAGCAAACGCCTGCCGGCGGATGTCAGGCGGGGATACCTCTATCCGTACAACAACTGGTCCAACCGGATCGCAACCCACCGGTTTGTCGTCGACATACCCCGGGACGAGGGTGGCCCCAGCGACCGCGCCCTGGCTGAGGTGCAGGCGAAACTCAGCATCCTGCGCGATCGCCCCGTCCGCATCCTCTGGGGCGGTGACGATTTCTGCTTCGACCGACATTACTACAACCGCTGGCGGGTCATTCTTCCCGGCGCATTTGCCGATTACCTGGAAGGGGCGGGACATTACGTGTTGGAAGACGCCCGCGAATACTGCCTGCGCGAGATCAGCGCTTTCCTCAATTTACCCTAAAGCAGGCCATTCCAGGTTGATATATAGTAGACATAATGCATATTGTGCGTTTCAGTGATAACTGTTCACGAGCCTTGCCAAGCCCGCTGATCGCTCAATGCGCCAAGCCCCAGCGGCTGGTCAGCGGATAGTAGATGAACAGCGGGCGTCCGACCACGTCCTTGTCCGGGACAAATCCCCAGTAGCGGCTGTCCTTGCTGAACGGTGAGTTGTCGCCGAGGGCGAAATAGGTGTTTTCGGGGACCTTGACGGTGGCGCCGGGCGGCATCAGGCCGGCGCCGATCATCACCGTGTAATCTCCGGCATCAAACGGCGCGCTGTTGTTCGTATAGCCGCGGTACTTGCCTTCCCGGCGGGCGTTCTTCGCAAACGCCGGTGATCCCTGGATGGGGCTCCCGTTGCGCCACAGCACGGGTGCCCGGATCTCAAGCTCATCCCCGGGCACGCCGACCAGGCGCTTGACGTAGTACTTGTCACCTTCCTCGGTCTTCAGGTCCGGAATGCCTCCGGTCTTGAACACGAAGCCGGAGCCGACTTTCGGCTGCACAAAATTGTACGACAGCCGGTCCACGAAAAGCAGGTCGCCGGTCAGGATATCGAACGACACCACGGTTTCCCCGCGTTTGACGGCTCGCCCGACGGGAATCCAGTACACGCGGACGTCTCCGCGGCGTTCGCCGTCTTGCAGCGCCAGGATCGAAGACTCCGGCGGCGTGCCGGATTCGCGGATTTTGGCGCGCAGGATCGTGGAAAAGGTGCCCTTCCGCTCGCCAAAGAACGTTTGTTTCAGGACGTCATGCTCCCGGTCGAAATCCGCCGGCACGGACATCTTCACGAGGCTGCCGCCGATGCTGAACGTATACTCGCGGAGCACGGTCGGGAACACCAGCATGCTGCGCCCCGGCCGCTCGCTGACCGCCAGTTGCCCCGAGCTGAACACCGGCACGCAAACCTCCCCGTCCGCGGGCGCCTTGAGCGCGTAGTTGGTGGCGCCCAGCGTCGCCAGGCGCGCCAGCTTCTGCACCGGGCCGGGCTCCTCGCCGGGATGGAAGACCTCGCTCGTCATGCCGTAATAGCTCGGCCACATCGAGTTGGTCGGGATCTTGAACGGCTGGACGAAATAGGCCCGCAGCCCGAGGATGACAATCGCCGCCACCAGGAAGAACTCGACGTTCTCCACCAGCGAGGAGGCGGGATAGATACGCCCGCCGGTGTCGCGCAGAACGCTTTCCAGGGATTCGATCGCCAGCTTGAGCTTGCTGGCGTCCGCCCGTTCCTTCAGCCGCAGGCGCACCTCCCCAGCCGCCGTCTGTAGCCGCTGGTTCTGGGCCGCGGTCAGCAGGTCCCGCCGGTAGTGCTGGACCCGCTCCGCGACCTCGAGCCAGTTGGCGGCGTTCTGCCGCATTTTCTTCTGTTCGGAATAGAGGAAGCTGAACACGGGAGGCGGCGGGTCTCAGTTGTTGGTCTTCAGGACCTGGATGAAGGCATCCGGTGGGATCGAAACGCGGCCGATTTGTTTCATCTTCTTTTTGCCCTCCTTCTGCTTGTCGAGGAGCTTGCGCTTGCGGGAGATATCACCGCCATAGCACTTCGCGGTCACGTCTTTTCGCATTTCGCGCACGTTGTCGCGCGCGATGATCTTGCCGCCGATCGCCGCCTGCACCGCGATCTTGAACATCTGCGGCGGAATGATCTCCGCCAGTTTCTCGCAGAGCGCCCGGCCCTGCCCCTCCGCCTTGCTGCGGTGCACGATGCTGGCAAACGCATCCACCGGGTCGCCGTTGACCAGGATGTCCATCTTAACGAGGTCCGACGTCCGGTACTCCCCCAGCTCGTAATCCATCGATCCGTAGCCGCGGGTGATGCTTTTCAGGCGGTCGTTGAAATCCACCAGGATCTCGTTCAGCGGCAGCACGCACGTGAGCATGACCCGGGCGCCGTCGAGCGTGTCGGTGTGGTCGCAGGTGCCCCGCTTCTCCATGATTAGGCCGAGGATGTCGCCCATGAACTCGTTGGGGATGTGGATGGAGGCCTTGATGGTCGGCTCCTGGATCTCCTCGATGCTGGCGGGATCCGGCAGGTTGATCGGATTGTCGACCTCGATGAGGTCGCCGCCGTGCTTCTTCACCTTGTAGACCACGCTCGGGTAAGTGGAGATGATCTCCACGTCGTACTCGCGGCGGATGCGCTCCTGGATGACCTCCATGTGCAGCAGGCCGAGAAAGCCGCAGCGGAACCCGAAGCCGAGCGCGACCGAGGTTTCCGACGAGTAGATCAGCGCGGAGTCGTTCAGGCGCAGCTTGCCGAGCGCGACCTTCAGCTTCTCGTAGTCCGACGACTCCAGCGGATAGAGTCCGCAGTACACCATCGGCCGCACCTCCTTGTAGCCCGGCAGCATCTCGGAGGCCGGCTTGTTGGCGTGCGTGATGGTGTCGCCGATCTTGATCTCGTCGGTGCTCTTGATGTTGCTGACGATGTAGCCGACGTCGCCCGGGCCGAGCTCCGTGATCTTCTCCATGCCGGGCCGGAATACGCCGACTTCCTTGATCTCGGAGCGCTGCCCCGTGCTCATCAGGAGCATCATCTCGCCCGCCTTGATGGTGCCGGAGAAGACGCGGACATAGGAAATGACGCCCCGGTAGGAGTCGTACTTGGAATCGAACACCAGCGCGCGGAGCGCCGGGTAATCGGTCCAGCGCGGCGGCGGAATGCGGGTGACGACGGCCTCCAGGATCTCCTCGATGCCGATGCCCGACTTGCCGCTGGCGAGGATCGCCTCCTCGGCGGGGATGGTCAGGATGTCCTCGAGCTGCCGCATGCAGAGCTCGAGATTGGCGCTGGGCAGGTCGATCTTGTTGATGACCGGAATGATCTTCAGGCCCTGGTTGAAGGCCAGGTGGGCATTGGCCACGGTCTGGGCTTCGACCCCCTGAGCGGCGTCGATGAGCAGCAGGGCGCCTTCGCAGGCCGCCAGCGAGCGCGAGACCTCGTAGGAGAAGTCCACGTGCCCGGGCGTGTCGGTCAGGTGTAGCTTGTAGACCTTCCCGTCCTTCGCCGGGTAGCTCATCACCACCGGATGCATCTTGATCGTGATGCCCCGCTCCTTCTCGAGGTCCATCGAATCCAGGTGCTGGTCGGTCATCACCCGCTTCGTGATCGTGCTCGTGAACTCGAGCAGCCGGTCGGAGAGCGTCGTCTTGCCGTGATCGACGTGGGCGATGATGCAGAAGTTGCGTGTCAGGAGGGCGGACATGCTCAGGCGTTGATGTCGGCCAGCTCGGCGAAGGATTTCACCACCCAGCTCTTTTCCGTCCGCCGGGCCAGTCCGGCCAGCACGCCTCCCGGTCCGCACTCCCAGAATTCCGTTGCGCCGGCCGCCGCGCAGTTCCGCATGCATTCCTCCCAGCGCACCGACGACACCACTTGGCGCACGAGCGCTTCCCGGATCTGCGCGGGCTCGGCGACGATCTGGCCGGTGGTGTTGCTGAAGACCGGATGGCGCGGGCGCTCGAAACGTACGCCCTCCAGGTAGGCGGCGAAGGCCGCGCGCGCCGGCTCCATCAGCCGGCTGTGGTAGGCGCCGGCGACATTGAGCGGCATGACCCGCTTCAGGCCCCGGTCCTTGGCGGCGGCCACCAGGGCGTCCACCCGGGCCTTCTCCCCGGACACGATGATCTGCCCGGGCGCGTTGAAATTGGCGGCCTCGATGCCGAATTCGCGGCAGAGCTCCTCGACGCGGGCCCGCTCCTCCCCGATCAACGCCGCCATGCCGCCGACCGACTGTTCGCAGGCCAGCTGCATCAGCCGGCCGCGTTCGGCCACGACCCGCAGCCCGGTGGCGAAATCAAACACGCCGGCGGCCGTCAGCGCCGTCACCTCGCCCAGGCTCAAGCCCATCCCGAAAGCGGGTTCCGTCAGCCGACCCTTCTCCTTTAGCGCGGCGACAACGGCCAGGCCGTGGACGAAAAGGGCGGGCTGGCAGACCTTCGTTTCAGTCAGGGCCGCCTCGGGTCCGGCGAAGCTGATCTGCCCCAAATCCCACCCCAGCAGCCGGTTGGCCTCGTCGTAGAGGGCGCGCGCCGCCGCCGAGCCGTCATACAGCGACTTGCCCATGCCCACTTTTTGAGCGCCTTGACCAGCGAAGATGAGAGCCAGCGACATAGATGAAAGGAGCGGTTAAACCGGTCCGCCGTCCAAAAACCAAGCCCTAAAATTTCTTCGCCTGGGGGAAGTATTTCTGGTTCTCCGATTGGGCAGATGGCGGGGGCCGGCGCTCGGGCGGCGGCTCGTTGCGGCGGATGTCTTCCCGCGGCGGCGGCGACCAAGCCGGACCCGAACGGGCGGCTCCGGCATCCGCCGGGAGCGCGGCCGGCCAGGTGGGTGGCGCCGCCGGGAGCGCGGGCGCCGGATTGAGGTCCTGCAGGTAGGGATTGGGCGCCGCCGGCTCGCGGCCGCCGGGGGCGGACGACCCCGCGAACGCATCGCGCGCCAGCCCGGGAGCGTCGCTGCGGACCTCGGGCGCGGCAACGCTCGACGCGGCGCGGGTCGACTCGGGTTTGCGGACGAACTCGTCGAAAAACTTTCCGCGCACGGGCGAGGTCCCCATCCAATCCTGAAGGAATGGCGCCAGCGGATCGCTTGCGCTGCGGGTGGTCGGCCGGTTCGGTTGCCTGGCCCCCTCCTCCCGGCGTTTTTCCTCGTAAAGCTCGATCAACGACTCCGGCCGCTCTTCCTCCTCCGGCTCGTCCGCCGCCGCCTTTGCCGGGTCCGGAGCACCGCGGCGCGCGCCGCCGGCCGACTCCTTGTCGAGACGATTGACTCCGTTGACGAGCCAGTTGCGCTGGGCCTCGCGGCGCCGGCGTTCCTTGAGCTCATTGTCCTCGCGTTCCGTCCGGGGTTTCGGCGGCGCGACCGCCCCGGGCAGGGGCGCGTCGAACTGCGGCAGTCCGTCGGTGATCCGGCGCTGCTCCGTCTCAGTGCGTCCGGTCGCCTGGTCGCGACGCAGGGCCTTCAGCTCTTGCCGCGTCTGCTCCAGTGGCGCGGGCGGCTCCGCGGCGGCCAGCGCGGCCGCCGCCAGCAGCATCGCCGCCGCCGTGCCGACCGGCTTCATCAGCTCTTGAAGAAGATGCCCTTGAGGTTCATCTCCAGCGCCGGCGGATTGGGCGAGAAGCGCAGGCCGTCGGCCTTGCTGATCTTGCCCTCCTTGATGAGGCGGTAGAGGTCCTTGTTGAAGGACTTCGAGCCCTGGTCGCTGCTGGACTCGAGCAGCTGCTGGATCTTGTCGAAATGACCGTCGAGGATCAGGTTTCGCACCGTCGCGTCGGCGACGAGGATCTCGTGCGCCGCATAGCGGCCGCCGCCCTCGAGCGCGGGAATCAGCTTCTGGCAGACGAAGCCGCGGATCGAGCCCGCGATCTGCCGGCGGGCCTGGACGATCTGCTCCGGCGGGAAAAATTCAAACAGGCGCGTGAGCGACTGCGCCACCGTCGCCGCGTGCATCGTGGAGAACACGAGGTGGCCCGTCTCCGCCGCGGAGATGGCGGTCTCGAAGGTCTCCTTGTCCCGCATTTCGCCGATGAGGATGATGTCCGGGTTCTGGCGGAGCACCGACTTGATCGCCAGTTCGAAGCTCGGGACATCGAGGCCGATCTCGCGCTGCTGGAAAACCGACTTGTCGTCGCTGAAGGTATACTCGATGGGGTCCTCGATGGACACGATATGCTTGTCCATGTTCTGGTTCACCCAGTTCAGCATGGCCGCCATCGTGGAACTCTTGCCCGAGCCCGTCGCGCCGCAGACCAGCAGGATGCCATCCTTGGACTGCGCCAGCTTGATCAGCACGTCCGATTCCAGGTTCAGCTCCGCGAAGGTCGGCGGACGGCTCTTGATGTGCCGAAAGACGATGCTGACGAGGCCGCGCTGGTGGAAGGCGTTGACGCGGAAGCGGCCCACGTCCTCCGCCGCGTAGGCGAAGTCGACCTGCGCATCCTTGTTCCACTTGTCCCGGAAAATGCGCGGCACCTGTTCGTCCACCCAGGCCTGAGCCTGATCACACGTGATCGGATCCATCTCCACCGGCCGGAGCCGCCCTGAGAGCCGCAGGTAGCCGGGTTTTTCGGACTTGATGACGATGTCACTGGCACCGCTCTCGACGGCCAGCTTAAGCAGATCGTTGATTATTTCGGTGTGAAGTGTCGTGCTCATGGAATTTTTGGCGTGAACCGGCTTTAAAGCTGTGCTTTCCCTACAGTCTATCTTTGCTTCGTTCAAGGTAACTTTCCTATGAATCGCCTCCGCCCCTTCACCGGCACCTACACTGCCCTCGTCACGCCGTTCCGCCGCGGCGCCGTCGCCTTCGACGAGCTGCGCCGGCTGGTGGAGCAGCAGATCAAGGGCGGGATCGACGGGCTGGTGCCGGTGGGCACGACGGGCGAATCCCCGACCGTGTCGCACGAGGAGCATCTCGAGATCATCCGCGGCACCATCGACGCTGCCCGCGGACGCGTCCCGGTCATCGCGGGCACGGGCTCGAATTCCACGCGCGAGGCGATCGACATGACCAAGGCCGCCGACGCCGCCGGGGCCGACGGCTTCCTGCTGGTGGCGCCGTACTACAACCGCCCGACGCAAGAGGGCCTCTTCCGTCACTTTTCCGAGATCGCCGAGACCACCGCGAAGCCGATCGTCCTCTACTCCATTCCCGGTCGCTGCGGCGTCGAGATCAGCGTCGGCGTCATCGAGCGCCTGCGCGCCCGCTACCCGCACGTCGCCCACATCAAGGAGGCCGGCGGCAGCGTCGACCGCGTCGACCAGATCCTCCAAGCGCTCGGTGATTCCGTCACGGTCCTCAGCGGCGACGACAGCCTGACCCTGCCGTTCATGGCCGTCGGCGCCCGGGGCGTCATCAGCGTGGTCAGCAACCTGCTCCCGCGGGAGGTCAGCCGGATGGTCGAGCACGCCCTGGCTGGCGACTACGCGCGCGCGCGCAAGCTGCATCGCCGCCTTTATCCGGTTTTCAAGCACATGTTCATCGAGTCTAACCCGTCGCCGATCAAGTTCGCCATGGCCCAGGCCGGGCTGATCGGTTCCGAGGACGTGCGCTCGCCGCTCGTTCCGCTGAGTCCGGCCAGCCGCCAGACCGTGCGCTCCACCCTCGCCGCCTTCCGGCGCTGACCCCGCCATGGCCCTCCGGATTCTCCTCAACGGCGCGAAAGGCAGGATGGGCCGAGCCATCGCGGGCCTGGCGGCGGAGCAAGACGCCGTCATCACGGCGGCCACCGACGTCGGCGACGACCCGGCCAAAAGCATCGCCGGGTGCGACGTCATCATCGACTTCAGCTCCCCGCAGGTCACGGGCGCGCTGCTGGAGCTGGCCAGTGCGCACCGGAAGCCGATCGTCATCGGCACCACCGGTCACCAGCCCGAGGCCAAAGCCGCCCTGCTCAAGTCCGCGGCCCGGGTGCCCTGCGTTTGGGCGGGGAATTTTTCGGTGGGCGTCAACCTGCTGTTCGCCCTCACCCGCCGCGCGGCGCGTGTGCTCGGTGCGGACTACGACGCGGAACTCACGGAGATGCATCACCGCTTCAAGAAGGACGCGCCCAGCGGCACGGCCGAGCGCCTGCTTGAGATCATCCTCGAGGAACGGCGGCTCGGGCGCGACGCCGTGCGGCACGGGCGTTCCGGCATCGTCGGGGAACGAAAGCCCACCGAGGTCGGCATGCACGCCCTGCGCGGCGGCGACGTGGTGGGCGACCACACCGTTCTTTTTGCCGGCATGGGCGAACGTCTGGAACTGACCCACAAGGCCAGCGACCGTGCGATCTTCGCGCGGGGCGCCGTGCGGGCCGCCCACTGGGTGGCCGCACAGCCGGCCGGTGTCTACGACATGCAGGACGTGCTCGGGCTCAAATGATCACGAGCATCTCGGGGGTCCTGGTGACTACGACGCCGCTGACCGCGGTGATCGAGACGGGGGGACTCGGCTACGAGATTCATGTGCCGGTCACGACCGCGGAGCGCCTCCCCCAGCCCGGCAAGCCGGCCAAGCTGCACACCTACGCCGTGTATCGCGAGGATTCCCAGACGCTCTACGGCTTCGCCACCGAGGAGGAGCGCGACTTCTTCCGCCTGCTGGTCGAGAAGGTGACCGGCGTCGGTCCCAAGATGGCGCTCAGCGTGCTGAGCAAACTTTCCCTGCCGACCCTGCGCGGGGCGATCGCCGCCGGCGACGTCGGCTTGCTCGCCAAATGCCCGGGCATCGGTCGCAAGACCGCCGAGCGGTTGGTGATGGAACTGCGCGACACCCTGATCCCGGCCGAGGCCGGGGCGACCGCCACGTCGCCGGCTCCAGCCAGGCCGGGCGCGGCACCTAGTGAGGACCGCATACGCGATGCCGTCCTCGCGCTCGGGGCGCTGGGTTATAAACCGGCCGACGCCGACAAGGCCGTGCGCCAAGCCTCGGTCGCTCTGGGGCCTTCCGCGACGACGGAGGCGCTGATCAAGAAAGCCCTGGGCTGAAACGGCCGGCTGCCTGGAGCCGGCGGGGCTCCAGCAGCGTGTTCCTTGTCCCTTGGCGCCGAACGGTCAGCGCTGGAACTGGAACGCCGTGAACTCAGCTTGCACCGCAGGCGACTGCCGGCTCCGGAAGACCCGTTGGTTGCCGGCCGGTGCGTAACGCCCTGAGTCGAAGACCGCGTCGTCGAAAAGCGAAGGCGCCTTGGCGAGTTGGATGCGTCCGCTGGCGAAAGCCTGGGACTCTTCCTCCCGCAGCGTGGCCAGCAGCGCGCTGTAATCCGTCTCGGCCGCCACCGTGGTGCGCAGGGTCGTCGCCGGCGCTACAGGCACGTCCGCGGCCGCCACCTGCACCGGCGCCACTTCCCTCGCCTGCGGCGCGGCGACCGCGGTCGGGACGGGAGCAGGCGTGAGCGTAGCCATCAGGCGGGTCGCGGTGGTGTCCGGCGCATTGATCCGGGCCAGCGCGATTGCCACGCAGGCCGCCGCTGCGGCGGTGCCCAGGTAGTAGCCCCAGCGGCCGCGCCGCTGACGCCGCTGCACCTCGAAGCGGGCGATCGAGCCCTCCGCGGCCGGCGTGGTCGCCGGCTGCTGCTCGGGAGCATGGGAGCGGAAACTTTCGTAGACCAGCTTCGTCGCGCGATGCATCCGGCAGTACTGCAGGTAAACGGCGCGCCGCCGCGGATTCGCCTGGATCTCGGCCTCGAGCTCGGCCGCCTCGGCCGACGAGATCTGCCGGTCGATGTACAGGTTGACCAACTCGATAAAGCGGGTGTCTCTCATGGCTGAAATTCGTCTCCGAGCTTCTCGCGCAGACTCTCGCGCGCCCGGGCGATCCGGCTCTTGACGGTCCCGACGCTGATGCCGAGAACCTCGGCGATTTCCTCGTAGGAAAGATTCTGGACGTTTCGGAGGATCAGGATCTCCCGATGCTTCTCGTTGAGGTCGTCCATGCATTCGGACACCCGGGTGACAAATTCCTGGGTAACGGTCGCATCCTCGGGCGTTTCCTGTTCGGCGGGAACCAGCTCGGCCAAGGTGGTTTCGTTGTCGCCGCTCAGCGGCGCATCGAATGAAACGGACTTGTCCCGCTTGCGCCGCCACCAGTACCAATAACGATTGCGGGCCAGGTTGGTCGCGATCTGGTAGAGCCAGGTCGAAAAAGCCGAGTCGCCACGGAAATTCTCCAGCCCGCGGTGCGCCCGGATGAAGGCGTCCTGCGTGACCTCCTCGGCATCCTGCTGGTTGCGCAGCAGCTGATTCGTCATCGCGTAGATGCGGTCCCAATAGCGGGTTACCAACTGATCAAACGCCGATTTGTCACCGCCTTTGAAGCGGTCAACCAGCATGCGATCCATAGCGACTTCCTGGGCCTTGGCGGTCATGTGCTCAGGGTCGTTTTGATCCGGAAATTTGAGGATTGTTCCCACGAAGTCGCTGGTTGCCTGTGATCTTGCAACAGCCCCCGCCGCCGGGTCAATGCCAGCGTGGCCGGCCTACCTCCCCGCGCACAAATAATCCTTGCTTTGCCGCCCAAGCGAAAAAATATCGCCCTCTTGAGGAGTCCCCTCGGGGGTCGATAGCTCAATGGTAGAGCAGTTGCCTTTTAAGCAATTGGTTCTGGGTTCGAATCCCAGTCGGCCCACCACCCGAGATTGGTCAATTCCTTGTACAAGGCCCTTTTGCCATGAATCGAGGTTGAGTTTTTCTGCGGAAGACCGAGAGTCGCACGAGAACCGCCAGACGTCCTGACGAACCCACGCAGCAGCCAACAGTGTCACCGAATTCCCAGCCCAAGCGCATCGTCATCATCGAGGATCAGACCGCCATTCGTGAAATGCTGGCGGAAATTCTCCGTATCGATCCCGCCTATAAGATCATCGGGGAAAGCGGTGACGGCCAGCAGGCCTGCCAGCTTTGCCTCGACCTCAAGCCGGACCTGCTCGTCCTCGACGCCCGGCTTCCGGGCTTGAGCGGCGTCGACATCCTGCGGCGTATCGCCAAGCAGCTGAAGAATACCCGCGTGCTCGTCTTTTCCGCCTACGAAAGCCCGGCCCTCGTCCGGGAGATGCTGGAGGCCGGCGCGCATGGATTCGTCGAGAAGACGGCGGGGCTCGGCGAGTTCAAGAAGGGCCTCGAAACGATCGCCAATGGCGGAACCTATTTCGGCCCGGGAGTGGCCGCCCTGCTGCGCTCGGTGGTGGCGAATAACAACCAGGCGCCGGGCATGGACACGCTCACCGACCGCGAACGCGAGATTCTCAAGCTGGTGGCCGAGAGCAACAGCACCAAGGAAATCGCGCAGAAGCTTGGCATTAGCGTCAAGACCGTCGACAACCACCGCACGAACCTGATGCGGAAGCTCAATCTGCACGATGTCGCCAGCCTGACCCGGTACGCGCTCGAAATCGGGTTGATCGACCACCGCGCCCAGACGTGGTGAAAGTTATTGGCCTGCGGCAGTTTCGTTCTTGCGCGCCCTAGGCCTTTAACCAATAACGACGCTCACTCCTTTTTTACGCACAACATGAAGACAGTTTCCAAACTCCTCTACGTCGTCGTGGCGCTCTCCGCCCTGGTCCTCGCTGGCTGCAAAAAGAAGCCGGTGCGTCCGGACCCAACCACGACGGCCATGGGGCCCAATAACAATGTGGATCCGACCGCGGTTGCCCTTCCCCAGGAGGACGGTCTCGCCCTCCAAGGCCGTGATGGCGGCACGCTCGTCGACGAGAACAAAAGCGTGGTCGAGCCGATATACTTTGCCCTCGATCGTTCCGCCGTGGCACCCGGCGAGCGCTCGAAACTCGATGCCGCCGTCAAGTGGCTGAACGAAAACAGCGACAAAAACCTCGTGCTCGTCGGACATTGCGACTGGCGCGGCACGGCCGAGTACAATCTCGGCCTGGGCGACCGTCGCGCCAACGCCGTCAAGCGCTACCTCGAGCAGCTCGGGGTCAGCCCGGGCCGGCTGGAGACCCTCTCCAAGGGCTCCACCGAGGCCAAACAGACGGGCGGCGAGTCCGAGTGGGCCAAGGACCGGCGCGTCGACTTCATTGTCCTGAAGCGCTGATCGTCCCTCACCTCTTTGCCGAATGCCGCGGAGAAATCCGCGGCATTTTTAGTGCGCAAAGGGGGCCGGGCTGTTCCCGCCGCGGGTGTGCGGTCGCGGCCCGGGCCGCTCACTTCCGCGCCAGCGCAGCGAGCACGCGCTCGGAGGTGTCGATGCCCTTGCGCATCACGCCGAGATGGAAGCTTTCGTTCGGTGCGTGCAAATTGTCCTCCGGCAGACAGAGTCCCATCATCACCGCATCGAGCCCCAGCACCTGCTTGAGGTCCGCGATGAGCCCGACGCTGCCGCCTTCCCGCAGGTACAACGGCGGCTTGCCCCAGACCTCCCGGGTGGCCTGGTCGAGCGCCCGGAATCCTCGGGCGAGCACCGGCGATTGGTCCCGCGGGGTATTGGAACGGTCGGGCGGCACCACGACGTAAGGGGTGGCGTGGTGCTGCTCCGTGATCTTGAGGGTGACGCCGTGCGGGCAGCGTCCGCGGATCGCCTGGAAGACCACTTCCTTTATGTTCTCGGGAGTCTGATTGGGCACGAGCCGACAGGTGATCTTCGCCCGCGCCTTGCTGGGGATCACCGTCTTGGTGCCCTCGCCCTGGTAGCCGCCGCTGAAACCGTTGAACTCGAGGGTCGGGAGGAAGCGGATGGCCTCGAACGGCGTGTAGCCCGGCGGAGTGTGAAAGGCGCTGATGCCGAGGAAATCCGCATACTGTCGCTCGCTGAGGCCCAGTTGCTTGAGCTCGTCGCGCTCCCATGCGGCCGGTTCCACGACGGGATCATAAAAGCCGGGCACGTTCACGCGGCCGTCGGGCGTGTGCAGCGACGCGCATAGCTCGGCCAGCGCCTGCAGCGGATTCATCAGCGCGCCTCCATTCATGCCGGAATGCAGGTCCGTCCTGGGCCCGGTCAGCTCGACCTCGAAGGCCAGCATGCCCCGCAGCCCCACCGTCACCGCCATCCGGTCCGGCGTGGGAATGCCGTTGTCGGAGAGAAAAATAAAATCGGCGCGGAGCTTCTCCTTGTTCGCCATCAGGAATGCCTTGAAATTCTGGCTGCCGATCTCCTCCTCGCCTTCCACCACGAACGTGATGCGCAGCGGCAACTGCGGGTTCTTCTCCAGGAGGCGGGCCACCGCGGCGAGGTGCACCATCAGCATGCCCTTGTTGTCCGAAGTGCCCCGGCCGTAGATCCGCTCGCCGCGGATCACCGGCTCGAAGGGGGGCGAGTCCCATTTCTCGACCGGGTCGGGCGGCTGCACGTCGTAGTGTCCGTAGATGATGACATGCGGCCAGCTCGGATCGCCTCCGCGCTTGCCGAGCACGACCGGATGCAGCGCCGTCGGCACCACCTCGACCGTAAAACCTATATCCTGCAGCAGGCTCGCGACGAACCGCTGCGCCCCTTCCATGCCGGCCTTGAACTGCGGATCGGCGGAGACACTGGCATGACGGACGTATTCCTTCAGCTTCTCGACGGGGTCAAACATGCCGCAAGTTGACCCATCTCCCGGCGTGGGGCTAGCCCGAATTCTTCGCCGCCAAGTTTTCGGCCGTCATGGGTAGCGCAAGCGCGCGGCCTCGTACAGGGGCAGCACCTGCGGCATCCATTTCTGCAGATCGGAGATGCGCTGCGCGTGCGTCGGATGCGTCGACAGCCATTTCGGCGGCGAGGCGCCCTCCTTGGCCTTGGCCATCTTCTGCCAGAAGGTTATCGCCCCCATCGGATTGTAGCCAGCCTTCGCCGCGTAGCGGATGCCGATGTAGTCCGCCTCGCTCTCGTGCGAGCGGGAGAAAGCCAGCACGGTGCCGCCGGCCGCGAGCCCGTAGCCGACGCGCCAGAGGTCGCGGTGGCGGCTGTTGTCGGTGGCCACGCCGACGGCGACGCCGATCGCGGCGGTCACGATGCCCTGCGACATGCGCTCGGCGCCGTGCCGGGCGGTGACATGCGCGATTTCATGTCCCATGACCGTGGCCAGTTCGTCGTCCGTCGTCGCCAGTTCCAGGAGGCCGGTGTACACCCCGACCTTGCCGCCCGGCAGCGCAAAGGCGTTGATCGTCTTGGGCTCGTCGAACACCACAAATTCCCACTTGGCACTGGGCAGCGCGTCGCCGACCGCCTGCGCGATCCGCGCCCCCACCCGCCGGACCCGCTCGTTGGCGGCGGGATCAAGCGAGACCTTTTCCTTGGCCCGGATGTCGGCGAAGGCCGCGGCGCCCATCTGCGTCTCCTCGCCCGGGGAGATCATCACCATCGCTTGCCGGCCGGTTTCCGGCACCGTGTAGCATCCCGCCAGCACCCCGAGCGCGGCCAGCAGCGTCCATCGCAGGCTTTTTTTCATGAGGGGATAGCTAGCCGGCTTCGCCCCCGCGGCCAAGCAGAAGTTCAGGCCTAGTGCTTGAAGTGCCGGATGCCGGTGAAGACCATTGCCATGCCGCGCTCGTCGGCGGCCTTGATGACCTCCTCGTCGCGCACGGAGCCGCCCGGTTGAATCGCGCTCGTCGCGCCGGCCTCCGCGGCGGCGATGAGGCCGTCGGCGAACGGAAACAGCGCCTCGCTGGCGACCACCGAACCCCTGAGGTCCAGCTTGGCTTCGCCGGCCTTCCACACCGCGATGCGCGAGCTGTCGACCCGAGCCATCTGCCCGGCGCCGATCCCCAGCGTCTGCTCGCCGCGGCAGTAGACGATCGCATTCGACTTCACGTGCTTGCCGACCTTCCAGCCGAAGAGCATGGACGCCCACTCGTCGGGCGTGGGCTGGCGCCGGGTCACGACCTTGAAGTCGCCGATCTTGCCCAGCGTCCGATCGCGATCCTGGACCAGCACGCCGCCGACGACGGAACGCACCTCCTGCAGCGCGTCGGGCCCCAGGCCCTCCCGGGCGATCATCAGCCGGAGGTTCTTCTTGCGCCCGAAAATCTGCCGCGCCTCGTCGGTGAACCGCGGCGCGATGATGACCTCCGTGAAGATCTCGGCGATGATGCCGGCCAGGTCCGCCCC
Organism: Opitutaceae bacterium; assembly: GCA_016795545.1. Lineage (GTDB taxonomy): Bacteria > Verrucomicrobiota > Verrucomicrobiia > Opitutales > Opitutaceae > Lacunisphaera. The sequence goes on from JAEUGX010000092.1 coordinate 141,248, forward strand.
CAGGGTTTGGTTGACGACGATGATGCCGCCAAACGGAGCCTGGCGGTCGGTGGCGAAGGCCTTCTCCCAGGCTTCGCGCAGGGTGTCCGCGCTCGCCACCCCGCAGGGGTTCGTGTGCTTGAGGATCGCGACCGTCGGGCGCTCAAACTCGCCGATCAGGTAGGTGGCCGAGGTGATGTCGAGGATGTTGTTGTAGCTGAGCTCCTTTCCCTGGAGCTGCTGGAAATGCTCGTGGAAGCTGCCGTAGAGGGCGGCCTTCTGGTGGGGATTCTCGCCGTAACGCAGGCTCTGGGCCTTCTTGAGCGAGAGCTGGAAGGTCGCGGGAAAGCCGCTCAAGGCCTCGAGGTCCGGTTCCGCCTGCTGCGCCTCCAGGTAACGGGCAATGGCCGCGTCGTACGCGGCGGTGCGCTGGAAGACCTTCAGCGCCAACCGGCGCCGCAGCTCGCCGAGCCGGGCCGGGTCGCCGAGCGCCGCCAGCACCGCCGGGTAGTCGTCGGGGTCGCAGACGACCGTCACGCTCTCGTGATTCTTCGCGGCACTCCGCAGCATTGACGGGCCGCCGATGTCGATGTTCTCGATCGCCTCCTCAAACTCGACGTGCGGCTTCGCCACGGTCTGCTCGAACGGGTAAAGGTTCACCACCACGAGGTCGATCAGGCCGATGCCGTTCTTCTCCGCCTGCGCCCGGTGCTCGGGCTTGTCCCGCCGGCAGAGCAGCCCGCCGTGGATCTTCGGGTGCAGGGTCTTGACCCGCCCCTCCATGATCTCCGGGAACCCCGTGTGCTGGCTCACCTCCGTCACGGCCAGGCCCGCCTCGGCCAGCAGCCGGGCCGTGCCGCCCGTGGACAGCAGCCGGAAGCCGTGCTGCCGGACCAGGGCCGTGGCGAATTCCGGCAGGCCGCGTTTGTCGCTGACGGAGAGAAGCGCGAGCTTTTCCATAGATGAGCGTCTTTCTGCGTCCCGGCCCCGCCACCGCAAGGAGAAAGCCCGGACGGGACCCGTATTTTCTGCGTGCCCTCGATCCCCTTGGTCGTTGGAGTGGCGGACGGCATGACCGCCCCTCTCGAACTGCCTGGGTTGAAGGTGGAGTTGGACAAGCTCGTATACCGTCACGGTGGCGAACAACTGCCGCCCGACCGCCCGCACGCGTTCATCTACTACCTGACCATCCGGAACGAGTCCGACCGCACGGTCACCCTGCTCGGCCGCAAATGGGTCATCGAGAACGCCGACGGCACCCGCCTTGTCGTCGAGGGTGACAAGATCGTCGGCGAGACCCCCACCCTCGCCCCGGGAGGCCACTTCTCGTACAACAGCTACCACGTGGCCAGCTGCGACGGCCGGGTCGAGGGCAGCTTCCATGGCCTGGACGAGGACGGCGCCCGGATTTTCGTGCGGATCCCGGCGTTTGACATGGTGATTCCGTCGGCCTGACTCCCCCACTTGATGAAGCTCATCGACCTCAACAGCGACGGCGGCATCGGCGCGAATTCGCTCTACGTCCAGCTCGGCGACTTCCACCTGGTCATCGACAGCGGCCTGCACCCCAAGAAGGTCGGTCGCCTCGCCGCGCCCAACCTGCGGCCGCTGCAGGGGGTGAAGCTCGACCTCATCATCGTCAC